>JAHZFK010000016.1 GCA_019421385.1 Clostridiales bacterium
CTGCTGCTGATCGCGGGCGGAACGTGTTTGACTGTCGCGGCGGCGCATGTATGGATGCCGCTGGGCTGGGCCGCGGCGGGCGCGTTCCTGATCTGGTACGGCCTGCTGGTCGCCCGCGCGGGCGCGCGCCGCGTTTTTCGTCCACATCGGCATTGCCACGACCGGCGAGTGTCTGCTGCTGGACGGCGTGGAGGACGACGCATGAAAAGCATCATGAAATTCCTGCCCGATGCGCTTGCCGCGTGCGGCGCGGTGTGCATCGTGGTCGCGTTGTGGATGGTGTCGCCGGTCGTGGGCCTGATTTCCACCGGCGTGGCGCTGATCGGCGCGGGCTGGCTGCTGGCGCGGTATGGAGGTGCGGACGATGATTCTTGACCGCATGGCGCGGCGCGTGACAAATTCGGCGCGTCTGACGCTGGACAGCCCGCTGGGCTGGGATACAGGCGGCAGTCTGTACGACGGCAAGACGCTGGGTGCGATGAAGCTGCCCGCAGTCAACGCCTGCATCGAGATCTTCTCGGACAGCGTCGCCAAAATGCCCATCTACCTGATGGACAGTGCAACGCGCGAGCGGCAGACCGACCACCCGGCGCTGCGGCTGCTGACCGGCCGCCCGACTGAGGCGCTGACGGCGTTCGACTATCACAAGCTGATGGAGAGCCGCCGCATTGCGCACGGCAACGCCTACGCGCTCATCCTGCGTGACCGCTGGGGTGCACCGCAGGAATTGCTGCCGATCGCACCCGGCTACATGCAGCCGTTTCTGGATGATAACGGGCGGCTGTGGTACATCGGGACAAACCCCAGAACGGGGGAGTTCCGCAAGTTTTGGCCTGCTGACGTGCTGCACTACAAGGCGTTTTCCGTGGACGGACTGGAGGGCGTTTCGTACCTGCGGCGCGGCGCGGAGACCATCGAAGCCGCGCTGCAAGCGCAGAAATACGAGGTCGGGTTTTACAAGAACGGCGCAAAGCTGACCGGCATCCTGTACACGGATACCGATCTGACCAGCAAGCCGGACATCACTCTGCCGGACGGAACAAAAATCTCCCTTAAAGATGCGATCCGACATGAGTGGGAGCACATGTACACCGGCGCAGACAACGCTTTCCGCACGGCAATCATGGACTTCGGCATGAAGTACACGCCCATTACGGCCAGCAACCGTGACGCGCAGTTCATCGAGAACAAGGCCGCCAGCATTGAGGACGTGGCGCGGCTGTTTAACATGCCGCTGTACAAGCTGGGTGTCGGCAAACAGACCTACAACTCCAACGTGCAGGCAGCCATCGAATACATGCAGCGAACGCTAAGCCCAATTGTGGCGGCACACGAGCAGGAGGACACCTACAAGCTGCTGACCTCGAGTGAGCAGGCCGCCGGGCTGCAATTTCGCCGCAATATGATGGGCGAGCTGCGCGGCGACTGGGCGGCGCGTGCGGTGTGGCTCAAGACCATGAACGAGATCGGTGTTTACTCGGTGGACGATATTTGCGCGCTCGAAGATCTTCCGAACGTGCCGGGCGGCGACCGTCGCAAGGCGTCGCTTAACTATGTGCCGCTTGATCTGTGGGCCGAACTTTCGGTCAACCGTAATGCACCGGCAAACAATGGGGGAGGTGAAACCACATGAGATACAACCTGAAAGGCGTGATTTCCTCGGACGAGGACGCGCCGATCTACCGGTTTTTCGGCATGGCGGCGGTCAGCCCGGCGGATATCCGGCAGGCGATCGCGGACAACCCCGCGGGCGAGGATTTCGTGCTCGAGATCAACTCGGGCGGCGGCTCGGTCTACGCGGGCTTTGAGATGTACTCCATCCTGCGCGCGGCAAACGTCCACACCCGTGCCGAGGTGCAGAGCCTGGCCGGTTCGGCCGCGTCGGTCGTGATGGCGGGCGCGGACACCGTGGCGGCAAGCCCGGTCGGACAGGTGATGATCCATCTGCCGAGCACCTTGACCGAGGGCAATCAGGTCGCGCACCGCGAGAGCGTGCAGATGCTCGAAGCCGTGACCGGCTCGATCCTCGCGGCCTACGAGCACAAGTGCCAGGGCAAGACCAGCCGCGACGCGCTGCGCCGCATGATGGACAGGGAAACCTTCCTCACTGCCCGCGAAGCGCTGGACGCCGGTCTGGTGGATGAGATTTTGGGTGAGACCGGCAGCGCGAACCCGATGAACGTCTGGAACGCCGCGGGCGGCGCACCGGACATCGAGAAGCTGCGCGCGGCGTACCGCGAGGCGCAGCAGGGTAACCCGGTGTCCAATTTGAACACCGACAACACCGACACCAAACAGGCCCGCGCCCGCGCGATCGCGCTGGCCGAGGCAGAACTGTATTGACAAGGAGGAAAAACAATATGAAGAAGCGACTGCTGGATCTGCAGGCCAAGGCCAAAGAGATCGTAGATCGAATGAAGGCGGCTGACAAGGCGGGCGACCAGACCGCCTTTGACGCGGCGCAGGCCGAGCTGGCACCGATCAGCGCAGAGATCACGCGCGTGAAAGCGCTGATGCAGGCCGAGGAAAGCGCGACACCCGAACCGCAGAATCTCGCCCCGGCGCAGGGCGCAGCTGGTGCGCCGGTCAATTCGAGCGAGTGCATCCATGCCTTTTGCGAGTGCGTGCGCGCGGGCGCGGCAGGAGACCGCACGCGCTACCTGCAGAACGCCGACATTGTGCACCGCGCGGTGAAGAACGAGGGCATGACCGAGGGCACGCCCGCGGACGGCGGCCTGATCGTGCCGTCCGACATCCAGACCATGATCCGCGAGCAGATGCGCGCGCTGAACCCCTTGAGCGAGCTGTTCACCGTCGAAACCGTCAGCACGAACACCGGTTCGCGCGTGCGCGACACCGCGCCGACGAACGGCTTCACCAAGGTTGCTGAGATGGGCACGATCAGCAAGGACGACAAGCCCGCATTTGCCAAGGTCGAGTTCACGGTAGAGGACTATGCGCTGATCGTGCCGGTGTCGAATGATCTGCTGAAAGACACCGACCAGAACCTGCTCGCGTACCTGTCCCGCTGGCTGGGCAAAAAGGCCGTCATCACTGAGAACAAGCTGCTGCTGACGCTGCTGACCACGCTGGACGGCGCGGCGGCGTCCATCACCGAGGCGGGCGCGCTCAAGGCGATTAAGAAGCTGGTCAACACCACGCTCGACCCGATTTTCGGCGTGTCGGCGTCGTTCCTGACCAACCAGAGTGGCTTTAACTTCCTCGACAGCCTTGAGGACGGCAACGGCCGTCCGCTGCTGCAGGTCAATCCGGCTGACCGCACGCAGTACATGGTCGGCGGTCGCGCGGTGCATGTGGTGAGCGACGCGGTGCTGCCGAACAAGACGACCGCGCCGCTGTATGTGGGCGATTTTAAGAGCTTCGGCACGCTGTTCCGCCGTCAGGCGATGGAGATTGCGTCCACCAACGTCGGCGGCAATGCGTGGAACACCAACTCGACCGAGGTGCGCGCGATCACCCGTCTGGCGGTGGCCAAGTTTGACGACAAGGCCGTCGCTGCGGGCAAGATCACGCTGCCGGGTGCGGGCTGATGACCGCCGAGGAGAAGGCTGCGCTGGAGGAGCGGCTGGACGCGTGCAAGCGGTACATGAAGGTGGACTATGACGAGGACGATGAGCTGATTGCCGGGCTGATGCAGGCGAACGATGCCTATCTTTCGAGCGCAGGCGTGCGGCGGGACGTAAGCCCCGCCCAGCATGACCTCATCGTGCACGCGATGACCTTGCAGATGTACGACGCGCGCGGCGCGGACACACCCCAGCAGGCGCTGGAGACCGTGCCGCCGCTCGTGCGACAGATGTTCAATCAGCTCAAAATCCGGTGCAATTACGGAGGTGCGGCCGATGGTGCAGGCGGGTGAACTGCGGGAGCGCGTGACAATCCTCAGCCTTGTGGAAAACCCGGACGGCACGGGCTGGGACTGGCAGGAGGGCAAGACGACGTGGGCAAAGGTCGAGCAGACCGGCAAGCGCAGCCTGTTTTCCACAGTCGGTGTGAGCCGCCCGGAGTGGCGCGTCACGCTGCGACACCAGCCGCTGACGCTTTTTCAGGCGCTGCGCTGGCGGGGACATTTCCTGTTCCTCGCGGAACTGACGCATCCCGACCGCGGGCACATCGAGCTGTCCACGGTGCAGGTCGAGCCGGTGAACTGCACCGTGCAGCGCACCAAGGTCGAGAAGAACGCGCTCAACAATCCGACGCTTTCGACCGAGCGTGTGCTTTCATTTCCAGCGTGCCTGACCGAGAAATACACGGGCTTTGCGCAGGGCGACACGCACGACACGCTGACGCATACGCTCGTCGCCATCTGCCCCAAGGCGGTCACGCTGCGGGCGGGCGAGGTCGTGACGATCGGTGACGGGAAATACCGTGTCCAAATTGAACACACGCTCTCGGAGTTCAAGAACGAGTACGAGATCACGCGGGAGGTGGACACCTGATGCCACAGGATGCAGACGGCTTGCGGCAGTTTGCCAAGCGCTGCGACGCGGAGGTCAAGCGCAAGCGCGCTGACCAGCGCGCCATCCATGAACGGCTGGGCGCGCGGATGCAATCCGAGGTGCGTAGTCAGATTCGCGGCAAAATCAACGACGCGCACGGCCATATCAGCGGTGTGCAAGCGCGCGTGGTCGGATCGGGCGGCGGTTACGCGGCTGTCCGTCCATCCGGCACCGACAGCGGCCCGGACAGCCTGAACGCGATTACAAATTATCTGGAGAACGGCCATGCGATCCGCCGTCCGAGCGGGCGCAGCCCACGCTACCGACCGCATATCAAGATGCTGTATGTGTCCGGCCGCGGGTTTTACAACGCCGCGCGTCCCTCGCTGCCGCACATGCTGCAAAGCGAGGTGGACAGATGGGGACGCGAGGTTGCGGGCCGACTGGAGGGACGCTAAATGCTGAAAATCAAAGAGATTATGGATGGGATCAACGCGATCCTTGTCCGGCTCTACCCCGACCGCACGGTGTATATCGACGTGCTGCCCGAGCAATTTGAGCGGCCGAGCTTTTTCCTGCGTCCGGAGGGGCGCAAGATCACCAGCCGCACGGCGGCGGTGGTTGAGGTCGAGCAGATGATCACGGTGCAGTGCGCCGATGAAGTGGGCGACCGCTACGAAACCCAAACCGCCCGCCTGTATGACGTGACCGAAACGCTGACCGCGGCGTTCTTGCAGCGCGGCGCGCTTCATTGCGGCGACCGCAAGCTGACCGCCGCCCGCGTCGATGTGTCGCGCTCGCTCGACATCGCGGATGTGACGATTACCGTCACCTACGAGGACACCCGCCCGGCGGCACCCGTCACGCAGCCGCTCATTGCAGACGTGGCTTTTGGTACGCAGCCGAGCCAGACAAAGGAGGAATAAGGCATGGGATTGCCTTCGATTGATATTTCATTCCAGACCGCCGCGCAGCTGACGATCGCCATGGGCGACAAGGGCTATGTCGGCGTGATTGTGCGCGACACCACGCAGACAGGTGCGCATCGCCTGACGCGCGCGACCAAAATCCCCGCCGAGCTGAGCGAGGAAAACCGCGCGTATCTCGAGCGGGCGTTTGCCGGGTACGTCAACCCGCCCAAGGCGGTGTATGTGTACGTCACCGGCGAAGAGGACGAAAACCTCACGCAGGCACTCGCGTATTTTGCCACACAGGAGGTTGACTATCTGGTCGGCCCGCCCGACCTGACAAGTGAGGAAGCACAGGCGATGGTGACATGGCTCAAGGAGCGCCGCGCGGCGCATAGCCATATCAAGTGCGTGCTGCCCGAGACGGTGGCAGACTATGATCCGGTCGTCAACTTCGACGCGGACGGCATGACCGATGGCGAAAACAGCTTCACCAAGGCGCAGTATTGCTCGCGCATTGCGGGCGTGATTGCGGGCACACCGTGGACGATGAGTGCGACCTACGCGCCGCTGCCAGAGTTGACCGATATTACCCGACTGGACAAGGAAACGGCGGATGCCGCTATTGACGCGGGCAAGCTGATTCTGATTCACGACGGGCGGCAGGTCAAAATCGCGCGTGCGGTCAATTCACTGACCACCACGAGCCGCGACCACGGCCCGATTTTCCAGAAAATCAAGGCGCTGGAGGTCATCGACCGTGTGGACGCGGACTTCCGCGCAACCATCGAGGACACCTTTATCGGCAAGTTTGCCAACACCTACGACAACCGCATGCTGCTTGTGACGGCAGGCCGCAGCTATTTCCAGACGCTGGAGGCGGCGGGTATCCTGCTCGAGGGCGGCTCGTCGCTGGATATCGACACCGAGGCTGTGCGCGACTATCTGGGCGACGCGGGCGAGGAAATGAGCGACGATGAGCTGCGACACGCGGACACCGGCTCGCATGTGTTCCTCGTGGGCAAGTTCACGATCGTGGACGCGATCGAAGATGTCACGATGCATATCACGGTATAAAAGGGAGGTGCAGACATGAGTGCAAGCATGGATGCTGCCTCGCGCGTCATTTCGGGCACGCACGGGCAGGCATGGATGGACGACGAGTTCTGCGGCGAAACGCTCGGCCTGCAGGCCAAGGTCGTAGCCAACAAAGAGGAAGTGCCGATGTGCTGCCAGTTCATGGTGGATACCAAGCTGATGAGCGCCAAGGGCACGGGCACGATCCGATTCCACAAGGTAAACAGCCGCATGGCAATCAAGATGAGCGACAACCTCATGGCAGGCAAGGATACGCGCGTCAAGCTGATCTCGCTGCTCGATGATCCGGATGCCTATGGCGCGGAGCGTGTGGTCATTTACGACGCTTCATTCGATGATTTGACGCTGATTGATTGGGAGCTGGCAGCCAAGGGACAGGTCGAGTGTCCGTTTACGTTCACTAAATGGGGATTCCTTGACCTGATCCAGCCACGATAACAGGAGGAAATGAATATGGCTAACGAAAAGAAAACCCCGACTACAGTTGAACGCCTGCTGGACGTGTGCAAGCGCACCCCCAGCGAGCAGCTTTTGCAGTTTAAGAGCTGGACGGACGCGGACGGCAATCCGGTCGTGTTCCACATCCGCGAGCTGAGCTATAACGAGGTGCGCGAGATCCAGCAAATGTCGAGCGGCGCGGATTTCGCTGCGGCAATCATCACGGCGGGCGTGGTTGAACCCAACCTGCGCGATAAGCGTTTGCAGCAGGCGTGCGGCGCAGTGACGCCATATGAGGTGGTGCGCAAGATGCTGCGCGCGGGCGAGATCGAGGACTTGCAGGCCGCGATCGAGAAGCTGTCCGGCTACCGCGCGTCCACGCTCGAACTGCTGGCGGATATCGAAAAAAACTGAGAGAGGACGACGAGACGTTTTTGATGTACCTGCTCTTTCGGCAGCATCACGTCTTGCCGTCCGACTATCTGAAGCTCCCGCCCGGCGAGAAACTGGTGCTGCAGGCGTTTGTGCTAAAAGAGTGCCTGCCCAAGGCACTCGAGGGCATCCGCTGGCGGGCGGAGAGCGAAAAACTGCACCGGGAGGAGGCCGCCGCCCATGCCTGACGTTTCGATCGCGCTAAGCGCGAAGGACAATTACACCACGACCCTCAAAAAAATCGCAGATGCAACGCGCACGGGCGTGAAAAGCATCGAGTCGTTACAGCAAAGCCTTGATACGTTGAATAAGACGCGCGTTTCCGTGCAGCTCAATATGACAAAGGTCAAAAATGAACTGCGAGAAGCCAAAAAACGCTTTGAAGAAACGGGAGACGCAGCGGATGAGCTGGCCATGAAAGATAAGCAGTTTGAGCTGAATAATCTGGCCAGCCAGCTAAAAGCAGTCAATGCGAATGCGATCGAAGCAGAGAAAAGTATGCGGACGCTCGCCGGTACGAACAGCAAAATCGCCAATCGGCAAAGCGCGGCGGGCGGGAGCAGTGCCAAGGCGGGCAGCTCCGGCTCAATGCTGGGTACGGTTGGCTCGGCGCTGGCGACTGCGGGCTTCGGTGACATGCTGAGCAATAGCCTGTCGGGTGCTGCGGGGGCGTTCTTTAGTTCGTACTACGGCACGACCGACGGCGCGGCGATTGAATCTTTCCTCGGCAGCGCGATTTCGGGCGCGACCATGGGCGCGGCCGCTGGTTCGATGATTGCGCCCGGTGTTGGTACGGCTATTGGCGCGGCTGCGGGCGGTCTGATCGGCGCGGTGTCCGGCGGCATCGAGGCTGCGACGCAGAAGTTTGAAAGCCGCGACGAGGCGTTCAAAAGCTATGTGCAGGATCAGTACAACGCTGTGCAGGAGCGACAGGCAGCCGATCTGGAAAGTGGTTCGGCACTGGCAGGCCAGCGCGAGACCGATCTTACATCATTCACGACGCTGTTCGGCTCGAAGGATATAGCGCAACAATATCTGAGTGAACTGAAAACCATGGCCAACGTCACGCCGTTTCTGTACAGCGACCTGACAGCCATGAGCAAGACGCTCAAGACCTACGGTTACGCGGCGAATGAGATGCTTCCCGCACTGACCGCGGTTGGCGATGCAGGCGCGGCGCTCGGCATGACGGCGGCAGATATGACCAACGTGTCCACCGCGCTCGGCCGCATGCGCTCGAGCAATAAGACCACGCTCGAGGATTTGAACATCCTGCAAGATCGCGGCATTGACGCGATCGGCGCGCTGGCAAATGCTAAGGGCGTGAGCAAGGGCGACGCCTACTCCATGATTTCGGGCGGCGACATCGCGGGCACCGAGGCCGTGCAGATCATCCAGTCCTACATGGAGCAGATGTACTCCGGCGCCATGGAGCAGCAGAGCAAGACCTTTGAGGGCCTGTCCTCCACGCTTGAGGGCTGGAATCAGGAAATGCAGAACGCCATGGGCGAGGGCTACAACGAGGGCAAGAAGATCGGCATGTCCGACCAGATTGACTGGCTGGAGGGTGAAGCTGGGCAGAAGATGATGGAGCTGAACGAGCAGCTTGGCCGATTTAAGGCCGATGCGGAAAATCTCCAGCAAGGCATCTATCAGGACGTGTTCAACGGTATGTTTACCGGCGAAATACCCGCGGATATGGATGCTAAAATTGCCGCGCAGGTAGAAGATTTGCACCAGCGGTATATGAATGCCATGGCGACCATTGAGAGTTCCGCTTCGTCGGAGGAAGAGGTGTTTGCGGCTCGGACGGACTTGGGAACGCTCAAAGGCGAGGCAGAATCGCTGGCATACAGCACTTATATGCAGTCCGATGCGGCTGATGCTATGACCGCCGCTAATATCGCCTTGGCGGACGGTATCGCTGCCGGTGCTGGGGATTCATATAAAAACGCAGGATATTCACTCGGTCAAAAGCTGACCGAAGGCATCAGTTCAGCAATCAATGCTTATGTGCCGGATACGATCACTGTGCCGGTGGTGTACAGCAGTACATCAACGGATAGTAACAGTGGTGACGATGTTGTTTATTCAAGTAATCCAGATATGGGAGCTGCCATCGGCGAAGACCGCGTGCCGCGTGACAACATGCTCTATCTGCTCCACGAGGGCGAGCGCGTGCTGACCGCGCGCGAAGTGCGGGCGCAGGATCAGGGCGGCACGGGCGGCGTGGTCATCAATATGGGCGGCAACTACACCGTCCGGCAGGACAGCGACATTGGCGCGATCGCTGAGGCGGTCGCGGCACGTATCTTAGCCGCGCGGCGCACGCTGCGCTGATCCACATCGGGAAAGGAGGAGCGCCTCATGGCTATCACAGGCGGCATTATCATCGGCGGCGCTGTTATCGGCAATATGGTCGGCACGCTGGCCGCCCAGCAGGCAGCAGCTTATCGACCCCGCAAGCGCCGCATCATCTTTGTCAACCTGACCACCGGGCAGGAGGTCGTGCTGCCGGTGACGCCAAAGGAATATCTCATTGACCACGGCGTGAACATCGAGACGGTCAACCTCACCGGCTTCGGCGACGTACATCTTGCGGGCGACCGCACGCTGTTTACCGAGCGGCTGGAGTTCATGCTGCCCGTGCAGGCGTACCCCTTTAATGACCCGACCACGGTGCTTGAGCCGTTCCATTATATCGACTTTTTCGAACTGACGAGCGATAACAAGCAGGTGTGCCGGTTCATCGTCTCGGACAGCCGCACGCAGTGCGAGGTGCTGCTGGAGAACCTGCAATACCGCCAGCAGGAGGGCACGGGTGACTACTACTGCGTGCTGACCATGCGGCGGCACCGCCAGCCAAACCCTGTGCGGCTGGTGGGCGACGAGGGCACGTCCTCCGGACAGACGGCAACCGTGTCCACGCCCGCCCGCGCGACCGCAACACCCGCGCAGACCGCGGTGCAGAACCACACGGTGCAGCCGGGGGATACACTCTCCGGCATCTGCCGCAAGTATTACGGCAACGCGAACCTGTATCCCAAACTTGCCGCCTATAACGGCATCCCAAACCCCAACCTCATCTACGACGGGAGCGTGCTGAAGATCCCGCCCGCGTCGGCGCTGTAAAGGAGGGCGGGAGACATGGAGCAATACCAATATGTGCAACCGTGGGTGCATGTGCGCAATGACCAGGGCGAGTGGGACGTGTCGCACATGTTCCGGCGCATCGCGTGGTCGGGCGACGTGGACAGCGTGTGCCGGTCGCTCGAACTGGAGATGATCGTCTCGGCCACCGACCCGCGTTTGCCTTATGTCTATCTGCCGCTTGCGGGCGGTATTTCGATGGGCGTGGGCGATCAGACGCTGTTTGCCGGGGTGGTGGCCAGCAAGGACAAATCGACCGACGCATCCACGATGTCGGTCACCTGCTATGACTTCGGCTTTTATTTGAAGAAAAATCGCGCGAGCCGCAAGTACACGGGCGAAACGCCCGAAACCATCACGCGGCAGCTGTGCAGCACCTACGGCGTGCCCGTCGGGTCGCTGGCGCAAACGGGCGTCGCCATCCGGCGCAAGTTCTCGGCCACCGAGATTTACCGCATCATCGACACGGCCTACACGCTGGCCAGCCAGCAAACCGGCAAGAAGTATCTGCTGCGCTTTTCCGGGCTGCGGCTGGATGTGATTGAGCGCACGGTGACGCCGCAGTCGGTCATCCTGCAGCGCGGGACGAATTTGCAGACCGCGACCTACGGCGAGAGCATCGAGAACATGAAAAACCGCGTCATCATCGTGGACAGCGACGGCAACTTTGTGCGCGAAATTTCGGACAACGCGGCGGTCAAACGGTACGGCCTGCTGGCCGACGTGCTGACGCAGTCGGACGGCGAGGACGCAACCGCCGAGGCAAAGGAAATCCTCGCGGATAACGGCGTCGAGCGGCGCGCCAGCGTGACCTGCCTTGGGCACACAAAACTCATCACCGGCAACACCATTTACATTGCCGAGCCGTACACCGGCCTTGCCAACACCTGCTGGATTGACGAGGACACGCACGTCTGGCAGAACGGGGTGTACACCTGCCGCCTGACGCTGAATTTCCGCAACGAGATGCGCGAGAGCGAAAGCGGAAGTGAGGTGGAGACATGAGCGCATTGGCAGAATTGGCACGGGAGCTGGGAAACGGCGGCGGTTCGTCCGGCACGGGCGCGGCGCTGGTGTTCGGTCATGTGACAAAGGACACCCAGCACGACGGCGAGGTTGCGGTGCAGGCGGACGGCCTGCCGCTTGACGAGGACGATTGGGGCTTTGCTGAAGGACTGCGGCGCGGCGTGACCCGCGGCGACCGTGTCCTGCTGCTGCGCTCGGCAGATAAGCAGCACTACGACGTGCTGCTCATCATGGAAGGAGGGTAAACCATGGCCGAAGAGAGTATTTTCCCGTATTTGCAGCCGACAGCAGCCGCCCCGGCGGCAGAGCTGCCCGTGCTGCGCGAATGTGCGTGGGATTTCGCAAACGACGTTCCCATCCTGCGACAAGGCGTGCCGGTGGTGGTCGAGCGGGCGGAAGCGGTCGCGGTGTGGGCGTGGAACGCGCTGCACACCGAGCGGTTCCTCTGGCCGTGTTTTTCGTCGAACTACGGCAACGAAACGTACATGCTGATTGGGCAGGGCTATCAGGCGGAGACCAAGCGCGCCGAGGTGCAGCGCTATATCGAGGAGTGCTTGCTCGCCTGTCCTTATATCACAGCGGTGACCGGCACGACGATCGCCGTGGTGGACGACCGGCTGACGGTCGGCTTTGCCATTCAAAGTGTGTATGGTGAGGTGAAAATGGAGGTGGAAACCGATGTCGGATAAAACCGAAACGCTGCAAACGCAGCTGGACGCACTGAAAGCGACGCTGCTTGCGCAGGACTTTGACAGCCTGACGCCGGAGGGCATTCAAGACATGCTGCGCGCCTTTCTTTCGGACGAGCTGGGGCTGTCCACCGCCGAGGGCACGCTGCTGCAAATCATCCTTGCGCCCGGCGCGTATGTGTTCTGGGAGGGGTTGCAGGCGCTGCGCGCACAGGTGCCCATCTCGTTCGTGGACGAGACGAGCGGACGCTTCATCGACAAGAACGCGGCGGGCTATGGCATCACACGCAAGCCGGGCACGGCGGCGAGTGTTCTGCTGACCTTCACCGGCTTGGCGGGTACGACCATTCCGGCGGGCACGCTGTGCGTCACGCAGGATGGGCTGGGCTTTGCGACCGACGAAGCGCTCACGCTGGGTGAATCGGGCAGCGGCACGGTCACGGCGACGGCGGATGCGGTCGGCACGGCGTACAATGTGCCTGCGGGTGCGATCATCAGAATGCAGCAGGCGGTCAGCGGCGTGACCGCCCTGACCAATGAAGAAGCCGCCGCGGGCGGTACCGATCCGGAGACGGACGCGGCGCTGTTTGCCCGTCTGGACGCCTACAAAAAGACGCCGCCGACCTCGGGCAACGACCGGCACTATCACCAGTGGGCGCTTGCGGTCAACGGCGTGGGTGCGGCGTCGGTCATCCGCTGCTGGGACGGGCCGGGCACGGTCAAGGTCATCATCGCGGACATGGCGCTGCGGCCGGTCGAGGAGGAACTGCGCGCCGAAGTCGCGGCCTACATTGAGACGCAGCGGCCGGTCACTGCCGAGGTGACGGTTGAGAGCGCGGCGGGTGTGCCGGTCGAGGTCAGTGTAACCGTGGAAACCGATGGCACGGTGTCCAAACCCGCCACCGAGCAAGAACTCACCGAACGGCTGGCTGAGTATCTGGGCGAAATCGCGTTCACCGAGGGCGCAGAGGTGGTGTATAACCGTGTGCTGGTGATTGTGATGAGTTTGCCCGGCGTGACCGACTGCGCGGATCTGCTGGTGGGCGGCGGCACGGACAACGTGCCGCTGGACGCGGATGAGATCCCAATGCTCGGCGCGGTGACGGTAAACGGTATCGCGGAGGAGGCGGCAGCTGATGGAACGTAAGCTGACCGACCTGCTGCCCGAGCGGTATCTGAACAGCCCGGAGGTGGGCGCGGCGGCGGGCATCATCTGGGTGCTGGGCGAGGTGTTCCGCGCGCGGGCGCTCGACTGGCTGGCGCAGCTGACCATCGACACCGCGACATGGGGCGTCGTCCACTGGGAGCGCGAATACGGCGTCACCCCGCAGATAACCGACACGCTGGACGACCGGCGCAGCCGGGTCAAGGCCAAGCTGCGCGCGCCGCAGACCGTGACGGCCGCCATGCTGGAAAACCTGACGGACAGCTATATCAACGGGCAGTCTGAGGTCACCGAACTGCCGCGCGAACACAAGGTGCAGATTCGGTTCAACGGTGACTACGGCGTTCCCTCGAACCTTGCCAGCCTGACGGATGTGCTGCTGGAGGTGCTGCCGAGCCATGTCGGGTATGAGTATCTCTACCGCTATCTGCTGGTGCGCGAGGTACACGGCATGACGATAGACGAGCTGCAAAGCCATCTGATCCGCGATTTTGCTTTTTAGGAGGCGGGCATGAGTATATTAACCAAAGTTTTGAAGCTGTTCTGTTACGACCCGGAGACGGACGGGGCGAACACGTTCAACATCCCGAAAGCGCTCAACGAGAACTGGGAGAAGATCGACCAGCTGGTGCTGCTGGCTGTTGCGGTGGCCGCGGCATACGATCCGGAGGGCAGCTATGCAGTGGGCGACTACTGCACGCACGGCGGGAAGCTGCACAAGTGCAACACGCCCATTCCGTCCGGCGAGACGTGGAACGCCGCGCACTGGACGGAGACGACCGTCGCGGCGGAGCTGGCGGGCAAAGCAAATGCCACACCACCACAGGAACATGCAATCGTCCCGAAAAATGGAGCGACGCTGCTTGATGGTTTCAAAAACAGCTATTCCAAAGACCAATTCGGTCGAGTGGTGGCGTTTTTTTCGTTGTATTTTGAAAGCGTCCCAGAAAACACTATAGAAATATTTTCTCTTCCACAATCTTTTGCGCCCACAGGGGAGACTGTTGTTGGAGCAGCCGTGTTATCTATGTCTGTATATTTCCCTGCATTGGTAACGGCTTACACGAATGGTATGGTAACAGTAGGTCACAATGTTACAGGATACTCCGGGCCAATCAATCTTCATGGATTTCTGGTTATTGACACAGGAGGTACGAAATGATCGAAAAAAGCTGCTGCGTCATTGATGCACAAGGGTTTTACAAAGCTTATGTGTTGGTGCAGACAGATGATGAGAAGCAAACTGTGGTCGGTTATACGTTACAGGCGGGAGAAATGCTGATCGATTCTGACACTACACCGGATAGAAAACAACACGCGGGAGGCACAGGCTTCGTCAAACCCCGCTGGGACGAGGAAGCGGAAACGTGGGTCGAGGGCGCGACCGCCGAGGAGCTGGCCGCGTGGGAGGCGAAACACCCAGACCCGGTACCTCTGGAGGAAAAGCGCGCGGCAAAGCACGCCGAAGTATCGGCGGCAAGCGAGGCTGCCATCTATGCGGGCATGGACGTGGAAACCACGCAGGGCACAGAGCATTTCTCGCTGACCGAGAAAGACCAGATCAACCTGACAACCGCGAAAAATGAAATTGATAAGGGCGCACCTATTTACCTATACCATACAGACGACACGCTTTGCCGCATTTTCACGGCGGAGGAGATCAATGCGATTGCGCAGGCCAGTGTTGCGCATATCATTTACCACACGACCTACTGTAACCATCTGTTTGAATGGATCAGGCGCGCAGACGCGGCAGAGCTGGCGGGCATCACCTACGGTGCAGAGCTGCCGGAAGATCTCGCGGCGCACATGCAGGAGATTCTGACGCAGGCGGGCGCGGTAGCGGAAACGGAGGCTGCAATGTGAAAAAACTGCTGTTACATATTGTGCTTGCGGTGATCGGTGGCGTGGTGTACATGGGAATTGAAACCCTGTGGCGCGGGCACTCGCACTGGACGATGGGCGTGCTGGGCGGGGTGTGTTTCGCCCTCATCGGCCTGTTGGACGAGTGGCAGGATCACCCGCCGATGTGGCTGCAAATGCTGGAAGGCGCGATGATCGTGACCGTGCTGGAGCTGCTGGTGGGGCTGGTGGTCAACCGCTGGCTCGGCTGGAATGTCTGGGACTATTCCGACATGCCGTTCAATCTCTGGGGGCAGGTGTGCTTGCAGTTCGCGGTCGCGTGGTTTTTCCTCAGCGCGGCAGCTGTGTGGCTGGAGAACGCCCTGCACCGGCTGGCGGCGAGGCTCGCGCACCGGCGCGGGAGGTGATCTTTTGCCGGGTTGACCAAAGGATGTAAAAAAGCGCCCTCACGGGGCGCGGAAGTGAGAAAGGAGGGGAGGCCGTTGCCGGTGGAAGTGATCGTCGCGGGCATGAGTTTGGTCGGCACACTGGCGGGCACGTTCGCGGGCATCATGCTTTCCGCGAACCTGACCAATTACCGCATCGAGCAGCTTGAGAAAAAGGTTGCCGAGCATAACAAAGTCGTCGAGCGCACATACAAGCTCGAGGGACAAATGCTTGAGGTGCAGCACGATATCCGAGATATGAAAAGCCTGTAACAGGAAGGAGAACGACAAAATGAGCGAAAAGACCAAGCTGTGGATCAAGGCGGCAGGTGTGCGTGCGGTCAAGACCGTGGCGCAGTCCGCGATCGGTGTCATCGGCGCGGCGGCTGCGATGGGCGAGGTGAACTGGGCGATGGTGTTTTCCGGCGCAGCGCTGGCGGGAATCGTGTCGTTGCTGACCAGCATTGCGGGTCTGCCCGAAGTCAATGCGCAAACAGGAAAATAAAGATGAAAAAAGCCGCCAAAAGGCGGCAAATTGACACAGCGCGGCGCGCGATGGTATAATATGTCGGGCGCTGTCGTTCCCAGCGGCGGGCGGTTGACCACTCTCCTGTAAAAAGGAGGTGGTGCATATGGACATGAAATTCATTAGAATTTTCATATGTGCAGCAGTTTTGCTACATATTTTCGTCATATATGCAAAGTAGCCGCCCCTCCGACCAAGAGATAGCGGCTACTTTGTAGTCAAATCTTAGGGTCAGCCGTCTGCCGACAGCGCCCCTTGTATAAGATATTATACCACGCGCCCCGCCAAAGTCAAGGCGGGGCGTTTTGTTTGCCCCGGGAAGGAGAAAGTATGAGCAGCATCCGATGCGATATTTACGACCCCAAGGAATATGACATCTGGTTCGCGGCTGCGCCTTACGGCGCGGCCAGCAAGCCCGCCAAAACACTGAAAACATGGGCGGCGGAGGAGCGGGCCGACGTGGTGTATAACCTCTGCCTATTCAACATGACCGGCAGCGGCAGTGACAAATACGGCGTCATCAAGGGTCGCACCTTACAGTACCTGCGCGCCAAGAACGTGGACTGCGGCTATGGTGGCACGGCGGAGCATCTGACCGTCAGCCCCGGCAACGTGGTCGCGGGCGTGAAAGTGGCCGTGCGCGACGGCGTGGTGCTGTCCGGGCTGGATAAGTCCACCTATCGCAGCCGCAACATGATCGGCGAATTGGCCGACGGCCGCATCATTGTCGTGCAGTCCTCGGACGGCTGCACCGAGGAGCAGGTGGCGTGATACGCGGCCGGGCGATATACGATCGAGCTGCTGCTGGTGCAGGACGCGGGTGGCAGCACCGGCATGTACCGCGTTTCGGACAATTACTTGTTTGCCCCGGAGAAAGAGGGTACGGACGGCAGGCCGGTGTGCAGCGTAGTATGTATGAGAAAGAAAAACAAGGAGGGCAATCCTATGGGTAAGAAAAAGGTATTTATCGGTGTAGGTCACGGCGGCAGCGACCCCGGCGCGGTGGGTTATCTGGTAGAGAAGGACGTAAACCTCACGATGGCCACCGCGTGCCGCGATTTTCTGACGACTTACGGCGTAGACGTGAAAATGTCGCGCACAAAGGACGAGAACGACACGGTCAGTCAGGAGATCGCGGAGTGCAACGCCTACGCGCCCGATCTGGCAGTGGACATTCACAATAATTCGGGCGGCGGCGACGGTTTCGAGGTGTTCCACACCATCCGCGGTGGCGCGGGCAAGACGCTCGCGCAGAATATCGAGAAGCACGTCAAGGCAATCGGCCAGAACAGCCGTGGGGTCAAGACCCGGCAGGGCACGAGCGGCGATTATTATGCCTTTATCCGCGAGACGGTCGCGCCGGCAGTGATTTGCGAGGGCGTGTTCGTCGATACCAAGGCCGATGCTGAGCAGGCAGACACGCTGGCCGAGCAGCAGGCATTCGGCGTGGCGTATGCAAAGGGCATTCTTGATACGTTGGGTCTGGCTTACGACGAGCCGGAGGACGACGGGGTGCAGGACGCCCCGGCCGAGCCGGAGCAGCCTGCAAAGGAGCACTGGGCGCAGCAGTATTATGACAGCCTGATCGCCAAGGGCGTACGCATCGACGAGACGCGGTTCGATGATCCCATCACCCGCGGCGAGATGTTTGCGCTGCTGGATAGGATTGTGAAAGAATCGTAATTTTTGTATCTAAAACGTAGAATGAGAGAAGCCTATGCAGATAATGCATAGGCTTCTTTTGGATAAAAATAGAGGTCAATAATAGATATGAACTGATAATTTGAATAGTTGATATGAATAGAAAAACCCGAAGTGAGAAGGAAAACGACAGTAAGAAAAAATACGGAATTTTCGCAAAAGCATTGGCATGATGGTGAGAGTTGGTTATAATAAGCAATAGGAGGGATATGGAATGCTACTTTGGTTTCGATTTAAAAATTTCGGCCCGTTCCGAGAAGAAGCTTTTTTTGATATGCGGGCTGTAAAGGCATATAAAGAGTTGCCGGATCATGTAATGCAAGCGGGCAATCGGAATGCGGTGCGAACTGCAGCGATTTATGGCGCGAATGCAAGTGGTAAGAGCAATTTAATCAAAGCTGTAGAATGCTTTCGTGATATGTTAATATCTTCAATGTCAAATCTGTCTAAGGAAGAAAACCCGGTAATTGATTTAAAGGGCGAATCTTCACTAAAAAAATACTATAATCCGTTTCGATTTGACCAAATAAGTTCACACGAACCAACTGAATTTGAAGCATGCGTGTTTCTGTATAATACAGAGTATCAATACGGTTTTGCTTATGATGCTTCAACTATTCTTTATGAGTGGTTATATGTCACGCCAGAAGGTGGAAAGCAAGATGTTATATTTGAAAGGGAAATGGGGCATGGCGTCGAGTTTGGTAGTAGAGTTGACCAAGAAGAATGCCAAAAATATATTTCAGGTTTGCGAGAACAAGTATTACTTTTGACTTTCTTTGAACAAATCAAGTTATCTGATAATGTTTGGAGAGACGCAGGAATGGCGATGAGGAGTTTATTTGTTTGGGATGTGAGCTATGCAAATAGGAGTCTGAAATTCGTTAGTAATGGGCTGCAAAAAGAATTAAGTAAAGAACAGGATAAGCAAAGGCTGATTGGCTATTTAAGACAAATTGATGTAAATATTATTGATTTTGAAGTGTATCGGCAAGAAAATCAAGAGCCACAAGTGTATACAATTCATTTGGATAGCGCAGGTAACCGATATTCTATGCCGCTTGAACAGGAGTCAGCAGGGACAATAAAAGCATTGACGTTATATTTAATGATTGGAAATGAGTTAGATTTTGAGTGGACATTTTTCCTTGATGAAATAAATGCACACTTGCATCCTTTGTTGACAAAATTTTTTGTAAACAGATATTATGAATCGAATGTAAGGCAACAATTGATTTTCACAACACATGATGTCAATTTACTGGATAAAAAATATATGCGTAGGGATCAGATTTGGTTTGTTGAAAAAAAAGGAAATGAAGCTAACTTGTTCTCTTTGGCTGATTTTAAGGTACGCAATGATGCTTCTTTACAAAAGAATTATCTATCTGGTAATTACGGTGCAATCCCGATTTTAGGGGAGAGTTAAAAATGAACAGAGATTACTTTAATAAGCGTCGAAGCGGAATACCCAAGGAAAGGTCGCATAGTACGAGATCGATGGCACCGGATTCATATTTGATTCTAACAGAAGGGACAAAAACAGAGCCCGGTTATTTCGACGGGATGAGACAGTATATTGATGATAAATATGCTAAGGGGCAGATTGATATTCGTCCAGTAATCAACTGTGAAGGAAAAGGGTGTGGAACAGGGAGACTTCTTGAAGAAGCTGAGAAATGTATTGCGAGAGGTAACAAAGAATATCAACATGTCTGGTTAGTGTTTGATCGAGATAACTTTCCGGATTTTGATGAAGCAATATGTAAAGCTAAATCAAAAGGGTATGGGGTTGCTTGGAGTAACGTGTGCTTTGAATTATGGCTTTGTTTGCATCGCAATTATTATGATGCAGCAGCTTCGACAAGTGACTGGTCATCGCGACTTAACAATATTATGGGTGCGGATTTGTCCTCGCCAAATGCGCAAAAGACACATGAGGCAAATAAACTGTTTCCAGTATTGAGCGTAAATGGTGGTTTGCAGAGGGCAGTAAAAAATGCGCGAAAACTGGATCAGGTATATAACGATCATATGCCGCCGTCTCAACGAAATCCGTGCACTAAAGTGTATGAGTTGATATTGGAACTGAAGCCATATTTGGCAGAACTGCTCCCAGAAGAACAGGATAAAGTAGATAAATCCCATACAGAGCCATGAGATATGCTATGTAAAAAGTTCAATGCATAATGTTCATCGTGATGGAAGCAATCTAATTCGTGTGCGGGTATCATCTCTAGAGAAAATGAAGAATTTCTGGATCTTTTTGGTTTTTGAAGTGAATGTTTTGATTTGAACCCACTGTGCAGAGTGACAAGCTGTGTGCAACAATAGCTGAACCCATAAGGATGGAAATCGATGGACAGGGCGGTTAGATCAGATTGTGGAATAACGGTGTTCGATTTGGATACGAGAAAGCCCGGAGAATTGCTCTCCGGGCTTATGTTATTAACGAATAGCCCAGTTTAACTTATTTGAGGACATGTGAAGGGCCTTTAGTCTAAACTATTATCTGTGTTGACGTTTTTAGCTGTCTATGATACTGTGTTAATAGTGTTTTAAACGTTACAAATTGGCTTTGCAGAGTTAGAGCATTTAATTAAGACGATTGCTGAAACAAAGGATGGGGTTGCTGGGTGAATATTTTTATTGGAAGTTCAACTGAGTCACATGAAAATGGACTTTTATTGCAAATTGCGAAAATTGTAGAAGAATGCAAAGGTAATCCAATTCGATGGAATCAAAGTCCATCTATTTTTCAAACGGGAAAGTGTACTCTTGAAAATCTGGAAGAAATGATAAGTAGAAAAAATATCGAGGGATCAATCTTTATCTATTCAAGTGATGATAGAATATGGTATAGGGGAAAAGATGCTGGCAAGCCAAGGGATAATGTGGTTTTTGAACATGGACTTTTTTCAGGAAGGCTTGGCAGGACAAGGTCAATTATTGTAAAGAGTGGAAATGTCGAACTTCCAACAGATCTGCTAGGAATCACATACATAGATTTTAGTGACGGGAAGAAAACTCAAGGGGAAATTGATTTAAGAAATTGGCTGCATAATTTACAGACGAATGATGATCAACCGCAACTTTCTACAGAATATAGAGTCGCAAAAAAGAAAGAAAATGATCATCTTACGATAAAAATGTTTAAAAACTTGGATGCGGCAAAGCCGTTCATAGTAGAGAAAGCACAAAATGCGTTGCAAATTAAAATTCTCGCCAATAAAGGGTTGGAGTTTTTTGGAGGAGACAGTTCGCTGATTTCACTGGCAGAGGTAGAAAAGTACTGGCGATTAAAACGACTTAAGATTATTCTCTTGTCACCAAATTCCGCTTGGGTAAACAGGGGGATTATGGCATTGAGAAAATATGAGTCGTTAGATGATTTTAAAAGCGAGCTAAGTTCAACCCATATTATTGTAGAAATGGGAATGAAAAAATTTATTAAGGATTTGAAACTGGAAAAAAGCGGTATCAAATATCAGAAGGGGGAGCCATACTTTCGTTTTATAATGATTGACGATAGCGTTTTCGTATCCACATATGCAGAATCTCCTACAGAACAGGTTCGAGATTTGCCTGTTTTTGAAATAAAAAAGGATTATGGGTCTCTTTATGGATCACTAAAAAAGCACTTCAATGATTTGTGGGTTAATAATTCTGAACTGAGCAAAACATATAAAGAACATTTTGATATTGAAGTGTCTGCGGGAGGATTCGTTTTTTGCAGACATAATTCTAATACATATGTAGCACTTGTTCAAAGGGACGATGGAAGTTGGGTACTACCAAAGGGACATAAAAAGGTAAGTGACAAGTCGATTGAGGAAACTGCAATAAGAGAGGTATCAGAAGAAACAGGGCTATCTCCTACAAAGCTTAGATGCCTAAGAAAGATAGATTCATATTCCTATGATGAGTCAGCTGTCGCGCTTGACGTAAATAAAGTTAATCATTTTTATTTGATGGAATATATTTCTGATGAATTTCAAGAGCTGAATACAGATTTTGAGCATTTATCTGCAAAATGGTGGAGAATTGATGAAGAATTGCCATTTATGTTTTATATTTATCAGAAAGTTCTGTTGAATGAGACTATAAAGAAGGAATTTAATATTGATGCAAAAATGAATGAACGGTGAAGATTTCAAAAAAATTAACTTAATTCTTAAAGACAGAAATATGCTGCTGGTATCATTGATGACCTTATGAATGGGGCTATGCGCTTTCTGAGCCGATGGCGGTAGCGCCCATCAACAAGGTTGAGCAGGTGGTACGCTTTGCGGTCTCGCAGCTCCCGCCGGAAAAGATTTTCATGGGCATCCCCAACTACGGCTATGACTGGTAGTAACCAGTATGTTGTTAGTTGTGGGTATCGGGAATGAGGGGGTGAATGGTCAAGGTGAGGTCGCTGCCGGATTCGCTGTAAACGCTGGTGGTTTTTTGGTAGACGATTTTAGAGATTATGGAGCGGAGCATGGCGTTTTTGTCCTCTGCGGAGGTGGTTTGCGCATAGGTGTCAATGACAGCCTGCACGCGAGGAATGAGCGCTTGCCGGGTCTGATTGGCGCGGAGGAGCTGGTCAAGCGAGGCGCGCGCCTGATCGGCGGCATGGGTGAGCACGTCGCGCCGGGCAGAAAGGATGGCTTGCCGCTCTTTGAACAGCTCGGGCGTATAGACGCCAGTTTCGACCAGTTCAAAGGCGCGTGCGCGCTGTTCCTCAATGGCGGCGATTTCGGCATTGAGCTTTTGCAGGGACGTTTCCAGCGCGGCCTGATCGCCGGAGGGTTGGGCGGTTGTCTTGGAGGGCGCTTGATAGTCCGCGAGCCAGCGGCGCAAGGCGAGAATGAGCGCATTCTCCACCTCATCTATACGGGAAGAGACCATGCCGCAATAATGATGGCAAACGATATAGCGCGTGCCGTCCTGCGGACGTGCTTGCATCTTGTGGCCGCAGCTGCCGCATATCAGAAGGCCGCGCAGCGGGTTTTGCAACTGCTTGGATTTTGGAACAGGCGCGAACGAGCGCGCACGCAGCTTTGCCTGCGCCGCGTTCCACAATTCCTGTGAGATAAGCGGTTCGTGCCGTCCCTGAAAAATTTGATATTCATGTTTGCGCGGGTAGGTGAGTGATACCTGCCCGTTTTTTACGACCTTTACCGTGCCGCGCCGTCCCCATGTGATAAAACCGGCATAAACAGGATTTTGCAAAATATCCTTGATGATGCCGACGTTGAACAGCTTGCCAGTGGAGGAGCGGAAACCAAGTTCGTTCAGGCGGTGGCACAGGCGGATTGTTCCCATTTTGGGATTATCGACATACAGCTGAAAAACGGTTCGAACGGTTTCCGCGTCCGCGTTGGGAACGATGGTATATCCCTTTTCGCGGTGCAGCTTTTGCGAATCATACCCAAAGGGGGCTTTGCCGCCCAGCCATCGGCCATCCCGCGCGGCGGCGAGCCGCCCGGCCTGCAAGCGGCGGTTGATCATTTTGTATTCCCGGCGGGACATAAAGAGGTCGAACTCCAAATGCTCCTCATCATAATAATTATTCGGGTCGAAGATCTTCGAGGGGGTGATGATATATGTGCCGGAGAATTTGAAAGCCCGGGTGACAATGCCCTGGTCGATGCTGTCACCGCGGGCAAGACGCTCAATCTCCATGACAAGGACACCATGCCACCGCCCCGCCTCCACCTCAGACAGCAGCTGCTGCATTTGCGGCCGGTCCGCAATGGTATCGCCGGAGACAATTTCCTCGTATATTTTTCCGATGGTATAGCCGCGCTGCTCGGCAAGGCTCAAAAGCGTTTTACGGTGCGTGACAAGCACGTCCGCTTCGCCGCGCGCTTCGGCTTCCAGATCGGCGCGGGACTTACGGAGATAAATGCAGTATTGTGTGGGCATGGTATCAGCTCCTTTGAGAAGTAAGCCCCGCGCGGTGCGCGGGGCGTTGATTTATGCTTTATTAGCCAATATTTGTACCCATTGGTTAAAGGCGTTTTCAGCAGAGGTACCAACAGACATTGCAACTTCACTAAGCAACGAATAACCATCCATAAGATCTTCAATTGCATCAAAATCATATGGATTAGAACGCAAATGACTAACGATATTTTGGCACACTTCCGCAGTAGAAATGCAATCTTCCAATAGGACAATGTTTCCGCTTAAATCATCATACATACCAGAAACCATATAGGGAGACAAAGTTTTCAATCTGCTTTTTAATGATTGGACTTCTTTTTTTGCATCTGAAATAATGGAATTAAGAGAGGAAATAGAGCTATCATAAGGGTAGTCAGAAAGAATGGCGCTGCATATAGTGCTATAACCATTTGAAATAGAAATATATGCGTTTGAGATATCTTCCATATCCTCTATGGCAGAAATAATTTGAATATCCTGTTCGCTGATGCCGGAGGATTGATTCGAGGAAACAAGACTTGCCTTATTTGCATTTCCGTCATAGCTGATATTTGCACCTAAATTTTCAGCGACAGCGCGGATGGGAACATAGGTTGTTCCATCATAGACGAAAGGCTGCACAGTTTTGCCGTTTACATCAGTTAGTCTGGGGGTCTGACCGTTAATTGAAAGCGAGATGCCATATTCCACGTTAATTGACTTTTGATAGGTGTTTGCCGCAAAAGCACCAGTCAAAAACAAGGAAAACATCAGGATAACAGCGGGGATTCTCTTTTTCATGGGGATACCTCCTTTTATTTCAACCGTCCGAGAGGGCGGTTTTTTACTTATGCCTCTTTATCCATGCGAGATTCAGAACATTTTTTATATTTGGGATTATCTTTCAGGTCTGCGACATAATCGCGGACTTTTTCTTTGCCCTCATCGTTCATTGAGCGGTAGTCCTCGACAAGCTGGGTTTCATCTTCGGATAAATCGGATGAAGAAAGTGAAGATAGACCATAGTTCGGGTCGGTGATTTCATCCTTGATAAGATAACGCAAGTCAACATGAAAATAGTCACAAAGTTTTTCAAGAGTGCTAAATTTCACGTTATCAAAATGATCGCGTTTCAAAATGTTATCAATTGTAGAGTATGCAATATCAAGGTCACGCGCAAGGTCAGCTTTTTTCGTGATGTTATCGCGGCTCATTAAGAATTCAAGTTTTTCTCTTAGGTTCATCAAGCCAACTCCTTCCATGTCTTTACAATAACACAAAAAAAGAGAGGAAGCAATAAAGAATTACGGACAATGGGAAAATAGTATTGACAATCACCATCGTTCGTAATATCATATACTCAAGAATTACCATTGATGGTGATTCTGGCGCAAAAAATACTCCGCATATCCGGTTGCGACAGATATACGGAGCAGCATGAAACCCACCCAAATCCCTTGCACTCTGTGACCGCTGGTTTCCCGGCCACCGACATCCGCAACGATGCTTCTATGGGAGAATAAAACAGTTTTACATCATGCATGTTTCCTGACTGTTTTTCCAGTTGGTTTACATTGGGGCAGAACAGGGGAATGTCATTTGAAAGCCGACCTTAAGTTTCAGTGGTTTCAAAGACATCACCTCCTCGTTTAAGGGTCAATAAAAGTATAAGGTTTTGGTGGGATTGCGTCAATGATAAACGTTCATTTTTTAGGAACGTCACAGAAAATTTACAAAATGGAGGTGTTTGGCATGTATCCGAATCTGGAGCTGGAAATGTTCAAGCGGAAGATAACGGGGCGCGAGATGGCGCAACGGCTGGGCATTGGCGAGAGCACCATGTACAAAAAGCTGCGCGGCGAGTTCGACTTCAAGCTAAAAGAAGTCGAGAAAATACTGGATATTTTCCCGGAAATGGATTGGCGCGTGCTGTTCGCGCGCGCGGACGAGCAAGGAAAGGCGGGGTGATTATGTCATATGTACCTGAATTAGAAGCGATTCTGTTTGAATACGAGACCAGCGAGCGCGGAAAGGCAGAGAAAGACGAGTTCGGAATGGAAACCGCGTTCGAGCGGCTTAACAGACAATTGGAGAAGGATTTCCCGGACGATGAAAAGGCGCGCTTTCATGCGCAGGACAACGCAACGGAAATGTTTCAATGGGGTTTTCGCATCGGATTTTTGTGCGGAAACCGCGAAATGGTGCGACAGCTTGCGCTGAGCGCGCCGGAATTGAAACCATCAAAGAACATATTCAAGCGAGCAAAAGAACGGCATCGCAGGATGAAAATTCGGAAGTCATTTGTTGACATGGAAGACAGATGGAAGAGAACGCAAGATATTGCGTGGGTAGTGAGCTGGTTATCTTTGGCGGTGAGCATTTTAGCACTCGCCAAGAGGTTTATCAGTTAAAAAGGCCAAGGATTGAAACAATAAAGGTTAGAACTCCAATAGATAGCGAGATAAAAGCGACTTTATCCCGTTTCTGATTCTTTTCATATTCCGAGATTGCGTCAATGCCTTCGGCAGAAATCCAGAAGCACGCTTCCCACACACCGTTGACTTCACTCTTTTGCGAATCAAAATACGCAGAGGGGAGAAGAGACAGGAGCTTGAAGGAGTCCGGACAGTTTGGCACTTGACGGGAAAAGACGGAATAAGGCACATAAGAAACGGTTTCGCTGGTATTCTGTTGGATCGCTTTTAAGACCGCGTATTGCATGGAAGTCATAAAGACACCTCTTTTCTGCTTTTCATTGTAGCAGGAAGGGGATGGAAAGACAAGGAGCGATAAAATGAAAGTAGAAATCAAGATTAGCGGAAAAAAAGGAAGATGTAAAGGAATTGGGAGAGCGGCTTTATGACACGCTTAAGGCGTGGAACCGAGAAGCCAAAAGAAGCAAGAAAGAAAAGGCGGGAATTGATATTTCCGAAGTCTTTAAGATGTATAACAACGGCGGGAAGGTGAATTGATTATGCAACAGTGTGTCCAGTTGGTTTCAGATCCTAAAGTCGCTGGTGTCACAATTCTGGTGCAGTACGATATGCGATGCCGGCGAAAAAAACGCGAAAAGCGCGCTTATATGGCGTTGCGCAAGGCGGGCGTGAAAGATAATGCAGCCAAGACAATATTGTTTGGGATGCGGTGTCTTTCTGCAAATCCAAAGAATAAGCGCAAACGCAGGATTGGCGTTTTTGGCGGCACATATCAATGGGAATGCATCGGAAAAAAGACAAAGAAACGCATGGGAGTAAAGGAGTAAACACAATGCAACGACCTATCAGCGAATATCAGGCGATGTCGCCCGCGCAGATTCTTGACGATCCGGATGCGCCAGAGACCTTGAAAATCCGCGCGCGAAACCTGCTGTCGCAGCAGCAGGAGCAGCTTACCGCGGAGGCCATGAAAGAGCAAGCATATATGGAACGTCTGGCCCGCTACGCCTATGAGCGCGCCGCCCAGGAAGGAACGGCAGTGGACATGCAACGGACAGGCTGGTAACGGCATAGGATGATGGAAAGGGGGCGGTGCCGATGGCAATTGTGAAAACGTATCAATGCGGGCATGTGAAGGTACATATTGACGATGACTGCTACCGGGATGCATCGCCGGAGGAAATCCAAAGAAGAATCCAGCACATGCTCGACGTTACGGGCGAGGTGCTATACGGGATTCAGATGAGGGAGCTGGAAGAAAGTGAAATGGGCGTTTAAGGCGGCGGCATACTGCTGCGGCGGTATCATTGGCGTGGCCGCCGCAGCATGGGATGCTGACTGGTGCAGCGGAATCTCTTTTGTGATGATCCTGATCGGCTGCGGGTGCGGGCTGTTTGTGGCATTGCATGAGCTAGCAGTCATCAGCGCTTTTGAGAAGAAAGAAAAAGAGGCCATCCAGCGCAGCGCGCGGAAGGCCGAGTTTTTTCGGGAGATGGACAAGCTATGAAGCACACAAACGACCGAATTACGCGGTATAAGCAGAAGCGAATACAGGAATTGTTTCTTGTTCGATGCGAGCAGGACGCGAGACGCAAAAAGCAGGAGGCGGCGGCGAAGCGGGCGCGGCTGGAAAAGCTGCTGCTGCAACGACTGGAGGCGCGCCGTGCGGGAATTTAGCGGGCTGGAGGTTCGTGCGTACTGCCAGACGGCGGACATGCCACGCGTGCGCGTTGACCGGCTGCGGGTGATCGCGTACAAGACGGTATTCGGTGAGGTCGAATATAGCTTGATGGGCCGGATGGGGCGCACGGGCGAGGAATGGCCGATGGCGCGGCCGGTGAATGATTTTGCCGCCGCGTGGGCGCAAAAAGAAAGGATGGAAAAACAAATTGAGCAGGCGAGACGCGAAGAAACGGAGCGAGCAAGCAAGCGTGATATACCGCTATCCGCAAGGGCGGTTTGAGGTGATCGAGACCACGGGAAGGAACGCATTCGGAAATACGTACAGCATCCGCGAGGCGGTGCTGACACCGGAGCGGGATGCGCGCGGGCTGCTGACCGATGCGGACAAGCCGGAGCGAGAGGGTTATTCGAGGAAATGAAAACCGGCTGCCGAGGGTAGAAGCTCGACAGCCGGTTAACAAAATATTAAGGTACTGCAAGTATAGCAGGTTTTGGGAGGTTCGTCAAATGAACAATATGGAAAAGATTCGCCAGAAGGTGCAGGAAGCGAGGCCGGAGAGCGGTGCGCGGCAGATCGGAGAGGTCGTGCTGATGATCGCAGCGGCAAGCGAGCAGGCTGCGGAAATCATTGCCGCGGACCTTGAGAACGAAAGTATGAGCCTTGCAAAGTGCTATGAGGCGCTGTGTGACTACGCGAAGAAGCATCAGAAAGGCGGATTTTGTGGATACATGTGCAACAGCTTGGACATGGCGAATCCTGTGATTCAAGTTGTAAGTGATTTTTACAAGTTGCCGAAAGAGGTGTTTGATGAACAAAAACCCAAGTGCTTGGGTGAGACAAGCGAAGCTGCAACGGAGGGAGCAGGAAACATTGACCTGCTCGATCTGCTATGAGACGAGCGGAGGACGCGCCGGCGCTCTGCGCGTCGGACGTGAGCGAGCGGATCAGCGCGATCGTGGAGCATAAAGAGTTCTTGTTTTACCGGGTGGCGCAGTCAGATGATCTTGATTGGGTGCTGGGCGCGCCAGATGATGGATATGAAATGTTCTGCACGGCGTGCGGACAGCGGTTTTTTGAGAAGCGAGATCGTAAGCATACAGCAAAGCATTATTTGCGCTGTCCGAAGTGTTTTGCGAAAGTCACGGCGGGCCGTTGGAGAGATCGGGCGCGGATGGAGGCAATCCAGTTTGCTTTCCACACATGGACGCGCGGCGAGGGGCAGGATATCTGGTTCCGGTCGTTTCAGGTGAGCATGAACCGCGATTTTGAAAACGCGGATAAATACGACATTTTCGAGTATTGCCGCGTGTGTTTCCGTGAGGGCGGTGCGCTCAAGTGGACACGCAGCCGTAACTGGTTTGAAGGCGTGAAACCGTGGCAGCCAGTGAAAACAGTATGCTTTAAGCGGTGGCATGGCGCTTATGGCGTTACACGGGATGATTTTCAGGACGGCGTGACCGAGGAAACCGTACAGGGGAGCTGTTTGCAATATGCGCCCGGCGAGGCGGTGGGGCTACTGGACGACCCGATCGCGTTTTATGCGCTGTTTTGCAAGTATCCAGCGGTCGAGTATGTTTGGAAAATGGGATTTGCGCGGCTGTTCCATGATCGGGAATGCGGCGGCGGTGCGGAGTTTAACCGTGTAGTGAACCTACGCGCGAAGCGACCGGACAAGCTGTTCCCGAAGCTGGACAAGGCGGATTTGCGGTTACTGCGCGAGCGCCGCGACTTACACTTGCGTGCGATCGTAGAATACATAAAGCTGAAACAGGCGAGCGCGTCAACCAACCGGAATAAACTGGCCGAATGGGCGGTGCAGCTTGGCGGTTGGAGCGATGACTTTTGGAGACTGCCGGAGCGATGTGGAACAGATGTGCGCGGGCTGCTGCGCTACTGTGACAAGCAGGCGGGGCGGCGCAAGGTTCGGCTGGGTAATGTTTTGCATGAGCTGCGCGATTATCTCGACCAGCTTGACCGGCTGGGCGTGAACGGTGGTGACCGTATGCCGCATGATCTGCACGAGGCGCATGCGCGGCTGAGTGAGCGCGAGCGCAGGATCAAGAACAGGAAGCTTAATATGCCGTTTCGAATTCGGCGGCATCTGTTGCGCTGGATGTGCTGGAAGCATAACGGGATGTTCATCCGTCCGGTGGATTCGGCGGACGAACTGACCCGTGAGGGAGAACAGCAGCAAAACTGCGTGGCAGGGTACGCCAAGAGACACGCGGAGGGGAAAACGATTATTTTGTTGCTGCGAAAATGCAGCGAGCCATGTAAAAGTTGGCACACGGTGGAGATTGACCCGGAAAGTTTGACATGCCGACAGTGCTATGCGGCACGAAACATGCAGCGAACGCCGGAAGCGGATGCATTCATGGAGGCATATTTGGAGCATTTGCGGCGGGTACGACCGCGCAACCGGAAAAAGGAAAGGAGAGCGGCATAAATGAGTGAAAGTGTTGTAGCGGTGCGGTCCATCGAGATCGTGACCGCGGAGATTTACACCATCCGCGACAATGTGGCGCGGGTGTTTATGGATGGTGTCATCCAGATTGGGCGGCGGCTGGAGGAGGCAAAGCAGCTTGTCCCGCAGGGAGAGTGGCTGAATTATCTGGACACGAAGCTGGGGTACAAGCCCAGCACCGCGCAGAACTACATGCGCATTGCGCGCGAGTTTGGAGACGGGCAGGTGGGGCTTTCCGGAAAGACAGCGAGCGACTTTTTCGGGAATCTCGGCTATTCGCAGCTGCTGCCGCTGCTCGGTCTGCCGGAGGAGGAGCGCGAGCAGCTGGCTGAGGAACACGATCTTGCCGGCATGAGCAGTCGCGAGATACAGGCGCTTGTCAAGGAGCGGGACGAGGCCAAGGCCGCCGCCGCTGCGGCGCAGGAGCAGGCGGACAAGCAGGGGCAGGAGGCGCGCAGCGCGCGGGATGCGTTGGCGACTGCCAAAGATAAGTTGAAAGTGGAAAAGCAAAAAGCACAGGAGCAGGCAGAGGCAGCTAAGGCAAATGCGGAGACTGCTGCGGAATTGCAGCGCCGGCTGGATGAGCTGGCCGCGCAGGCCAACCAGCCGCGTGAGCTGACCGACGAGGAGCGCGCTGCACTGCGCGCAGAGGTAGTCGCCGAGCAGGGTAAGGCCTTGAAGGCGGCGGAAGACCGTGCCGCCGAGGCGCTGGCAAAGCTGGAGAAGGTCAAGAACCCGGCTGCGCATAAGGTTAATTTCCTGTTTGGGGAGCTGAACAGTACGTTTAATAGACTGAGGGAGGCACTGCAGGAGTTGGCCAAGTCAGACCAAGACGCAGCGGGAAAAATGGCGGCAGCAATTGCAAAAAATATTGGAGGTTGGAATTTATGAATGCAAAAAGAGCGCGATTATTGGTCGCACATACAGAAAGAAGCCCGCCGGATATGGCGGGAAATGAAAAAAGAAAAGGCCGCCCCGTGATGGGGCGGCTGCATGCGTATCACGGGCCGTGGGTGCAGGAGCCGGGCCGGTGACGGAGGTATTTATGCTGATACAAAAAGAAGAGGCAAACGGCAATCTTTATCAGTTGTCGTTATTTTCAAGCGGATATTTGTCGGGGCAATCACCACGGCAGCGGGCAGCGCGAGAGAAGAAAACAGAGGAATACAAGAAGCGGATCAACGCGCGGGCGCGGCTTTGGCGGCTAATGCAGATTATCTGCGCGAATTTTATCGAGATGCGGGATTTGTTTGTGTGTCTGACCTACGCGGAAGCGCCGGAGAACGAGGGGCGCTGCTTGGAAGCATTTCACCGAAAAATCAAGCGCGCACTGGACAAACTCGGCATCGAGCATGCTTACATTGCGGTGACAACGGCGCACGATATGCCGGAAGCGGACACGCAGGTGCGTGTGCATCACCACCTGATTATGCGCGGTGCGTTGGGGCCGGGCATGTACAACCGGCTGCGGGATGAGATAGACCGCTGCTGGGGACGCGGCACGGTGGACGTGCGGCCGCTACGGCAGAATAAGGAGTTTTTTGAGGACACGGCGAAATATTTCCTTGACCAGCCAACGGAAGAGGGCGCACGCAAATACTCATGCAGCCGCAATTTGCGGCCGCCGAATGAGCCAATTCGTCTCAGGCTGCCAGAGTCTGCGGCAAAGCAGATCGAGCCGCCGCCGGGCGTTGTGGTGATCGACGATGATCGGAGCGATAACGAGTTTGGGCATTATCGGTATATTGTCGCGCGGATAGAGGACAGAAAGGCATTCGACGCATATTGGGAAAAGCAGCGCAAGCGCGCTGCGCCTGATCCGTGGGAGCGGCTACGGAGGAGAAAATGGCGCGAGCAGCAGCGTCCGCCGATGGTGCTGCATACATAGGAAATGGTTGCAAAAAGACCGCGGCAGGGCCCGCTTTTCTGGCTTGTAACCCGTCTAACTATTCCGACACCTGTTTTTTGTCAGGTTCGGACAGCGTTGGACGATGGGGCGGGAAAACGGATGTAAACACGGCTTGCGGCCGGAGGTTGACAGGGGGAGAACTTCAAAAGACGCATGGTTTTTGCAGCAGTTAGGGCGGGAAACGGGATTTGACAAAAAAACAACTCGTTTCTTCTGTCGGATCGGATGCCGAGAGCGGAAAACCATGAGAAACGCGCGTCAGTGGGTGGACGCTGGACAAAGGAGGACGGAACGGCATGACAAAAGAGAGGCTGCGGCAGTTGGACAGCCTGATCGATGAGCAGAGAGAGGAAGAGGAACGGCTTGCCAGGGAGCGCCGGCACATTGAGCGGATGGAATACGAGTTTGGGGTCGGCTGCCTTTTTGGTCACGAGCAGTTGGAGGCGACGCGCGCACGGGTGCGGGAGCTGGCCGCGCGGCGCATGGACGAGGCCGAGGCGGTGCGGCTTTGGGTGGAGCAGATCAAGGACGCGACAGTCCGGAGGGCGTTTAAGCTGCGGTATCTGGACGGCCTTTCGTGGGGCGTCATCGCGCGGCGTATGGGGTACGCCAATGACAGCGGGCCGCGGATGCTGTGCGCTCGGCATCTGGCGGGGGAGTCAGATGCCAGTTGACGAAACGAACCGATTTTGCAAACACAGTTGACAAGGCTGTTTTGACCGTTCGACAAGGTACTCCTTTTAGAACGGGTTGGACGAGCCCTGTTTTCTTACGCCTTGACAGTTCGTAAAGGTACAGAACAATAAAAACGGACGTTTGCATAAAAATAGGGATATTGACGAACGGAAAAGAAAGGAGTTGGCGAAAAATGGCAAGCAAGACGTTTTACTATGGAAGAGTGAGCACAAGGGAGCAAAACTTAGACCGCCAGATTGAGGCGTTCCGCGCGCTGGGCGCAGACGAGCGGGATATTATTACCGACAAGGAGAGCGGCAAGGACATTGACCGGCCGGGATACCGTGCTCTGCGCGATTCGCTTCTCCGGCCGGGGGACACGCTGGTTGTGAAATCCCTTGACCGCCTTAGCCGCAGCAAGGCAGATATCAAGGCTGAGCTGGAGCATTACAAGCGCAATGGCATCCGGGTAAAAATAATTGACCTGCCGACGACCATGATTGATTTGCCGGATGGGCAGGATTGGGTGATTGAGATGGCAAACAATATCCTGATCGAGGTGCTTGGGACGATCGCGGAGCAGGAGCGCCTGACCATCCGCCAGAGGCAGGCAGAGGGGATAGCAGCAGCAAAGGCGCAGGGAAAAAATCTCGGCCGCCGGGCGGTGCAGCCGCCGGAAGGGTTTGGAGAGGTGGTGCGCCGGTGGCGAGCGGGAGAAATCACCGCCGCTGAGGCAATGCGGCAGACGGGCGTGAAAAAGACGACGTTTTATAAGCTGGTGAAACAGGGCAAGGGCGCGGTGTGAGCCGCGCTCTTTTTCTTTGGGTAAAATCCCAAGCGCTTGGGCGCGCGTGCCGCATGGACAGTCTTAGCGGCGGTAAACGAAAAAATTTTGCGGAAAAGCAAACTTGTGCGTTTTGTGCGTTTTGTGCGTGTATAGTAATGCTCAAGCAAAAGACGCGCGGGGCAAGGAGGTGGGCGCGTTGAAAGGAAGCAAGTACACAGACGAGGACCGCGAGCGGGCACTTGCCTTGATTTCCTCCGGTATGTCACCAACAAAGGCGGCAAAGAAGCTCGGGTTTCCGAAGTCGACCGTCTGCCACTGGTGGAACACGCAAATGCAGGATGATGAGGACGTTGTCGCAAAGCGCATGGAAGCTCGGCGCGCATCGGTCGAGAAGTGCGGCAGGATCGTAGATCGGGCGCTCGGCGCGATCGGGAAAAAGGTCACGGCAGCAGCCAGCGAGTGCCGGGAAGTGGACGACGGGCTGAAAGTGCTGAAAAAGGCAGCCAAAGATGGCGTGATCGCGCTCAGCGAGGAGGACGTGAAAAAGCTCAAGTACATACTCGCGGATTATACCGGCATCGGATTGCGGGAGTTGTCCGGCAGCATGAAGGACGTGCATGCGCTCCAGCAGTCACTTGAGGAGCAGCTGCTTGATGCACCGGACGCCGCGCAAGAGCTGCATGTGCAGCTGACACTGGTTGACCCGGCAAAGGTGAACAGCGCATGACAATAGATTTTCAGCTTACGCCAAAGCAAAAGACTTTCATTGAGACAGACGCTTTCGAGGTTCTGTATGGCGGCGCGGCGGGCGGCGGCAAAACATTTGTGCAGGCGCTGGACGCGCTGCTGTACGCCTTGCGGTATCAGGGCAGCAAGCAGCTGATACTGCGACGAACGTATAAGGAGCTGGAACGCTCTATGGTCCCGCAAACGTTGAGCATCTATCCAGCCGGAATTGCAAAGTACAACGCAAGCAAGCACGTTTGGACGGTAGGGCGGAGCACGATTGAAATGGGTTACATTGCGAACGAGGGAGACGTGCAGCAGTACCAGTCCGCAGAATATGACGTGATTCGTTTTGATGAAATGACGCACTTCACGGAAACGCAGTACAAGTACATGATTTCCCGTGTGCGTGGTGTTAACGGTTTTCCAAAGCATGTGAAATGCTCGGCAAACCCGGGCAGTGTAGGACATGCAAACGCAAAAGAACGGTTTATCGACATAGGTCCGCCGATGCAGGTGCATCAGTGTGAGGGCGGCAGCCGCCTGTTTATTCCTGCGAAGCTGGAGGACAATCCTTTTCTGATGGAAGCAGACCCGGAATATGAAAACCGATTGAGGAACCTGCCGCATGAGGTGTACATGGCGCTTCGAGAAGGGAATTGGGATTACTACGTCGGCCAGTATTTCACCGAGTTCAAGCGGGAGACGCATGTTTGCGAACCGTTTGCGATTCCGGATTACTGGAGGCGGTATGTTGCGCTGGACTACGGACTGGACATGCTGGCGGCATATTGGGTGGCAGAGGACGAAACCGGATGCGGCACGGTGTACCGCGAGGTATATGAGCCGAATCTGATCATTCCGGAGGCGGCGCGGCGGCTGCTGGATGCGAACGGAGACGAGGATATCACCGCATGGTTTGCCCCGCGCGACTTGTGGAACAGACGGCAGGAGACCGGACGGAGCGTGGCGGACATCTTCACGGAAGAGGGAATATACCTGAGCGAAGTATCAAATAACCGCGTTGCGGGCTGGTATGAACTCAAGCGGCGGTTGCAGGTAGTGAAAAACGAGTTTGGCGAGCTGCGGCCGAGACTGCGGATATTCAACACCTGCACCAACATCATCAGGACGCTGCCAGGCTTGCAGCACGATGAGAAAAACCCGAACGACGTGGCAAAGGAGCCGCACGAGTTGACGCATGGACCGGACGCGATCCGGTACTACTGCGACGGCTGCCCGCTGCCGGCGACGTTGCCGGTAGAGCGGGATGAGTTTGACAAAGGATATGAGGAGGAAATGCGGGATGTATTTGGCTATTAGTTTGGCGTTGGTCGCAATGGTAATTCTGGTGTTCTGGCTGATTTTGAAGCTGAGGAAATGCAAAAATGATTTGAGATATTGGATGCGGGCAGAAGATGAAGCAAAAAAAAGATCGGCAAAATGGTTGAATTTTGCATTAAAAATCAGTATGGAGACATCGGATTTGCGCAAACAAGCAGAAGCATTTGAGCAGTCTGCAAAGACGATGGAAGAGCATCTTGCAGCGGAGCGCGGTCGGGCGGATCGGCTGGCTGAGGCGCTGCGGATGAGCGAGGACGCGCGGTGCGAGCTGAAGCAGAAGCTGGCAAAAGCGCAGGAGACAATACGGAAGCAGTCGAATGTGGGAAACCAGTTGCAGCGGGAGCTGTTGAACCTTTTCCGCTATGACGGAACAGAGCAGTCGCAGGAGGATTTGACGGATGAATGAGAAGTCGATCACCGCCGAGCAGGTGCAGCGCGAATATGAGCGCGGAAAGGACTATAAAAATGGCCTGAACCTGTATGAGAGCGTCAAAATCTGCGAGCGCATGGTCGAGGGCGACCAGTGGGCGGGGCTAAAAGTTCGGCAGCTGCGCCCAATCACGATGAACTTTTTGGACCCCATCTGCTATTACAAGGTTGCGCAGATCGTTTCGGATGATGTGGGGCAGGAAATCGAGCCATTTTTGCCGGACGAAGAGGCCGAGCGGGCGGCGAAAATCATCGAGCAATCCATTGACCGCGTGGTCGAGCGGCAGAAAATCAAGGCGAAGCACCGAGAGATTCTGCGGGATGCGTTCGTGGATGGTGACGCGGCGATGTATTTCTGGTTTGATCCGTCCGCCAAAACCGGCATGGACGGCGTGCAGGGCGATATTGTGGCCGAAAGCATCATGAACACCAACATTATTTTTGGCAATCCGCAGAGCGCGCGGGTGCAGCGGCAACCGTACATCATCATTGTGCAGCGTGTGCCGGTGGAAGAGGAAAGGGAAAAAGCCAAAAAGGAAGGCGTGCAGGACTGGGAGAGCATCACCGGGGACAGCGCGAGCGAATACAAGGGCGAGGACGAGCTTTCCGAGACCGACAAGGTATGTACCAAGCTGACGCGGTTCTGGCGGGGAGAGGACGGCTTTGTACGCTTCATGCAGGTCATTGATAAGGTCATCGTGAAACAAGAGACCGTAACAGCCATGACGCGCTATCCGCTGGCCTACATGAGTTGGAAGCCGCGCAAAAATTCCATGCATGGCGTGCGCGAGATCGAGCCGCTGATCAATACGCAGATCGCGGTCAACAAGCAATTTACGGCACTGGGCACGCAGGTGCTTAACAATGCAATGCCGAAGCTGGTGTACAACAAAAGGCAATTCCCGGACGGTTGGGACGCGGAGGCGCAGACGATTGGCGTAGTAGGTGACCCGACGCAGGCACTCACAGGCGTTGCGGGCAGTATGCCAATTCCGACGGATGCTTTTGGCATTACCAATAATCTGCTGGACACGGCAAAAAATGTTGCGGGCGCGAATGATGCGGCGCTGGGCAACATCAAAAACCCGGACAACACGTCCGCAATCGTAGCGGTGCAGCAGGCGACCGCTGCGCCGCTGAGCCTGACGCGGTTGAGCTATTACCAGTTTGTCGAGGATTACACGCGAATTCTGATTGACATGTTTCATGCCTATTACGGTATCCGGCATGTGAAAACGACCGAGACGGTGACCAATCCTGCGACCGGGGAGACCAGCGAGCAGACCGGCATACAGGAATATGATTTCGCGCAGCTGCCGGTGGATGCGATGGACCTCAATATCAATATCGGCGCGGCGAGCTACTGGGCAGAAACGCTTCAGACTGCGACGCTGGATAACCTGATGAACGCGCAGGTGATTCCGAATGCGGTGGAATACCTCAAGCGTGTGCCGGAAGGAATGGTGCGGGATAAGGCTGGGCTGATCGGCGCGATCGAGCGGGTGCAGCAGCAGGCCGAACAGGCGCAGATGATGCAGCAGGGAGGTGTGATGTAAAAATGGAAGAGACTAAAGCGCAGAAATTCGTGCGTATTGCAGAGCCGCGCGTGACGCGGGCATGCAAGGCGGTGAGCCTGCTCGGCAATCTGGCGGGCAGCAACTACGAGTACACAGAGGAGCAGGTGGACGCGATGTTCGGCGCGGTGCAGAAGGAACTGGACAATGCGCGGGCGGCGTTCAGCAAACCGGATAAACTCAAAAAGTTTACTTTTTGATTGTTAGCTTTCCAGCGCTGCGGCGGGCGGGAAGAGCCTACCTGCCCGGCATATCTCCTATTCCTTTTTGAAGACGGGTGCGCCTGCGTCAGGCGCGTCCGCCGGAGCGCTGGAACAATAGAGGAGGATAAAAATGGCAAGTAAGCAACCGCTTAGAAAGGCTAAAACAGGATTGAAAAGCACACCTACTCGGACTGCTAAGACAGGATTAAGCAGTTCTCCAAAGCGGACTGCTAAGACAGGATTAAACAGTTCTCCAAAGCGGACTGCTAAGACAGGATTAAGCAGTTCACCAAAGAGAACACCCAAACCTTATGTAAGTTTGGCAGAAAAAATCAGACGGATGAAATAGAGGGAGAAATCCAGCGCTCTATTTTGAAAGGAGTACACAGCTATGAGCGAATGGGAAACCAGCATTTGCGAGAGCGGAAACGAGCTTCGCAGCCAGATCGGCTTGCAGTTCTTTGCTGAGGGCGAGGACGCGGGCGCGGATGGCGCGGACATGGACGGCGATCTCGGCAGCGACTTCGAGGACGGCTTGTTTGACGGCGATCTGGAAAACCAGCAGACCGCGGAGCAGGACACGGGCGAAGGCGCGGACGGAGGGCTGGAAAACCAGCAGCCCGACGGCCAGCAGGGAGAACCGGAGAAACAAGAGCAGGAGGGCGGCGAGCAGCCGCCCGCAGAGGGACAGCCGCCGGCGCAGGAGCCGCCGCAGCTGGTTCCGCTGAACTACAACGGGCAGCAGTTCATGCTGCCGCAGGATGCCGTGCAGGAGATCGGGCGCGCGTTGGGCGCAAACGCAATTGAACTCTTGCAAAAGGGCATGAATTATGAGCACAAGGCCGAGCGGGAGCTTGCCGTGCTGAGCCAGTACGCGGCGGCGGCCAATATGACCGTGCCGCAGTTCATCCAGCAGCTGGAGCAGCGCCAGCAAATGCAGGAGCTGGAAGCAGAGGTAAAGCAGCTCAAAAGTGAGTTTCCAGCGAGCGAGGAGGGCGCGCTGCTTGAGATCGCCAAGGGCCGCGTTGCCGCCCGCCGGAATGCACAGATGCAGCAGGCACATGCCCGCGAGGCACAGATGCAGCAGCTGCGCAGCCGGGTAGACCAGAGCGTAAAGCAGATGCAGAAGCAGCGGGAGAATGAGCAGTGGACGGCCTACGAAAAGGAGACGGGTATTCATGACCCGGAGAACATTCCGCCGCGCGTTTGGGAATTGGTGAATCAGGGAAAAACGCCGATGGAGGCGCACTGGCAATATCAGAGCGAGCAGGCAAAGGCCGAGCTGGACAAACAAAACAACATCCACCAGCAGCAGGAGAGAAACCGGCAGGCCACGACCGGCAGCCTTGCGGGCGCGGCCGTGGAAGAGGACGCTTTTCTTGCAGGACTGTGTGGAAACTGAAAGGAGACATAAAATATGGCTATCAATCTGGCCACGAAATACAGCGATAAAATCGCAGAAGTTTTTACCAAGTCCTCGTTTATTCGAGGAAAGGTTTCCAATGCGTATGATCTTACGGGCGTTAAGACGCTGAAGATTTACACGCCGATTACTGTGTCCGAGGTGGATTACAAGAGATCCGGTGATAACCGGTATGGTGAAGGCACTGAGATGCAGGATACCGTACAGGAAATGACCATGACGCAGGACAAAGCTTTTAAGCTGACTATCGACAAGGGAAACAACGTCGATCAAATGAACATCAAGGCAGCGGGAAGGATGCTTCAGCTGCAACTGCGTGAGCAGTCCACTCCTGCGGCGGATAAGTATGCATTTAAGAAGTTTGCCATGTATGCGGGCAAGATCATGACCGTCAACAGTAAGCCGACCAAGTCTAATATTGTTTCCACGATTTTCGACATGGGTCAGGCGATGGATGATGCGCTTGTGCCAGAGGATAATCGCTATCTGTACATGACGGCAGAAATGTACAAGCTGGTTTGTACGTCGGATGAGTTCATCGCCATCGACAAGCTGGGCGAAAAGAGCATCAGCCGCGGCGAATGCGGCGATATTGACAATTTCCGCATCGTAAAGGTGCCTGCTGGTTATCTTCCTGATAACTGTTTCATGCTGGCGACTTATAAGCAGAGTGTTATCATGCCGTACAAGATTCAGGACACCAAAATTCATCAGGACCCGCCCGGCATTTCCGGCAACCTGATTGAAGGTCGTCATTACTATGATGCGTTTGTCATCGGTGCAAAGGCAATGGGCGTGGTGGCGCTGGTGCTGGCAAGCGAAAAGCAGGCCGCGCCGACGGTGTCGATTTCGAGCCATAAGGTGACGCCGACTTCTTCCGGCGCAGAAAAGATCATGTACACGCTGGACGGCAGCGATCCGCGCTATTCGGACAGCGCACAGGTCGTGACGGGAGAAATCACGACCGAAAGCGGACAGATGATTCGTGCCGTGGCATTCGGCGCAAACGGAAAATTCACGTCCGACGTTGCCTACGCAACGGACAGCGACTAAGCCCGAAGGGCGGGGGAAGCCCCGCCCTTTCTTTTTTGACAGAAAGGAGGTGCGACGGTGGCAACGACGCAGAAAATCTTTGACCTTGCTGCCGCGATCCTGTTTGAAAGCAAAGGCGGCGACGCGGATTTTGACAAGTATGCGCCGCTGTTTCTGGAGCAGCTGCTCATGGAGGCGCTGCCATACGAAAACCAGATACGGGAATATCAGGGCAGGGAGCGGCTGGAGACCGCGCCGGAGGTGACTGCGATCGACGACCAGACGGAAATCGACTGGGACGACCGCATCACGCGCGGCGCGCTGCCGCATGGACTCGCCAGCAAGTTCATGGGCGACGACAACAACAAAAAGGCGGAAGCAGTGATCGAATACAACAAATTCCTGCAGGCGCTGGAAGAAGCCGCGCCCGCAATTCCTTCTTACGGAGAAAGCGGGGACGACGATGCCTAAACAAATCAGCGTGCCGAGCTTTTCCAGTGTTGCAACCGGGCGGAAAAATTACCGGAGGTTTCGCGGCGTGGACTACTCCACGGATGAAACCCAGATCGACGATAGCCGATCGCCGCGCGCCATAAACGTGATCGCAGACGAGGGCGGCTTTCCGGAACGGAGATGGGGCTGGAGGACGGTTTTCGACTTTGGAGAGAAGGTGACGGTTTCCGGCATTTTTCCGTTTGAGGGCGAGATCGAAGCGCAGAGCGACACGGAGACGCGGTATTTTGTGGTTCATGCGGGAGACAAGCTGTATTTGGTGACGCTGCCGCCGAGCGGAGAGGGAAGCAAAAAGGAGCTTTTGTCCGGCCTGAAAAACGGCGGGCGCAGTCAGGGCTTTTACATGAACGGAAAGCTCTACATCCTGACAGGCGCGGAATACATCGTTTTCGATGGCAAGGACGCAAAGCGTGTTTCGGATGATACGGCGTATGTGCCGCTGACAACCTACCAAAGCAAGCCGACAGGCGGCGGGCAGAGCTATGAGAGCATCAATATGCTGTGCAAATACCGCAAGAACCGGTTTGTCGCGGATGGGAGCAGCAAGACGTTTCAGCTTGACGTGACCGAGATTGATGCAGATTTTAAGCCGGAGGCAAGCTATTACATCACGGGAGATAAGATCGACGTAGAGAGTTTTGACGCGAAAAAAGGCACGGTGACCTTTGCGACCGCGCCGAAAGCGCCGGAGAACGCAGGCACAAGCAATGTCGAAGTTAAGTTCGCCAAAACGACTGAGGACAGAACGAAGATACTTGGCTGCACGATCTATGCGCTGTATGGCGCGGATGGGAGTAGCAACCGCGTGTTTGTTTCCGGCAACGGCGAGTACGCTGCGACAGAGTGGTTTTCCGGTCTGAGCGATCCGACCTATTTCCCGGATATCAACTATTCGGTCGTGGGTTCGAGCGATTTTCCGATTGTCTGTTACGTCAAGGCGCAGGGCGAGCTGTTGATCATCAAGCAGGACAACCGGCAGGAGGGCACGATTTGGCACCACGCGAGCACGATCGTGAGCGAGACGGCGGCATTCCCGCTCAAAGAGGGCGTGCCGGGCTATGGCGCCATCGCACGGTATTCGGCGGCGAACCTCAACGACGACCCGCTGTATTTGAGCCCACGCGGCGTATATGCCCCGACAACGACATATAACAACAATATTGTTGTGCGGCAGCTGTATTGCCGCAGTCGCCGCGTAAACCCCAAACTGTGCAAGGAAAAAGGCCTTGAGGACGCGATCTGCGCGGTGTGGCGCGGGTGGTATGTGCTGGTGGTGAACGGCGTTGCGTACATCGCAGACGGCAACCAGAACCGCGAGGATCAGGGGTATGAGTGGTACTACTGGACGAACATCCCCGCGCATGTCATGCAGCCAGACCGGCAGACGATGTATTTCGGCACGAAAGACGGCCGTATCTGCAAGTTCAACGACGACATGGTGAACGATGCAAACGAAACCATGCGGCAGGCGTATAACGACGACGGCGCAGCAATCCATACCGAGTGGGCGACCAAGCTTGACACCATGGGGACGCTGAGCCAGCTCAAGACGATGCCAAAGCGCGGCAGCTCGGTACATATGAAAAGTTACGCGAAGTCTGCGTTTGACGTTTATATTCGGACGGAAAACAGCGCTGCGCGGTTTTATAAAACCATGTATGCCGACCAATTCACGTTTGATGATATTGATTTCAAGCGCATTAGCTTTGTTTCCAGCGAGAACGCGATTTTGCCGCTGCTCATCAAGCTGAAGAAATGGAAGGCGATCCAGTTTGTTTTCGTTTCGGATGCGGTAAACGAAGGGTTTGGCATTTATGAACTGGAGGTCAAATGGGAAGATGCGGGGGAGGCGAAAAAGTGAGCATCAAAGATTTAACGATTACAGATCAAAATGTGCAGGGAGTTTTGGTAGTAAACCAGCCGGATCGGCTGACCGGGACCGCAGAAGAAAACAAAAAAGTGTTCGATGCATTTCCGCAGCTTATTCGGAAACGGTTTAATGAGTTGCTTGAGCTACTTACAGCGGAAAGCGGCGCCGGGGAAATTCCGGTCGGTCCGATTGAGGGAGTGACGGCGGAGACGGTGCAGCAGGCGCTGGAAGCCATTCAGCAGAACCTGACGGCGTATATCAACAAGATCAAAGCGGCAACCGGCGCGGCCGAGGTCGGCGTGTCACAAATCAGCGGGATGCAGGCGCAGAACGTGCAGAAAGCGCTGGAGGAACTGCGGAAAGCAATTGAAGACAGTGTTTCTGGCATTATACCGGGTGGAACGATTACGCCGGATATGCTGGCAGGTCCCATACCGCCGGAAAAAGGCGGTACAGGAGAGAAAACCACACAGGCAGCAATTGCTGCGCTGGGCGCTGGTGTACAATCGAATATATTGGATAACTCTATCTTTATCGGAGGCGGAACGGCAGGAAATTTGCCGGTAAATCAGCGAGGGAAGATGACATATAGCGCTTTCGAACCCTGTGTGGATAGATGGAAACTATTTGCAACAGGAGAATTTGTTCTTGCTATAAACACTGACTATATCTCCCTTAATTTGAGTACGGCATCGGTCATAAACATGTCGCAATTTGTAGAAAACTATTCTTTTTTCAAGGGGAAAACATTGACGTTTTCTGCGCTTGTACGAGGGAAGGGCGCGATTACAGTTGGAGTAGCAGATAGTTCGTACATTGCAAGAGCAGACTATGATAGCTCTGCATGGGGGTTGATGGCTACAACCTTCACTCTTGGCGATGATATTATTCGACTGGAGGCAGTTTTACAGTCACAGGGGAATTTTGATGTAAAAGCAGCTAAGATAGAGATTGGAGATAGACAAACTCTTGCTTATCAAGACAATGTCGGCAATTGGAATCTGCTTCAACAACAGGAAAACGATTATGCGACGCAGCTTTTGAAATGTCAGAGATATTTTCAGCTGTATTCCAGTGCAGAGGAAAGACCGGATAAAGCGGTAGACTGCCGACCAGTGATGCGCATTGACCCGACCCCCGGAACGATCAAAATCGGCGAACAGACGTATTACTATAATTCCGCAGAGCTGTGAGGTGCGAGATGGAAGAAAACAGAATGATTGTCTATGTGAAAACAGATGAGCAGGGGCGCATTCTTGACATCAATTCATCGGCTTTTCTCGACAATACGGAGGGGTGGACGGCAATTGATGAGGGATATGGTGACAAGTACTTGCACGCTTACCGACATTACTTGCCGGGGAGACCGTGCACGGAGGATGGTGTGCCGTTGTGGAAGCTAATGGACAGCGCGCCGGTGCTGCGCAGCGAGGAGGAGATCGCTGCGGATAAAATGGACATCATGCGTGCGGAAAAGCAGGAGCAGAACAAACAAGCCCTTGCGGACTGGCTCGCGGCGCACCCGCTGACGTGGACGGACGGCAAGGTGTACGGCGTGACAGAGCAGGATCAGACCGAAATGGCGATCAACCTTGCGCAGTACCAGCTGGCAGCTGCCGCCGGGCAGCCCGCCGTGCTCGAGTGGCACGCACAAAAGCAGCAGTGCCACACGTTCACGATCGACGAATATACGGCCTTATCGCTGGCTATTGCCGCGTATGTTTACCCGTATAGACGGTATCAGGAACAGGTGAAAGCCGCAATCTACGCGGCGAAGAGCAAGGAGGAACTGGATGCAATCGAGATCGACTACGGCAGTGTCGGTGCTGCTGCATAGCGCGTTTGGCGTGATTGGCGGGCTGGCGTACATGGTTATCGAAATCCTCTGGCGCGGACATACACACTGGAGCATGGGCGTTTTGGGCGGGGTGTGCTTTGTGTTTATCGGCCTACAGGATGAAATGCAGAAGCACCCACCGCTATGGATTCAAATGGTGCAAGGCGCGGCAATGGTGACCTGGCTTGAGTTTTTCACCGGTCTGATCGTTAATGTGTGGCTTGGCTTGGATGTATGGGATTATTCGGACATGCCGGGCAACCTCATGGGGCAGGTTTGCCCGCAGTTCTCGGTAGCGTGGTTTTTCCTCAGCGCGGCGGCGATAAAGCTGGAGAACGCGCTGCACAAGCTGGCAGAATGGATTGCGCGCCGGCGCGGGAGGTGAGGGGAGAGCCGGATGGAGACGATACGGGACTATTGGGCGCAGCTTTCCGCCGCGCTCGCCGCCGCGGTGTGGGTGGTCAAACAAGCGATCAAACGAAGAAAGCACCGCGCGGAATGGGAAAGGGCAGTGCAAAAAGCGCTGCTTGCTACGCTGCACGATCGGCTGCTGTTCCTCTGCCTGCAATATCTGGAGGCGGGGGAAATCACGGCAGACGAGATGGACAACTTGACGCTTTTATATGACCAGTATGTCGCGCTGGGCGGCAACGGGACCATTAAAAAGCTGATGGAGCGCGTGGGTATTTATGTGAAGATCATTGACGAGAGGAGCAAAAACAATGAATTGGAAGGTTAGATTTCAGAATCCGGTATTTTTGGTGCAGATCCTTGCGGGTGCGGTGCTGACGGTGCTGGCATACTGGGGGCTGACCCCGCAGGACATGCGGACATGGGGCAGCGTGTGGGAGCTGATCGTGCAGACGGCGAGCAATCCGTATTGCTGCTTCCTGATGATCAGCAACATCTGGAACGCGCTGAACGACCCGACCACCAGCGGCCTGACGGACAGCGACCGCGCGAAGAGCTACGACAAGCCGCTGGAAAAGTGAGGTGCGCACATGAATATCCCGTTTGTACAGGCTCACAGCAGCAATTACAAGCAAGGCCGAAGCGCCACTATCCAATGGATCGTTGTACATTACACCGCGAACGACGGGGACACAGACGCAGGGAACGCGAGCTATTTTGCAAGGACGCCGAACTTGACCGCGTCTGCTCATTACTTTGTTGATGAGGACAGCGTGACGCAGTCTGTGAGGGACACTGATACCGCATGGCATTGCGGTGCATCGACGTACTACAACGGCTGCCGAAACGCCAACAGCATCGGCGTGGAGATGTGCAGCGATATTGTCGGCGGAAAGTACATCATCACAGAGCAGACGGTGTCGCGCACGGTGGAGCTGGTGCGGATGCTGATGCAGAAGTACGGCATTCCGGTAAGCCGCGTGTGCCGTCACTACGACGTGACACACAAGCAGTGTCCGGAGCCGTGGGTGCGCAATCCGCAGCTGTGGGAGGATTTCAAAAAGCGATTGACGCAGAAGGAGGACAACGAAGTGGTTGAGACGAAAACCGTGCTGGTGGACGGCAAAGAGTACAAATGCGAATGCATTGAGAAGGACGGGAACAACTTTGTGAAGATGCGTTCGCTTTCGCAGGCGGGATATGACGTTGTATTCGATGCCGCGCGCCAGCTGCCGGCTATGACCGCGCCGCAGTGCCGCGCATTTGTGCCGGAAGGTGACGAGGCCGTGCAGGACGCAATCGACACGCTGCAGGAGGTCTGCGGCCTTGAGGAGCAGACAATTGCGTATATGCGCAAGTATCAGTACGGCGACAATCTGGTAAAGAAGCTGGCAAAGGCGGTGCAGGGCAATGCCTGAGCGCGAAAAAAGCGATGCATGGCATATGATCGAGCTGCTGGGCAAGCAGAACAAAAGGATGTTTTGCTTGGCTATGGCGCTGCTGGTTGCGTGGCTGCTGACGATCGGCGGGTTTGTATGGTATCTGTATCAGTACGATTTTGAGACATACACCTACACGCAGGACGGCGAGGGAATGAACGTGATCGGAGATGCAAACGAGGTGACAGACTATGGGGCAGACGCTGAAAGTGCGCAAGCGAACCCGTAAAGACGGCCGCGCGAAGGGGAAGGCCAGAAAGAAGGGCGTATGAAGCTCGAATTCCGAAAGGAAGATTGGGAGGAATTTCTCAGCAATATCGACTTTACCGATAACGAGAAGAAAATCATTCCGCTGCTTCGGCGCGGTTGGTATCAGATGGATATTGCGGCAGAGCTGGATATATCCGTTTCGACCGTCAAGCGGCGCATCACCTCCATCACCAACAAAACGGTGAGCTATATTATGCGCACCAGAAAAGTGAGCCACAATTGAGCCATAAAAGGCCCGCGAGTGAACCTCGCGGGCCTTTGCTTTTCGGTACAATATGGACATAAAGGACGTGAGAAAATGAGCTGCAAGGCACGGCTGATGCGGATGGGGTTTTCCGAAGAAAAGGCAGAGGAAATACTGCAACGGTATGCGGAAAACGGAAAGACACATGAGCTGGTCGAATACCTTTTTCAAAAGGACACGCAAAGCATCAGCGAGCGTGCCAGCAGAATATTATCGGACACCGTCTCGCCGGCGCGCAGCGAGCAGTGAATACATACCAAAAGGAGAAAATACCATGGAATACGCAAGCAAGGGTGTTGCAGGCGCTGGTCTGGGTCTGGGTATCGCAGGTACTGCGCTCGGTCTGCTCAACGGCGGCTGGGGCCTTCTGAACGGAATGGGCAACGGCTGCGCCAATATGCATGGCTGCTGCGGTGAAAACACTGCGGTGAACCGCTATGAGCTGAATCTGGTGCAGGAGATCGCCGCCAAGGATGCGCACATCGGTCTGCTCGAAGCGGACAAGTACACCGATCAGAAGATCGTGGAGGCGTACAAAGATCTGCAGAGCCAGATCACGGCCATCAAGGACAACCAGACCGCCGTCAATATGCAGCAGGCTGTTTACAACGGCACGAACACTGTGACCATCAGCTGCATGCAGCAGCAGATCGCGGCGCTGCAGGCGCTGACCAAGCTGGTTGTGCCGAACTCGAGCGTTTGCCCGGGCTGGGGCAATGTTACTATTACTCCGGCAGCGGCGGCCACTACTCCGGCGGCATAAGACAATCAAGGGGCGGGGAATACTCCGCCCCGATGATTTTATGAGGTGATGAAACATGGAAAGCATTGATCAGGTCAAGCGAGGAATTGCAAACTTCATCGACGGCGAGGTTGCGCCGATCATGCCGCGCTGGAAGGGCGTTTTGCTTTCGGCAGGCGCGGCGCTGATGATCGAGGGGAAGTCAAACGAAATCCTTAAGAATCCAATGGTGCAGATGATGGGCGTTGTCAACGGCGACATGGTGGACGTTGACAAGCTATACAGCACGCTCAAGGTCAAGGCACAGGGGAAGTGGCCGATCGAGCTTGCGGGACTGAAAATGTCCGAAACCGATCTTGACAAGCTGTATCAATACATCAAGGGGGCGTAAACAATGGGATTTTTGGAGCATGTACTTGAAAAGTACAATGAGGCACTGGAAGAGCTGATGGGCGCGCAGAAATACGCCACGGACGCATGCCACGCAAAGACGGCGGAAGAGCGGACGCGGTACATCGAAATGAGCCGCGACGAGATGAAGCACGCGGACAACATCGCGCACATGGCCGACATGGTTGCGGCCGGATCGAACGACGAGAGCACAAAGACCGCATGGAATGCATTGCGCATGCACATTGAGGACTGGAGCGACCGCATCCGGGAGAAGCTGGACAGGGCGGCCAAGAAATAAAGGCGGGAAACCGCCTTTATTTTTTTACGGGAAAGTGAGTTTGTGCGTTTTGTGCGTTTTGTGCGTGTATAGTAAATCTAAAGGAACGCACAGTGCGTTTCGCTCATTGAAACCGCGCACGGCGCGGGAAAGATGATAGCGGCCTACGGGCTGTGTATTTTGTGCGTGTATACTCAAAGAAAAACAGGAGGTTAAAAAGTATGGGTTTGGCATCAATCATTGCAGGCATGGCGGGTGCAGCCGCGGGAGCGATAAGCGGCGCCATGTCGAACAACAAAAAGCCGAGCAGCAACACCAGCTCGGGCAGCACGTCGGGCGGTTCGGGAAGCTCGAACAGTTCGCAAATCACCAGTGGCAGCACGTCGGGCGGCACATATAAGCCGCAGGGCGTATACAACGATGCGGACTTGCAGAAAGCCGATCCGCAGGCATATCAGCAGATTCAACAGTACAAAAATCAATACAGCGAAGCGTCGAAGCTGGGCGATCAGGCGGGAATGGACAAGGCGCACAGCCTTGCGGAGCAGATTCGTGCAACATACGGATATTCTGGCGGCGGTGATGGTTCGCAAAAGCTGGACTTTTCGCAAAGCGGTAACACCGCGCAGGTTATTGCTGGAATGATGGACGCACAGGAAAAACGAGATCAGCAATATCAGCAGCGGCTTGATAATATCAATGCGCAGTATGAAGCGGCACTCGGGCAAATGCAGGCGGATGTTGAGGCGAAAAAGCAGGACGCGGCCAAGCAGACGGCGCTGAATAATGCCGCAGCTGAGCAGGCTTATATGCAGACCATCAAGCCAAACGGCAGTTTGGCCGAGAACCTGGCAGCAAACGGCCTTCTTTCTTCCGGCGTGACGGAGAGCAGCCAGATACAGGCGGGCAATACCTATCAGGGCGCGCTGAACAACAACGCGACCACCCAGAGCGAATTGATTGCCGAGCTGGAACGCATGGCGATTCAGGCGCAATATACAAACGATTTGCAGCGGTTACAGGCGATTCAGGCTGTTATGACGCAGATTGCCGAAAATGGATATGCCAACGCGCAGGATATTACAGCACTGCGGCAGTGGGGCATTGAGAACAACCAGAACTATACCTATCAACAGCAGCAGCTTATGATGCAACGAGAAGAAATAGAAATGCGAAAACAAGAACTTGCCGATCAGCATCGGTTGAATTTGATAACGGAGGAAACCTACAAGAAACAAAACGCAATTCTCGATCAGGAATATGCAAACAATGCATGGCAGTTAAGACAGTTAGGAATTTCAGTATAACACCGAAAGGGCGGCGGGATAACCGCCGCCTTTTTCATCGGGAAAGGAGCGGAAAATGGCAAAAAGCAGATACGAGTTAGAAGAAAACAAGAAAAAGAAAAAAGCGATTGAAGATGCTTTCAAGAAAGCGAATTTCCAGCAGACAACACAAAACCTGAAAACTGCGGCGCAGTCCATGCAGCCGAAAACCAACACGACGAAAACGACTGCCGCAAAATCATCCGGCAGCGCGGCAAAACAGAACACAATCACACAGAGCGCGCCGACGCAGCAAAGCGGGCTTTCCTCTTTTCAAAAGCTGGCGAATGTGCCGAAAACGGTGCAGTCGGTTGGGCAAAAAGTGGTGCAAAACGCAAACGACATGCGCAATTTGCAGCGTAATTCGATTATGTGGCACGGGACAACGGACGCGGCGACGAGGGCAAGCCTGAATCAGCAGAACAACGCCATTCGGCAGAGGCTGGGGCTGTCCTATGACCCGAGCACGGGCGTTACGTTTGACAGCAAGACGGGGAAAAACTATTCGCTGCCGACGCAGATATTTTACGGAACTTCGGCCGGGCAGCGGGCAAGCACGGCGGGGAAATTTGCCACAAGCAGCACGGTTTTGGGGCAGAAGAGCGAAACACAGAGCGGCATTGATGCACATAAGACTATGGCAGACTTGTACAGCCGAGCCGCCGAGACATGGAGCGATGATGACACCCGCAACAGGGATAATGCACGTCAGGCGCTGGATGATGAGATGCAAAACATTCTGCGGCAATATGGTTTGCAGTACAGCGCGCGGTCAACCGGGCCGAATGCACGTTTTACGGTAAGCGACGATGAGGCAATAGAAAAGCTGCGCGCGGCGGGTGCAGATGAGACTACGCTTGCCTATGTTGCCGAGAATATCCAAATGAGAGAGGCGGCAGACCGGCTGGGGCAAGGTATAGAAGCAGTATGGAAAAGGACTGTTGCGGCACTTCCGGCATTGAAGGAAACCGCAAACCAGCAAAGCGAGAATGTGGAGCAAAGCAGGCAGAATCCGGAATATGTGCAGCTGGAGGAAAGAGCGCAGCAGCTGGAGGCACAGCTGCAAAGCATGAATTCACAGGACGCGGACGGGAAGGTCCCGGCTGATTACATGGCCGTATATAACGAGTGGCAGGATGTGCAGAACAGGCTGAACGAACTGGCAGTCAAAACCCCGGTAGACCAGAACAAATGGGGACAGACGATGCTGCGCGAGGCGGCAGAGGCGCAGGCGAACGCAACGGCGGGCCTTGCAGCCGTACCTCGTTTTCTGGCTGATACGGGAATCAGCATTGCGGGCAATGCGCCGACGATGGCGCTTTCTGCTGTTCCGGTCGCTGGTCCGGCACTGAGCGCGACAATCATGGGCGCAAGCGCGGCAGGACAGAGGGCGGCAGAACTGAATGCGCAGGGCATCAGCCCAGGCGAGGCGCTGGGGCGTGGACTTACATCCGGCATCGTCGAGGGAGTGACCGAGAAGCTACCTTTGGACGAGATGGCAAAGCTGCTCAAGGGCGGCGGCACAAGTGCGGTGCGAAATATCCTGCGGCAAATGGGCATCGAGGCGAGCGAGGAGAGCGCCAGTTATCTGATGAACTATGCCGCCGATCTGGCAGCAAACGACCCAAATGCAGAGTTTTCTTTTGCGGAGCTTGCACAAAACGCGTTCGGCGGCGCATTGAGTGGCGGCGTGTTCGGCACAGCGGGCACGGTGATCGGCGGGACGCGGACACGGCAAGGGCCAACCGTGGGCATACCGGAAAGCGTAAGCACGCAGGAGGTCGACACGGGCGCGAGAATGGCGCAGGAAGCCATGCAGACAGCGCAAAGGGAAATCGATCAGGCAAGAAATATTGCGGAACGATTTGGGGCCAAACTAGAATTAAACGACACTGGATTTGCGGGCGGAAAATATGAAAACGGAGTAATCACGATCAATCCGAATTCATCATCACCGATACGGCAAGTTTTAGTGCATGAATTAACGCACCACATTGAAACAAGCGGGGGATATAATGACTTGCAAAGTTATGCTCTTAGCGCTTTCTCTCAGGAACAGGGCGTAACTGTAGATGTGTTGCGGAACAATATCATGAAGCTGTATGAACAGAATGGAATTATGCTAAATGCAGACGGTGCAAATCGCGAGCTAACTGCGGCATTTTGTGAATATCGATTATTTCAAGACGAAGCGAGCATTCAACGACTTGCACAGACAGATATCACATTATTTCAAAGGGTCAGGCAATGGATACAAGATGCTGTAGCGCGGCTACGAGGGACAAAAGAACAGAGAAATATTTTGCGTTTGCAACAGATGTATGAACGGGCTGCAAGAACAGCAGGACAGAAGCAAGGATATTCCGGAGCACAATATACTATTGATGATTCACGGAACAAGTTTTCAACATTATTAGCCCAAAGGGCTTACAGAAATGCGGTAGAAAGAGGAGATATACAAGAAGCGGAGAATATATTAAAAAATCGTTATTTACAAAAAGGATACTCAGAAAATATAGATAATCGAATGCTTCATAGCGCGCCGAATGGATCGGACGGATATTCTGTAAGATTTGATGATGTATCCACAATGTTTGGCGATGATATATATGGAAGTTTTGCAGAAAGATATTACGGAACTGGAGAAGATTACGATGCTAAAGCAATTGAGGTATTGCAAAAAGCGTATAACAATCCGGATTCATTGATAACGGTATATAGAGCCATTCCAGAAAATATTCAAGATACTGCATTAAGGAACGGGGATTGGATAACAACTGTAGAAGAATATGCGAGAGATCACGGAGAAAGAAATTTAGAAGGAAATTACAAAATTATTTCCGAAACAGTTCCCGCACGTTTTTTATATGCAAATGGTGACAGTATATTTGAATTCGGATTCGATAACGGGATGAATGAAGTATATAAAAACGCGATAGGAAACGCAAAATCAACTGGAATTACTTACGATGATTTTGCAAGGTTAATCCCGTTAAGCATGCGCTTCGATGAAAATAATCCGGACAGAAGATTTACTTTTGCCCTTTCACCTGAACAAATAGCAAAGCAGGAAAATTCCCAAGCGCTTGGGCGCAGATTGGCCGAGCTGGACGCGGAGAAGCGGCAGGCAGAAACCCTTCTGCCCGGGCCGATCCGCGACCGGGCGATTCAGCAGGCGGAGGAAGCGATGCAGCGCGTGCAGCAGGAAGCCGCAGCACAGAACCCAGCGCCGCCGGCAAGGACTGAGCCAAGCGTGCAAGTTCCGGCAGATGCAGCGTTTCAGTACGGCCTTAGCCCGGAGGCGGCCATGCTGGAGGCACGGGAGCGGGCGAGGAATGAGGCAATCAAGGCAGCACAGCAAAGTTCCGTGGGCGCAGCGAAATATAACTTTGACCCGTTTTCCCGCATGACAAACGAATACGGCACAATTGACCAAGGCGAGAAGCCGAGGGCGCGCGAGGTGGACGTTCCGAAATCGACGGACGGAGACGACCGCGTCAGCCTGTTTGCCCGGACAGCGATGGAAGCCGGGGCAACGCCGGACGAGGCTATCGAGCGATTTGAGCAGGAGGTAGCAAACGGTACATTCTCACATGACGTTCGCAAGGATAAGGACAGTGTTAACAAGGCACGGCAGACAATCACCGAAAAGGGCTTCGACGGCGCGATGGAGCAGTGGGCGGACGTGACGAGCGGGCGCAGAAGCGCTACAAAGGATGATATTGTCCTTGCGGAAATCCTGTATGCCAAGGCAATGCAAACGGGCGAGATCGACACGGGCATGCGGCTTGCCGCTGAAATCGCGGCAGAGGGGACAAGAGCCGGACAGAGCGTGCAGGCGATACGCCTTTTGAAGCGCACAACGCCGGAAGGTAAGTTATATTACATCAAGAAAACCGTAGACAATGTGCAAAAAGACCTGAACAAGAAATACGGCGATAAAGCGCCGCAGATCGAAATAAACGAACAGCTTGCGCTTGACCTGTTGGCTGCCAAAACGGATCAGGATGCACAAAAGGCAATGGATGCCATCTATACCGATGTTGCGGCGAAAATCCCAGCCACATTGGGTGATCGACTGAACGCATGGCGATATTTTGCGATGCTGGGCAATCCGAGAACACACATCCGAAACGTGATAGGCAATATCGTTTATCAGATCCCGACCAGAGCAAGCAACAAGCTGAGCGCCGGGCTGCAAAAGGTTTTTATAAAGGACAAAGACAAGCGCACAAGGTCACTGATTCGGAGCGGGAAAATCAAGGAATTTGCAAAGCAAGACTATCAAACCATGCAGGATGTGCTGGACGGCAACCAATACACCTCTGAAATGTCCGAGATACAGCGCAGAAAGAAGTCTTTCCCGAAGCCGATTCAGGCGGTCATGGATGCCAACTCCAAGGCGCTGGACTGGGAAGACCAGATATTCAAGCGCATGACATATGTCAACAGCATGACGGAGTTTTTGACAGCGCGCCGCGTGGACGTGGACAATATCTCACAGGATATGTTGGAGCAGGCGAGAACGCATGCGATTAAGGACGCCCAGCGCGCCACTTTTCAAGACGCATCCGCGCTTGCTGATTTTATCGGGAAAATTGAGAAGAAGAACAAGGCAAGCGAAATTATCATCGGCGGTCTGGTGCCGTTTAAGCGGACACCGATAAACATTGCAAAGCGCGGCTTTGAACTTTCGCCCGCCGGGCTGCTAAAAGGACTTACCTATGATCTGGTGCAGGTGAAAAAGGGGAATATGACGGCGACAGACGCAATAGACCACATATCCACTGGCCTTACAGGGACAAGCCTTGCGGCGCTTGGCGCGTTCCTTGCGTCGCAAGGTCTACTTTCCGCATCCAGTCCGGAAAACGACAAAGAGAGAAACTTTGACGTTGCGCAGGGTTCGCAGGAATACGCCCTCAATATCGGCCCATATTCCTACACCATCGACTGGGCAGCTCCGGCGGCGCTGCCGATGTTTGTCGGCGCAGAGTTTTACAATGCCATTGCCGAGAGGGGAGGAGACGAGGAACAGGCGTTCAAACAGGCTACGGATGCGCTTTCCCGTTTGTTTGAGCCAATGATCAACATGACGATGCTTTCCGGCATCAGCGGCACATTGCAGAGCGTAGGCTATAGCCAGACCAACCCGATTTTCGCGATTGCCGAAAATATCGGCGAGAATTACGCGGGACAGTTTGTGCCGACGCTGCTTGGTCAGGTTGCAAGAACATTCGACGGGACGCGGCGCACGACCTACGCAGACAAGGACAGCTGGGTTCCAGACAGCTTGCAAACATTCCTCCAGCGGCAGGCAAACAAAATCCCCGGCCTTTCCCAAAATCAGCCCGCTTACACCGATGTATGGGGGCGGGAAGAGCGGTCGGATAATGTGGTGCTGCGGGCATTTGAGAACTTCATTTCGCCCGGATACATCAGCGAACAGGTATCAACAGAGGCGGAGAATGCGCTGCGCGACCTGTACGACGAGACGGGCGAGGCCGCGATACTGCCGAGCAAGCCGCAGAAATATTACAAGAAGGATGGAAAAAACGTTTATCTGGATGCCGAGAAGTATGCAAAGCTGACCGGAGAGAAAGGAACGCTTGCGCTGGATGCCATCAATGCGCTGGTGCAGTCCAGCGCCTACCAGTCCATGACAAACGACGAGCGGGTAAGCGCAATCAAAGACATTTACGACTATTCCTCCGCGCTGGCGGCCAACAAGGTTTACGGCAAGGAGCTTGAGGGAACAATCAAAACCGTGCAGGAAAGTGGCATCGAACCCGGCCTATATTACGCCTACAAAGAATTGCAGGACACGCTGAGCGAAACCTATGAATCCTACGAGGCGCGGGACGAGGTGTTCCAGACCATTCGCAGCGACGATTCGCTGACAAACCAGCAGAAGAACCAGCTTTACCACACGCTGCTGATCAAAGGCACGAGCGAAAGTCAGTGGGAGAAGTACACCAAAATCAGCGGCACGGTGACGGCTGAGGAATATATTGACGCAATGATACAGTCACAGGCTATCAAGGCATACGGCGACGAGCTGGACGAAGACCGCGCGACAAAAGAGGCGACCGAGTTTTCGCGTTATCTGGATATGAAGCAATACGACAGCGCAAAGCGCGCCGCGCTGGAGGACACTTTCAAGTTTTACAATATGTTCCCGGCAGAACCGCAAAATTACACCTTTGAGATGCTCAGCAAGAACGGTAGCAAGGACGAGCAGGCAAACATTGCGGCGATACAGAACAGCGGCGTGACGGCGGCGCAATACCTGACGATTAAGACGCTGGCAGGAGAAGCGGAATACGAAAAGGGCGTGAGCGGCGCAAAGCTGGCGGCGCAGGCGGCAATCGTTGCGCAGAACACGCAGAATTATGACCAGTATGCCGCGATCATGCATGCGCTGGGGTATAAAAAGATCGAAGACGCATACACAGGCGCGGGAACGCTGCCAGCGGCCACGGAAAGCGGGTCGCAGGTATCTCGGCAGGTGGAGTCGGCAACGCAATACATCAATCCAGTGCCGACAGGATGGGCAGGAGGAGACCAAAGCGGATTTGGGCCGCGTGAAGCGCCGACAGCAGGAGCAAGCACATGGCACAAGGCTTTGGATATTCCGGCAAATGGTGGTGATCCTGTTGTTTCAATACAGGATGGAACGGTGACAAGCGCCGGATGGGTAGATGGCTACGGGTGGACTGTCCATATTGACCATGGAAACGGAGTAGAAACAGAGTACCACCACATGCAGGCGCAGAGCGACGTGAAGCCCGGAGACAAGGTAAAGAAGGGGCAGCAAATCGGCGCAGTCGGCAGCACGGGAACTTCGACAGGTAATCATCTTGATTTCCAAGTGTGGCAGGATGGGAAAATCATTGATCCGCTGATAATTATTCCGGGTTACGGGAAAGCCCCAAGCGGTTATGTTTATGATGGTACAGTTTCAGCGAGTACTACCAGCAGCGGGAGCAGCAAGAGCAGCAGCGGAGGAAGCAGCAGCAAATCGACAAGCAACAGTTTGAAAAAGCTGAAAACGCCAAAACAATCATGGGGAGGATTAGATAGCTTATTCTAAGAAAGGAAAAGCCGCCCGAAAGGGCGGCTTTTGCTTTTATATAACTTCATGGGTATGACTGGACGCTTCCCTATATTAAGGGTCAGAGCCGGGCGCGCAGTCTGGGCAATGTGCAGGCAGTTGAGCAGGCGATACAGGTGGGCGCGCCTATCCGGTTTGACGCGGAAGCGCAGTCGCCGCATTACAACTATTGGCGCGAGCGTGCCGAGCATGAAGTCTGGTTCGAGGACGCGCGCTCCATCCGCGCCAAGCTGGCGCTGGCTGGGGAATACCGGCTGCGCGGGGTGAGCGTATGGAACATCATGCGGTATTTCCCGCAGCTCTGGCTCGTGCTCAACCAGCTGTACAACATTGAAAAACTGGCGTAAAACACGGAAAGCCGACCGAAAAATCCCTTTTTCGGTCGGCTTTTGCTGTATTTAGGGGCTTTCAACAAGCATTTCCATTGCAAAATGGTTACAAGGCACGCTATACTCTGGTACATGGTGCAAAGGGCACCAGAAAGAGCAAAAGCAAACCAAGGAGGTTACATAATATGCAGCTGAAGAAAATTGTACCGCTGGCGCTGGCCGCGGTGATTACGACTACCGCAGCGGCGGGTGCGGCAAATCTGCCGCTGGAGAAGAAAATCAGCCCGTCCGATGTGTATTCTTATATGTGCGATTCCGGTTTCCGTCAGAATTTGCTGGACAAGTATTTTGCATTCCTGTGCGGTCAATTCCCGGGAAATCGACCCGAGCAAAAACCAGAGGAATGTCCCGAGGAGACGCCGGACGTAGAGCAGCCGGAGGAGACACCGGACGTGGAGCAGCCGGAGGAGACACCGGATGTGGAGCAGCCGGAGGAAACGCCGGACGTAGAGCAGCCGGAGGAAACGCCAGACGTCGAGCAGCCAGAGGAGACACCGGATGTAGACCAGCCGGAGGAAACCCCGGACAATCCGCCGCAGCTGCCGGATGACAACCGCCCCGAGGAAACACCGGACAACACTCCCGAGCAGACACCAGAGGAGGACAACGATTCCTCGCAGGGGGACTATGCATCGCAAGTCGTGGCGCTGGTCAATGCGGAACGCGCCAAATACGGTCTGTCTGCGCTGAAGGTGGATAGCCGCGTGCAGCAGGCTGCACAGGTGCGCGCGAAGGAAACGGTACAGTCGTTCTCGCACACACGGCCGAATGGCGCTTCCTTCTCGACCGCATTGACTGAGGCTGGCGTGTCCTATACCCGTTCGGGTGAGAACATTGCTTACGGTCAGTCGACACCGCAGCAGGTGGTACAGGCGTGGATGAATTCGTCCGGCCACCGCGCGAATATCCTGAATGAGAACTTTACGACCATCGGCGTTGGTTATACGGTGTCGGGCGGCACCGCGTACTGGGCGCAGCTGTTTACGGCATAAAAGCGTTTAGGAAAAGGAAAAAGGACGTGCTTTGCACGTCCTTTTTTGTGTTAATATTCGAAATTCAACAGAAAATCCGGGTTTTCGGTTGCAGCGCCTGCAAAGATGCGCAGCATGAATTCGCCGTAGTTGCCCAGCGTGTCCACCAGACATTCGGCATGTCGCAGCGTCAGCCGCGTGGGAGGACAGATGCACAGCTGGTCATACAGCGCGTCCAGCGTGCTGCCGTAGTCCGCGGGAAAGCCGAAAACATCCGCCAGCGCTTGATGCACCTGTTCGCGGGTATAAAAGGCTTCCGCATCCAAAAGTAATTCTTGCATATGAATTTCCCCCTTAAAAAACGCAGAATCCAGGCCGCCGCACGGCCGCGTCAGGTTGCGTTCGGATAGAATAGGAGATAGAGCTTGTGGTAAAATTCCTGTCCGCGGCTGCCTTCGATATCGCGCAGCTCGCCATTTACAAATACATAGCCGTCGGCGTTGACGCCGATGGAGTTGCCGTTTTCGAAGGTCACGGTCAACAGATTACCCGCCAGTTTTTCTTTGCCGGGCTTGAACAGATGCGGATACTGGGTATAGGTATAGCTGGATAGCAGCTCGGTGATCGCGGCAAGCTGTTCCGGGTCGGTCACGGTTTGCACTTCGGTCTGGTTTTCGGTGAGCGTGACAACGGTCTGTGTGGTTTTATCGGTGATGTCCGCATAGGACTGATGATAGAATTTGATATACAGCATACGCCCGGCGAGAAACAACAAAATCAGCAGCAGCGTGCTGCAAATGGCAAATCCGAGCGCCATGGATTTTCGCATAGGTTCCGGCTCCTTTGTCGGCAGGGGGTCAATGGTTTTACACTATAAGCATAGCGCAAAATAGGGGCTTTTGTCAATTTTCAAAGTGTAAACAAAGTATGACTTGACAAGGATGTTCTACTATTGTAGAATGTAAGCACAGAAAGGATTTTACATTTGTAGAAAAGGAGGGAACAACATGGAGAAAAGCAAACGTCTGCCGGATGCTGAGCTGGAAGTGATGCAGGCGGTCTGGTCGCTGGAAGCGCCGGTGACGGCCGCGGCGGTACAGCAAAAAGTGCCGAGCGACTGGAAAGCGACAAGCGTTTTGACCTTCCTCTCGCGCTTGTGCGATAAAGGGTTCCTTTCATGCGAGAAAGAAGGCCGGCAGAACCAGTATACGCCGTGCGTGACGCAGGAGGAATACCTGCAGCGCGAGAGCCGCAGCTTTGTCGAGCGCGTGTGCGGCGGCTCGGTGAAAAATCTGGTGGCAAGCCTGTCGGACGCGGGCGCGTTGACCGCGCACGACATCGACGAATTGCGCGCCTTCCTCGACGCGCAGGGACGGTAAGGACAGGAGGGGTAGGATATGTTACGCTTTGCATGGAGCGATCTGCTGAACAATCTCACGCAGATCGGGCTGACCGTATCGGCGGTGGCGCTGGTGCTGTTTTTGCTGCGCAAAACCCTCAAAAAGCGCTATCCCGCGCGCGCAATGTGCCTGGTGTGGGCGGTGCTTGCGCTGCGGCTGCTGGTGCCTGTGCAGCTGACACTGCCCGACCCGCCGGTGCAGGTCACGCCGCACACGACCTATCTGACGCGCACGGACTTCGCGCCAGAGCGGTTGGAGGAGGCCGGACTGCCCGTTTTGGAGCAGGACGGCGAGATCACGACGCGCCGCTGGGTAACAAACGAACAGGCGCAGGCGCTTACACCGAATGATATGCCGTCGCTGATCTCGTTCGATTTGGGGCGCGTGCTGGGGATTGCATGGATTGCCGGTCTGGTGATCTTTGCCGGCTGGCAGCTGTACCTCTATCTGACGTTCCACTATGTGCTGGAAAAGAGCAGCCATCCCGCCGAGCGCGATATGTTGCTGACCGTGTTCGAGGAGCAGAAGCGCGCGCTCGGCATCGGGCGGGCGATCCCGCTGCGCGTCACATCTGCGGCGGACTGCCCCATGTTGGCGGGTTTTCTGCGTCCCGCGCTCTATCTGCCGGACGAAGCGCTGTCCGAACAGGATGCGGCGTTCATTTTCCGGCATGAACTGACGCACTACAAGCGGAGTGACCTGTGGCTCAAGCTGGCGCTGGTCGCGGCGCGGGCGGTGCACTGGTTCAATCCGTTGGTGCATCTGTTGGCGCGGTTTGCGCAGGAGGATATCGAGCTGGCGTGCGACGATGCAGTGGTGCGCGGTATGGACGTGGATGCGCGCCGCGCCTACGGCGAAACCATCCTGCGCTCAGTCGAAGCGCAAATGAAAAAGCGCGCGCTGGTGTCGTGCTTTGCCGGAGAAAAGGAGACGCTGATGCGGCGTTTCGAGGGATTGTTTGACAAAAAGGTCAAAAAGCGCGGGATCGCGCTGGTCGTGGCGGCGGCGGTGCTGGTCGGCACGCTGGGCTGCGCGTTTTCGGTAGGGGAGAGTAAGGACAAACTGACCGAGGAGACCCGTCTCGCGCTCGCAGAGCAGTGGGCGCAGCGCACGGAAAGCCTCGGCTATACGGTCAAGCTGGACGGCGAGGACACCTATGTGCTGTACGACATGCAGTGGGACGATTTCCCGGAACTGCCTGTGCCGGACCGCGTGGCAGAAAAGCTGACGTTTACCATGGGTGAAAACGGCTGGCAAGTCACAAAGGGCGAAGCCATCGCGGGGGACGGCGTGACCTCGCTCGACGAGTTCCGCATCCTGTATGAAAACAACCTCGGCCTGCCCGACCCGATTTTTGGCGGCGACATGGTGCTCACCGAAGCCCAGCAGGAAAAGTGGAGCGACCCAGCTGATGCGGCGACCTACCTGCTGCATCTACAGGCTGCCAGCGCGATGGGCGGCTCGTCCGCCGACCGCACCATGGGCGACGATATCATGGATATCACGTTTATCTTTGACGACCGCAGCGAAGTGACCATCACGATGGTCAATCAGTTTGACCAAGGCTGGCTGCCGCAGGACTTCACCTATGACGGCGGCAAGAACGCGCGCACTGCCGCTGACCTCGCGGGACAGTATGCGCGCGGCGTGACGCACAAGAGCGGGCAGTATATCTATCCCATCCTGTCCGAACAGATGCAGCAGGCGTTCCGCACTGCACAGCAGATACCGGGCGGCGGCATGAGCTGGAAGTACGGCGGCTCGTCCCCGTCTTATCGGGATTATGTGATTGTCCCGACCGAAGACGAGGACAGCTATCTGGTCGTATTCCAGATGTACGGCGGCGGTGTGACCGACCAGCGCAGCGCGTATTTGGTGGAGACGGACAGGGTGGACGGTCGTTCGGTCATCGTGGATGTGCAGCAGATCGATCGCGGCGGCGATATGACGGACAACGAGATATTCCGCTTGTATTATGACTCCGGCCTCGCATGGCCAACCATCCCGGAGGGCGCGAACAACTTTAACGGTCAGTCACTGGACGCGCTGAACAAACCGCAAAACGCTGCGCCGATTGTGCTCAGCTATGTTGGAGGTACTTCGGCTTTTGACCTGATCTCAGAGAGCGGCAACGAAGCAGTTGTGCGCGTGCGCTTCATTGACGAAAGCCCGTCGGTCGATGTGCAGATGCGCAAAACCGGCGATTACTGGCTGCCGGTTGGGTTGGTGACGCAGTTTGACGAAGGATTCGGCGCTTATCTGGTCGAGGATGACAGCCCGGTCAGCTATGTGCAGCTGCCGGTCGGCGCGACCATACAGCAGGCGATCGAGAACGCAAACGGCAATATCCCGCTGCTCGAAGCTGGGCAGACCATCAAACTGGAACCCGTGGACGGAAAGCTGACCGCAACGGATGCAGTGCTGACCGACGCGGTCATCCGTGCGGACGGCACGCGGCAATATACCGACAAGGAGACGCAGCAGACCAATATCCGTTTCACCGACGTGTATGACCGCGGCAGCGCGGTGTACCTGTATGAGGTTGAGCATCTGATGGCGGAAGCGCTGTCCTCGACGCTGGGAACAGAGGTTTACCGCGGTGTGACGGTTTCTTACACGGCAAACGGCACGGATTACACCGCCTCCTTCGTCTACCGGCTGTCCAATGAGGGTGTGTCAAATACGGATTACACCATCCATTCGACCGAATATCACAATGACACCTATGGCTACACCCTGACGCTGCCCGACTGCTTTGTCGGACAGGGTTACGCGGTCGAGGGCGACGGCATCGTGCAGTTCGGTCTGCAAAACGCCCTGCCAGGTTACTCGGATGATCCAACCGACGGCGGCGTGGTGATGTCGCTGCACGCCGAGGCGACTGCCTATCTGCGGGAGCTTTATGGCGAGGATTGGCAGGCGGCATATGCGGTACCCTGCAAGGAACTTGCCGAGCGAGACGGATTGACTTGGTATCTGACGTATGCGTCCGATGTGCAGTATGACCCGTCGGATGAAGCTATCAAGACAGCCTATACCGAAATGTATCAGGCGGCGCAGGCACTGGGCACGGACGCACTCTCATTTGACGGGCAGACGGCGGAACGGCACACCAACGAACAGGCGCTGCTGCTGCGCGCGCTGGCGCGTGTTTACGCAGCGCAGAACGACTCCACAGCTGAACTGATACGCGACGAGGTGACGATCCAGCCCGAGGTCGCGGATCATGCCGCGCTGGTTATCATCCGGTTCGCCGTACCGAACGGGGACCATTTCTTCACCACGGTCGAGCGCGTGTGGTACGACCGCACGGACACCACCACGCCTTCGCGCACCGAAATGCTGGTCAACACCTCGGACGGCGTGCACTCGCGCGCGGACTTCCTGCTGGCTTTCCCGCTAGAGCAGGGCATCCCGGTGATGGATCGCACCGGAATTGACAACCTACTCGCCGCGCCAACTAGCAATCCCGAGCAGGATGCCGAGCGGGTGCTTGGCCTGTCGGGCGGCACAGGGGAGGATTTTGTCTTACACCCCATCACCCAGCGGATGACGTTTACTTACCGCTGGCCAGACGGCGCGGTGGATTTCACCATGCAGGGGGTCAAGCTGGGCGGCGCGGAAGATCCGGTCTATCTGCCGGTTGGGTATAATGGCTTCGTCTGGGAGGGTGATCCCTATACCTATATGATGTGCGTGGAAAAGAACGATTTCTCGATGTGCTCGGTGGAAGCGCTGGTAGCATATTTGGCGCAGAGCGACGGCGCGTATACCGAGAACATTCTGTCGGAGCTTGACAAAGCGTGGGAATGGGAGCTGGAGGATATCGAAGCGGCTATCGCTGGCAGCAGTGCAGAAGTACAGACCCTCTGGCAGCAGCACAAGGCTGCCAATCCGGATATCTTCGGCGCATAATTTGACGAAAACTTAACAGTAAAACAGGCTTGACACCGCCCCTTTCCCATGATAAGATGATGCCAAACAAAGGGGAGTAGTCAGCGCGGTTTGCCGCGCGGCATCGCCAACAAGCATGACGGGGCATCCGATCCCGTTCTGGCTGTTGCCTGAAATGACCAGACCTGCGTTTCTCGAAAGGGAAACGCAGGTCTGTTTTTTTATCGAAGGAGGGGTTAATATGGAGTTTTTATACGAAGGCTTACTATCGGTGACGTGGCAGCAAGCGGTGATGTACGCTGTCGGCGGGCTGCTCATCTGGCTGGCGATTCAGAAGCAGTATGAGCCTGCGCTGCTGCTGCCGATGGGTTTTGGCGCGATTCTGGTCAACCTGCCGATGTCGGGCGTGATCGATCAGATCACGCAGGGTGTGGGTGAAACGCATGGCATCATCCAATGGCTGTTTGAAAGCGGCATTGAGGCCAGCGAGGCGTTCCCGCTGCTATTGTTCATCGGCATCGGCGCAATGATCGACTTTGGCCCGCTGCTGGCAAACCCCAAGCTGTTTCTGTTCGGCGCAGCGGCGCAAATCGGTATTTTCCTGACCATTATCGCAGCGGCGGCATTCGGTTTCGATATCATTGACGCGGCCGCTATCGGCATCATCGGTGCGGCGGACGGCCCCACGTCTATTCTGGTTTCGCAGGTGCTCGGGTCGAAATATGTCGGCGCGATTGCGGTCGCAGCATACAGCTATATGGCGCTCGTGCCCATCATCCAGCCGTTTGCGATCAAGCTGGTGACCACCAAAAAAGAGCGCGCGATGAAAATGCCCTATGCGGCTGGGCAGGTCAGCCGCCGCACGCGCATCCTGTTCCCAATCGTTGTCTCGATCGTGGCGGGACTGGTCGCGCCTGCGTCGGTGTCGCTTGTCGGCTTTCTGATGTTCGGCAATCTGATCCGCGAGTGCGGCGTGCTGGAGAGTCTGTCCAAAACCGCGCAGCATGAGCTGGCGAATCTGATCACGCTGCTGCTCGGCATCACGATTTCGTTCTCCATGCGCGCGGAGCAGTTCGTGACCAAGGAAACGCTGATCATCCTGTGTCTCGGACTGGTCGCCTTCGTGCTGGACTCGATCGGCGGCGTGCTGTTTGCCAAGGTGCTCAACCTGTTCTGCAAGAACAAGGTCAACCCGATGATCGGCGCGGCGGGCATTTCGGCCTTCCCGATGAGCGCACGCGTGATCGAAAAGCTGGGTGTGGAAGCGGATAAGACCAATCACCTGCTGATGCATGCGGTTGGCGCGAATGTCGCCGGACAGATCGCGTCGGTCGTTGCGGGCGGTGTAATCCTTGGGTTCTTTATGTGAGAAGGAGGCGCTGGATATGAGTGAATCGGTATGGATGGCAATTGAACTGCTCGGACAGGGCATGGCGGGCATCTTTACAGTGCTGGCCGTGATTGCGCTGATCGTGGCGCTGCTCGGACGTCTGGACAAAAACCAGCAGCCATAAAAAAGGGCTTGCAAACCCCGTTTGTTTCTGGTATAGTAATAAGGTAAACCGAACAAACGGGGTTGTAGCTCAGCTGGTCAGAGCGTTCGCCTCACACGCGAGAGGTCGTGGGTTCGAGCCCCGCCAACCCCACCAGTTAAAGCCGTCACGAAAGTGACGGCTTTTTTGTGTTTTACGCAACTTTTTGGCGGTTTGCCTTTTGCCGGTGTCGGAATATCCATATTTGCAAATTGTCGACTATACAGATAGAGCGGACAAAAACAGCGGTGAGTGACAAAATACGTTGCAAATGTGTTGCAAGAAAATCATGTATTTTTCGGTGCTTCATGCAGGCCGAGTTGAGCGATGTCGTCCATGTCGACATGATCGTAGATATTCGCCGTTGTGGTGATGCTGGCATGTCCCATAAGATATTGGGCGGTTTTCAGGTCGACGCCCTGACGGCGCAAATTGGTACAATAGGTGTGCCGCAGGTAGTGGGGCGTGATCGCCGGATCAAAGGCATGCTCTATGATCTTATTGCGGTACAGCTTGGCACCTGCTTCCCGGTCACATGCGCGGTGGAAGCTGCCCCACATGCGCCGCAGGTGGGTGAGTGTGAGCATCCTGCCGTTTTGCCCGTGAAAGAAATACCGTCCGGAGCTGTCCAGCTGGGAGAGCAGCGCGGGTGGCATGGGGACAAACCGCTCTCCGGCTGCCGTTTTGGTGCTTTTTCGCTTGGCCTGATTGCCCTCGGCGTAGGTGACGGCGCTGCTGATCCGGAGCATCGTTCCGTCTTTGCAAAGGTCGGCTTTGCCGATCGGCACAGTCTCGCCGCGCCGCAGGCCGCAGTCCAGCATGAGTAGCACCCACGGCCCCGCCCAGTGCCGGGCGGCTACCTTGCGGACGAGCGCTTCTTCTTCACGGGTCAGTGCGCGCCGTGCAGTTTTGCCGGTCGCGGTGTTCTCGATGCGGCGGCAGGGCGTGACCTCAATCAGACCGTTGATCTCGGCCTGCTCGAAAATCTGCCGTAGTGTGTACAGGATCTGTCGCACCGTGCCCTGCGCCAGAGGCTGGCCGTCCTCGCGCCGGGCATCGTTGACGAGCTGCTGCAGGTGATACGGCCGTACGGCGTTGACCGCCATGAAACCAATCACCGGCAGGATATGGCGCTTGAGGTTGGTCTCGTAGTTGATGCGCTGGCTTGCGCCGATCTTCGGCTCTTTGTAGGTGTGGTACCATTGCCATGCCCATTGCTCAACTGTGAGAGACCGGCCGACGATCTGCACGCCGCGAGCGTTGAGGTTTTGGTAATAGCGCACCTTTTGCTCGAAAACAGCCTTGTTGTTTTCGCGGATGTATTTGCGGATGGGCTTTCCGTCCGGCTTATGCCCGACCGTGATTGCCTTGACGTATTTGTAGGTGTATTTTTTCTTGGCTTGTTCGGGCATTTTGTTTCCTCCTTAGTTAAATAGGAACATTTGTTCGGTTAAAGCGGGTGTAAAAATGCAGACCACAACAAAACAGTGTTCGGTTGTGGTCTGCGGGTTTATTTAGTAGCCTGCGGCCGTGACGCCATATTCGGCTTGTTCTTGTGTAAAGCCTTCAAACACGAGCTGGTCGATTAAACCCTGCCGCGAAAAGGACATCATATCGAGATAGCTTTGGGCAGATTTTGCGGCCTGCTCATTCCAGTCTGCACCGCAGTTATCGGCTGCAAATGTCGCATCCTCGGTGGAATAACCCTCATATTCAAGCTGGCTAATTAGGCCGCTACGCGAAAAAGCTGTAAAAGAAAGATAGCTTTCAGCCGATCCCAATGCATTTTTCTGGCCCATAGTCATGGTGTCGGCGGGTTCTTCCGGCTCTTCAACCGGTGCAGCAGTCTGCTCAGTCTGCTGCGCATCTTCTGGCTCGGTGTCGGTTGGTTCGGTTGTTGCGGACTGCGTTTGCTCAGCGGTTTGCTGGTCATTGTCCTTGGTTTCCGTATCGCCCGAAGTACCAAACATGCCGATAGCAAGCACAATTACAATTACCCATACCCACCAGCGCTTGTAAAACGGTTTTTTTGTCTTTTCCTTTTCCTCCATTTTGAATCCCCCTTAAAGATTGACAAAATTAACTAATCTTGTATAATGGTATTGGAGGACTGTGTGAAACACTCCATATTTGCCCGTTCCGGTGGTGGTGCACTGGGGCGGGCGCTTTTTATGTGTCCAAATTGAACACCGATATTTTGATGATATGCAATATATTGATTTGCCCTTGCCAAAATCCAAGATGTGGTGTATTATTGAAAATACAAACACTTGTTCGTTTTTTGGGAGGGTGAGCGATGAAATACGAAAAAGAACTTTTAGAAGTGATACGCTCCAGCAAGGATAAAGAGGCACTTATTTCTTTCGCCCGCCAGCTCTGCGAATCGCTTCTGCTTTCACGGCCTGAAGAACGAATGCCTTCTGATCATCCGTCAGTTTCCTAAAATCGGCCAATAGTTCAGCTTCGTCTGTGCTTATTCCAACGTCCTCGTAAGAGGGCGTTTTTTTTATTTCTTGTGTGGCATCGTTGGACGAACCAAGAAGATAGTCAATGCTCACATCAAATAGATTTGCTATCTGACGTAATGCATCCATGCTTGGTTCAATCTTCCCGTTTTCCCAGCCTGATATAGTGGCTTGGCTTACATTGATTTTATCAGCAAGGTCACCTTGCAGAATTCCGTGTGCTTTTCGGAGTTCCTTAATGCGAATCATAGGCTCACCTCATAAATATCAATATAACTGATATAGTATAGGCTTGCAATAATATATAAAATAATTTGAAATTTATATTGACAGAATTGAAATTATCAAATATACTGTTATCAAATAATTTGATATGAGGAGGTGAGAGGGAATGGACCATATTCATGCTCTGCGTAAAGCGCTCA
>JAHZFK010000017.1 GCA_019421385.1 Clostridiales bacterium
AAAACCGCCAGTATACAGATTGTGCATGAAAACAGCAGTCGTACCATGCATTGCATCCTTCTACCCACCGGGCACGCCCCCTTTGCTTGATAATGTGGAAAAAGAGCGGAAAGACCTGTATCTTTCCGCCTGTTCTTTACTCGATGGTCATAACCGAGGTGAAGCCGACCATGTCCAGCACATTCTTCACCGTATCCCCTACATTGGTCAGCACCATAGACATATGCTTGGACTGCGCCGTCTTCTGCCCGATGAGCAGCACACGCAGACCGGCGCTGCTGATGTACGAAACCTTTTCAAAGTCGAGCACGACCTTTTCTGCGCCTTGAAATGCCTCCAGCACAGCTTGCTGCAGCTGGGGACTGGTCATGGTGTCCACACGACCCTCGATCGCCAGTGTCGTCGTGGTTCCGTTCCGGTTGGTCTGAATTGTCATTATCATTCGCTCCTTTGATCTTGATTGGTTATTGCAGGCAGGTCAGGCCATTGAGCGCTGCCCCGCCGTTTAAACTGCCTCCGGCGCTTTGCACCAGCGAGGCGTTGATATCCAAATAACAGTGATAGTCCATGCCAATACAATCGCCCAAAAAGACGATGCTCACGCGGGTACGGATTGGCCGAAACTGGTTGATCAGATACAGCAGCTTGGCATGAAGCTGCTCATCCGACTGTCGCGCAATCAGCACGGTAAAAGCAAACGGGTCCTCACGCCCCTGCTCCCGGCAACCCTCTGCCCCGACACGCTCCAGTATATACACCGGCTCCTCCACCAACAGATGGATAGCCTCCTCGATTGCCGCGCGCGTCCCCTTGCGGGACAGCAGACGGAACCCCGACCGGATCAGCCGGCGGCACTGATCTTCATTCAAAAATCCGCCGTCCATCTCCAGCCCGATCCACCGCGCAAATTCCGGCAGCAGCGCCGCCGGCGCCGTATCCAGATCGAACAGGGCAGGCAAGCTGTCGATCTCCTCCTGCAGATCGTTATACAGTGAGGAAAACACCGATAGATACCGGTGCAGAAACTCGCCGTTACGGCGGTACACCTCGGGAAAGGTCTGCAGGAAGTTATCCCCCGGCGTATACACTTGCATATCATGCAGGCAAGCGCTTCCCGCACCAATCAACTCGATACACAGCCATAGATAGCGTCCGCGCTGACCGTACAGCAGGATATCCTGCGCCCCCGCCTGCCGTGTGGAATCCGAAAGCTCAAACAAGCGCATTTTACGGCGCGCGTCCGCCTCCTCCCGCAGAAAATCGTCTGTCAGCATTTCCTGCCCGTCCCGCAGGATACGGTTTTCATCCGAAGCAAGCGCATGGATGACCAGCACCATATCGCGCGGCAGCTCCGCCCGCAGCACGAACCGACCCCACTCGCAGTCTTCCCGTCCGGCATCCAGCGCACACAGGAAAAGGGCATGGTATCCCTCTCCTTCTGTGGTGCGTACACTGTTCCCGTCGACCTCCATCCCGTACAGGCTGCCGCCACGCAAGCGGCTATGCCCGATGCGGTATTTTTTCAGTAAGCTCTCCATCGATATTCCTCATTCCGCGCAGTCAATGCGCAAGCGATGTGTTGATCTCAAGCGTCAGCCGACCCAGATGGCAGAGACTGCTCTCCCCCAGTACAATGTCCGCCCCCTGCAAAGTCGCATCCGTGCCCGGAGCGGGCTGCATAGACAGCATGTATACACTGTCCACGCACTGCATCGTCTCCAGCTTGCGGTACAGCTCAGTAAAGCGGATGGTTTCGCCAAAACTGTGCTCTGAGGTGATATAATCCAGCTCTCTGCGCAGCATATCCGTGATCTCCGCACGCGCGTTCTCATAATAATTGCGCACATGGACAACTGCGGTCACGTCGACCGGCACATATTGCGGCTGTCGCAGCTCAATACGGGTTGCGATCATGCGGTAATCATCCAGCCGCCGTTTGATCTGCTCCAGATAGCAGGCAGGCAGCTCCGGCCTGTTGTCTTCCGTATGGCATTTCACTGTGATCCGGACAAGATTTTGCTGCTCATCCGCTACGGCGCGCACCTTATGAATGCACAAACCGGGCGTCTGCCGCACCGCCTGCTCATAGTCCTCCTCGCTCACCGCGCTGCGGCGGCTGCGCAGGTCGGCAACCATGCGACGGCGCAGTTCGTCAACCGTCTCTGCCGAGCGTCCCCCAGTGCCGCTGCCGGGCGCTATGTAATACGGGCCGCGCGGCTCATCAGGGAAATACGGATCGGGCGCGGAGCCCAGACGTGCGTTAGCACGCAGGTTGCCCATGCTGCCTGCGGTCGTCACCGCGTCGCACAGCCACAGACGCGTCGCTCCGCCCATGCCATTATGCCGAATGCGGATCGTTCCTTCCGAGGGAATGACCTCATAACAGATGCTGTCTTCGCGCCTGTCCTGCGGTTCAATCCTGCGATATCCCGTCTGACCGTCCGGCTGCTCGGTTTCTGCCAGCACACTGAACCCCTCCGGCAGCACATCCGTCAAGCCGGTGATATCCAGTTCCTGATCCTCATAGCCGTAGGCAATGCCGATCTCACGCCGATGCAGTGTTTCCGTGTCGTAGCACACCACACAGACCGCGTCCGGCTGCTCGATGGGTGCATAACCGAACCGTTCCCGGTCGAACCGAAGCGCCACCGTACCATCGGCCTCATCCAGCCGCACACAGAATCGCCCCTGCCCCGCCGTCGCATTGGCAATGGGCGTATAGGGCAGATACGGCCCCTCTTCTGTCTCGCGGCAATAGACAAACAGATTTTCATAGCGTGTCATCGCGCTTTCGATCCGAATCTCATCTGCACCGGGAAAGCGGAATGACGCGGAATGTGTATCGCGCTGCTCTACCTCAAACAGGCCGCCGAGCAGCAGAGTGACGCGCGGGGCGATGTCGTATTCCGCATACTCCAGCTCGCAGCGCACGGCAAAGCCATGCACTGACATTTTCTCGAACCAGGCAGGCTCTTTTTGCCCCAGATGCAAATGCAAGCCGCCGCTGAGCAAAAAGCCGTGCGTCTCATCCTCACATACCACGTCCATCCAGCCTTGCTCCGTATAATACTGCCAGCGCATGTGTGCGAAAGAAAGCTCCTCGGCCTCATCGAACGGATTGCGCCAACTTTCGTTTTCCGCGCCCACATAGAAATGCAGCTCCATCCCCGCACGCAGCGTGCCCTCCAGAATGAATATTAGGCTGTCTCCCGCTTGGGGGCGGTCGCCGAACAACTGCACCGAGGCGTGACGCGCATACTGCAGAGGATAGGTCAGATCTCGAATCTGTCCACTGCTTTCCGCAAACACACCCGCCACCGACCACGGAATCAGCTCGGTTCTTTGCCGGGTTTCAAAGCTGAGACTGCCAAGCAGCAGCTTTTCCTGCGCCGGCAGCACGCGATAGGATGCCTCCTCCGGCGCGACGAGCAGCTTTGCCGCCTTGAGGCTCTTCGGATGATAGCCAAGCAGGCCAAGCAGCCTTTCCCGCAGCTCGTCCGTCACCTCGTCCAGCAGACTTTGCTGCAGCAGGGAGAAAGAGGACAGGTTCTGCAAAATAGTAACGCCCGGGTCGGAGACATTGAAGTTGGTCCACTCATTGGTATAAAGTGGAATCCGGGCAAGCGCTTCGCCGAGCAGCTGCTCATAGTCCTGATCATTCAATTTTATGCTGTGCAGCATAGGTATACCTCCAGTTTACGGACGCCGTCAGCCGACAAACATGACATGCACCCGATGTTCGCCATTGACGCCGATCATAAATGGCGAGCGCGGCAAATCGTTCAGACTGCACTCGTGCACTCCGTCATGTTCCACACGGCGCACGCTGACGCAGAATCTGCGGACGACTGCGTCCATTTTCGTGGTGCGCAGCAACATGGCAAAACGGTTCTCATCCGGCAGCTTGCCAATCTCCCAGCCGCCCGAGTCCCCCAGCGGGTCAATAAACTCTCGGATACGCGCCGTGAGCAGATTCTGTATCTGAAAGGCCTGATCCTGCTGTGCGGTTTCCACCCACACGTCCACCGAAAGCTCAATGTATATCGGCTCGGTCAGGTATAAATCCTCTGGGGAAACCGTGGCCTCGCACCGCGCCAGCAGAAATTCTGAAAGCGGCTTTTTCAGGTTGTTAAACGAATATGATCCAGACTGGTAGTCCTTCATCATCAGAGCGATGGAGATCAGCCGTCCGTCCTGTCGCCCGTCCGGTGCGCAGCCGGGAATGCAGCGCACCTTGGCGATGACCGCAGAGTATGCCTGCACCGCGCGCGTAAAATCCAGCGGGCTGACCAGCCGGTTCTGCGCGCTGATCAGGTTGGTGCCGCGCAAGCGCGCACTCTCCACGCTTTCGATATTGCTGCCCGCGCTCGTGGAGATGGGATTGTACACTCTGTCGATATACATCATGTTGCCATACAGCCGATTGACGGCACCGCCCGGCAGGTTGCCCGCCGTTCCCTCACAACGCTGCACGCGTACCATGATCGCCGGGTTGTCCTGCGCGCGCGGGATCATGACATTGACGCCGTCCCCAAACCGCAGCAGCCCGAGCATCCGGTCGATCTGGTAATGCCGATCTTTAGGGGTGGACGCATCAAAGCTGTCCACCTCGTTCCATCGGACGAAGAAAGAGCTGATCTCGCCCAGCGAATTGTACTCCACACGCACATCCTCCGGCCGCTCGCCCAGCATCGCCTGCATTTCGCCCTGCGTCAGCGCGCCGAACTCATTGACGAACACCTCGGCTGACAGGATATTGTCCGTCTCCAGCGGAAATGCCATATTGGGTGTGGCCGTTTCAATATAAAACTGCTTTTCGGGCAAGGTTTCGATATTGCGGATCTCGACTGCATTGGTCAACAGGCTGCGAATCACCGCATGGTATCGGTCGCCCCGGTCAAACGCGCCTGTCTCGTCCGTCAGGCGCAGCCAGAAACGCTGCCGGCCTTCCACCTCGATCCGAGCAAAATCCTGCGGCGGATAAAACAGCACCGTGCCGGACTGCCGCATCGCACGCGTACCGTCCACCACGCGCAGCCGTTTGAAGCCCGTGGGCGAGGAATAGTAGAACTGGATCGGTACGCTCTCAAAATGTATATTTTCCTCAACATCAAAAAACAAGCTGACCGGCGATCCGCTGAACGGCCGGTCAAACCCAAGCAGCAGGGAATTTTCCGTATAGGGCAGCGGCGCAAACGCAGTAAACGGCTGGCCGCTCTGCGCCTGCCAAGTGATATCCTCGCGCAGAGTGCCGCAGATTCGCTCGACACGCTGCGGCAGGCGGCGCGAGCCAGTATAACGATAGCGCAGCCGCATTCCATCCAGCCGCGGCATATGGTGCAGACAGGGCTGCAAAAAGTAGTTATCCGCCTGCATCACGCGCAACCGGAGCATACGCCCCTCCATTCCGCCGATAACACTGGGCCTCCAGTCATCCGGGCAAATAAAGCGAATGGACACATCGCCTGCATGTGTACCGTCGAACAGGGTCTGCCAGTCCGTTTCCACGGGCAGCCGATACCATCCCCTGCCATTGTAGTATTCGATCGCCATGCGCTGCACACTTGTTTCCGCGCGGCCGATCTGCACCGGACGGGGGCGGCGCTTGATGATCTTGAGATTCTCCTCCACCTGTGCGGGCAGAAGATCAACCAGCTTATCTTCATAGCTGAGCGTGAAGGTCAGTTCGATCTCCGCCCCTTGCTGCCGGAAAATACGGTCATGTCCGATGTAGCACTCGTCAAAGATCGAGGCTGTCGGCCCAAAAGGCAAGCAGCTCTCCGCGCTCAACTGCTCATCGTTATGGATAATGCCCTCCGGCACGGCTGGCTCGCAGGCGGAGCCGACCGTAAGGCTGCGCAAATCGACCGACTCCCGCGGTATACCGCAGGCTTCCACGCACAACACCGCGTATTCCTCGCCGCCGATCTGCACATGACGGTTTTCCCCGCCGCGTGTCAGGATGACGCCGCCGTTCTCCTCCTCACGGGCTTCGATCTCCTGCAAGCCGTCCTGCGACAGGTAGCTCCATCGGCAGTTTGCAGGATCGCTCAGCCAAGAGGCCAGACTGTGCCCTGCCCTGTCCTGCGCATAAACGGTGACCGACACGCCCTCTGCCGTGTCAAACAAGCTTTTATGATATAAAATCAGCGCGCTGCGCGCGATGTTATCTTCCGTATAGTCAAACAGGCTGATGGCGCTGCGCTCCTGCTCTGCTGTCGGCTGTGGCTCCGCCCAGCTGCCCAGCATCCGCTCCGGCAGCAGCGGTTCCGCACACCAATCACCACGTAACGGACGGATGCAGCCGTGTGCGCCGGATACGCCCACGATATCCGTCAGCTGCGCACTGGTGACAAACACTTCGTTTTGCGTTTCGAAAACGATCCGCTCGTCGTCCTTCTCCGCAAGCAGCTTGACGCCGCGCGGTACCCGCACACCGGACACCGTATCCGGTATCATATCGAACACGGCGACGCCCACCGACGGGAATGCCGCCTGCAGAGACAGATCCAGCAGATTGATGAACTCGGTATGGTATTTTTCCACGACCTGATTGAGCCGCCGAATATTGCCCGAAAGCTGGGAGGCAAACAGAAGACCGATCACAGAGCCAACGTCCGGTTTTTCTGTGTCGAATGCCCATTCGGGCGTGTAGGACTGTGCCAGCCGCGCAATCTGCTCACGCAAATCGCTCTCTGTCCGTGGGTCAATCCGGAAGTCATTCGATCTGCCCATTGCTCTCCTCCTCCGGCTCTACATTCAGGTAAAACGGGAACACAAGGTTGTCCCTCGTATTCGTCTGCGCAATCACATAGCTGATGTTGATGAGCAGACAGCCGTCGCGCACCGTGGGGTCAATGGTAACCGTCACGTCCGATATCCGCGGCTCCTGCTCCAGCAGCACACTCATCAGATCATTTTTCATCAGGCCCAGAATGGTGGGCGAGGTATCCATGAAGGAATAATCGAGCAGCCGCGCGCCAAACATCGGCTCAAGCCAACGCTCGCCCCGGTGGGTCATCAGAATCAGGTAGATCGACTCCTTAACGCTCTGCTCCCCGGCGGACAGGACAAAACGCCCTGTGCTCTTATCTATCTGCGGAGGGAATTTCATCCCGCTGCCCAGAAATCGTTTGTGCGTCACGCCGCCGTCCTCCCTTGCAACAATGATTTATCCTATTTTGATCGGGCTGCCCGCCATGGTGGCAGCGCCGCTGCTTTCCAGTTTCAGGACGGAGGATGCCTTTTCTGTTACCGTGCTCCCCTCGAGCTTCATCATCCCGTCCGTTTTGATGGAAGCCATCTTGCTGGCTTCTACTTTGAAATCGTTGGCCGTCAGTTTGACCGTGCCGCTCTCGCCGGACATATCCAGCTTGATCGTATCGCCAACCTTGATCGTCAGGCGCGACTCCGCCTGAATTGTGATACTGCCCTGCCCATCGGCAGTGGAGATCACGATGGCGTTTTTGCCATCCTTATCCTTAACGGTGATCTTATCCCCGCCGTTGTCCATTTGAATGGTGTGTTCCTCACCAGCGGTCTGGATGGTAATTTTGTCCTGACCGCCCTGCTCGTCCTGCGCATTGTCCTCAAATACAATGGTACTGCCGTGCTTCGTCACGATGCGCTTGATCTTGTTGTTCTGATCGACCGAGCCGGTCAGGAACTTATTGTTGTCCAGCGGCACACCGCCCAGCACATAGGGTTTTTCTATGCTGCCGTTCTCAAAGGCAAGCAGCACTTGATCCCCGATCTCCGGCAAGAAGTAGTAGCCCCACCCTTTGCCCGAAGCTGGCTGCACCAAGCGTGCCCAATGCAGCTCATCCGCGCCCTCATCCCGCGTGGGGATGCTGACGCAAATGCGCCCGCCCATGCTCTGGTCATAGTTACGCGTGACCGTGCCGATCATCACACCGAAGATCCGTTCGTCTCCGGTTTCGGTTTTGGTCACCTGCTTTTGCGAAATATCGTCGATAATATCATATAAACTCATAATATTCCCCCGAGACCGCCCAAAGCGGACGAACCGCCCAGCGAAGCGCCGAATTTGGCGGTTTTCCCTGCCAGCCGGGTGCGGTAGCCCTCTTCGCTGCTGAACTGGTGCGTAACCGTTGTGATATAAAAGCTGTTGTCCGCCGGTGCGCCCATACCTTTGGCATCCAAGAAGCGCCCCGGCGACAGATCGGGAATGCCAATGCAAGTCGCCTCAAATGAGCCGAGCCGATAGCTCATCTGCTCATATAGCGAAGCTGCCCGCGCGTCCGCATCCTGCTGCGACTGGATGGAAGCGTCGATATACACCTTCTGCGACTTACCAACCAGCGAACGCGCCTTGCTTTCGATCGCCATATCCTGCGCCAGCTTCTGGCTTGCCTTGACCAGCTTGCCCGTGCCCGCATCCACTGAGCGGGTCTGTATCTCACCGACCAGCCCAGTGATACTGTAGCCGACGCTGAACTCCAATATCCCCGCTCCGGCGGACATCTCGGCCTGTACCGAGGCATCCGATTTCGCGGGACGGAAATAGATGGTCTGCTTGTCGGAAAAAAATTCATAATTGAAGCGTTTGGCCGCTTTGACCACAAATTCATAATCACTTTCCGCCACCATTTCAATGGTGCGATCCGAAGCCCCGCCGCCTTTACCGCTGGACAGGCCTCCTAAGCTGCCTCCGCCGCCCCCATCCGGCGTGGCGGCGATCTGCAGCTTCATGCTCTGCATCAGGCTGGAATAGACCGAACGGGCAAGAATCTGTTCTACCGCCGCACTGTAGGAAGCGGCGGATATCTGCTGCGAGTAGCTGCTCGCCATCATGATACCCTTGATATCCATTCCGGTTACCTCCATATAAGGCGAGTCGGTATCATCAAAATGAAAATCCAGCCCAGCGATAAACCCATGGAACACAACCTCTCCTACGCCGAGATAGCCCAGCGCAATATCCAAGGTATTGCCCATGCAGACCTGTCCCTTGATCTCGCTATAACGGAATGCCGCAGCTGCCTGATCATAAATATGATAGATGCGAAATGTTGCGATCGACGCTTCAAAATCGCTTGTCAACTCGATATAAATGTCGTCGATCACAAAATCGCCGCTATTCTTGAAAGCCTCTCCGCCGAAGAACACGGCTGCCTGCGGAGCTGTAAACCCTTTATAGGTTTTTTTCAGGCCGTCATACGTCAGCTTGGACGCTGCACCGGCCACGCTGCCAGCCGCGCCTTTCAAAGAGGACAGCGCACCTGATAATAATCCTGCCATTGAGCCGCCTCCCCTGCTTAAAATCCTGTGATATTGAGCAGGTTGCCCACACGCTGGCCGATGCTTTGGCTCTGTCCTCCGCTGAAGCACTCGTCAAACTTGCTCTGGTTCCACTTTGTGTCCTCCGCCGAACCGGCCAACTGCTGCAGAATACGCAATGTGACCACGCTGTGCACCGGCTTGCCGGAAAGGGAGAACATGCCATATTTCACGCTGACATCGGTCAGCTCACCCGAGAAGGAAAGGTCAGCCCACTGAAACGTCACGAACCGATCGCTTTCCGAAAACGTAGCTGCCAGCAACCCGTTGCTCTGCGGCTGCACCGTATAGCTGCCCGCATTCACCAGAGAGGCAACGTTGGTCACCATATCATTTGCGCTCACACGGAACTTGTCCGCCATAAACGAATCCTTTATGTTGACCGCATTAAAGATCAGATCGACCGTCATCATCACCGAGGGGGCACGACTACGCTGGTTAATGACACCATCCTCCAAGCTGTTTTGCAGGTTACGCATCTGCACACTTTCCGCATTGGCGGAAAACTGGATAGAGGACGGGTTATACTGCACCTCGATATGGCGGGTACCCGCAGTACTAAGCAAGCTTGTATTGGTCAGCCCGGTTTGATTGAGTTTTTCCTGCGTCATGCGCAGCAGGCTGGCCCCTCCCCCGGACGGATTGCCGGACGACGATGCGCCGCCCGTGCCGAAAATCAGCACAGCCTTTTTGACATTGCCTGTGATACTGCTTCCGATATCCGATAATTTGCTGAGCGTAGACATCGCGTGCCTCCTTCCTACAGGCTCAGGTTGAGCAGGTTGCTCACTTTCTGCCCTGCCGTTGCCAACGCGTTTTTCTGCATGAGCAGTGTTTCAAACTGGCTTTTCCATTTCTGTAGTTCAGCCGTGTTGCGGTTCTGCTTCATCCGAAGCTGCACCACCCCGCGGATCGGCCGTCCGGACACGGAAAACATGGTGTAATTGGCCTGCAACTGCCGCAGCCTACCAGTGAATGAAAAATCCGCCCACTGAAACGTCATTGTTTGCGTATACGGGTTGCGCAGCGCGCTGATCAGGCCTTCGATATACGGCTGCACGGTAAAGGTTTTGTCTGAGGCAAGTGTGGCGATATTGGTCGCTGTCGTCACACTCGCGCCCGACGTCGCCTTATCGAACATAAACGCATCATAGATATTCATTTTATCAAAAATCAACTGCACCGTCAGCTCGACCTGCGGTGCGATCACCGAATCTGCGACCGCGTTCTGGTCGCTGTTCGTATTGTTCAAGCCAGCCCTGACATCCGGCTGGTTGGAGGAGTACAACTGCAGGCTGGATGGATTGAACTGCACGAAGAACGTCTTATCCTGCCCCGCTTGGCTAGACATTGCGGAAGCCAAATCCGTGTTTCCCTGCAAAGCCTTCAGCGTATTGGCCAACGTATTCTGATATTCGCTTTGACGCTGGGTAGCCGGGCCGATCGAACCGCCTAACTGCCCAAAATTCCCTACGCTATTCCACTCCAGTTCAATTGCCGTGGCCTGTGCGCGCACATCATGCACGACAAGGCAGGCCTTATCGGTACTGCCTGTTATGCTGCTGAGCAGATCCTTGCCGACCGACATGTCGCCCTCCTCCTTTCGTCAAATTCATCTGCCGCGCCGCGCTCGTTCTAAACGCAGACGCTTTTCCATCTGGCTGTATACCTTATCCGAGATCGTGCCAAGCTGACGCGCCAGCGTTCGGTTGATCAACTCGGTCACATCCTCCCCGGTTTTCTCAATGGTACGCTGCAGCGTCCGGTCGATTTGCTGTGTTTCGATCCGCCCGTGCTGCTCGTCCACCTGTGTCTCTTCGATCTGGCGCACTGTCTGACGCTGCTGCTCGATGCGTTCCAGCAGCGATTCATCTACCACATGCTGTTCGGTCTTGTGCACAAAATGTACCGGCTCGGGCGGTCTTCTGCCGTCGTGGTCCTCTCTGCGCCGCACCTCGCGCGGCATCGCGTATTGTGCCGCTGTGTGCGCGGCTTCACGCAGCAGCTCCCTCTGCTGCTCATCCGTTTGGATAACAGCCTGTGTTTGCTGCGTTTCCTCCTCAAAACCGGCGGCCGCAACCTGCGCATTGAGCAATGCAGGCGACACCGTCTGCATCTGCACAGGCAGCGGGGCAGACGGGTTGCTTTCGTGCTGCATGACCGCCTCAAGCATGTGTCTTGTCGCCTCATCTGCCTGACTGAGCAGCATACGCGCGTCCGGCGAAAGGTCGAGCGGCTTTGCCTGCGGAACAGGCTGCGCCAGCAGCTCTGCCAACACCTGTCCGGGATCGTCCAGCGCGCGCAGTGCGTCGTTGATCACACGGCCAGCGTCGCCGCGCCGCACCCCTGGGCGCTTTTGTTCGATCTCCCTAATACGGGCATTGCGTACCCGCTCGAGAATCTCCCGGTTGCGCCTGTCGATCAGATCCAGCTGTTCGCGCAGCGTGTGACTATCGATCTGCTCGGTTTCCCGCTGGGTCAATGTCAGTTCACGGTCAGACTGCATGGTATGCTCGGTCTGTTCCACGGTTGTCTGCGCTGCGGTATGCTCGCTCTCATACGCTGTCCGCATCCGCTGCATCCGTTCGAGCACCTGACGCGTGCTGCGCGCCAACGTATCGCTCTGCGAAATACTCCGCACACTTTCAGTTTCCTGCCGCTCGTGTTCGGCTGTTTCAACCGAACGCAACGTTTCGGTCAGGATATGCTGCAATTCCGTCTCCTTCAGTTCGCCGGTGCGCTGCCGTACCTCGCGCACGCGCTCCTGATAGCGCCGCTCAAGCAGCGTACGCGTCGTTTCATCCAAACGGTCAAACTGCTCGCGCAGCAGTTCCGTTTCCGTTCCACTCCCAGAGAGGTCATGCAGCAGCTCGGCCGGACCGACGTCGGACGTGTCCGGCGGCAGCACCACGCGCGCATCCGCCCGCGCGGCTCCACCGCCTAACAGTGCGGATACCCGGCTGCCCAGCTGCAACGCCGCACGACGCACCGCACTCCCCGGTGCATCTACAAGACGCTCGGCATGGAGCACCTCACGCAGCATTTCGCGTAGGAACTCCACGGGTGGGCGCAATGGCTGCCCGCCGTTTTCCGCCCCGCGCAGCGACAGCGACAGCGCGTTCTGTGTTTGCTGCAATAACGTATCGCCGCTTCGGATGACGGTTTCCTGTCTGTCTTCCATCCTGTGCAGTATCTGTTCAAGCAGCGTATATTCCTGCGTCAGCAGGCTGTTGCGGCTTTCGTCGGCAAACAGCGTATCCCCGCCGCGTTGTACGGCAGTCTCATGCCAGTTTTCAAAGCGGAATACCGTATTATCGATCGACTGCTGTAATGCGTGGCGCAAATCGAGTGTCCATGCACCGCCCGCCATGCCGCGCTTTGCAGCAATCGTCAGTGTCTTGTCCACGGTGCTCAGCAGAACCGCCTCGGCCAGACGAGAGAACACCTGTGTCTCGTTTTCAGGCACAGGCAGCAGGTCACCCTGCTCATAGTGGTTCTGCACATATTGTAGCGTCATCGGGCTATCCCGGTCAACCATACGCTGCCGCAGTTCAGCCAAACGGAGCTGTTCGCTCATGCGAAAATGCTCGGCCAGCAACATCTCCCGTGCTTCCACCCGGTCAACCACTGCCGTTGTAGCAGTCATCAGCGCATTGAACTCTCGATAGATAGCGGCTGTCTGCAGCCGATGATAAATCTCGCTGTGGAGGAAATACCGTTCGCCCCGTGCCGCTGCGTCCGGCAGCTGATCCGGCGCCTCGGACTGCGGCCTTACAGCCGCTTCCGGTCCTTGCCTATCCCGCCGCAGGGACTGCATCGTCTGATACAGCGCGGTCAGTCGGGCAACACTATCGCCCTGCTCAAATAGCTGCCGCACCTGACGCATAAAGAGCGCAACATCGGTCACGCCCGCCTTACGCAGCATATTTGATATATATACCGTGTCCTGATAGGTGAACGGAGCGTTCTGCGTCAGCATGATCCGGTTGACGATACTGTTGAGCACCTCAAGCGTCAGCCCATGCCGCACGGTCACATTGTTCTGTGTGACCAGCGTCGTCATGCCGGGCGTTTCCGGCTCCTCCTCAGGCGGTTCGGTCATCAGGAGCAAAAGTTCCTTGGGAGTGAACTGCGCGGCAAGCAGGCTGTAGTTGTCCCGGATGCGGTCGCTGAACGCGTCCTGTACCGGAATCATGCCTGCCGCGCTTTGCAGCCGTATCGGTTCTTTCAAGGTCAGCACCGCTTCATCTCCCTTCGACTGTCCTGTTAGCTTTCGGTACCATCTGCCGCCCCGGCTTCAACCCCCGAAGCGCCCGGTTCGGTTCCGACATCATCTTTGGCTGACGCAATCGCATTCTGCTCGGTCTCCCGTGCTTCCCTGTCGGCCTTTTCGCGGGCTGCACGCGCCTGCTGCTCCGCAGCATCCTTCGTCTGCTGTTCCTGCGCTTTTTTCTGCGCCTCTTCGCGGGCCTGTGCATTTTCCTGCTCCGCTTGGCTTTCCATACGCGAACGCTTCGGATTAGGGTCGCCCGGATCGTATGGCACTGCCTCCGACCACGGGCCGTCAACGCAAACCATCTCGCGGTATGCGATGGTCGTAGTCTCCAAAAACAGGCCGGATTGGTCGGCGTTCATTTCGCCATACGTCTTCTTGGTGACGGTACATCCCGTGAAGATATAGGTGCGGGCAGAGGCCATGGGATAGAACTGTCCTGCATTACGGCTGACGATCAGCATCACCGGCAGCAGCAATTCTGCACCCAAAGGCAGCGGGTCCACGTAATCGACACCGATATAGCGCTCTACCTCAAAATAAAACGGCCGGGAAATCGGCTTGCGCTTCATATGCACATAATCGTTCAGGCCGCCCTCCTGAATCAATTCATATTCCATCTCTTTGGAGAAAGCCTTGATGGACTTGCACGGCAGATCTATCAAGGCCTCGACACGGAGCATAAAATTATAGCTCGGTACCGGACTGAGGCCCGCATTCATCACCAGATTGTTGCCTGATGTTATATTACGGCTTTCAGCTGATTCTACGCCGTATCTATCTTCAAAACTCGCATTATCCGGCATCTGTGCGTCCCCCTTTCCCGGTCATCCTCTCCGCCGACCAAATTCGAGAATGCTTTTTTCCTTTTTTCTGCTGTCCGAGGGCATCAGGCTGCTGTTGATCTGCGAGATCTCCTCGCACCAGCGTCTGCGGCTGTTGTGGTCAAGCCGCATGACATCGTCGCTGCCCCAGTGGAAATAGTACGAGATAAAGGACATCTCACGGTACAGCTCCTTTTCCGGGTACAGCCTTAGCCCTCTTGTGTAAAATTTACCGGCGCTTGAAACACCTTGCCGCAGTCCGGGCAGACTACCGTCATGGTAGGCGGCTCGATATTGTTGATTCGCTGGTACATATCCTGCAAAAACGCAAGATCTGCGGTAAAAAACCGCTCGACTATATTCGGAACGATCACTTCTACGCCCTCCAGCTCGGTAGTCACGCTGGCGAGCACGACAATCGTCAGATAAGAAGGGTTGCTGAGCACACGCGGGTCACGGGTCGCGCCGATCTCGTCGCCCGCCGTAGCAAGGCGCATCTTGCCGCGCTTGTGCACCGCCCCGGTGCTGTCCACATATCCCTTCGGCAATTCAAAATCAAATACTGTGGTCATTTTCTCATACCTCTCAGATGCGCGTCAACCTGCCGCGCCTTATCCGTATGCCGCCGCGCTGAAAGCGGGCGGGAAACGGCACGACGTGTGCGCCGCAAATGATATGCGGCACACACCGCCTGCCCTATCAACGATATCAGTTCGGGATTACCAATTCCTCATAAGCGATTTCCACCGATTCGATCGCGACCTCGCTGGCAGAAGCATTCAGGTCGGGTCCATTGTATTTGCAAACCCAAGCATCCTTGAGAATCCATGTCAGCGTGCTGTCCACGCCCTCGGTCACCGACTGCGGCGACTGATCGGTTGTCACAATGTCAATCAGTTCAATCACGACATTGTGGCGGATGTTCTCATTGCGGCGCTCACTGACACACGCCTGAATCCAAGTTTTGAAGTCCTGCGAACGGGTGTAGCCCATGCGAAGCGTGATATTGCCGTGCTTGACCAGACCCGGGATCTTGACCGGAGCCAACGAACCCGCGTTGCCTTGACGAAATTCGATGACGTCAACCGAGGCATCCACGCCGGTCACTTCGCTGAATGCGGCGGAGCCGCTGATTCCGTCGACCGATACGACGAAATTCATTTTGGTTAATGGATAATACATACCCGAAGAATTCAGTACAGGCATTCTTTATTCTCCTTTATCATGTAGTGTGCTCGATTGCTTATTCCCCAGCGCCCTCGCCGCCGGACTCTGCCGTAAACTGCGTAACGCGGAAAATCACAAACTCGGCCGGGCGGCTCGGCGCAATACCGATCTCGCAGATCAGGCGGCCGTTCATAATGTCATCCTGACTCATGGTGGAGGGTCCGATGTTAACGAAGAACGCCTCAGACGGCGTATCACCAGCCAGCATTCCCGAGCGGAACATCGTCTCCAGGAAGGCGGAAACCGTCATCTGTACACGGCCCCACAGCGAGGAATTGTTCGGCTCAAACACCACCCAGTTGGTGTTGTTCTTGATCGACTGCTCCACATAAATGAACAGGCGGCGCACGTTGACATACTTAAACGCAGCGTTGCTCGACGCAGTACGCGCGCCCCAGATGCGGATGCCCTGACCGGGCAGCGCACGAATCAGGTTGACGCCGCGCGGATTGAGGATGTCCTGCTCGCGGGTCGTATAGTAAGTGGACAGCCCCGAGCAATTGACCGTCTCGTTGGCCGGCGCCTTATGTACGCCGCGCGCAACATCCGTGCGCGCATACACGCCGCAGACCGCGCCGGAAGGCGGAATAAAGCCGGGCTTTTTCGCCACCGGATCATAGACCTGAATCCAGGGATGGTACATTGCCGCGTAGGTCGTGTCGATCATCTCGCGGTAACCCTGCAGATCCTCGGTCTTGACCATATCCTGCGGCATGTCGATAACCGCAAAGCGGTTCTTTTCATTCTCGCAGTGCGCAACCAGCGATACGATCACCTCCGGGATGGTGATACCCGGAACAGCCAGAATGCTGACCACCGAATTTTCGAGGAATGCCTGAATGCCGGTGCGCTTGGTCGGGCCGCCGTCCACGCCGATGTATACGCCTGCGTTGATAGCAGAGAGCGAGCCGTCCGAACCACCGCTAAGGGTGATGGAACCACTAGAGAGACCCGTGCCCAGAATCGCTGCGACCGGGTTTACCATCTCGTCACTGTCCTTAAGCTGCACGGAAACAAGCTGGCTGCTTGCCATGCGGCGCGGCAGATAGTTATTAGACAGCGGGTTGAGCGACAGCCCGGTATAGGTTTCGGTTTCCCCATCCGCGCGGACGGTCACATCCATCTCAAGCGAGTACACCACCGTCTTGGGCACGATGCCGATATCGACCGGATCGCCTGCAAAGGGATGGTCAAAGGTGACCGTGTTGTCAAAGATGGAGACGATGCGGTTGACCTCGCCCGCAAACTCAACCAGATCGCCTTCGCCAAAGCCCACAACAGACTTAGCGGTATAGACATTGTCCTCCTCCTGCGCCACCAGCTGCATCTTGCGGCGGTTGGCGCTGGCCAGCGTCACACGGATGCGGTTGCCCCAGCGGCCTTCATTCGCCGCAGTGAGCTTAAGGATACCCTGCTCAGCCGAAGCGACAGTCGCGTCCTCCGGCACGACACGCGCAACATAGCAGCGCGTGCCGCCGTTGGCGAAGAACTGCTCTACACTGTACGCAAGATAACGGTACTCACCGTGTGTATACTCGCTGAGATAGCCGCCAAACTGCCGCATGAAATCTGCAAAGCTTGTGACCAGACTGGGCGCACCGATCGTCGGGCCCTTGACTGCCATGCCAACAAAGCCAGCGGTCGATGTTCCGACGCCCTCGATCGCGCGGGGCGAGGAATCATATTCTTCTACATATACACCGGGAGATAAATATTCAGCCATAACATGTCCGGTTCTAAGAACACTGTCTTAAAACCAGCCTCCTTTCTTTTCATTCGCTTTTTATGAAGAGCATGTTGCCAGTGCGGCTAATAGTTCACAACCATCTGGCCGGGGGAAACAATGCGCAGGCAGCCGCCGTACGCACAGCTCAGCGTCGCATCTGTGGATAACGCCGGCTTTCCGCCGACCATCGGTGTACCCGTGCACATCCATATCCCCGCTGGGGCGGGAACACAAGGCATCGGAGTCAACACTCCAAGGGCCGCCGCCGTCGCCGCAGCTACCTGCGGGTTTGTCAGCGAGGTACACATGCCGCAGGGCGTGATATTGGTCATCGGTGCCGCGTCCGTGACCGTTGCCACCGGTCTTCCACCGGCCAGTACCATTGCTTGCGAGGTGACGAGAAGCTGCCCCGGCGCCATGCCCATGGTACATTGCACCGTAGCCCCCGCTACCACCGCTGTTGCCATATAATTTCTCCCTCCTTCACGCTTCCACATCGTTCTCCGTCCGCTCCTCTGGCGGGGAGCGGAGCTTAACAGTATCCGGCAGCGCAAAATCAACGGTTTGGAAATGATCCTTACCGCCGCTGCGCCAACGCACCAGCCACCGCCGGTCGGACGCATCCTCCGGCACGCGAAGGACATACCGTCCGTTATCCAGCACAGCGCCCAGTATGCGCCGCGCTACCGGAAAGTAGTTGCCGAACGGCTGCTGCAGCAACTCGGCCAGCCGAAATTTCTGCTCGCCGCACCGCTCCAGTATTTCGATCGGCTCATATCTGCATACATCCGGGTTGACCACCGCATAATAGGTGCGATCAAGCATCAGATGGTGCGGATTGAATAAGGTAAGTATGCGCCGCTTTTCATCAAAGCTCTGCGCAAGGCAGGCCGCGTCGGACAGGCGCACCGCATCGATCCTCTCGATGTCAGGCTGCACCCCCTCCACCGTGCCGCAATGCCAGCGCATGGCGTATATCTCGTCGGGGACAAGATGGAGCTCCACGACAGGCGGTCGACCCGCCAGTTGCTCCTCGGTGACCTGCACTTCTTGCCGAATAAAGCCATCGGCTTTGACGGCAAGCACACAGTCCTCAGCCGGGAAATTCAGAAACACCTGTTTCCCATCTGCGCGCTGCGCAGGAACCAGAGTCTCGCCGTTCCTTTCAAATCGGATGCCGGCCTGCCGGATTTCCCGCCCGGTCGCGGTGTCAATCAGCCGCACCACCAACCCGGCGCGATGCCTGATAATGATTGGCTGCTCCATGGCAGTCCTCCTTCCCGTACAGACCCGTATTTACCGAATGTTGAGGCGGAACTCCGCATCGATAACGCGCGGCGTATCGGCAAAGACCTCGCTTGACAGGAACACGGGAGCCGCCTTGTAAAACAGGCTGACCTGATACGGCTTGTTGATCGCTGACCAGACGCGCACTTTATCTTCCAGACTCATGCGAGCCGGCGAAAAAATGATCGGCGGCTCGTCGTCCTCCAGCCACGACTGTAAGGTACGCGGAGATACCGCGGAGCTGTCGTTGATGATCTGCGCGGCACGACCAATAATTTTCTGCACGTCACCGCCCTTGAGTCCCATCTGGGATGACCCGTTGAGAAACAGCATGTAATACAGGCTGTATGGACGGGACGGACGACGCAGCCGCGTGCGTCCGCTGTTCACCATAGCAGGAACGGCAACCTCACCTTCCTCCCGCACGTCATATAGATACAGGCCCAGAATATAGTCCACATCGCTGTCCGCCGGTGTGGAAACCTCGATATTGTTCGGCGACGGGATTGGCTCAGGGCACATTTTCTCCCGCAGCGTCCGCACAATGTAGTTGGAAACATCCGCTATGATTGGATAGTCTGCCAAGTTTGCTTCCCCTCCTATCATCCTGCCAATAGCGCTTCCAGCAGATTGCCGGATGCCGCTTCCATGGCTTCGTTCATCGCGACCGCAAGGCCTGTACCGGAGACGCTGCGGCACTGTACACCGAACTGCTCGTCCGCATAATCCGCAGGCACATAGATGGCATTGCGATATTTGGTAGCATGGCTGAGGTATTCGATCTTATCGCCCGTCGTATCCCGCTCCACCAGATCGGAATACACGGAGAAGGTATAGTAATCCAGTCCTCTTGCCAGCGTGGCCGCCTGATAGCGGCTGTTCCACACATGGCGCATACCGCTCAGTGCGCTCAGCGCCGTGGTCGGAACATATGCGGAAACGCTGTCCGACATATCCTCAAACACATAGGGACTGCCCGACGCGAACGCGCGGTTGGCCAGAGCAGCGGCTTCATCCGCCGCATTCGTCGATCCGGTCTGCTCCGCATAATCGACAAGCGCAACAGTGCGTGCAACCGCCTGCTGCTCCTCACCCAAAGAGGACAGGTCAACGCCATCCATCAGCTCATTCAGTTCATCGGCCGTCCGATCCGCGCTCAGCGCGGCCTCATAGGCCGAAGCGCCGTCCGTGATCAGGTTTTCCACGATCTCAATGGCATCGTTATAGCTGTCATCATCGTTCACATCGCGCTCGATTGCCATTTTATGATGCAGATCCTTTAGAATCGGAAATACCGACACTGCATTGCTATCCAGCAAGCTGCCGAGCGTGTTCAGCTTATCTTCCAGCGTATTGATCGTCGCAGTATCGTTGCCTTCCGCGCCAATGATAGCCGAGCATTCCTGCTGCAACGTGCCGATCAGGCTTCCAGCCGTACCGTCCGCCATGCCGGCAAGCATCCCCTCCAGTTCTGCATCCAGCTCATTGATCTTTTTTTGCAGTGCTGAGGTATCCGTGCCCGCAGCCGCATTATCGATTTGATCCTGCAGGGCGCTGCGCTGCCGCTGCAGGTCTGCCAGTTCGCTATTCTGCTCAGCTTGCAGATTGGCAATCTTATCATCCAGCGCGGCAATCTGTCCTTCCAGCGCCTGCGCGCCGGTCAGATCGTTCTTATCCAGTGCGCTCATCCGCTGTGTCTGCAGGCTGCTCTTTTCTGCCAGCAGCTTGTCAAGCTCGCTGCCGCCCGCATTACGCTCCAGCTCACGCTTTTTGTTCTGCAAAAACGCGATGTGGTCGTCCACCGTGCCATCCAGCCCCTCGGCAAAATCGTCATTCGCGACCTTGTCATGGTAGCCGACCGCCTGCTCCAGACGCTCATCGAGGAAAGCCATGCCTTCGCTGTTGGTCAATCGCAGACACTTTGCTTCAATGTAGGATTCCAGTTCCGTGCGCGCGGTGTTTGCCAAGCTTACACCCTGACGGCTGAGACTGCTCAGCAGCGCCTGCGCTGCATTCTGGTTTTTGGCGTTGCGATATTCTGTCGTTTCCCCCTGCGCTAACCGCGACAAATACCGGTCGGTCGCGCTGGGCAGCAACGCATCGTCCAATTCCTTCAGTTCGGTCTCCTGATCGGCAACAACGCTGTTCTGGATATTGTCCAGCGCCAGCAGAAGAGCAACCGTCTCATCGCACTGGCTGTGGTTATTCGCTTCCGCTTCGGTAATCAGCTGTTGCTGAAGGTTATATTTTTCCTCACTTGCAACCGTTGTGCCCCGATCCAGCAGTTTACCCTCATATTCAATCACAGCATTGGAAATGTTGGCATAACTCTCGTTTGCCGCATCCTGCAAGGCGCTGTCACCGCCCTCCGCGGCAACGGTCTCGCCGTCCTCATCCGTAGAATCCGCCATGCCGGTCAGTTCCTCGGTATAAGTCTGCATTTCAGCTTCCACGATCCGATAGACCTCCACACGGCGTGCGGCATCCACAGCATCCATCACCTGCTGCACGACGTCCATCTCATCTGCGCCGCCGTCGTTATCGGCCAGCACATCGTAATACCGTTGGAGCGCCTCCAGCCATGTATCGGCCTCGTCGGTCGTACTGTTATGCATCTCAAGCGCGAAAATCTGCTCGATACGCGCCATTTTCTCCTGTCCGGCTGCGCTGTCCGACTGCTGCTCCCGTATCAAATCATACTGGTTCTTCAGCGGGAACAACTCGTCCAGCCCCTCCAGATCGTAGGGATCGTTGATATCCTGCAAACTTACCTGTTCGCCCGTGCGCAAATCATAGATTTTTCCATCCGACCGGGTATGGTGCGTCAGATACAGGCTGGTCAGCGAATCGGTCGTGACCGGTGTGCCGCCTGTTGTGATATCCGCGAGACTGGAAGCGGTCGTGATATCGAACCACGCACCGTCTGCCAACTCGGATTTATAATAGATCCTGTTCTGTCCGGATTCCTCCGCCGAGGTCTGCGCGACCTCATAAATAGAGTCGTTCAGTGCGCTCAGATGGATCAGGTGTGTGCCAATCAACAGGGTGGAATCCTCAATGCTGTCGAACCGGGCCGCTGCGAACTGCACGGCCTGCGTTTCGTCCCACACTGCGCCCGAAATTTCCCATGCCAGCGCGCCGGTCAGAACAGCAACGGCTGCAACCAAGCCGATTATATGTTTGCGATGTTTCATGCTCAGCCTCCCTGCCGATCATTCTCCGGAACTGCGCCACACCGTCTGTCCACTTTCCCGCAGATGTGCAGTGCAGATCTCGTTTTGCGACGCATCATATAAAACCACCTGAACCTCCTCAATGCTGGAGGCCAGCATAGTCAGATAACGAAGCGAGCCGTCAATCGGAACCGGCTCGGCTGAGCCAACCGGCTTCCCATCGTCATAAGTCAGCATAAAATATTCCGCGCCTACTGCCGCATGAATGGAGAGCGACAACTCATTCATCTTCATGCCGCCCACGTTGGAAACCGCTATCGTATAGGTACCGATCTCCTCTTCCTCCGGCTGTGCGTCGCCGCCCGAGAAGAATTCGATCGTATCGCGCGGCACACGCGCGTCGATCTCGCATTCCCCTACAAAGCTGTCACCGTCATACAGGCGCAGTGTCAGGGTTGAGGATTCGCCATAATCGAGCGCCAGATGCCGTATCTCCTGCGTAACGGACGTGCGCTCGCCGATCTGCTGTCCCTCATACCAGAGTTCAAAGTCAGTGACCTCCGGAGTGTAGCCGTCAGGTATCTCCACGCCAAAGGTGAACACCATGTCCTCCACCGAGGTGTACAGATGGTAATACGCACCGTCCGGCGTATCAATTTCCGCAAAGCTGTCTGCTGCGGAGCCGCTATCGGTAGAGAGGGACTCCCCGTTAAAATACTTGGTCACCGCGCCGCAGGTCAGCCTGTCAAATGCATAAAGCAGGTCATTGTAATCGCTCAGCAGGTCGAGTGCTTCCATCTGCGCCTCCTGGTATTCGGTCAGCTTATCGCTGACCTCCTCATAGGTCGCCTTGCCCAGCCGATTCAGGGCAAGCAGGCGGTCGTAATCCGCTTTCAGGTCGGTAACGTTCTTTTCCATTGTGCGGTATGCGTTTTCTGCCGAAACGATCGTCTCATACTGCGACGCTACCTCCTTGCGGAGCGCATCCTCCGTACTCTCCTGCTCGACTTTGGCATTAGCATATTCCATGCAGGCCGTGTAAAGGGCGTACATTTCATCCTCTATATACCGCGTGCCCGATATCTCGCCTTTGAACCATTCCTTGTCAAATTTAAAAAACAGAATGCGGATCTTGCCGTTCCACGGCTCATCCAGCGCGGTCAGCATTTCTTTATAGGCGATCTGGAAGGCTGCGTAATCAACATCCTCGCCGTTTTTGGCAGCGTTGACGAAAGACATCACGCGATCCACCTTTTTGCCATACTGGTTGCGCATCAGACTTTCATAGGCGTTCAGGTTCAACAGGGCGGTAGACGCGGACATCTTTGCCGTGTAGTAGCCCTGATCGTTTTCCAGCGTATACGTTGTGATTGCTTCCAGTTCTTCCCGCGGAATAGCTGCGGTAAACAGGCTGTTCACAAAGGTATACCCTGTCGTTACATCCATGTTGATAATATCCGAAAGGTTGGATTTTGCGGTTTCAAAATTGCGCATCTGGGTTGACAGCTCGGTTTCCAGCGTTTCCACCGTTTTTTCCATCTTGTCGATATCCGCCTGCGTGGCGTCGCCCGTGCGCAGACGCATCTGGTTGCGTTCCAGCTCCTCCCGCGCTGTCTCCAAACGCTCTTTCGTAAAAGCAACCTTTTCCTGTAATATGTAAGCGTCAAGATAGGCAGTATTTACCTCCAGCAGCGCCGCATAGCGCAGATCCTCCAGCTCATGCTGCATGGTTGTGATATCTGCTTGTAAGGTGATCGGCTTGATCTGCAGGTCGTACTCCTCGGTCATGTTCAGCTTTTCCGGGAATTTGAAGCTAAGCAGCGGCGTCCAACGGAACGAAGTCAGGTTCTTGACCTTGGCCTTGATTGCATCGACTGCTTCCACATATTTCATTTTCTGCAAGGTGATCTCATTGCTCTGCTTGGAGATATCCGAGCTGTTTGAAACAGCAAGCGCCTGCGCCTGCGCAAGCAGCAGCCTTTGCTCGGCCGCCGCTGCATGGGGCGGACATACCGCCACCAGAAGCGCCGCCGCAGCCATCAGGCCGGTCAGTCGTCGCATCCAGTTCCGCAGTCTCATATTGCGCCTCCTTCCCTGCAATTATCCCCGCTCACTCCGCCTTGGAGATAGCGTAAAAATCAAACTGATCCCCGTTTTCCTCACTGGTGTAGAAGGTGTAGAGCAAACCTTCCCACGCAAACGAATGGATATATGCACTATAATTCTGGTCATAGCCCGTGACGTTGACCGCTTCTTCAAACGCGGCCTCTGTCTGCATATCCACCTTACTGAAACGCAGCGAGCTATCTCCCTGCAGGCGGTTGATCGTCACCGCCTCGCCCAGCAGCACAGGGGTTGCACCCTCATATTCGCTGAGTCCCAAACTTGCGGCAACCTCGCTGATGGTGGTGCAGGTCACACCGTCCAGCAGCACTTCGGTCGCTGGGATAAAGACCGTATCGACCGTCCACTCCGGTTCAAGTGATTCCGAACCATCCTTCAGGCCGCAAACTACATTGATTTCCTTCATATCGATGCAAGACTCCGTATCCGTGGAGTACAGCGTCTGCGCGCCCGTATACATGGCGGCAACCTCAGCCATGGTTTTGCCGAGCAGCTCATCGTACACAATGCCGCCATTTCGGAAATTGCCGGTGTACACTGCGCCGCCGCCCGTCCCATACAACGTGCCCGCACCCATTCGTTCACCGCGGGAGTATTCTCCCTCGTATTCGAGCACGCCGTTCATGCGGTATTCCTTGCCCGTCACATCATACAGATTATCAACAAAGTTTCCCGTGTACCGAACACCTGCGCCCGGATAGTACAGCGTGCCCGCGCCGTTGTATTTGCTGCCGGAGAAAGCACCTTCGTACACCAGTGCGCCGTCGGCATTATACAGCGAACCGCTTCCCTCCGCCGCACCTTTGTCCACCGCCCCAATGTAAGCGACATAGCCATCTTGTGCGGTCACGCGTACATTGCCGCTGTAAAACTTCAGTACGATCGAATCGTACCGATAAGTCGGGATACCCTGCCCGCCCTGTCCGATCCAGCCCGAGCCAACCTGCCACAACACTACCAGGCAAGCCACGCACAGCGATATGACCACCGCATACGCCAGCCGCTTGCTGACCAGCCACCGGAATACCGGATAATAGTCCTTCTTATCCTTGGGCCGTACGTCAAATAGTTTGGTAAAAAACTGGCGCAGGCTGGAGATGACCTTGGTTTGCCAGAAAGAGGGGGTCAGCAGCAGCCGAACCTTGTTCCATAAAGAGGTGGCCTTTGCCCTGAATGCAGAAAACAGGGTATCAAACAGCTTTTTCACAGGGCTTCAGGCCTCCTTTTCTCATTGGGATATGCGGTCAGTGAGAAATGCCGAACAGATCGTAGCAGGCTTCCTCACCAACACCAGCGTTAAAGTAATGCTCGCACGCAAACAGATACCAGCGCGCGATGCCATCCTCCGGACAAAGCCGCAGGATCGCAAGGAACAGGTTCCTTGCCAAATAGAAATCGTTTTGGTAGAAACAGCGGATCGCTTCCTGCAATCGGGGATCGTACTGCTCGCGCTTGGCGCGCTCCAACTCGCCGTAGCAATCAAGCACCTCGTAAAGCTTGTACATCCCCTTGTCCTCCGACGAGGAGAAGAAACCGATATAGCGCGTGCTGAATCGCTCAGTCAGCGTTTCGAGGAACGCATCCGTCACCACCAGACGGCAGCCGGTTTCCGCAAGCTGTGCCAGCTTTCCGGTAAAGAAGCTGACTTCGGCCGAAGCGAGATAGGGGAACGCTTCGTCATCAGCTCCGGCCACACCGTACAAGAAACGCGCGTTGTGCAGCAATGCAAAGCAATCCTGCGCGCCCTCTACAGCGGCGTTTTCACCCAGCAGATTCACCAGCGCACGCACACCCTTATCCGGTTCCTCCGTAAACAGTACGCGGATGGCATTCAGGTCAAAGCCGCTGGTCAGCAGCACGCCGCCCTGCGGGCGGATATTGCTGCTGATGGCTAAGAAACAACGATTCACATAGTCCATAAAGGCCTTGTCGTCCAGCGCGGCGCGCATACGCGCAGCGCCCGCGACTGTGATCAGGCCAATCGCCCCATCCGCCGCGGTCAGATCGCCGCAGGACACCTCGGTAATCGTACCGCGGCCGAGCAGACGTTCCAGTCCCTGTGGAACAAAGCGCTGACAAGACGCTAAGGTCATATTCATCTCATAATCACGGATCGCCATGCCAACGGCCAGCTCCTGCAACGAACGCCATAGCCGACCCAGCTCGTCATCTGCACATTTGATCTCATCCAGATTGGTATCGCCGATTGCCAGTCGATCCATCTGCGCAGCCAACGAGCCAATTGGCCGCAGAGTATGCCGGATCAGCATTGTCAGCGCCAGCACACACAACACGAATATCAGTACGACGCAGCCCAGAAACAGGCCCAGCCATCCGGTATTCCACCATGGTCCACCAGCCTCTGTCACCACAAACGCCAGCACAGCGGTCATTTCCCCTGCCTGCCGCACCGGAACGGCGCTCAGGCTGGCCGCACGACCATCCAGCGTAAGACGGCTATTGGTTGAAAATCCACGCTCCATCGTGGACTCCACACTGCGCAGCAGCTCAACATTGGATGCCAGCCCATCCTGTGAAAGGTATAGTGGCGCGGCCGTTCCATCCTCGCGGGCCGTATAGACCGCGCAGGCCACCATCACACCGGTGTCCTCCGACGTATCGAGCATACCCTCCATCAGTTCCTGCGTCTCGTTACTGTTTGTCAGTCCATTCCGCTGCAACACGGCAGCGGCGTTTTGCGCATGCCAAGAGGCGTTCTCTTCATTTTTGACGTTGTTCAGCCGGAATATTGCACCGATGCAAAGCAACGTCATCGCCGCAAAAAACACAGCCGACAATCCAATTGCTGCCATGGTCATCCGATTGCGCAATCGGTGCTGCTGTATCGTGCGATAAATAAACGCTGCAAGCAGCAGTACCGCCAGCATTATCACCGCCGTCATCGCCATGACCGTCCAGCGGAGCTGAAACCGGATGGAGAGCGGCACTTCCAGCCGTTCAATCAGGCTGACATCCTCGCCCTCTGAACGAGCCAGCGCCACCCTGCCCTCCTCCGTGCAGACACGTATCACCAGCTGGCTGGCGGTCGCCGCACCGGAAAGCACAGTTTCAGACATCTCCCGCTCGCGCAGACGTGATGCAGTTCCGGTCAGGAAATTACCCTTCTGCGCGCCGCGTACCCAAAGGTAGCCGTCTGACGCGTAAAGCCCGCTTACCGGCGCGCTTTCCTCCGACACGCTTATCTCCTCAACGGACAACCCGCTGGTACGAATGAGTGTCCCGTCCGATCGAAGCGCACACATCGTGTCGCCGCCACCGTATACAGCGGTGAGCACCTTACCGCCCGCCGGCACATCCGCCGCCGCAACCGACAGCAGCTCGCGCTCCTCTTTTTCCAGATCAAGGTGGTACAGTGCCAGCGTATCGATTTGTTCGCCTGCCTTGCTGCCCTTGCCTACACAAGTAAGGTACAGCATACCATCCGATACAGAAAGATCGGTCACCCGCGCATCGCCCATGTGGTCGCTGTACAGCAGAGCGGTCTCACCGCTTGCCATATCCAGCTGAACCAATTCCCATCCGTCCATGGATGCCAAGCGCTCGTTTCCGTAGCGACGGATAAAATAGATGTGGCCCTCCGCCACCGCTACCGGTCCTACCGCGCTCACGCGACCGTCCGCACTGCTGTCTTCCTCATAGCAGTAAAGCACACGACCTTCCCTATCCGCAGACAGGATGCGCGAATGCGCGCCGTCGTTTGCCGTCATATATACATTGCCATCCGCATCGAACGTCATATCCGCCGAAACATCCTCCAGTGGAAGCACGTCCACCGGCAGAAACAGAGCGCACAGGACTCCAAGCAGCAGCACAAGCAGCCCGATCCAAAGCCCTTTTTTTCTCATTGCGGCATTCTCCCCTTTGCTCCGCCCGCAGCGGATAGTTTACCCTCTTCCGTCCAGCCGTTCAGTGCCTACCACATCCATCGAATGCTCAAACAGACGGAACAGCGGCACATCACCGAAAATCAACTGGGACAGCAGGACCAGCACCGTAACGATTACGATGACCACCGAAGCTGCCAGCAGCCAGCGGAACCAGCGATCCCTATTGCGCAGCCATATCCCCTTGAGCCGCTTACGCAGCGACGGCTTACGCTCGGGCACCACGGTCAACCGGATATCACGATACAGCTCGGTCAAGTTTTGATAAGCGGACTTTTCCAGTTTCATATGCAGCAGCTTCATGCTCTTCAATCGGTGATTCTGCTCAAGCAGATCAAGCACCCGACTGACGCACAGGTCAGTGCATACCGTTTCATCATCCGCCGGATCGAGCTGGGACAGATCGACCGCATAAGTGAAATAGATTGTGCCGTCCTGCGCAATATTCACACAGTCCTGTTCGAGCAGGCAGCAAAGCAGCGGAAACGGCAGCGGACTGGACAGGCACGCCATGACCAGATCGATGCTGATTCGCTCGCGCTCCTGCACGCTAGACGCTTGTCCTGCCGCAAAGCGCCGCAACGGACGCGGAGGCTGGTAATCAAACAGGAAACACATACTCTCACCCTCGGCAAACCGGGCGATGAAAGGGGCTTCCCCTTCCAGCAGCTCACGCGGCATGTTTTCAAACAGATCCAGCAGCGTTCTGACACATGCCCGGTCGCGCACCACCCATAGCGTGTACTTTGCCCCGATTGGCGAACGGAGATCACGGCAGACCAGAACGTCGTTCTGTGTGCCACGCAGCGCCTCGTGAATGGGCTCAAGCAACATATTCTCCGCACGGTATATCAATGAACCCATCCCCCTTCCTTTGCGCTGTACTGCGTTATTCCGCCGGCTTGTCCGGTTCCGGCTCGTCTATCTTTTTAACTACCGCATAAGCATAGGTGCTGATCAGCGGATCGGCTGTGCAGGCAATTCGTATCTCGTAAACACCCTCGCGTGACGGCGCGGTATACACGCCGTCCGTCGTGATCTCGCCCGACCCCTTTTCGGTGAGCGCATAGGTCAGCGTACACGGCTCCATATTATGGAACCGAACGTTGATATACCGGCTTTCTCTTGTGCCCATGACAATCGTAGGCGGCACAGGAGCAATACGCTTGCCCTTGATATCGCGCTCCAGCTTATCGCCCACGCTCGGAATCTTGTAAGCCATCCAGCGCAGAACGAGCAGCACACTGTCGGTCTCCTCCTGCATTCTGGCGGCAACCATAAAGCTGCCCCGATCACTCATCACCTTGACCGCCAGTTCCGCCCGCGGCACAGGCACAGACTCGTTTGCAAACAGCTCAGCATTGCCGTAAATAATGCTGCGCGAGGGCTGTCCGGTTTTGGAGTCCTCCGCCAGATATTCAAACCCAAGGCTGACGAACACATCCCCCTTGCCAAGCCCATGCATGATCTCGTCCGAGTAGAAAATCCGCCCCGGACGCGCATCCCGGCTAACCGGAATCTCGCATAGCCCGGTAGTAAAAAGCGGCTCGCGCGGCATAAGCTGGTTGGCAGTCTGCCCGTTTTCTGTCTCCGCAGGCCGCATGATATGGTGCGGCTCATTCGTACCGCCGTAATAAGTACGCAGCTCACGCCGCTGTGCTTCCTCCAGATTGGTATGAACATACTGCTTGATACCGTTTTCCCGCACCGATTCAATCATGCAATTATTCTGCGTGCGCTGAAGCGTCAGCTCAGCCAGACAGATATAATCCGCTCCGGCGGCCAGCACGCGGCTCTCCAGACTGACCCTCGCAAGCTCGCGGTCGATGATCTCCTCCAGCCCCGTCGGCTCGACCACCGCACGCGCCGTCAGCTTTTCTCCCAACTGCACCCGCTGCCCATCCAGACGGATATCCAGCCTGCCGGGCTCGGAAATCACCACAGAATCCTCTGCAGGGCGCTCCTGTGCGGTCAGCCATACGCTGCGCTCAATCCGCTCACCACGGGCAGGCGTAAAGTCCGCCACGGTGATTTTGGTCTCATGCGACCCATCCTCCGCCGCCAGCGCGGGTGACTGCAGCGTGCATTCCATGAAGAAGGAACGCTGGTTATCGGAGAGCTTTGTTACGGAAACCGTCATCCGCACCCTGCTTCCGCACGGAATAAAAGCAGGGATGCTCAGCTCCACCGCATAGTCCTCATCCATATAAAGCGGTATGCGACTGAAAAATTCATTTTCCGGCGGTTCGGGTCGGATTGCCTGATCCGCGTCCAGCAGCACCAGCGACACGCCTTCACGCAGACGGTTCATTTCATATTCTTCCTGATCCCGACGATTGACCGTATAGACCGGCTGCTCTGGCGTTTCATGATAGCGAAGACACAGGCAAGCGCGATCACTCTCCAATTGCTCGAACCCCTCGATCATGCTGAGTTTGCGTACGATCGAACTGTCCAGCACCAGCTCCCGTCCCAGACTATCCAGCGCAACGCCGGATTCAACCATCAGCGAAACGTCATCCAGCGCATACACGCCGAGCCCACAGACAATGCCCGCACCAAACAGCATTTCGTTGAGAAAACGCCGTTTATTCCCTTCATAGGTTTGCTCGGCCTGAAAATCCGCCGAAGTCAGCAGCTTTCCAACGTAGTATCGGTTCCGTTCAAAAGGAAAAAGCTGTTTGTTGTTCAAAGCAAGCACCCCATTTTCTCAAAACCAGTGTGAGGAATGCGCAGAACCCTCCCCATACCGGTCTGTTAATCCTGCGCAGACCGCGAAGCCATATCTCATCAATCTACCGCGGTCTGCATCATCATTACTGTATGATTATACCACATCTTTCGACAAGAAAAATTAAAGATTATCTAAAAGCAGCGCACGCACCGGCCAAAAAATACACAGCCCGGTTTTCCGAGCTGTGTACACCGCTTCGTTTTTTATGTAAGGAATCATCCTGTCTTTTTCATCTCATCCATCGCAACGGATGCCTGATAGGACTCAGTCGGCTCCGCTATTTCCAGCGCACCATGCTTTTCCGCCGGCTGCATTTCCGCTATTTCCGATGTCTCTGTCTCGCACTGCCCAATCGGCAGGCACAACTCAATGCGCATACCACCGCCCGGGCTGCTTTCCGCCGTACAGCTTCCTCCATGCGCCTGCGCGATGATCCCTACCAGATGCAGACCATGCCCGCTGCCGCTCATTCCATGGGTATTCGAACCGCGGAAGCCGTTTTCAAAAATATGCGATGCCTGCAGGCTTTCCATGCCAAGACCATCGTCCCGGCAGACCAACCGGACATCCGTTCCGTCCCGCGTGAGGACAAACGTCACCGTTCCCGAGCGCCCCATATACTTCATCGCATTTTCCAACAGGTTGTCGATCACATGCTGCAACAGCACAGGATCTGCACTAACCGATATGGTAGGTTCCAGCGAGATGAACTGGATCTCTATCCCCTTCTCCCGCGCCAACGATCGGCAGTCCTCCAAATCCCGGTTGATGAAATCGACCAGATCAAACGACATCCGCTGCAAGCTGGCGGTCAAATCCGCTTCCCCGTCCTGCACAGCCGCCAGATTACGCGAAATGATTTCATTGATGTAGCGCAGTCTGTCCGATATCTTGGTCAGGTATTCTTTTGCTTCATCCGCATCGTCAATGGCATTGTCGCGCAGCAAATCGGCATAGCCAGCCGCCACCGAAACCGGAAGCCTCAATTCATGAGAAAGGCGGCTAAGCAGGTTAGCATTGCGTTCTTCGTTCGCTTTCTTCTGCTCCACCAGCATTCGATGGGCTGCCGCGCGCTCCGCTTCTACCTGCCGCGCCGCAGCTTCCCGCTCCTGTTCTATCTGCCCGCCAAGCTGCTGGTTTCTTTCTTTCTCACAATCCAACTCTCTGGCAAGCGCCTCGCGCACGCGCTCGCTTTCACGCAAACAAATCGAATACGCGATGATGACCGCACCCGCCGCCGCACCGCCAAGCACACCCCATCCGCTTATCAGGCGCATACTCCCCAAAGCACACAGCAGCACCACAGCAGCGATAACGGCCGCCCATGTGATATACAGCCGCCGCTTACTCTGTCTTTCTGCCATTCCTGCTTCACCTCTTTTACTCAATAGCATCTTTTCCGTTAACTTTGCTATTATAGTATACTGTTTTTTGACAAGATGTGCAATCCTTCTCCCGTTTTTATTTCTCTTCATCCCATCTAATTCCTCATTTGTGCAAAATTGATGCTCGATTGTGCAAAATAATAAATTGACACAAGAAATACGACATGATATCCTGAAACAAAACACATATACAATATATGATGGTATAAAGATACTTTATGTGTGGCGGATCGCTGCACCGCCCGCTGCGGTCAACGATCCGCCATCTGCGCGCTAACAGTCCGGAGGGATAACTGGTATGATTAAAATTCTTGTCGTTGAGGACGACCCTGACCTTTCCAATATTATTCGTGTGCATCTGCGCCGCGCAGGCTATGTTCCCACCGCCGCCTATTCCAGCGCAGAGGCCGCGCAGCTGTTAGACCACGAATCCTTTGATCTGGTCATCCTGGATGTTGTCCTTCCCGACAAACGCGGTGTGGAGCTATGCGCACAGGTGCGCAAAAAATCGCAATGCCCCATTATCTTCACCAGTTGCCTGGACGACAGCCAGACCATCATCCAAGCGCTGCAGTGCGGTGGAGATGATTATATGGTCAAGCCGCTCAATTACGACGAAATGCTAGCGCGAATCGAGGCCAACCTGCGCCGTCAGCATACGGTCACACAGCCCCTGCCGCCCAACATCCGACAGTATTCCCATTTCGCCATTGATACAGCGCGTCACTGTGTGCTGCTTGGCGGCCCCGATGGTCAGGAGGTAGCGCTTTCCTCCATTGAATACGAACTGCTGCTGTATTTCTCTGACCATCCCAATACGCTGCTGCTGTACAACGAGCTGTACCGCCATATCTGGAAAGCGGACAGCATCGGTGATACACGCACCGTTATGGTACATATTTCAAACCTACGCAAGAAGATCGATCCCAACCACACCGGCATAATCCAGACTGTCCGCGGGGCAGGATACATCTTCAACGCCGTGCCGTCCACCAATGGAGGTAGCCCGTTATGAAATTCAGCCAGATGTTCTCCCCCGTCTCCCCTCAGCTCCCTTTTGACAGCTACGCACAATATACCAGCCATCTGTTTGCCTGCGTTGACCACCTGTTGAACGACTATGTTTCCAAACTGATGGATTCTTTCACCAGCGGCAACGGCAATACGAAAAATATACTCTACCCGGATCTGGAGATCGCGCACAGCCTGTGCGAAAAACACCTGAACGATTTCCTCACGGCGCAGGAACCCGAACCATCCGAACCTGCCGATGAGTTTCTTCCCGCAGAAGACAGTGTGTTCAGCGATCTGTTTGCCTCTTTCGCCAACGAGCACGATACCCCACCGGACGAGCCTGCGCCCGACATTGCGGAATTGTTCTCGGTCATTCGTCAGCGTGCTATGCTGACAGAGGTGCCGCTGCCCATCCATCAGCTCGCTGAAGCGCTGGAGCTGAGTGATTTTTCCCTGTTCTGCTTTGCCTGTGCGATTCTTTCCGCCACGCAAACCAACTACGCCTCGATCTTTCAGGTGATCGGCCAAAACAGCAATCTGGTCGCACCCAGCATTGAATCTGCAGCGCGCGTATATTTTGGCAGCCGTTTTTCCATCACTACGGCCTATGGAGAGATGTCCCGCGCGCTCGAGCAGCTTGCACCGGTGTTCGACCTCAAGGTCAATACGGCAATCCCGTTTTCCACGATCGTTTCACCCGACAAGCGGCTGATCGACTTTCTGTTCGGCGCGGAGCCGTTACGCATTGACCAAAACTACAAGCGTTTTTTCTCCATGCTGACCGACGACGCCAAACTCGATCCGTTTCTGGCCAACAAAAATGTGCTGGATGCGCTCTCTATTTCGTATGACGACGGCGTGCGCCTGTTCTCGATTTACGGGGACGAGGGCTCAGGCCGTCGCTTTACCATCCGCCATTTCTGTGCGCAGCGCGGCCTGCGCTGCATCACAGTGGACGGCGCCAAGCTGTTCGGCTACGATTTCAGCTTTGTGCAGCAAGCGCTGTGGGCGGTCTCGCGCGAGTGCCTGCTTTCCGGCGCATGTTGCTGCCTGACCAACCTCTCCTACCGGGAGGAAGAGAAGGAGCGCTTTTTCGGCTATATGGATTTGTGCTTTGAGCGGCTTTCCGATCGCGGCGTTGCAGTATTTACCCACAGCAAGGAAAAGCTGCCCATGCGCGAAATGACCTCGCTCGATTTCACGCAGCTCGAGCTCCCTACCCCCGACAACGGCGAACGAATCGACCTCTGGCGGCACTATGCCGACGGATATGCGCTCGCGGATGAGGTTGAATTGGAGGAAATGGCAACCAAGTTCCTGTTCACAGGCGGCAAGATCAAAAATGCGCTGCATCAGGCGCGCAGCCTCGCCTCCATGGACAAGGAGATCCTGATCTCCCGCGACAAGCTGTTCAAGGCATGCAATGCGCAGATGAGCCATGAGCTGACACAGAAGGCCACGCGCATCCCCGCCAACTTCACTTGGGACGATATTGTTATGAACAAGGACCAGCGCGAGGCGCTGCAGCACGCGGTCGACCAGATGACCTACCGCAAGCAGGTTTACGAGGACTGGAACTACCTGAAAAAATACCAGTACGGCCGCGGTCTGTCTGTGCTGCTGTTCGGCGCGCCCGGTACCGGCAAATCCATGTGTGCGCAAGTCATCGCCAACGCGCTCAATCTGGAGCTTTACCGCGTCGACCTGTCCAAGGTCGTCGATAAGTATGTCGGTGAAACGGAAAAGTCGATCTCTATGATCTTCCGTGAGGCAAAGAAATGTAACGTCGTTCTGTTCTTTGACGAATGTGACACGCTGTTCGCCAAGCGCTCGGATGATGGCGGCTCCAACCAATCCTCTAACAACAACAAAACCGCTCTGTTGCTGCAAGAGGTCGAGGCATATGATGGCGTTTCCGTACTTGCCACGAACTATAAGCACAACATTGACCCCGCATTCTTCCGCCGCATGAAATTCATCGTCGAGTTCCAATTCCCCGACCCGGATACCCGCGAGATGCTGTGGCGCACTACGATCCCTAAAACCACCCCGCTGGCCGACGATGTGGACATCCGCTTTCTGGCCGAGCGATTCGAGTTTGTGGGCGGTAATATCAAAAACTGCATTCTGAATGCCGCATTCCTTGCAGCAGCCGATCCTGAGAGCGACGGCGATGTACATATGAAGCATTACCTGCAAGCGATCCGCTATGAATTTGTCAAAACCGGTAAGGTATTTACCCGCGCGGACTTTGAGCCGTATGCCAACCTTGTACTGACCTGAAAGGAGGTCTGGAACCGTGCGTTCGATCGAACGGTTAGAACATAACCGGCGTATAGATGCCAAAAAGCGCCGTCAACCCTCGCCTGACGAAGAGGCAGAAGACGAGCTGACGCTTCCCGCTTTCGTGCCTCTGAACACCGCTGCTTCTATTTATGACCGTAATGCGGAGAAGCGCTTTGGCGGAATCAACACTGCGCCATCTGTTTTTGACCGCGGCGCGGTGTTCCACACCATGCAAAGCAAAAAAAAGGAATAGTATTATTCCACCCATTCAACCGAGCCATTTTATCACATTTCGCATAGATTGCATAAAATTTCACCCCTAAAAATACCGTTGCGGAAGCTACTTCTGCAACGGTATTTTTATAGGTTTTTAAAAGGACATCGAAAGCGATTCTCCGATGTCCTCACAAAAAACTTGCGTGTGGAAAAGATTTTTAGGCAACCAACTCCTTCAAGATAGACTCAGCCAGTTCCCTGTTCATATCCTCCCGCGGATGTAGACAGCCTTCCTCATCCACATCGATCATGCCATTCTGATGAGCTCATGCATAGGAAGATATCTTCTTTTGAACAAGCACCGGAGGAGCAGCAGGGTATGACGTTGCTGCCCCTCCGGTGCTTATGCTAAAGTGAGACGGATAGGAACGGTTATGATATCAGATTTTCAGCAAATCGCATCAGGATCGTGGCGGCCTGTGCTCTGGTAGCCTGCCCCTGAGGTACCAGTTGACTATGGCCTATACCAGTAATCAACCCTTGATCCACGGCCCAGAGCATAGACGGCTGCGCCCAGTGACTGGTCTGCGCCCCATCCACAAAAGAGGAGAGACTACCCTCCGCCTTTGGGTTCCCCGCATATCGCCACAGCATAGCTGCCATCTGCTCACGGGTGATGGGATCGTCAGGACCGAACTTACCGTTGCCATAGCCGGTGATCACACCTGTGCTGTCAGCCCAGCACACCGCTTTCCCATACCAGTCCTCCAGACTTACATCCTCATAATCCATAGGATAGTTGACCATCGGGCTGCCTGCCAGCCGCCATAGAATGGTGACGATCATACCTCGGGTAGTAGCCGCATCAGGTTCAAAAATAGTTTTGTCAGTCCCCAGCATCAAGCCGTTTTCCAAGCAATAATGCACACCATCATGATACCACGCCTCTAATTCTGTATCAGAGAAAGCCGCCATGGGACAGCGTTCGTCGCGAGAACAGTCAGATATGGCAGTCATTTGACGGAAGATGACGGTAATGGTTACTTCTCCTGTCGGCTGTGTGAAGGTATAGGTTCCATCATCGTTGGGAATAGCTGCTACCGGTTTGCCAGCAGAATCGGTGACAATGACCTCATCTACCGTATAACCTTCATCCGGAGTTGGTGTGATGGTAACTTGATCCCCTTTTTCCGGATTCTCCGGACTGGCGGTAACAGAGCCGTGCTCTGTCTGCTCTATATTGGGAGGATAGACAGATGCAGATGATCCGCCACCTTGACTGCTGCTGTTGCTCCCCGAGGATTCCTCGTAGCCAATGGCATAGGTGGAAAAGCATCTGACATATAGGGTCAATCGATTCTTATCGCTGTTGACAGTGAAGTATTCGCCCAACTCATTTTTATTGGCTTCACCCTGCTTCAATTCCTGCGCTTCCTTATCATCCTCCTGTCCGGTACTGCTGTGTACACGGTAAACCACATAGGCATTCTTCCCCTGTAGTTCCGTGGGCAATGGCAGCAGGACTTCCAGCAGAACATTGGACTGCGGAATCTGGGTTGGATTGCCGGTAACCCCCGCCGCTGTTGTCACTGTTTTTTTCAGCTTGTAGTCCATGACAAGGCTCAGCGTGTTGCCATTGGAGATTTCCTCAATTTTTGCAATATCCTTTCTAACCTGCTCTTCCTGCTGGGCATGTGTCTTTTCCTCGGCGGTAAAGGTAATTTCCACCTTACCGCCTGCGCTTACGGTTTTCTGATCATCCTCAGTGTACACTGTCGGATCGGTGTTATCAAATACAGTGTCCAGTTTCCCTACCACAATATCCGGGCTGCCGGGGAACACTTCCACAACAGAATTAGTTGCTCCTTTCGGCAGTGTAACGTTGCAATTCTCTGCATTGCTGTTATCAATGATTACTTTTTGTGTAATAGTGCGCACATCCTTGGTAACGACCAGATTGTAAACGCCGGGCAGCAGATTCGGAAAACGATATTGACCGTCGCTGCCAGTCTTGGTTTCAGCGATCTGGTTCGCGCCCAGCCAAATGCTGACTACTGCGCCTTCTGCAGGCACCTCTCCTCCATCTGTCTGTTCGTTTATACTACCGCTTATAGAAAAAACATCCTGCCACTGGGCGGTTAATGTCACATTCCGAGCGGGCATGGTGAATCTGTCCCCAGGCTGATACAGCTTTGTATCACCATCGGCTTTCCAACCGCTGAAACGGTAGCCGGTTTGTGTAAACGGATTGGCAGGCAGAATGATCTGCCCCTCTGCCAGAGCGGTCTGCTGGGCAGGCCCAGTACCTGTGGCGCCTTCTCCGCCTGCAAAAGACACCGTGTACAGTGTCGGCGGAGCCTGAGTAATGGTGAGAGTCCCTACCTGCATCATATCACTGCCATTGGAATGACGATAGTTGGGATTGGTGATCTCCACCCAGATCTCGTAGCTGCCCACATTTTGCGGAGACAACACCTCTTTGCCATCTTGTCGATAGGTTACAATATAATCAGTGAAAGCAACATCATTTGCGATAACGGTTGCTTTTTTTTCATTTCCATCAGCCTGCACCACATTGCCCGTCACGTTGAAACGCACCGGTTTAGGTTGGATGGTCAGCATCGCTGCACTGTTTTTCAGCGTGTAGTTGGCGATATCTGCACCTCGGAGGGTAGCGGTCAAAGGATGCCTGCCTGCGGTTTCCTTCACCCCAGCGAAATCGATTTTCACATCATCGCCGTCTACTACACCCGAAAGGGATACCGTTACGGGTTCGCTGCTTCCATATATTTGATTCAGCCCTAACCAAGCTGCGGCAATCGGTTTTTGGGCGATGGCAAACTCCGCTGTGGCGGTAACTGCTTCATGGTTTGCTGTTGCAGCAAAAGTAGCGGTGACCGTGTAGTTGCCCGCATCGGTTGGAACGATATCACTGTTATAGGCGGTTCCGTCTCTGCCGTCGTAGTGATAAGTCACATGATCGGTGTCATTGGTATCCGAAACCGGAATCGGGCTGTTTGCCGCATCCCCATAGGTCCAGCTTTCCATAATGACCGAAGCACTGCCAGCAGCTGTAGCAATGGTGTAGTCCTTCGTGGTGCCGGTGGTCGGCAGTTGATAATTCGGATTGCTCAGGCCGATAGCTTTAGCGGTATAGTTACCCACATCCACCTTGTCGCCGTCCTCTACGATAACGGTGCAGACATCGCCACTCACTACGCCGGTGGCATTGGCGGTAACACTGACGGGCTGACCAGTATAGGTCAGGTTTTCGTAACCATGCCATGTAAGACCCACCGTTTTGGCGGTGATAGTGGCAATGTCGGCCAGTTCGGTCGCGGAGAGTACATAGTTCTTTCCCCACTCCCCATCCAAGGTAATGGCTACAGTGACCGCCTTGTTCTGGCCCGCGTTGGCGTTATCAAAGGTAAACACACCGGTAGCGGTAGGATTATCTCCGGGCAATGCTCCAGCCAGAGTGATTGTACCGGAGGTAGAAGTGCTGCCGTCATATTCCTTGCTGTCTACGGAAACGACAGAGGGAATCAGCGTCTTTTGAGCAACTGTTATGGTGACAGTCCCCTCGGCAGTATTGTAATTTTCTATATCATCCGGGGTGAATACTACAATACAATCTTGTAAGCCGCTGTTTGGTTTAAAGCCACTGTCTTTCCATGCAAAGCTGCCCTCTATATTCGCGCTGCCGCCGGTAATGGTGCTTTGCCCGAGATCGTCGCCGTAGGTGATATCAGATGCTGTGGGCCAGGTGGCGATGCCGGGATCAGCCTTTTGGATGGTGGCTGTAACGGCATTACTGCTGGCAGATGCGCTTTGCCCATCAACGCTCGCCATAACCTTCACAGTATATTTACCACTATCGGCCACGGTACAAAGCGCCAGCGTTTTATCGGTTTTTCCGTCCAGCTTTTGGCCGTCTTTGTACCACTCATAGGTATAAGTTACGCCGCTTCCTGCCGTGTGGCTTGCCTCGGCAATGAGGGTCACAACTGTGTTGCCACCCTGATAAGTGCCGCTTGCTCCATCTGGACTGGCAGTCAATTCCACCGCAGGAGTAGCCAGCATCCAGTGTGCGGTGAGGGTCAGCTCGTTCTTTACCTCATTCTTTGCAAAATCCCATAGTGTATCACCGTCATACCATCCGTCAAAGGTGTAGCCGACCTTGCTAGGATCGGCGGGCTTTGTGACCTTGCCGCCATCGACCACCAGCTGAGCCGTTTCGCCAATGGTGACGCTGTGGACAACAACCGTCTTAGTAGCGGTTTTGCCTGTTCCGGTGGTCGCGGTAAAGATATAGGTACCAGCGGACGTGATGAGGTAGGTATCTCCATGTATTTCATCCGCTGTGCCGCCATCTTTCTTCACCGTGACAGTAACCCCCGAACTGCCTCCAGCACTGGCGGCAATGGTCAGGTGCAGACGATCTGCACTCTGTGTGCCGCCAGTGACTGAAAGAATAGGCTTCCCATTGTCGATCTTGTCAACTACCACTGTTTCGTTGGCCAAGTTGCCTGCCTTGTCTGTGACAGAGACCGCATAAACACCGTTTTCAGATACGTTGAAGGTATAGATACCATTGTTTCCGGAAACAGGAACAGAATTCCCATCCTTTTCGACCGCTACACCATCTATGCCAGACTGATCTTCTGTCACGGTGAGGGTAATGGTGACATCGTCTGCTGTCCAATCTGTAGGATTACCGGAAACGATAATATCGGGTGCCGTGGTGTCAATGTTTGTGATTTCAATGGCTTCGCTGCCCACATTTCCGGCGGTGTCGGTGCAAGTGACGGTGTATGTGCCGTTTGCGGAAACCTCAAAATCACCAGTGAAAGCGCCGGGTTCCTCAGTGGATTGAGTGAGTTGGATGCTTTCGCCATCCCAGACGGCAGTGAGGTTCTTGCCTGCACTGCCGGCATCAAAGACTGCCACGTTAACAGTTACCGGCCCTTTCGTCCAGTTTTCGTCCGCGATGCTCAGGCGCACATCGGGGGCTACACCGTCCAGCGTACCATCCTGTGGCGCATCAACGGTGATGGTCTCCGACACAAAATGCCCGGCAGCATCAGTGACAGCGATGAGATAGTTTCCCGGCTCGGTGATGGTAAACGTGCCGATGAGATCGGTGGTGGTACTGCCGTCAGGCAGAGTAACAATAATATCTGTATTGCCGTTTTCTGCTACACTATAGTTATAAACAACACCCTTGTTGTTGCTAGCCGCTTCATCTTTCGTCACCGTCAACCCCGGCCGAGTGGCATTGATGATATAACCTGAAGAAGTATCTGTCCCGCTATTCCCAACATTGTCCGTTGCGGTAATGGCCAGTGTCCATGTTCCGCTCTGGTCAGGAGACGTAGTGGTATAGATACCGCCAGCGCCGCCAGAGATGGTGGCAGCATGACTGCTGCTGCCGTCACTCCATATCCCTGTCACAGTATCCATTCCCGACTCACCGTCGCTAACTTTCACCGTCAATGTGACGGCCTCAGTGTGGTTCGTGTTGGTGAGATCTACGATCTCCACCTTGGGACCCATTCGATCGATTTTGGATACCGTGACCATTTTGGTAATGGTCTCGTTGCCGCTGGTAAGGGTAAAGGTATAAACGCCATTTGCCGTGGCGGTGTAGGTACTGCCAGAGACTTCGGTTGCGCTTGCGCTACCCGGTTCTTTTACCGTCACCATAGCGTTAGCGGGACTGCGGTCAATCGTAATCGGGCGGGACTGCGCCCAGTTTGTATTGTCCACCGTCACCGATAGACTGGGCAGCTGCACAGTGCTGCCATCCAAATTAACCGACTGGCTGGCATGATCGGTCACGCCATCGTTGTTGGTTGCGCGGGCATGGAGATACCATGTGCCGTTGGTCTGCCGGGTGGAGACAGTACCGCCGCTGGTATCGGCAAGCAGTTTCCAGCCGACCACAGCTTTTTCATCTGCTTGCGTGCTCCACGCATATTCCAGCTTTGCCGCATTCGTGGCGTTGATCGTACCGGTCAAGATGCCGTTGGTGTTGGTGAGCTGGCTCACCGCGACCGTAGGCACACCGGGACCATTGCCCAGCGCAGCGTCCGTGCTGCCATTCGTCACGGTGCTGTCGGTGGCTGTTCCGGTATCATCCGCCATGTCCTTGATAGACGAGGCGTTGGTAATAGAGTTCACCTTCAGTGTGCCGCTGGCGTTGTCTGCCACCGTACCGGTAAAATACAGCACATTGGTGTCCGCGCCGCCGATGTAATTGAATGTCCCCCAGTTAGTCACTATCTGCACACTGCCCAAATTGGGGCTTTTCGCACTGTCCACGATTTCGTCAAACACCAGCGCCACAGTGACGCTGTCACCGGGCAGATAGCTGCCGTCTGCCATCGGAGCCACGCCAAGGAGCTGCGGTTCCTGGGTGTCCAGATACTTCAAATAGTGCGTGACTTCCTTTGTGGTCCATTCATCACTTTTGCTGCCGCTGCCAGCAAAGCCAACGGTCAATTTTTCTGTACTTACCGGAAACTTGATATACCCGTCTCCCTTGTAAGTATTTTGTTCGCGCCAGGTTTCTGTTTTTAGATTCGGAACACTGCCATTCACATTAGGAAATGTATAGCTTGCGTATGTTTCATTCTTGTTACTTCCTCCGTGTTCAAAGATCGCAGCATAAACGGCGCTGTCCATGGTGCCTTTCCAAGCTCCCTCATACGGATACTGGCTCAAGTCGATGCCCTCTCCGGGTGAAATCTGGATATGCTGATAGCCGTCATCTACTTCTTTCGCCTGAAACGATAGTTTGTATTGAATATTCTGCGCAACAGCAGTTGTATAACCGGAAGCCGGAAGGATATTGCTGATTGTAAAGATCTCCTTGGCATTGCTGCCTTCTTGGGGTTTCGTATTGCTTTCATTGTTGGTCCAGCCCATCTTTACTCCGTCATAATCTCCGCGAGAAGTTTCACCGGAAGAGGTGGATGTGCGATACTGATTAAACAAGCTTTCATCGACACGATAGCTGTCGCTAGCAGTCATGGTGCGGGTGGCGCTTTTCTGACCACTGTTGATCGTCGCGCCGCCGGTGACCCGGTAAATCTCAAAGGAATAGGCGCGGTCGGCATTGGAGTATGCGGTAGCGGCGTTGCCGCCAAAGATGCTGAACACGTCTTTTTCCGTAACCGCGACCGATTTTGTTGTTTCCCCCGCTTTGAAGGTCACACTGCCCGCTTTATGCTCAAAATGCGTCCCGCCGATGGCCGAGCCGTTGACTGTGCGGTAATAGACAGTCTGCGCCCCATCGGTGCCGTCGCTGCGGGTGATGGTAAAGGTGTTGTCGCTATTTGTAACGGAGAAAACGCCGTATTGTGCCGCGCCCATACCAAAACCGGCACTCTGATCACTGTAAATTACCGTACCATCGTCAGCAATCGCGTAAGCTCGAGCGTAGTAATTAACGCCATAGGCAAGCGCGCTGCCACTCACCGTGGCAGTAAGATTGCCGCCCTTTGTATTCACCGGACTGCTCGTCGTGACTTGGCCATCGTTGAGTGTCAGAGTAGGATTTTGCAGTGTACCATAGACAAAGCCGGTTTCTTTATAAGTCAGACCGCCGGTATATGCCATAGTAGAAGATAGGTTAAATGTCCCTGTTCCACTCACAGTGGTCTGTGTCAGTTCCGCTGGTTTTGGCAGAACAGTGACGGTAAGTTGAGCGGTGGCAGGAGAAAACCCTTCCCTTTCCACCCTGTATGTAACCGTCTTCTGTCCCGATGTATTGGTATCGATAGTGCTCGGCGAGATGGTCACTGTGTCAGAATGGGCCTTGATAAAGCCATTGAGCCATGCCGCATCAAGGCCAGTGTCCCCCTCTGTCACCGTAACACTGCTTGTGGTAAGGCTGATAAACGGCGCAGCCTCAATGGTGACAGATTGGGTTTGGATAGCTGAAATGCCGCCTTCATCAGTCGCTCCCCAGTAGGTGAAGTCGGTCACTCCTGCAGACATATCCCTCGGCACCTCAACCGTCACAGAGAATGTGCCGTCCTGCTGCACAGTGGCCAAATACTCCTTGCCGCCGAAGTTCACATAGACGGTGTCGGGGGCAGGCTTATCGCCACCCGCTACGGCCGTGCCGGTAATAGATACTGTGCTGCCTGCACGCAAGTTAAAATTATTCCCGTCATCCAGCACCGGCGCATTGGGGGACGGCGGTAATTCGCCTGCGCCAATCAGCACATAGCGGCTCCATGTCTGACCGGGGGCGATGCTGCCGTTCCACGACCACGCCATGCCGCTGTCTTTGCTGTAGGAGCTATCCTTATCATCAAGGTCATTGAAGATGTTGTAAAACGCTTTGGCAAAATAGCCGTACCACAAGGTATCGCAATCAGGAGCCACCAGACTGAACTTGTAATTGTTTTTGGGGCTGCCGTCCATGGACAAGCCGGTATATCTGTCACCATTGTCGGCTTTTACCCCCACAACTTTTGCACGGTCGTTGTTGTCGATCATCACGTCGGCGCTGGAGCCAATGCGAAACTGTTGGGTGGTAGAGCCGTTGTTGGTGACAGTATAGGTAACTTTCACATAACAGCTGCCGTAGACAATATCCAGCGTCGTCTGCGCGGTCAGGGAACTGCCCACGGAAACCGCGTCGGACTGGTACGGAACCTCTACCTTGGAACCCTCATTGACGGAAATCGCCGTGCGGTAGCCGTTGTTTGAGTAGGTGGTTTTGAATGTCCTGCCGGCATCCACACCCTGAACATCAAAGTGTTTAAAGCGCTCAGCTTGGTAATATCGAATGCGGTCGCTGCTGTCCTCCAATGAACCGTCCGACAGACCGTTTGCCATCATCATAGGCTGCTGCAAAACAGCGGGGTCGTAGGCAAAGGTTTCGCTGGTCACCGACTGCTCCCCGCGAGTGACCGTGCAGCGGAAACCATGTGAGGTAAAGTCCTCCTTGGAGAGGGTCAGGCTGGAGCCCTCCCCAGCCCAATCCGACCACAAACCGTAAGTACAGGCTTCCCAAGCATAGCTATCCCACTCCCCTTCCACAGTCAGCACCATGTCGCTGCTGGTTTCCTCATCCAGCGGTGCACAGGAAATGATTGGAGTGTCCAAAATCACTGTGCTGGTATCATCCTCAACCGTATATATAGATGAATGCGCGGTATCCGTGCCGGTTTCCGCCGCCGCCTCTTCTGCCTGCTGCCCACCTTCGAACAGACTTTTCTCTGCAGCTATCGCCGACACCGGCAGCTGAGTAAGCAGCAGGGAAAACATCAACCCCCAGCTCAAAATCCTCTTTTTCATACTGGTACCTCCTCAAGCTGGTTATCCTCTGTTTGCTCCAACTGTCGGACACAGCACCGACCCCTGCCGGTCTCTTTCGCCCGATACAACATCCGGTCTGTTTCCGTATACAGATGTTGGTAAGAGCATCCGGGTTTCAAACAAATGCATACGCCTACGCTGCATCGAATCCCCAGCACCTGATCCTGCCATTGAATATTCCCTAATCGCGCCACTAACTCCTTGCCCAAATCCATAGCTTGCTCCTCTGTTATAGGTCGGTCGTAAAGTATTGCAAATTCGTCGCCACCGATGCGTCCCAGCCCTGCCGCATCCAGAAAAACACGACGCATGGCTTCCGCCGTCTCCACCAATACATGATCCCCGCAAGGGTGTCCGTAACGATCGTTCACCCCTTTAAATTCATCCAGATCGACAAGAAACAAAGTCAGTCCTCCGGTTCTTTCTAGGTGCTCCATTCCGTGAAGCACTTGTTCCGCCCAGCATTCCACCGTCGTTTTGTTAAGCAATCCGGTTAGTGGGTCTCGTTGCACCAATTCCTGTAATTTGGCATTAACTTCTACAACCTGCTTCTGCTGTTTCAGCATAACCGAGGTATGATGGGCATGTGCCAGAGAGACAGCTAACGCCACCACAAAGGTGATCGTCAGATTGAGCCTGTCACCCGCATCCAGCAATGGCGCCATGCGGAAACGGAACAGAAGATAGTCTACAGTCATCTGCACCACGTTATACCACGGCGGTGACTGGATCAGAAGAGCCAATCCCAGCAGCGCTGTTGTCAATACCGCAGTCCCTGCGGCAGGGTCGCGATACAGGTCGTATGTGTTAAGACCCAAGTGCCATAGCAAGATCAGACTGGTCACGGCATACTGCACAGCCCACTGGGTACGTACTGAGACCTGCTGCAGCGGACGCCGCAACACCAACCACAGAACCGCAAGGAATAGCAGGATACAATACATGGAAAAATAAATTTGATTATTCCGTGTTCCCAAGCCAGACTTGGACCAAAGCAGCACTCGGGCGATATTAAAAAGCTCTGCTGCAAAAATAATCACACAGATGATCCATAAGGAGAAGTTGTTTTTTCGCACCGCTTCCTGTAAAAACTCCTGACGGATATAATCTGGGATTTGCAGTTCGAAAAGCGGTCTACGTTTCAATAAGTTTTGAAGTTTACGCATCATTAAAACACCTTTTTGAATGGTTGCAATACATAGGAACCCGCATTCCGCGCTGTTTTTACCGAATTTGCATATCCGACCAGCAGCAGATTCCTACCTCCAACGCGACAGGACACATTAGATGAAAATCCGCATAGCGGCAGAACCAGCACTGGCTGCCCTCTATCGAAATGTGCTCTTTTCTGGGAGTAAATGCCGGACAGCTCTGCCGAGGCCACACGCTGCCCCCCGGTTTTGGCGCGGGCAGAGATTCCCGCCGGTCACAACATGCTTTACAGTCGTATCGCATAATCAGACTTCCTTTCGACAATCCCCTCTTGACGTTTTTGTACTTCCATGCTATTTTCATTGTACAAATTGGTGTGAAATTGGAAAGCATTTATTCAGAATCTGATGCTATCTGCGCAAAATTTGCACTTTGTTGTGAAGGAGGGACGGCAATGCTGCGAATCGCCGTATGTGACGATGAAAAAAAATTTCTCAACCAGACAGCGGCGCTATTGGATACCTATTTCCGGTCCCGTCCCAGCCTGAATGGACAGATGGAGACATTTCGGAGTGGCGGCGCGCTGCTGGCGCGGGCAGAGGAAGCGGGAGGCTTCGATGTCTATGTGCTGGATATTCTCATGCCGGAGCTGAGTGGAATCGATACCGGCCGACGCCTGCGTGCATTGTGCGTGGGCGGCGAAATCATTTATCTCACCAACTCCAACGACTTTGCCGCCGATAGCTACGACGTCCGGGCGTTTTTCTATCTGCTCAAACCGGTGAAAGAAAACAAACTGTTTCAGGTGTTGGACGGAGCGGTAGAAAAACTGAACCAACGACGAAGCAGCGCCGTTGTAGTGACCACAGCAGATGGACCCCGCCGTATCCTGCTGGAACGCATTCGATATGTAGAGCGGGTGGGACGGGCCATGCGCTATTACTGCACCGATGGCACTGTCGATTCCCAGACAATTCGGGTTTCTTTTCGGGAAATGGTCGCTCCTCTTCTGTCCGACAAACGCTTCTATCTATGCGGAGCCAGTTTTGTGCTGAATTTTCAGCATGTGACCGGGATCAACAGCCAAATGGCCTTATTGGACAACGGTCAGACCGTGACGTTGCCTCGAACAATAGCAACTGACTTCAAAAAAGCTTGGGGAAACTACTGGCTAGAGGAGAATACCGCATGGTAGAACTGTTCATCATGGAGTATTTGACGGTGTTATATATGATCATGGCGTATCTGTTTATGGACAGCCGATATTCCCGGCGGCGCACCCTTTTCATCGTTTCCGGCGTCACGATCCTGCTGATGGCGGCGGTGGTCGCCCTGTACCGGGCGGTCAATGTGGATGCCGCCTTTTGGATCTATGCCATGACCATCCACATCCCGCTGATACTGCTCCTTTTCACGCTCAGCCGATTCCGGGGATGGCGGCTGATCTTCCAGCAGCTCTCCGTCGTTCTGTTCTGTACGCTGATTCACCACATATCAGGGCTGATCTACTACCTGTCTGGCAGCCGCTTCTGGGTGCTGGTGCTGTCCTGCGCGGTCCTCAGCACCGGGATCATCTGGTTTCTGGTCCGCTTTTTGCGGCCGCTGTTTTTCCAGATACTGTTGGAACTGCACCGGGGCTGGTGGCTGATATGCCTGGTAATGGCGACCTACTACATCATCGCCGTCTTCCTGATCCCTGGATATGCAGGCTTCGATCCAAGAAGCACTATCCTCAAACCGGCGATCGCTCTGCTGACGTTAGGATTTTATTCCATCTTGATGTTTCTCTTTACCAGCATCAAAAATGAGATGGATGCCCGGCACAACGCACAACTGTCTGCATTACAACTCTCTGCTATTCGGAGCCGGATGGAGGCAGTGAAAGCAGCAGAGGACGCCATCCGCACAGAACGTCATGACTTGCGTCACCGGCTCCAAGCTGTCGCAGAACTGATCGCACGAGGAGACCAAGAAGCAGCGCTCTCGTTTTTGGATACTGCAACGGAACGGCTGGATGAACAAAAGGCAGTCCGCTGGTGTCACCCGCCAGTGCTGGATGCAGTTTTTTCATCCTACTTCGATCAGGCTAATAACGAGGGGATTCACGTAACAGCCAAAATCTCTCTGCCGGACACACTGGCAATAGATGAAGGCGCATTGGCCATTGTCGTTGCTAACGCCTTGGAAAATGCCATCCATGCCAATCTGGCGTTACCTCAGGAGCAGCGAGAAATCCGCTGCAAAATGGTAGGAATCCCCAGTATCATGTTGGAAATCTCCAACCCATGCAACGAAAATGTAACCTTTGATGCACAAGGTCTTCCTGTTGCGCACAGGGAGGGGCACGGCCTTGGGGTACAATCTATCTCAGCTTTTTGTCAAAAAAACGGAGCCGTCTGCCAGTTTAAACTGACAGACGGCTGGTTCCAGCTACGGCTGGTGCTGTAATACATTGCAAAAAAGAGGGGAATCAATTGTGACAAATGTGATATTTCTTGTCTTTCGCGCATTTTTCATCACAATAATGACGATCGGAATGATGGCAAGTCTGACCGACTTTCGCTTTGGGCACAAAAAACTGCTGTGCATTCTGGCTGTTTACAGTGTTTGGATCGTTGTCTCCAACACCGTATTGCTGCGGCTCGGTGGAGAGTTGCTGCTGCTTCGCCTTTTTTATCTCACCATTTCTCTCCCCGCTATACTTCTTACCTACTGGGCCGCCAATGACACCCCAACCCAAGCGGTATTTAACTATACAACGCAAATCATGATATCCTCATTGTCAGCCTCGATGATCCGCTGGCTGACGGATGCTCTCGGATTGTCCGCATTTGTCAACATCCTGCTGATGTGCGTATTTTATTGCACGGTCATCTATCTGGAATGGCGCTTTCTACGGCATCCCTTTCGTAAGCTCATCCAAATCATCCCCTCCCGCTGGGGCGTGCTCACGCTCATCCCCTGTGTATTCTGCATCTATCTGATTTTTGTATCAGCCTGGCCGGCCAGTTATCTGGAAAGCTTTCCCCAGCGTGTCTATGTCTACACTGCTGTCATACCGCTGATTTTTGTGTATATTGCCGTATTCAAAAGCCTTGTGGCGCAGTACAACATCCAAATGGAACGCCAAAGCACGGTACTGTTAACGGTGCAGATTTCCGCCCTGAAAGACAAATTGCAGAAGGTAAAAGAAGTGGAAGAAGGTATTCGAATCCAGCGTCATGACCTTCGTCATCAGCTCCAGACTGTCGTAGAACTGGTGTCACGAGGAGACCGGGATGCGGCTCTGAACTTTCTGGACGCTGCTCAAAGACATCTGGATGAACAAAAGGAAGTCTCCTGGTGTCATCCACCGATACTGGACGCTGTTTTTTCCTTCTACTTCGATCAAGCTGAGAATCAGGGTATTCTCATAACAGCCAAAATCTCTCTGCCGGACACACTGACAGTAGACGAAGGCGCATTGGCCATTGTCGTTGCCAACGCCTTGGAAAACGCCATCCACGCCAATCTATCACTACCGCAGGAACAGCGAGTGATCCGCTGCAAAATGGTTGCAACCCCTAGTATCATGTTGGAAATTTCCAACCCATGCAACAAAGATGTAACTTTTGATGCGCAAGGCCTTCCTGTTGCACACAGAGAGGGGCACGGCCTTGGGGTGCAATCCATCTGCGCTTTCTGCCAAAAAAACGGAGCCGTCTGCCAGTTTGAACTGGTAGACGGCTGGTTCCAGCTTCGACTGGTGCTGTAATATTGTCACAAAGAGAAGGCGGTTTCCGCAGAGTAATCCTCTGCGGAAACCGCCTTTATTGTGTCACACAACAGACCTTTTCATATTTCATATCTCGTTTGATACCCTTCTTATCGTGCGCCAACGTGAACTATACGCGGCAACCAGCGCCAAAGCCAACACACCGCCCTTAACCGCCGGCAACACATAGTAAACCACACCCATTTGGGTCAACCCGTTTTCCAGAACCGCAACCAGTGCGGCACCCACCAACGTCCCCAGCGCATTCGGCTTTTCCGCACCACCTACGGATCGCCCAACAAATACAGCTGCCAGAGATGGCATCAGATAGCTGTCGCAGCCGGAAATCTGCGCCGCTCCATTGCGGGAACAGACAACGATTGCACCCACCGCAATCATGACGGCGGTGAGCATTCCTGCCAAAAAGCGATATCTCTTCACGGGAATGCCGGAATACGCCGCGGCGGTATGGTTACTGCCCATGGCATACAGACAGCGGCCATGACGGGTATATTGCAGGAACACAAAGGTAAAGCCTACGCAGGCCAGCATAATCAGGATGCACCACGGCGCTGCGCCGATGGCGAGCGCCTCCTCTGTCCATCCCATGCGAGTCGGCTCAGTCCCCCACGGTGTCGGCATACCGGCCGATACCGCACCGCCGCCCGTCCACCATAAGCCCAATCCCTGATGCACGAACATTAACGCACAGGTCGCCAGCATATCGGGCACCCGGCAGACCAGAATGAGAAACATGGTCAGCAGATACAGCACCATGGTCAACAGCACGGTCAGCAACACGCTCAGCCATAGAGGCAAGTCAAACCACAGGAACAGGCTGGCAAACAGAAAGGAAGAGACGGTGGCAAGGGTACAAGCCGACATATCAAATCCGTCCGGCGCCATAGTGATGGTAGCGGCAATGGCAAAAATGGTGGTGATGGACATGGAACGCAGGATATTAACGACGTTAGCAGCGGAGAGAAAGCTGCCTCCCCGCAGCAACGTAAATACCGCAATGGCGGTTACCAGCGCAATGACCGCTGCCCAGTCCATCCATACGCCGGTGCGTTTTGGGATAAGTTGTCGCTTCAAGATCGTTCCTTCCTTTCTGCCTGATCCGACGGAAAGAACGGAGCCTTTCCGCCGACAGCAAAATGCATAATTTCCTCCTCGGATGTCTGATCGGTAATCAGTTCCGCCGCGATTCTTCCGCCGTATAGAACATAAATCCGATCTGTCACCTGAAGCAGTTCGTCAAGCTCAGCGGAGGCGTACACCACGCCGCACCCTGCTTGGGCCAGCTCGGTAATCATCTGCAGCAATTCCGCCTTTGCCCCCACATCCACGCCCTTAGTAGGTTCGTCAAACAAATAAAGCTGACAACTGGCCGCAAGCCATTTTCCCACGACTGTTTTTTGCTGATTGCCGCCGGAAAGCAGCTCGATCCGCTGCTCAGGCGAAGGTGTTTTGATCCCCAGCTTTTCGATTTGTGCCTGCGCGTTTTGTTCCTGCTTTTTGCAGGACAGAAAAGACAGATGGCTCCTTTTTTTCAAGCTCGCGATCCCTAAATTGAAAGACACGCTTTCCCGCAGGAATAGACCTTCCTTCCGGCGCTCCTCCGGCACCAGCCCCATGCCGAACGGCACCGCTTCCGCAGGGCTGCGGGGAATAACTGGCTTACCGTCGAGCAAAGTCTCTCCTGTGGCTCTGGGCAGGATACCGAACAGCGTCTTACACAGCTCACTCTTCCCTGCACCCGCCAATCCAGCCAAGCCAACAATCTCCCCTCGCCGCACTGTCATTGAAATATCCCGAACGCTATCGTCTCGACTGGACAAGCTGCGCACCGATAGCAGCGCGTTGCCCGCCAAAGAACAATCCCGTCGACGGACAACCTTATTATCCGCACCCAGCATATGCGCTACCAACTCGCCGGTAGTAGTTTGGGGCGTAATAGGCGCGCTTGCGACCAATCTGCCGCCTCGCAGCACTGTATAGCGGTCACAGATTCTCAGAATCTCCGGTAGGCGGTGGGAAATAAATACAATGGCAAGCTGCTGCTCTTCAACCATGCGGCGGCAAAGAGAAAACAGTGTTTCCGTCTCCACTGTGCTCAAAGGAGCCGTCGGCTCGTCCAGCAGAAGGATACGACACCGGCTATGTATTGCTCTTGCGATGAGTACCATCTGCTTTTGCGCCAATGTCAGCCGGTTGACCGGCGTGCGGATATCAAAATCCATATTTAGTTGGCGTTTCAGTTCCTCTGCCTTCTGATACAGCATACGCCAGTTAACCCACAATCGTCCCGACTTTCCCAACTCTTCCAGCAGCATATTTTCCGCTGCTGACAAGGCCGGCGCCAGCGCCATATCAACCTCCTGATACACAATCTGGATACCAAGCTGCTGTGCTGCCACAGGGCTGCGCAGCTGAACCGTCCTGCCATTCAGCTGGACTTCACCTCGATAGTCAGGATTCGTACCAGCGAGCACTTTCATCAACGTAGACTTTCCTGCTCCATTGGCTCCGATCAGCGCATGGATTTCTCCCGACGATAGCCGGAAGTTTACCTGCTCCAATGCCTTTACTCCCGGAAATTCCACACAAATATGATTTGTCTGAAGCGTAAATGCGTTCATATGCCCTCCGTCCGTCAATGCGTTACGAGAAACATCACCATAAATAGTCCCGCAATCACCCAAGTCCCCGCAGTTAGTTTTTTCTTTTGCCTGTAAATAGGGCAATCAAAACGTGAGAGATGATGCCAACGGCAATTCCGTAGGATACGCCGGGCAGTGCAGCAACCATCCCGACGTTTACCATGAGGATATACGCCATGGTCATGAACGTAAATCATGCCCGCCAACAGTTCGGTTCAGATGTTAGACCCCTTTCCGGTAATATGAAACACCTTTTCCGTCATATTTCCCAACTTTTCCCTGTTCCTTGGTCAATCCCCCAGCAGCCGCGCCATCCAGTCGGCAGTAGGCATCCAACTGCGGTCGGTATAGGAATCTCCCGCCACTGTGTCCAAATTGGTGACGTTAATACCGCCGCCGGACACCATATCCTGCGTGACTACGGTAGTGGGCAGTTCCAACCAGCTTGCCGTCTTTCCCGTCATGGGGTCAATAATGGCATCATAGTCACCGGACAGCTCAAGCGCCAGAACCCGCATACCGAATTCCCCGTTATAGCTCCAGTTGGTTGTGGCGCAAGCCTTCCAAGGCGAACCCACACGGGACATTTTCTCAATATCCGCATTGCAGATATCCACACTAACCATAGGAATGTCATATCCGCCCTGCGTCAAAGCGGTATACACCCCGCTGGCGTACAGATCATAGCAGCACCAGATAGCGTCGATCTCTCCCTGCTGATATTTTGCCAACGTGGCAGTGGTAACATCGGCCATGGAAGCCTCGGCATTGCTGAAGTCCGAAGGGCCAATGGTTTCCACGGTGTGGATCAGGCCCTCAGCCTCACAAGCGGCGTATCCCTCCTGACGGCGGTCAAAGGGAGAAAGGAAGTTCGGCCCTACCCAGACCTTCAGGATATTGACCGGCTCTCCCGCCGCGACCTTATCCGGATACAGCTCTTCACACACATATTCCAGCAGCAACCGAGCAAATTGCGCGTCCTGCTGGAAGAATTGGGTCACACCGTCCAGTGTCTGTGTCTGACCATTGCTGTCCTTGAATTGAGTATCAAAGGTGACAATCTTCAAGTCAGGATACTGCTCGAGCAGGCCTTTGAGAAATGTATAGGCGTAATTCTGCCCACCATGACTCAGCAACAACCCATCATACCCTGCGGCCGCACACTGGGAAATCGTATCCTGCCACTGTGCGTCCGACCCACCGCAGAAAAAGGCATCGTATTCCATACCTAATCTTTCTGCCGTCTCTTTCGCGGACTCAGACCACATCTGAAAGATATCCGATGGCGCCATCTGCATAATGTAAGCAACCTTTTTCCCTGCCACTGGGGAATCTACGGTGACGGATGTGCTTGCTTTCTCAGTCGTACCACTACAGCCCACCAGAGAAATGCCACAGAGAACAGCACAGATTGCTGCGATCCACCGTTTCATAAACGCTGCACCCTCCTTTTGCTCATTTTATAGCCATAGACTGCTGCGCAGATAATCGCAAAGATAATCCCCGCCGGATAAGCAATGGACTGGGACAGACGGAAACCTTCCTCCGCCATCAGAATATAGGTACACGATACGCCAGACATAAAGGTAGCGGGAATGGCGCACATTAGCGAATGCCACGATTTGTCCCCGTGGCGCACCAGATACATAGCTGCCGCCCACAGCGTGATCATAGCCAAGGTCTGGTTGCTCCACGAAAAATAGCGCCAGATCACATCAAAATCCACTTGGGTCAGAACCGCGCCTGTTGCCAGCAACGGAATGGTCACTGCCAGCCGCCGTTTCATATCTGACTGATCAATGTGAAACCAATCGGCAATGGTGAGACGCGCACTGCGGAACGCCGTATCACCCGACGAGATCGGGCAGACCACTACGCCGATAATCGCCAGCGCGCCGCCGAACACCCCCAAGAGCGATACTGAGATATCATAAACCACACCCGATTGTCCCAGCTCTTCCAGTGCTGCCTGCAAGCCGCCAGTCGCGCCATAAAAAGCGACGCCCGCCGCCGCCCACACCAGCGCAATGACACTCTCAGAGATCATAGCACCATAAAAAATCTTCCGCCCATCTTTCTCTGAGGTAAGGCAACGAGCCATCATAGGCGACTGGGTGCCATGGAAACCCGAGATTGCCCCGCAAGCCACCGTAATAAACATATACGGCCACACCGGACGGCCCTCCGGATGCAGGTTGGCCAAGGTCAGTTCTGGCAGCTGGTAGCCACCGGCCACCAGCCCTACGATAATCCCTATGGCCATCATCAGCAGCACCGCGCCAAAAATCGGATAGAGCTTTCCAATGAGCTTATCAATCGGCAGCAGCGTGGCCAATAGGTAGTACACCAAAATCACGACCACCCAAAAGCCGGTGTTCATCCAATCCGGGGTCAGGCGGGCAATCAGCGCGGCAGGGCTGGTGGTGAACACCGCTCCCAGCAGCACCAACAGAATCAGCGAAAACACCCGCATGACCTGCTTGGCAGTTGTTCCAAGATAGGCGCCCACGATTTCTGAGATCGACGCTCCGTTCATCCGCAGGGAGATCATGCCGCTCATGTAATCATGGACGGCACCGCCGAGGATAGAGCCAAAAACAATCCACAAAAACACCACGGGGCCGAACACCGCTCCCAGCAGGGCGCCGAAAATAGGGCCGGTGCCGGCAATATTCAGCAGCTGAATGAGAAAAATCCGCCATGTTTTCATGGGGATGTAATCCACCCCGTCGGGATGGGCTGTGGCGGGCGTAGGACGCTCGTCCGGATGAAAAACCCGTTCCACCAGCTTTCCATATAGCATGTATCCTGCCGCCAACAGCAGCACGGCACATATTAGGGTAATCAAAAGACATTCCTCCGTTTGATTCTTTTTACCAACGTTTTTCTATGGTCAGAATATTCCGCCCATCTGCGTACGCATAAGACACCTGATCCATACTCTTCTTTACCATATAGATCCCCAAGCCGCCAATCTCCCGTTCCTCCGCGGATAAGGTAATATCAGGCTCCTTCTGTGCGGTAGGATCGTATGGCTTTCCATCATCCATAAAACGAATAATGATTTGGCCATCCATCACCTCACACTCCACTTGGGCATCCGTGGCGCCACTGTACCGGGCAATGTTTGAGAAAATTTCATCCGCAGCAATATTCACCTGTGTGACAACTCTCATGGGCGTATCCTGCTTTTCAAGTATATGCTCCAGGAATTCACAAACCTCGGGAATGCTCTCCAGCTCTGGCACGGCCTCCATCCTTTGCCGGACGACGGCCTCTTTCCGCTGAAACGCCAGCATGGTAATATCATCAAACTGAGGTGCCGAACCAACGAACCGGTCAATATCCGTCTTGACTTGATGCAGAAGTTTTTCCGGATCTAGCTCACAGTTTTGGTTCAGTGCCGCCATCATGCGACCGGTTCCGTAGAGGGTATTCGACGCATCTGTCGCCTCGGCTACACCATCGGTATACACAAACAGCGTATCGCCCACACCGATCTCCAGCTCATATTCCTGATATCGTGCATTTTCTATGCCTGCCAGTACAAAGCCGTGTCGATCCTTCCATAATTCAAATTGACCGCCTGATCTCCGGATCGCCGGATACTCATGACCCGCATTGGCAGCAGTGAGCTTTCCGGTGGAAATTTCGTATATGCCCAGCCAGACAGTAACGAACATCTCCGACTCATTGTTTTCACACAGCTGATTATTGACCTTCTCGAGCGCTTCTTTTGGAGACGCTCCCGTTTGTACTGCATTTTTTAACAGGGTCTTTGTAATCACCATGAACAATGCTGCCGGCACGCCCTTACCGGAGACATCGGCAATAACCATAGCCAAATGGTCATTGTCTACTAGGAAAAAATCATAGAAGTCACCGCCAACTTCTTTTGCCGGTGCCATACTAGCATAAATATCAAATTCCCTGCGTTCAGGGAAAGCAGGGAAAATCCGCGGCAGCATGTCTGCCTGAATCCGAGTGGCTACATTCAGCTCTGTCTCGATCCGCTGCCGAGCAGAGGAATCCGCAGCCTGCTTTTCCAGCAGGCTGCGGGTGCGCTTGGCCACAGTAATACATACAAAGGCCATCCCGATCAGGATTGCGGAACGAGGCAGCAGAAAAAACAGCACTGCTTCCCTAAAAATCTCTGGTGTGATTACCGCCTCCTCCGCATGGAAGGCCTTGATCAGATTCGGATCTCCCTCACCCACGAACAGGCTGGCGATACCAGCAACATACAACCACACAACCGATGCAATCAGAGCGCTAACAGTCAGCGTTCTGGAGTAGTAGTGACAGCTGAGGAGCACTGGCGCGATCCAAGCCAGCACAGTGTGCTTAGGGATCGCAATAGACAGCACGGTGATGCCCAGAATACAGCAGCCCATGATGAGATATTTGAATCCCCCGCCTATCTGGGGCATTCTGGAACGGAGCATGGTAGGCAGCAGAAAAGATAGTATACACACGGGCATACCCGCATTCATGACGGCTGATGGCACGATAAAGACATCCAACAGATTCAGACCCCAAGCTAAAGCAGCAATCAACGCCATAACCTGTAGACAGCGGCAGGAATACAGGTTCGCCTCCCGCTCATTTTCCTGAAAGATAAGGTTCATGCTTTTCTTATCCGTGTGAATCACCCCCAGCACCGTCAGGCAGGCCTAATTCTCTCCGCCATCCTGTGCTTTGTCCAGAATCAGTCACCAATATCCGTGTGACCTTGCTCAAACTCCCATTGCAAACCATAGCGGTCAATAAAATAAAAATAGCGAACCTGCCCTAGGATTTTGGCTGTCTCGATATTCCGCTCATCGGTTTGTCCGGGCGCCTGATCGAAAAAGCGGACATCCGATGGCTGCGTCTCACTGATCTGATACACTTGATAGTCCTCGGTTTCGTTGATGAGCCGCGTGTCTGGCATGGATTGGATATGCGCAAATGCCGCTTCGATATTGGTGACCTTCAGTGCCACATGACGGGCACCGCTGACATCGTTGGCGGCAAAAATCACCGGTTCTGTCCGTCCCTTAGGATAATGGTACTGCATCAGTTCCAGCGTGAGTTTTGTGCCGGGAACATTCACAAAGGCAATCGAAACATCTCCATCGGCTGATTCATTGATAAAACCCCCAGCCTTGAAAAAGCCTTGGTTTTTCCAGTGAGGCAGACAATGGTCTGGCTGCACCCCCAACAAATTGCGATAATAGTCCACGGCCTGTTCCATGTCATCCACAAAAATACAGATATGCGACAGACCTACAATGTTCGGCAGTTCGGGCCGAATCATACCCATTTCGTTGCCATTCACAGGTTACCCCTCCTTATTCAATCGTCAAAATGTCAATAAAGCCCGTGACTTCAAATACTTCCAGAATGGTCTCATTCACATGGCGAACAACCATTCTCCCTTGTTTGTTCATGATCTTCTGTGCGGAAAGAATAACCCGCAGACCGGCAGAAGATAGATACTCCAACTGTGAAAAGTCCAACACCAGCTCAGTCACGCCAGTTAGTGCACTTTTTACCTCCATCTCCAATTGGGGGGCTGTGGTAGTATCCAGCCGTCCCTCTATGGAAAAGGTCAGTTTTGTACCTTCACTTGTTTTTACGATATTCACACCATATCCTCCATTTCAGCGATGCAATGTTATTTCCTGCTTAGAGCAGAATCGTCACCCTGTTGACACACCAAAGAATCAGCAGCGTCTGAAACATACCGCTTTGTTTCTTCCGACTCACCTTTTCTCCAGTCGTTCTCGATCCAGCATTCCCAACTTGTTAGCTGAGAGCATCAGTTCTGATTGCAGGCACGAGATGCCGCAGGAAGTCATAAAGAAATCCAAAAGCACATTACCTGCCACAGCCAGACCAATAGCCCCCTCCGGAATTCCCAACTGAGCCAGCAGCACGGTGTAGCAGGTTAAACTTCCGCCGGGCACTGGCGGGGCAGCGATGGCCAATAGCCCAGATGTCAGCACGCCGGTAACCACCCAAGAAAGAGGCATTGCTACCCCATAAAACTCCGCCAGCCCAAGAGCCAATATAAAGAAGCCCACTGCACCGCCAGTCTTGAATACAACCTGTCCCAAGGGAACGGCAAAATGGACGATGCGCTTGGAAATACCCAGACGATGCTCACAAGTCTCCAAATTGGTGGAAAGAGCAGCCGAGGATGAAGCGGTGGACAAGGCGATCAGATAAGTAGGCAGCAACTTACGCAGCACCATCGGAAAGGACACTTTCAAACGCAAGGAAGCCCACAGCGCATACAACAGGGGCCATGCCACACAAGCGGCCATTCCCAGCAACACGCCCTTTACCACGCCCCCCAAATCGCTTAGCGCGTTAGAGAGCATGAGAGAAAACAGGCTCACAAAGACAAAGAGCGGGATATAACGCCCCACGATCTCCATCATAAACTGTACCGCCGTATTGATTTGACCCAGCAGGACCCGCAGGGCAGAAGTCTTTTCTCCCAGCACCAGAAGCACGAGTCCTACACAGATGGCCATAAAAATAATCTGCAAGGAGTTACCCTCCAGAAATGGTGTGATGACATTAGTCGGAATGATCCCCAGAATCATACCGTAAATTTGGGCGGCTGCATTTTCACCCACAGACTCCGCCCCGCTTGCCGGTTGGAACAACCAAACCAGACCGATCGCCGTTACTGTGGTCAATAGAAAAACGGCTCCCAGAAAACGAAGCAGCACCGTTTTACCAATCCGGCTCAGCATATGTACATCTCCAATGCTGATAATCCCCCAGCATACACTGAGAAAAATCATAGGGCTTGCGAGTGTCTGTAAAATTCCCATCAATGCGGAAAAGAGAGGGTTCACCACACCAGATGCCGCTTCTCCCACATAGGTAGGCAGAGCAAGAAATACTGCCCCAGCTGCCACCGCACTCAAAATTGCCAGCAACAGTTGAAGCAGAGGACTAATCTTTTGGGGGGTGGAAGGATAGAGCGCCAATCGGTTGATTCCGTCCTGATAGGAATAGACTGGAGACAATCCCGCCTGCGCCAGCAGGTTAGCGCACAACATCTGGCCGGCCATATCAGCAGCCGCCTCGTCAGGCTTGATGCACTTGCCGGGAGCCGTGATTTCAAGATAAGTCCGTTTCAGTCTGGTACCGCATTGAAAGGTACAAACCGTCTCTTTCTCCTTTTCAGCGTTCCACAGCCCCAGTATTTCTTCCACAGCCAGCCGCAAGCGAATGATATCTTTCCGCTCTACGCCCGCTTTCTCCAGCGCGTCAGCCAGCAATTGAGAGAGTGTGTCAATACCTCCTTCGTCCAACTGCACTTCTTCTCGCCTCTTTGGCAGGGTTACTTTTTGCTTGTTCATGAAATAAAACTTCTTCCCTATTTGATAATTCCGTGATCCCGAGCCAAAGCCTCGATGCTGCGATCATAGGTGGCCTCTGCTTCCTTGGAAAAGAAACAGCCCGGAACACCTTCATTATGGTCTCGGTGATGCGCTACACATTCGCAGCATTTTCCGTGTCGGATGCAGTTATACGTGCAGGGGCAATCCCGCTTGTTGTCACAGTGTTGAGTCATATTGGTTTTTCCTTTCTGTCGTAAGTATTAGGATTGTGAATCCAGCCAGATCACAAAATCCTCCGTAGAATAAGTAAAGGCAATCTCTGCCTCGCTGCCGTCAGCAATCAGGAACTCGGTCAGACCATACGGCGAATCTTTTCCAATCCAGTCATAGGTATAACCCAGTCTGGTCCAAGGATATTCACTCTCGAAGTAGGAATAGATGATGTTATCGTCAAACCAGCTTTGATACATCGGATCTGTAATTTTGTCGTACCCATTTTCCATTTGGGCGGTCACATCGGTTACATAGGCAGGACGAATCACCTTCGACGGCGAGATCCAGAAAGCTGAAAAGCGAGTACAATTTCCGTCATTCGGCATACCCAGCAATTGCGCGAAGCGCAAATCCCAATCGGTGACGCTGTCCCTGTTTTCTACATACCAGTCTTCCAGTTCCCCCAGAGAGGTAGCCCAGATGTCATTGTGTGCCAAAGAATCTCCCGGCTCACACAGTTCCTCATAGTCGTGCCAAGTGACCAGCAGCACACGCTCTCCCGCTTCGTCCCAGATGACCTGTGGATCTTGCTGTGTTAGACACACCAGTTCCATCACCTCGTCATCCTCGCTGAATACCGCATCGGCCATGGCAGCCTCCCATAACTCTTCGTTAGAAGGTGCGGTCTCACTTACACATCCAGCCAGCGGTAGTAAGCTCAGAGTCAGACACGCTGCAACTGCAACAAATGTCTTTTTCATCAAATATCCGGATCCCTCCTTGCCAAAACTACTGTAGCTACTCAATTTTTGTAGCTCTGGAGCCCCGCTTGGACATTCTTGCCTTGGGTGCTACGTTTAGTTTAATGATAATTCCGTCATTGTGAACTGACTGCAAAAAATTTGTTTTCTTTTGTGCAGAATTTGCCTCCTTTAGAGGCGGATACGAAGCTTCCGCTTCTATCCGCAGCTATTCCCTGTCTTTTCCACATCTCAGCATTCTCTCTTTTTGGCATCCCCTCTTGACGTTTTTGTACTTCCATGCTATTTTCATTGTACAAATTTGTGTGAAATCACAGAGTATTTGTTCGAAATTTGATGCTATCTGCGCAAAATTTGCACTTTGTTGTGAAGGAGGAACAGCAATGCTGCGAATCGCCGTATGTGACGATGAAGAAAAACAACTCAATCAGATAGCGGCACTGCTCAATACTTATCTCCGGTCCCGTCCCAATCTGAATGGTCAGGTAGAGACGTTTCGGAGTGGCAGTGCGCTGTTGGCGCGGGCAGAGGACGCCGGATATTTTGACCTCTATGTACTCGATATTCTCATGCCGGAGCTGAGTGGAATCGACACCGGCCGACGCTTACGTGCATTGGGCGAGGGTGGTGAAATCGTTTATCTCACCAACTCCAACGACTTTGCCGCCGATAGCTACGACGTCCGGGCGTTTTTCTATCTGCTCAAGCCGGTAAAAGAAAATAAACTGTTTCAGGTGCTGGACGGGGCGGTGGAGAAACTGAAGCGGCGGCAAAGCAGCGCCGTTGTGGTGACCACAGCAGATGGGCCGCGTCGCATCCTGTTTGAGTGTATCCGATATATAGAGCGAGTCGGGCGGGTCATGCGCTATTATTGTACCGACGGCACTGTCGATTCCCAGACAATTCGGGTTTCTTTTCGGGAAATGGCCGCTCCCCTTCTGTCCGACAGGCGCTTCTATCTATGCGGAGCCAGTTTTGTGCTGAATTTTCAGCATGTGACCGGGGTCAACGGCCGAACGGCCTTGTTGGACAACGGTCAGACCGTGGTGCTGCCCAGAACAGCGGCAGCGGATTTCAAAAAAGCTTGGGGCAGCTATTGGCTGATGGAAGCCAACGAATGGTAACGATAAGCAAAAGAACAGGGGGCGTTAAAGCCGGATTTTTATCACACTCTATATGTAGCTGTCTCGCAAGCCTTTTTAGGAAGCTATGTCTTTCTTTTGGTCGATTTCCGCAAACCGGTCACCAAGTGGCGGACCCGCTGGATCGTCACGGTAGTGCTGGTTGTCTGCGCCAATCTGGTTGCACTACTTTTCCTGAATTTCTGGGATATCTATCAGCGTGTTTATATATTTACAATCACCCTTCCGTATATTCTCATTACGCTCTGGTGTTCCCAACACCGAGATTTTCGCGCTGCTTTTAATATTATCACCGGACTATTCATCGGTTGCATTGGAACCGCAAATGCCATGCTGACCACACTGCTTCTGGAGGGCAATGAATACCGGGAATATTATTCCTTTGCTGTGCGCACGGTTTCCTTCTTTTTAATGTTCTTTATTCTTCGGCGATTCAGCTTCACATACCAGCAAATGCTTCACCAGCTCAATCGCAGTTGGGGAATTCTTTGCATTATGCCGTTCTCTACATTTATTACCATGCTGTACACCATTAACCATTCCGAGAACTCTGTTACAATAATGGTGCTGTTCTACGGTTTGCTGATCGTGTGCGGCTGTGCCTACTACTTGATGTATCTCTTTTTTGAGCGGGTGCAGAAAGAAAACAGCGCCCGTTATGAGGTTCAGCTATCCAGTTTGCAGTTGTCTGCTTTGCAGAGCCGGATGGAGGCAGTGAAAGCAGCAGAGGACGCCATCCGCACAGAACGTCATGACTTGCGTCACCGACTTCAGGCTGTCGCAGAACTGATAGCACGAGGAGACAAAGACGCCGCTTTGGACTTTCTAGATGCTACTCAAAAGCGACTGGACGAGCAGAAAGAAATTCGATGGTGTCGCCCGCCAGTTCTGGACGCTGTTTTCTCCTCCTACTTCGATCAGGCTCAAAATCAGGGGATCCACATAACAGCCCAAATCTCTCTGCCGGACACGCTGACGGTGGACGAGGGTGCATTGGCCATTGTCGTTGCCAATGCGCTGGAAAACGCTATCCACGCCAATCTGTTACTACCCCGGGTACAGCGGGCGATCCGCTGCAAAATGGTAGCAACCCCTAGTATCATGTTAGAAATCTCCAACCCGTGCAGCGAAGATGTAGTCTTTGATGCGCAAGGTCTGCCTATTGCGCACAGAGAGGGGCACGGCCTTGGGGTGCAGTCCATCTCGGCTTTTTGTCAAAAAAACGGAGCTGTCTGCCAGTTTGAACTGACAGACAGCTGGTTTCTATTAAGACTAGTATTGTAGGATTATGCAGCACTGCTATCGTCGGTTGACTTACCTTATGCCTCAAGTGCATATAAGTTATCCTATCCATTCTGCATGTTGACTTTTGCAGGAAATATGGTATACTGTCACAGTACGGTTGTACTTCGTTTGATACATTATCGCTAACAAGTGTATGCTTGTTAGCGATTTTTTATTGTATCGATCACCATCACAATGCAGGGGGTAACATGATGCAAACCCAAAACAAAGCGACAGCCAATCCGTTTTTATCCGGTCCGATCCTGCCGCCACTGATTCGTTTTGCCCTTCCGCTCATGCTGTCTTTGCTTTTGCAGGCATTCTATGGCGGAGTGGATCTGGCAGTCGTCGGGCAGCTTTCCCCAACAGGAAGTGTGTCCGCCGTGGCAACCGGCAGTCAAGTCATGCAGGTAATCACCTCTTTGATCGCCGGACTGACCATGGGTGTCACTGTATTGCTGGGAAAGTCCATTGGCGCTGATGACACGCAGAATGCCGGACAGGTAGTTGCAAGCCAGATCAAGCTTTTTTCTGTTGTGGCATTGCTGCTCACCGCAATCATGCTGCTGTTCACACCGCAAATTGCCATTTTACTGAATGTACCCGATGCTGCACTGGCTGAAACCATCCGATATGTTAGAATTTGTTCGGCAGGCATTGTTTTTATCACTGCCTACAACGGCATTAGCGGTATTTTCCGTGGAATCGGAAACTCCCGTTCTCCCTTTCTTTTTGTATTGATCGCTTGCTTTGTCAATGTCGTTCTTGATTTGCTGTTGGTCGGCGTATTCAAAATGAACGCATCCGGCGCTGCGATGGCCACTGTCATTGCGCAGGCCGTCAGCGTTGTTTTTTCCGTTTGCTATATGCATCGTCATCCACTCCCCTTTTCCATCCGGGAGCAATGGCATAAGAGCAGTAAAAACATTGCAAAGATTTTACAAATTGGAACGCCCATCGCCTTGCAGGACTTTTTAACCAATCTGTCCTTCCTAATCATTACCGCCATTATCAACACACTTGGCGTGGTAGCGTCCGCCGGTGTCGGCATTTCAGAAAAACTATATGTATTTTTATCCATTATCCCCATGTCATTTATGTCTGCGCTCTCTAGCTTTGTAGCGCACAATATGGGAGCCGGAAACCAAAAACGTGCCAATCAAGCCTTATTCTTAGCGCAGAGGATATCGTTCGGCTTTGGTGTCATTATGTTTTCACTGACATTTTTTGCAGGTAAGTTTTTAGCGTCGCTTTTCAACAATGACCCCGCAGTCTTGACTGCCGCCGCGCAATATATGAAAGGAAGCGGCTTTGAATACCTGATGATTGCCATTACCTTTTGTTTTCTGGGCTACTTCAACGGACGGGAGCACACGATTTTTGTCATGGCGCAAGGTCTGCTGTCCTCTTTTTTGGTTCGCATTCCACTGTCGTATTTTCTCAGCCGCCTTCCGGAAACCGGAATGTTTCTCATCAGTCTGGCAGTCCCCGCCTCTGCGCTTGCAAACCTGTTGCTCTGCATCCTCTATTTTATCTGGCTCCGCCGGCAGGATCGCAGACAGAATGTCGATTCCTTATCATAACATCCTTCACTGATTATCAATTTGGAGAGTGACGAAATGATTTTTGAAAAAATTGACCGCGCCACGTGGGATGGAGAAGAGTATTTTCAGCATTACTTTTCACATGTGCCCTGCACTTACAGCATGACTGTCAAATTGGATATTACGACATTAAAAAAACGTCAGCAAAAACTATATCCTGCTATGCTTTATTATCTGACAACCATTGTCAATCGTCATCCTGAGTTTAGAACAGCGCTCAATGAACAGGGAGAGGCGGGAATTTATCGCGAAATGATTCCCTCCTACACCGTATTCCACAAAGATTCCGAAACCTTTTCCGAACTCTGGACAGAATACACAGCTGATTATGAAA
>JAHZFK010000018.1:0-27247 GCA_019421385.1 Clostridiales bacterium
ATTGAGCCTAATTTTTTCGGCTTAGTTTTTCATAGATCACTTGACACTACCCAAGCCCCAATCAGCCCATCATACGCTCCCTGACCAATGCCGTCCGGCCCGATGGCGCAAACACAGTCGAGCATTGCACCATCCGCGCGCTGCACAGTGTCCGGTCGGAAATATAGCAGCAGCCCGCTCTCCACTCCGACCGCCCGATACGGCAGCAATCCGAACCGACTTGCGATTTCTGGTGGAAATGCCGCGAAACAGGCCGCAGCATCCTTCTTCCCCGTACACGCTCTGCGGATTTCCTCCCCCAGCAGGCAGTCGGCAACTTCTCGTCCCAACACCAGTACCGGACGGCCGGATACCGGCTCGACCAAGCTATTCCCCGTGTCGTGCAGCAGTCGTACCGCGCGTTCCCGTCCGTCAAAGCAGATGGTCAGTCGTTCTACCTCACGGCGCAGCGGGCCGTGCAGCGCGTCCCCGCGCAGCAAAATCCCACTGAGCGCATAGCCCGCCGCTGCGGCAAGCAGCAGCACACGGAACGGTATGGCAATGTAATATCCCGCGCCAAACAGCAGCGTTCGACCGGTTGCCGCACCGAGCGCCATCGCCAATCCCATGAAGGATGCCGCTACTACAAAGTACAGTGCGCACACACGTCCGAAGGCTGGCTTGCCACCAAACGTAACGGCGCACAAACCGACACCCGCAAGCGCACGCAAGGGCAGCGCCGCCAAAAGCGGTACAACTGCCGCCAACACCGCATATCCGCCGCCCAGTACTGATGCCAGCAGCAGCCGAACACGTCCGATACGTACGCCGCCCAGCGCAGCGGCGGCGAGCAGGCTCACGCCATCCATCAGAACATTGACCGCGAACAACACATCCAGATATACAACCATAGACCACCTCCGCCGACCTTCATCTTATCACAGTATGCGCACAATATTTGCCGAATGCGCACCGCACAAAGGGCATAAAAAAGCCGCACACCGGTTTCGTCCGGTGTGCGGCTTGCACAAGCAGTATTTAGTTCTTGAGACTCTGGATCGGAGCCGGGATGCGGCCGCCGCGATGGATAAACTTCGCCGGTGAGCCGGTTGCAATCGGCATAACGGGTGCCGAACCCAGCAAACCGCCGAATTCAACCATATCGCCCACCTTCTTACCGATGGCGGGGATAACACGCACAGCGGTCGTCTTGGAGTTGACTACGCCGATGGCGATTTCGTCCGCGATCAAACCGGAAATCACTTCCGCCGAAGTGTCGCCCGGCACGGCAACCATGTCGATACCAACCGAACAGACAGCTGTCATCGCCTCGAGCTTCTCGAGCGTCAGGGCACCCGAAGCCGCCGCCGCGATCATGCCCTCATCCTCAGAAACCGGGATGAACGCACCCGACAAGCCGCCGACCGACGAGGACGCCATAACGCCGCCCTTCTTGACCGCGTCGTTGAGCATGGCGAGAATCGCGGTCGTGCCGCAACTGCCGCAGACCTCCAGACCGACTTCCTCCAGGATACGCGCAACCGAGTCACCGATCGCCGGGGTCGGCGCAAGCGACAGATCGACAATACCGAACGGCACGCCCAGACGCTCGCTGGCGATCGCGCCAACCAGCTGACCCATACGGGTGATCTTGAACGCGGTCTTTTTGATGACCTCAGCCACCTCGTTGATCGGGCAGTCGCCCGCGCGGCGGATGGCAGACTGCACCACGCCCGGGCCGGATACACCGACATTGATGACGGTCTCCGGCTCGCCAATGCCGTGGAACGCACCCGCCATAAACGGGTTATCGTCAACTGCGTTGGCAAATACGACCAGCTTAGAACAGCCCATCGAATCATTGTCCTTTGTCAATTCTGCGGTCTGCTTGATGATACGACCCATCAGGCCAATGGCATCCAGATTAACGCCCGCCTTGGTGGACGCAACATTGACCGAGGAGCAGACCAGATTAGTCTCTGCCAGTGCCTCGGGAATGGAATTGATCAGAATTTCGTCACCCTTGGCAAAGCCCTTCTGCACCAGTGCAGAAAAGCCGCCAACGAAGTTGACGCCGGTCGCACTTGCTGCACGGTCGAGCGCCTTAGCAAGCGGCACATAGCTATTTGCATTGGTCACTGCACCGATCATCGCAATCGGCGTGACAGAAATGCGCTTGTTGATGATCGGGATACCGAGCTCGCGCTCAATCTGTTCGCCGGTCGAAACCAGCTTTTCCGCGCGGCGGGTGATCTTGTCGTAAACCTTGTCGGCAAGCACATTGATATCATCGCTGGCCAGATCACGCAGCGAAATGCCCATCGTGATCGTGCGGATATCCAGGTGCTCCTCCTCAATCATCTTGATGGTTTCCAGAATGTCCTTGGTGTTGATCATTGACATAGCCGACACCTCAAATCTTGTGCATCGCGTCGAAGATATCCTCGTGCATGGTGTGGATCTTCATGCCGAGCGCTTCGCCGTCCTTGTCCAGCAGGTCGGCCAGCTGGGTGAAATCCACCGTGCACTTGTCGATATTGACCAGCATGACCATGGCGAACATGTCCTCCATGACGTTCTGCGAAATATCAACGATATTGACCCCATGCTGATAGAGCGTCTCCGAGATCTTGGCGATGATGCCGGTACGGTCTTTGCCGACCACCGTGATAACTGCGCGCATATTTTTTCCTCCGATTTATATATTTTTTGGAATAACAAACAAACAGCCGGTCGTTTATTGGAATACCGGCGGCGCGGGCGACTCCATCTGTTCCTGCCCCGCTTCGACGATGGTGTTGATGATGCTGTTGGACACCAGAAACCCCTTTTCCGTCAGATACCAGCGCGTACCCTGATGCGCAACCAGTTCATTGCCCATCAGACTGCGGAATGCTTCCTCATAGGGTGTAGAATCAATATTATAGCGTTTTTCCAGATCAATGAAGTCCACGCCTTCCGCTGTGCGCAGGCGTACCATCAGATATTCACCCTGCCGCTGGAAGGTCGGCACCTCGTCCTCATCCCGCAGGATATCCTCACCGTTTATGTATGCCTTGATATCCCTTGCAAACTCGAACCGGCGGCCGTTCATAAACGAATGCGCCCCCGGGCCAAGCCCCAGATACTCGGACAGATCCCAATACTTACTGTTATGCCGCGAACGGAAACCCGGTTTGGCAAAATTCGAGATCTCATAATGCTCAAACCCGTTCTTGCGCAGCAGTTCGCACATGGCAAGATAGGTATCTGCCTGCGCGTCATCATCCGGCAAAACCGGATTTTCCCGTCCCATTGGAGTGGCAGGCTCAAGTTTCAGCCCATAGCAAGACAGATGCTTCGGGCCGAGTGCCAGACACTGCTCGACCGAGTCAAGGAATTTTTCCTGTGTCTGCCCCGGCAAGCCATACATCAGGTCAAGGCTGATGTTATCAAAGCCTTTTTCGCGCGCCAAATCGACCGCGGCCTTGGCCTGCTCGAACGAGTGAATGCGGCCGATGCGTCTCAGCTCATCCTCCTGCGCGGACTGCACACCAAAGGAGAGTCGGTTGACGCCCTGCTTCTTCATCATTTCGAGCACTTTTTTGTCCGTACTCTCCGGATTGCACTCAACTGTGATCTCCGCGTCATCCGCGAGCGGGAACTTGTTGCGTACCTCCTGCAGGATGCGGCCGAGGTATTTCGGCCCCAAGCAGGTCGGCGTGCCGCCGCCAATATAGACGGTATCTACCGTATAGCCACTGCACGTCCTGCCATACTCGCGAATGTGCATCAGCAACGCCGAAACATAATTTTTCATCAGATCCGTCTCGGTCACCGAGTAAAAGTCGCAATAAGCGCACTTTTTCACACAGAACGGAATGTGCAGATACAGCCCGAGCGGCCGATTGTTATAACTGAATTTACTCATGATTCCTCATCCAGCTTCAAGACTGCCATGAACGCTTCGGTCGGGATCTGTACCGTACCGAGCGAACGCATCTTCTTCTTGCCTTCCTTCTGCTTTTCCAGCAGCTTCTTCTTACGCGTGATATCGCCGCCATAGCACTTGGCCAGAACGTCCTTGCGCATCGCCTTGACGGTCTCGCGTGCGATGACCTTGCCGCCGATTGCAGCCTGTACCGGCACCTCAAACAGCTGGCGCGGGATGTTCTCCTTGAGTTTTTCGCAAATGCGGCGGGCGCGGCCGTACGCCTTTTCACGGTGTACGATAAACGAAAGCGCGTCTACCTGATCGCCGTTGAGCAGCATATCGACCTTGACCAGATCGCTCGGGCGATAGTCGAGGAATTCATAGTCGAGCGAAGCATAGCCTCGGGTGCGCGCCTTGAGCGCATCGAAAAAGTCGTAAATAATCTCGTTGATTGGCATTTCATAGTGCAGTTCAACCAGATTTGCGTCCAGATACTGCATATCCTTGAACACGCCGCGCCGCTCCTGACACATCGGCATGATGTTGCCGACATACTCCTGCGGGGTCATAATGGTTGCCTTGACAAACGGCTCGCGCGCCTCATCAATAATCGCCGGATCGGGATAGTCGTGCGGGTTATCGCACTGCACCGTCGTGCCGTCGGTCTTGACGATCTCATAGACCACGCTCGGCAGTGTCGTGACCAAATCGAGGTCGAATTCACGCTCAAGGCGTTCCTGAATGACCTCCATATGCAGCATACCGAGGAAGCCGCAGCGGAAACCGAAGCCCAGCGCCACCGAGCTTTCCGGCTCAAAGGACAGCGCTGCGTCATTCAGCTGCAATTTTTCCAATGCATCACGCAGATCAGGGTATTTGGAACCATCCTCGGTGTAAATACCGCAGAACACCATCGGCCGCGCAGGACGATAGCCGGGCAAGGCTTCCGCCGTCGGGCGATCGGACTCAGTGACGGTGTCGCCCACGCGGGTGTCGGATACAGTCTTGATAGACGCGGTGAAGTAACCAACCTCACCCGCGCGCAGCTCCTGCTGCGGAGACAGGCCGAGCGGCAGCAGATAGCCGCATTCGAGCACCTGAAACGTTGCGCCGGTCGCCATCATTTTGACCTTCATGCCCGGGCGGATCGTGCCGTCCATCAGACGCATATAAACGATGACACCCTTATAAGGGTCATACTGGCTGTCAAAAATCAGCGCACGCAGCGGTGCATCCGGGTCTCCCGTCGGCGCGGGGATATCGGACACGATGCGCTCGAGCACCTCATGGATGTTGAGGTTCATTTTTGCAGAGATTTCCGGGCTGTCCTCCGCCGGAATGCCGATGATATCCTCGATCTCCTTTTTGACGCGCGGCGCGTCAGCCGCAGGCAGGTCGATCTTATTGATGACCGGCACGACCTCAAGCCCCGCGTCGATCGCCAGATAGGTGTTGCCCAGCGTCTGCGCCTCAATGCCCTGCGCCGCATCCACGACCAGCAGCGCACCCTCGCACGCAGCCAGCGAGCGGGAGACCTCATAGTTGAAGTCCACATGGCCCGGCGTGTCGATCAGGTTCATCTCATAGGTTTTGCCGTCGTCCGCCTCATATTCCATGCGCACCGCACGCGCTTTGATCGTGATGCCGCGTTCGCGCTCCAGATCCATATTGTCGAGTAACTGTTCCTCCCTCTCGCGCTGGGACACCGCCTTGCACTGTTCCAGCAGGCGGTCAGCCAGCGTGGACTTGCCGTGGTCGATATGCGCAATAATGGAGAAATTACGAATTTGCTCGCGATTTTTCACCCCGAAAGCTCCTTATCTGTTCCATAATAGCCTTAATAGCAATATGGAAATATTATAACACGTTCCCGCCCGTCTCACAAGCGTTCTTTTCCTGTTTGCCGCCGCCCCTGCCCTTGTTCTGTTTTTTGCACAAATTTGATTTGGTTTTGCTTTGGATTTGATGCGACTGCGCTATGATAGAAGCGTCATCAAGCCATCTTCTTTTCTCTTTTCTTATACTCTTCCCAGCTGCGGGGGCGGTCAAAGCCGCCTCCGCATATTTTTTCACAAAGTACTTGCATTCTCTTTCGGACGGGTATATACTGTGTTCAGCAAAGCAGTAGACTGCTGTGCTAAAACCGAATATCAGGATTCTTCAGGGCAGGGTGCAATTCCCTACCGGCGGTATAGCCCGCGAGCGGACGCTTTTTTCGAGCGAATGCATGATTCGGTGAAACTCCGAGGCCGACAGTATAGTCTGGATGAAAGAAGAATGTGCGGAAAGCGGATCAACTTCCGTTTCCGTTTGTTTGCTGTTCTGAAACGCATGATTGTGTTTCAGATTTTTTATTTTCTGCGTCTATACGCCCCGAAGCATCCGCTTTCGGGGCGTTTTTTATCTTACAGCCTCAGAAAGGCTGTTCTGAAGAGGTGATCCGGTTGCAAAACCAAACGGAAACTTATATGCGCCGCGCACTTGCACTGGCCGCACGCGGTGCGGGACATGTCAGTCCCAACCCGATGGTCGGCTGCGTGATCGTCAAGGACGGACGCATCATCGGCGAGGGCTGGCACGAATACTGCGGCGGCCTACATGCCGAGCGAAACGCGCTGAAAAACTGCACGGAAGACCCCGCGGGCGCAGATTTATACGTCACCCTCGAGCCGTGCTGCCATTGGGGACGCACCCCGCCCTGCACGGATGCCATCATCGAACACCACATCGGACGCGTGTTCGTTGGCTGTCTGGACGCGAACCCACTGGTCGCGGGCAAAGGCGCGGAAATCTTGCAGAGCGCGGGCATCCCGGTCGAAACCGGCATCTGTGAAGACGAGTGCCGCCGGCTCAACGAGGTATTCTTCCACTACATCACAAACAGAACACCCTATGTTGTACTCAAATATGCCATGACGCTGGACGGCAAGATTGCCGCCGTATCAGGCGACAGCCGCTGGGTCACGGGCGAAGCCGCCCGCCGTCATGTGCACGAAACACGCGCACGCCTGTCTGGCATCATGGTCGGGGTGGGCACTGTGCTGGCCGACGACCCGCTGCTCACCTGCCGCATCGAGGACGGGCGCAACCCGTACCGCATCGTTTGCGACAGCCATGCGCGCACACCGCTGGACTGTCAGCTGATCCGCACCGCGCGGGAGATCGACACCGTCATTGCCATAACCGAATGGAACGAGCGCGCTGCGGCGCTCAAAAAAGCGGGCGCACATTTGGTGCTATGTCAAGCGAAAAACGGCAAGGTAGACTTAACCGATCTGATGCATCAGCTTGGTGCGCACGGACTGGACAGCATCCTGCTCGAGGGCGGCGCGGAACTCGCATTCGCAGCACTTGAGGCGGGCATTGTACATAAAGTGCAGGCATACATCGCCCCCAAGCTGATTGGCGGCACCACCGCTAAAACGCCGCTCGGCGGCGCGGGCTTTGCCCGCATGGCGGATGCGGTAGCGTTGAAAAACGTCACTGTTACGCCGCTTGGCGAAGATTTTCTGCTGGAGGGGGTGCTCTAAAATGTTCACCGGCATCATTGAAGAAATCGGCACAGTGCGCCGCATCGAGCACGGCGCGGCAGGCGCGCGGCTCACCATTGCAGCAAAAACCGTGCTCGAGGGTACCAAACTTGGTGACAGCATCGCAACCAACGGTGTGTGTCTGACCGTTGTTTCCATGACAGCGGACAGTTTTTCGGCAGATGTCATGGCAGAAACGCTGCGGCGCTCGAGTCTCGGCGCGCTGCAAAGTGGCTCACCGGTCAATCTCGAGCGCGCCATGCCCGCAAACGGTCGTTTTGGCGGGCACATCGTTTCCGGTCACATTGACGGCACGGGTACGGTTTCATCCCAAAAGCGCGAGGATAACGCGGTTTGGGTGACCGTGCGCACCCCTACTCCCCTACTGCGGTACATCGTGGAGAAAGGCTCGATCGCCATTGACGGTGTCAGCCTGACGGTCGCGGCAGTGGACGAAACCAGCTTTTCCGTCTCGATCATTCCATACACAGGTGCACAAACCATCCTGCTCGGCAAAAAGCCGGGCGAGACGGTCAATCTGGAATGTGATATGATCGGCAAATATGTTGAAAAGCTGCTTGCGCCGTACACTGCTGAAAAAAGCGCCGCAAGCGGCATCACCATGGAATTTCTGACCCGAAACGGGTTTTGAGCACAAAGGAGGACAAACCGATATGGAACAGCAATACTGCACGGTCGAAGAGGCGCTGGACGAATTGCGCGCAGGCCGCATCATCATCACGATCGACGACCCCGATCGCGAAAACGAAGGCGATATGATCTGCGCCGCCCAGTTCGCCACAACCGAGAACGTCAACTTTATGGCAGTCCACGCCAAAGGCCTGATCTGCACACCGATGAGTGAAGCGGTTGCGGAGCGTCTGGGACTCGAACAGATGGTCAAGGTCAATACCGACAACCACCAGACCGCATTCACGGTATCGGTCGACCATGTGAATACGACCACCGGCATTTCCGCCAAGGAGCGCGGTTACACCTGCCGCATGTGCGCTGATCCGAACACCAAGCCCTCCGACCTGCGCCGTCCCGGCCATGTATTCCCACTGGTGGCGCGCTATGGAGGCGTGCTCACCCGCAACGGCCACACCGAGGCAACGGTCGATCTGTGCCGTCTGGCCGGACTGGAGGAGTGCGGCCTGTGCTGTGAGATCATGCGCGATGACGGCACGATGATGCGCACGACCGAGCTGCTTGCACATGCCAAACAGTGGGGACTAAAAGTTATCACGATCAAAGATTTGCAGGACTATTGCCGCCGCCATGACAAGCATGTTGTGCGCGAAGCCTGCGCCAAACTGCCCACCCGCTTTGGTGAATTCCAAATCTACGGCTATATCAACGACCTGACCGGTGAGCATCATGTCGCAGTTGTCAAGGGCGATATCGGAGACGGCAAAAGCCTGCTGTGCCGCGTACATTCGGAATGCCTGACCGGCGACGTATTCGGTTCGCGCCGCTGCGACTGCGGTCAGCAGCTGGCAGCCGCCATGCAGCAGATCGAGCGCGAAGGCCGCGGCGTGCTGCTCTACATGCGGCAGGAAGGCCGCGGTATTGGCCTGATCAACAAGCTCAAGGCATACGAGTTGCAGGAACAGGGCTGGGATACGGTTGAAGCGAACGTCAAGCTGGGCTTTGCCCCCGATCTGCGTGAATACTGGATCGGCGCACAGATTTTGCAGGATCTCGGCGCGAAAGAGCTGCGCCTGCTGACCAACAACCCAGAAAAAATTTATGGTCTGGACGGCTTCGGCGTGGAAATCGTCGAGCGCGTGCCGATCGAGATCGCACCGCAGGAGGATGATGCATTCTACCTGCGCACCAAGCAAATCAAAATGGGCCATCTGTTTAAGCATGTACTATAAAACAAATTTATCAACATAGGAGGAACGTAAAATGAAAGTTCTCGAAGGAAAACTGGTTGCCGGTCAAGGAAAATTTGCCATCGTCGCGTCGCGCTTTAACGAATTCATCGTCTCCAAGCTGATTTCAGGCGCAGAAGACACGCTTGTGCGCCATGGCGTCGACACGGACGATATCACGCTCGTCTGGGTACCGGGCGCGTTTGAGATCCCGCTTGCAGCGCTCAAGCTCGCGCAGTCGGGCAAATACTGTGCCGTTCTCTGTCTCGGTGCAGTCATCCGCGGTTCAACTTCGCACTATGACTATGTCTGCAACGAGGTTTCCAAGGGCGTGGCGCAGGTCAACCTGCAAACCGGCGTGCCGACTACATTCGGCGTGCTGACCACGGAAAATATCGAGCAGGCCATCGAGCGCGCCGGCACCAAGGCCGGAAATAAGGGTGCAGATGCCGCCCTTGCTGCGCTTGAGCTTGCCAACTTGATGCCGCAGCTTTAATTGCTTCCCCAAAAAGATTGCAAAAAGGGCTTGCCGCCTGCAAACCGCAGACGGCAAGTCCTTTGTCTGTTATACGCAATAAAATAGATCAGTTCAAAACAATCGTATTGACCGCTTCAATCAGATCGACCACATAGCTGCGTCCCACCAGTGAAACGGGTTTCCCATCCACCATGGCAAGGCAGTTATTGCCGTCATAGCGGTAAAGTGCAATGCTGACACTCGGATGGTTTTCATTATCCAGATGAACCGTCAGGCTGATTTCCTCTTTCTGCTCGGGCTGCTCATCGGTAAAGCTGTTTGCGCGAAGCGCTGTCAGCGCATCCCGGAATGCTGTAATGTCGATCTCTTCATCCTCATAGGCATAAGTTCGATCATCCCCATCACCGTCCGTCGTGATGGTATAGGTTTCACCCTCCAGCGTAATGTCTATCTGGTTGATGTCGCTAAAGTCCGCAGAAAGCACCTCCTGATGCCGCAGATCGTTATAGGTCGCTGCAATCAGCGCATAGTATTCCTCTTGGGTGATTTTATACAAGATTTTAGACTCTCCCACGCGGGCATAGGCAATGATTTCTTCATCCTCATCCTCGTCGCCCTCCTGCGCCTTTTCCCGTTGTTTCGGATCGCGGCTGATGTGCAGCACGAAGCTGTTCTGGGTTTGGTTCCCGTCATCATCCTCTTCGGTGTAATCCAACTGCACCGTCAGTTCGGGATCATCCAGGCCATAGGTCTGCAAATCCTTCTCGGTCGCCTTATAGGTCATATAATTGCTCAAATCCAGGTCGTCGATTGCCTGCAAATAGCTTTCGACGCGGGAGGTATCCAGCGGCAGCGTTTCACCATCCTGCTGCGTAAAGTATACATCATCCGCACAATAGGTTGCATCGCTGTTCTCTTCATAGGTGATCTCATACTCTGCCGCACCCGAGAACGTGATGCGATCCGCCTTTTCCACGCTGGGTGTTTCATCGTTGTCGATCATCTCGCTCAGCGCGGCGTCAAAGTCATCCAGCGGATCATTCTGCACCAGATATACATTGCCGTCGCCAATGGACACATATCGTTCTTCGTCCATTTGACTGTAATCGCCCAGTTGGATCGTATAGGTTTCCTCCTCAGTGGCGATCGTGATGGTGCACACCGGATCGTCCAGACCGTACTGACCCAGATCCTCTGCATTCTCTATAATGAACGAAACACCGAATGCTTCAAACCGGCTGAGCATTTCTTTGATTTTATCCTCGTCCACTGGAAACTCGGCATCCTCATCATAGACCCAGCCATCTTCTTCCTTATGGAAAGCAAGCGTGCGGGATTCATATTCCCATGACAGCGACTGTACCGCATCGCTGTCCAGCTCCAGCACCACCTCGTCGCTGTTTTGAATCTGCTCCTGATGCTCTTCATACCCACTCAGCACGAATGTTGCCACGCACGCGACCACCAGAACACCCAGCAGAATCATCAGCCGCTTAGACCGCTCCATTTTGCATCCTCCTTCTTCTCAGCACCACATAGATGACAATACCCAGATACAGCAGCGGGAATACGCCGATCATAATAACCTTCAGCAGAGAAGAAGTGGAATCGCTGATGGTCAGATAGTTATAATTGAGCGACTTGCTGCGAATCGCCATCGCTTCGCTCTCCCCGATTAAAGAAGAAAGTGCATTCATGCCCAAATTGACGTTTGCGCCCGAGGAATACGCGTTATACACATCGTCCAAGAAACTGGAGGACGCGAACCAGACGATCTGACCGCCGCTTGTGCATTCCACAGAAACCGCCGCAGCGAAGGGACCGTCGATATCTCCCTCTTCCTTTTCATAAGTCGTCATATTATAACCGTCCAGCTTGCTGAACGAAGCATTTGAAGTGGTCAACAGTGCGGTGACCGTCGCATCCGTGGGATTCTCCCCTATGGTCAAACCCTGTGTAATGGGGAAAATCGGATAGTAATGCTCTTCAAGAAGAGAATCGGTGATGGCGCTGCTGTTCACATCCGGCATCAGTGCCACAGGCGACTGGAAGGCATAATGCTCCCGATCTCCTTCCACCACGATACCGTCGTTTGCGGTAACGCCGTAGTCTTCCAGAATGCTGCACAGGTTATCCAGACTGTCGTCCTCCACCGGTCCCGCCACAACCATCAGCTTTCCGCCGTCCTCCACATAGTCGGACAGCAGTTCTTTTTCCTCTGTGGAAATATCGCTCGACGGCGCATAGATCAGAATGCAGTCCGCGTCCTCCGGAACGCTATCCACATTGAGCAACGAGAAGGTTTGCAATTCCATATTCTCTTTTTCGATCTGCTCGCTGAATTTCGAGGGCAGCTCCGCCTCTCCATGTCCTTCCAGCATATAGATCTGCGGCTGTTCATCGCTGACCACATAATCAATGGCCGACGTGATAGCGCCCTCGCCGTCAAAAGAAGTGTTGTAAGAATAAGAATACAGATCTGCTTCGGCCAGATAAATATCATCATAGCCGATAAACCGGCTCTTTTCTCCGCATTCGACCACCAAGCTGTTGTTCTCCACGGTTTCACTGGTGTATTGCTCGGCAAAGGTCGGATATACGTCCGGATTCTTTTTCACCACTTCGATATGATCGGAAAGGCTGTCATACTTGCTCAGCAGGTTTTCAATTACCTCATCCTCCTCACCCGACTGCACGATCCAGTAGATGGTCACATCCTTTTCCAAGGCATTGACCACCACCTTGGTGTTGCTGGTGATGGAATACAGCTTGGTGGAGCTGATATCGTACTTGGTCAGGGTTGTGGGCAGCGCCGACACAAATACATTCACCACGATCACCAGCGCCAGCACGATGGCGGTTATCATCAGGGAATACGAACCGCCCTGAGACGCAATGCGGTTTTGCTCCGTACGGTCTGTACGGGAGAAAAACGGTATTTTCTTCATCAGTTATACCTCCTTTTCTCCAGCGACTGCACGGACAGGAACAGGAAAAATACAATGACACTCAGATAATAAACCACAGCCGTCATATCAAACATGCCATTGACAAAGACGCTGAAGCGCTCAAACAGTGAAAGCTGCGTCATGATATTCGGCAAAAGGCCTTCAAATGTTGTGCTGTCGATAAAATACAGCAGCACCACGGTGGCCAGCAGCACCAGACAGACACCGGATGCCAGATTTTCGTTCCGGGTCAGATAGCGGATCACCGCATACAGCGCGAGAATAATCGCCAGCAGCGCGATGACCGATCCAAATGCCGTAGAAGAAACGTACTCCGAAAGACTGACGCTGTAATAGTTAAACAGGATCACCGCAATCCCAATGCCGGCAGCAAGCCCCTGATTGTCTGTCAGCGACGAAATGAACATGCCCAGCGCAATCAGTGCCGCACCCATCAGGAAAAAGGCGAAAATCGAACCATATGAGGTTAGCAGATAAACGTCGCCGAACTGTGCGAAAATCAGCGGATAAACCGAAATGATCGCCAGCGGGATCAAATAAATCGCCAGCAGCGCCAGATACTTTCCGACGATAACCTGCACCGTCGTGATCGGCAGCGAATACAGCAGCTGATCGGTCTTTTGCCGCCGCTCCTCTGCAATGACGCGCATGGTCAGCACCGGCACGATTCCCACAAACACCAGACTGCCAAAGCTGAGCACATACTCAAAATTGCTCACCGCCGCCTGAATGTTATACAGCATCGCGCCAATTCCCACAAATGCCAGCAGAAACGCACCGAGCACATAAGCCGTGAGCGAATGGAAATAGCTTCTCAGCTCATGCTTGAGTACTGCAATCATTCCGTATCCTCCTCGCTTTCCACCAGTTCAATTTCTATCGGCTCTGCCGGATTTGCCGCAGGTACGGTTTGATTGGCTTTCTCCTCGGTCAGCTCGATAAAGATATCCTCCAGATTTGCCTTCTTGAGATTGACTTCCAGCAACGCCTTTCTCCGCTCGGCAAAGGCAAAGAAAAGCGCACGGGATAGTGCATAAATGTCTTCCTGATCTGTTTTGACCTGTATAGTCACCAGCCCCGCGTCCTGCGTTTCAATCTGCATATCCGTGATGTGACCGATACCGGACAAAATCTCTTCTGCGTCCTTTTGCGATGCTTCCGCAGTCAGCACGATTTCACCGGGCGACAACAGGCTCTTTTCCAAATGCTCCGGCGTATCAAACGCAATGAGCTTTCCCTTCGCAATAATCAAAATCTTTTCGCAGATGGTCTGCACCTCTGACAAGATATGCGATCTGAAAATGACCGTATGCGTCTGCCCGAGCTGCTTGATCAAATCGCGGATCTCGATGATTTGCAGCGAATCGAGGCCGACCGTCGGCTCATCCAGAATGATGACCTTCGGATTACCCAAAAGCGCCTGTGCAATACCGACTCGCTGCCGGTAGCCCTTGGAAAGCGCGGCGATCGAACGGTTTTTGACCTCCTGAATTTTGGTCTGCTCGATCACCTCCGCCACCTGCCGCTCGAGTTCCGCACCACGCAGCCCCTTCGCTTCACCAACAAAACGCAGGTATTCCACCGGCGTTTCATTCATATAGAGCGGCGGCTGCTCCGGCAGATAGCCGATCCGCTTTTTGGCCTCGCCCGGCTCCTCAAAAATATCATACCCGTCGATTTTCACATGCCCCTTGGTCGCAGACAGGCATCCGGTCATAATGTTCATGGTCGTGGATTTGCCCGCGCCGTTCGGCCCGAGAAATCCATACACATGCCCTTCCTCAATTTCAAAGGACAAATCATCCACCGCCATGAAATCGCCGTAACATTTCGCGAGATGTTCCACTGATATCATGCTTGACCTCCTCGTTAAACGGTGCGCCATGCCGCACCGGTATCCAAAGACATTGTAACGGCCCATGCTGAAACCACGCTGAAAAAACAGCCCAAAGCACAAAAAAGAGGAGCCTTGCAAAAGGCTCCTCTTTCCTTATGATATTTACAGACAGGGCAGTTCTACCGTAAAGCGATTGACTCCATCCTTGCTCTCCGCCCAGATTTTCCCCCGGTGCTGGATAACAATGCTTTCCGCAATGGAAAGTCCCAGCCCGAAGCTGCCGGAGCGGCTGCGCGCCGGATCTGCCCGGTAAAACCGCTTAAAAAGGTTTTGCAGCGCGTCTTGCGGGATTTCCTCTCCCTCGTCCGACACTGTCAGCACACAGCGGTTTCGACCGCGTTTTTGCAGCGCAACCCATGTGCGCCCCTTTTCCCGCGCATATTTCTGCGCATTGTCCAGCAAAATCTCCACCAGCTCACGTAGCTGCGCTTCTGCGCCTGTCACGCAAACATTTTCCTCCACATCGGTTTCCAGTCTCATCCCTTTTTCGAAAAACACCGACTCAAACGGCAGGACGGTCTGCGTGATCAGTCTGCTCAAGTCTACCTCGGCAAATACCTCCTTGGCTTCTGCGTTATCCGTCCGCGCCAGCTCAAGCATTTGCCCAATCAGCCGCTTCATTTGTTCGGACATCGTTTGGATACTGTGCAGAAACGTTTCCCGCTTGCCAGCGTCATACGCCGGATTTTGCAGCAGCTCCGCATTGGTCATGATCACGGTCAGCGGGGTTTTCAGTTCGTGCGATGCCGCCGCGACAAATTGGCGCTGCTGCTTCCATGCCTGCTCCACCGGGCGCACCGCCCACTTGGACAGCAATATACTGACCCACAAAAACAGCAAAAAGCCAACCACACCAATGATGCAGCAGGTTTTGACCAGACCATTCAGCGTGGCGCGTTCACTCGAAATATCCGCAAACACCAAACATTGACTGAGCGGCATATCGACGCGATAATACCGCAAATTATATTCCGGAAGTACGCCAAACTGTTTGGGCGTGGAAAAAGCCGCGTCGATCAGGCTGTCCAGAAAAGCAGCGTCCGATAGGTCATAATACCCGCCGCCCTTCGCCAACAGATCGCCGTCCGGTCCCAGCTGAAGCGCGAAAAACGGCAGGCGCACGTCCTCCCCACTATCCTCCGGTGTGTCCAGCCGAAATGGCTGCGCGGCAATGTTCCGCATCATGCTCAGACTTTCCTGCTCCAGATTGGCGCTGGTAAAATAAAATACCAGCCCCAAAATGATGCAAAGCAGGAGCGTAACAATCGACATATTGATTAAAATGAATTTCAGCCGCAGCTTTTTAATCATCCCCGCGCACCTCCAGATGGTATCCCAACCTGCGGATGGCCTCAATACGGATATTGGAGCCAATGCCTGCCAGCTTTTTTCGCAAAAAGCCGATATAGACCTCCACATTGTTTTCCACTGCGTCCGAATCAAATCCCCATACTCTTGCCAGAATCACTTCTTTGGACAGGTTGCGCTCTCCTGCCTGCAGCAAAAAGCGCATGATATCAAATTCTTTTGCAGACAAGCGGATGCTATTGCTGCCGCAAACCAGCATGGCTGAATCCAAATCCAACGACGTATTGCCATAGCTGATTTCATCCACCTGCGCGCCCTGTCTGCGCAGCAGCGCGTTGATACAGGCGAGCAGCTCTCTGGTGTCAAACGGTTTGGTGAGGTAATAATCCGCCCCAGCGTTTAACCCCATGATCCGATCCTCCAGCCCGGATCGTGCCGTCAGCATCAGGATCGGTGTGCCCAGCCGCTTGGCGCGCACTTGCCGCGCCACTTCGTACCCGTTCATCTTCGGCATCATCACATCCAGAATCAACAGGTCATAAACGCCAAGCTCTGCATATTGCGTGCCGCTTTCTCCGTCATAAACGATCTCCACATCAAAGCCCTTACCCCGCAGGAGTTCCCCAATAGAATCCGCAAGCAGCTTTTCATCTTCGATAATCAGGATTTTCAACGCCATTCACCACACTTTTGTATTACCTCTATCATAATATAAAACATTGCTGAAATGAAGCTGAAAATAGCAGTGAAACTGCAACCACTCTTTCCTTTATCTTCCTTTGTTGCCGCATTCCATACATCATGTCTGACAAAGCCGCAAACCGCAGCATATTGTTGCGGTTTGCGGCTCTGTCGCTTTCTATTGGTTCTTCGGTGCATAGGTGCATATTTGCGCTACTCAATATTTTGCGAGCAAATAATCGAAATGCTGGTTGCGATCTGATCCTCCTGCGGCCGAACACCCTTGTGCAACAGCTCACGCAGCAACATCAGCGGCAGATATCCCTGCCGATGCATATCTTGCGTGATGGTAAAATCCAAACTGCCCTCTTGGAGCAAACTCTTCGTACGTGCAGACAGATCATGCGCAACCACACGAATTTGATCGGTCATGCCCGCCTGCCGCAGCGCATCCGTGCAGCCCGTCACACTGCGATTGACCATGTAGATCGCGGCAAGATCCGGTGTGCTCTGCAGCGCTTGGCGCACCTTATCGCATGTCAGACGGTAATTATTATAAGTTTCTGTGATCTCAATCTGCGCTGCTGAAAAGCCCAGTTCATGCATGCGTGCACAAAATCCGTCCAGCCTAGTGCGATGCCCATGATACTCCAAATTGCCGACCATCGCCAGAATATGCGCATTCTGCGGCACGCATTTGCTGAGCAGCTCAGCCGCAATTCGACCACTTTTGGTATAATCCTGCCCGACGAAGCACAACCGTCGGCTGTTCGGCAAATCGGAATTCAATGTAATGCACGGGATGCCGCGATCCGCCAATTCGCCCACTTTGGTTTCGATCAAAATGTCATTGAGCGCGCACAGTGCAATCCCTTGCGCTCCCCATTCCACAAGCGCATCCAAATGCTCGATGCATTCCACCGGAAGATCGGTCTCACACACGCAGACACGGATCTCCACATGATAAGCCGCTAACTTCCGCCGCGCCTCCTCAATACCGCTGGATACTTCTGCTTTAAACGGTCCGGTCCAGTTGGGCAGCAAAACGCCCAGACGGAGCGGAGGATAATTTTTTTCTTCCTCTGCAGGCTGTGCCTGACGCGGCGGCACATATCCAGTTTCTTCGATTGCCCGCAAAATGCGCTCCCGCACTTCCGCGCTGACATAGGAACGGTTGTTCAAAACGCGGTCTACAGTACCGCGGGAAACCCCCGCTCGCTCCGCTACGGTTTGTATGGTTGGACGATTCCTTTTCATGCCGTCTCACCTGTTGCCAAAAATTTCAGTGGATTTATTATAGCACACACGCTGTGCATACGGCAAAGAAAATTGTTTTTTCACACATATCCCAGATCATTATGTGCAAAAGCACATATTTTATTATTGCACTATTTCAACCTATTCCATCTGTTTTTTCATATCACAAATCTATTTTTACAACTTATTCTATGTAAAATCACTTTCGCACGCTACCAACCTGTTGTTTAGAATCCACAATAGCACTTCCCCAAATATCTCCACACCTCGTTTTGTGCACTTTATCAGCCAATTTTCTCTTCATCATTCGATATTTTTCATTCTATCCTAAAAAATATGTTCCGGATTTTGTTTTTCTCAAAAATGCCTTGCCCAAAGTATTCATTGACTTTCTCCCTTCTCACTTCTACAATAAGCACATAAACAGCACATAGCACACAAACGCACACACAACAAAGAAAGGATGAAAGACATGACGAAGAAAAACTGGTTTGCAGCCTTGCTGGCAGGTTCGCTCGCTTTGACCATGACCGCTTGCGGCGGCGACACAAACACCGGCTCGACCGAAAGCGGCGATTCCTCCGCAGAAACGCCCTATGAGATCAGCATGATCCTCAAAACCAATGCATCTGAGTTCTGGCAGATCATTCAGGCCGGTGCGGAAGCCTACGAGGAAGAACATCCCGATCTGGTCAAGCTGTCCATCAAGGGCCCTCCGGGAGAGACTTACTACGAGGAACAGCTCAACTCCCTGACCACTGATCTGGCCAACGAATCCTTTGACGGCTATCTGATTGCACCACTGCAATCTGAGGCTGTTGCCACTGCAATCGCCAATACCGACAAGCCGGTTGTTGCCTTTGACACCAACATTGATTCGGACAAATGCTTGTCCTTCGTCGGCACCGGCAATAAGGAAGCCGCAAAGCAAGGCGCGAAAGCCGCCGTTGAGGCCGCAAAAGCCGCCGGCTGGGAAGAGATCAAATGCATTGAGATCGCTGGTGTGCAAGGCGACGCCACCAATACCGCACGCATGGAAGGCTACCGCGAAGGCATCACCGAAGCCGGCGGCGAATTTCTGGATGACGAAGTGCAGTATGCCAATGCTACCGCAGATCAGGCAGTCACCTGCATGGAAGCGATCATGAACAAGTTCCCGGACGGCGTTGCGATTATCTGCTCAAACAACGATGATATGGCACTGGCTGCTGCCCGCACCGCCGCGGAAAATCCGGCTTATGCCAACACCATTTTCCTCGGCTTTGACGGACAGAAATCCGCAGTAGAGGCGGTTCTCAACGGTGAGCTGACCATGACCGCTGCACAGAACAACTATGACATCGGTTACAAGGCTGTGGAAACCATGGTCAAGATCCTACAGGGTGAAGAATACGACGCTGTCGTGGATACCGGCACCGAAATCATCACCAAGGACAATGCGCAGGATCGCCTTGACCGTTTTACGGAATGGATGTCTTAATCATTTAATCCCTATTGTAAACTTCTCAATCCTTTTCCTTCATAAAACGCTCCAACGTTTTTAACGAAACACTCCACTCTCTTTTTTACCAGAACGCTCCAACGTTCTAACCTCTATCACATTCTTCATGATAATCGTATTGTATTTCCCAAAGGAGGATTCTCCATGAAAGTTGGTATTATCGGCGCGGGCCGCATCGGCAAGGTCCATGCCAAAAACATTTCTATGTTTGTGCCGGAGATGGAAATCAAGACCATCGCTGATCCCTTTATGAACGAGGAAACCGAAGCGTTTGCCAAGCAGTGCGGCATCCCGAACTGCACCAAGGATGCAAACGACATCCTCAATGACCCGGAAATCGAAGCTGTACTGATCTGTTCCTCGACCGACACGCACTCCAAGTACATCATCGAGGCTGCACATGCTGGCAAACACATCTTCTGCGAAAAGCCGATTGATTACGATCTGGCGAAGGTACATGCAGCAATCAATGCCGCCAAGGAAGCGGGCGTCAAGCTGCAAATCGGCTTCTGTCGCCGCTTCGATCACAACCACCGTGCCGTATACGACATGGTGCGGGATGGCAAGGTCGGCAAAGTGAACACCATCAAGATCTCTTCGCGTGACCCCGAGCCACCTCCGGTGTCCTATGTGAAGGTTTCCGGCGGCATTTTCTACGACATGATGATCGATGACTTCGACATGGCTCGCTTACTACCGGGCAGCGAGGTCACCGAAGTCCATGCCATCGGCTCTGTGTTGGTCGATCCCGGTATCGGCGAAGCAGGCGACGTGGACACCGCATTGGTCACCCTCAAATTCGAAAACGGCGCCATCGGCGTAATTGACAACAGCCGAAAGGCGGTTTACGGCTATGACCAGCGTGTTGAAGTGTTCGGCTCAGAGGGCTGTGCAGAAGACCAGAACGACACCCCCAACACCGCCGTTCTTTCCACCGCAGACGGCGCGGTGCACGGCGTGGCCTACAAAGTTATGTGGGATCGCTACACCGGCGCATTTGTTGCCGAAATGCAGGCGTTCGCTGATGCAGTTCTCCATGACAAGAAAACACCGGTCACTGGCGAGGATGGCCTGTATCCGGTGCTGATGGCGGCTGCCGCGACCAAATCGCTGCATGAAGGACGCCCGGTCAAGATTTCCGAGATTGAATGATGCGGTGCAGAGTGATATCATGACAGGAAAGTGATGATACCACCCATTTCACAAAAACCAATAAAGGAGACCCAATAAAATGGCACTGAGAAAATGCGCGTGCATCGACACGCTGTATACCGAGCTGGACTGGCTCGACCGCTTTGCAGCGGCAAAAAATGACGGTTTTGAAGCCGTAGAATTCTGGGACTGGCGCATCCGCGATCTGGATGCCACCCGCGCGGCAGCGGAAAAAGCTGGCATCGCCATTTCCGGCTTTAATGGAGACGCAGACTTTTCGCTGGTCGACCCCACCCACAAGGAAAAGTACATTGACTATTTGAAGCAGTCGATCGCGGCTGCAAAAAAGGTAGGCGCTTCCAGCGTGACCATTCATTCCAACGCGCTGGGCGAGGGCGGTATTGTAGTCAACCACTATGATGACTTGTCTGATACGGTCAAGCTGTGCTCGATGTATGACATGCTGCTCGATTGTGCTAAGCTGGCAGAGGCCGAGGGAATCAACCTGAATCTGGAAGCCCTGAACATCACGACCGATCACGTCGGCAATTTCCTTGCCACGACACAGATGGGCGCAGAAATCGTCCGGCTGATCGGCTCGCCGCGGCTCAAGCTTCTGTATGACGTATACCACATGCAGATCAATGAGGGCTGCATCTGCGACACGATCACCAAATACGGCGACACGTTCGGCCACATCCACATCGCAGACGCGCCGGGCCGCCATGAACCCGGCACGGGTGAGATTAACTACAAAAAGGTGATCTCCCATCTGGAAGCCTGCGGCTATACCGGCCGTGTGGGCTACGAACTATTCCCGCTGACCGACACCAAAACCGCAGTTAAGGCCATCATGGAAAACTGCTAACACAGAAAGGCTCCACATCCAGTGGGGCCTTTCTTGCTTTGTTCGTGCGGCAGTTGTCTCTGCCTGTCCCATGCCTACATCTGCCCTTTCCAGACACGAGCCAGAATATCCTTGAGCACCAGCAACGCATCGGTGTTGTTGTAGCCGTATTCGACCCGCAACCGGGTGAGCATCTCCCGCAAAACGGGCGCATAATCGTCAACACGCACCTTTTGGTGGTAGGTCGACAACACCGGATATTTCTTGCTCCACACTTTGTTCCAGTCGATTTTGGCCTGCGCTTCCTCACTGACGCTGTCGATCATCTGCTGCGCCTGCTGCTCGTCAAAATCGTACTCGATCAGCTCGTCCAGCGTCATATGATAGAGAACGGCCAACCGTTTGGATTGACGGATATCCGGCAAGGTATCATCGGTTTCCCATTTGGAGATGGTCTGACGGCTGACCCCCAGCTTTTCAGCCACATTTTCCTGCGACAGACCGCTCTTTTTTCGTGCATGGTATAAACTGCTGCCCAAACTCATCTTTTTCTCTCCTTTCACTCTTCTGCTTGTCAGTATACCAGCCAGAACAGAAAAAAGCCACCAGCGAAAACCGGCATTTTTGCCCGTTTTGTTAACAAATGCTGCCGCTTCTTTTTTGGCTTGGCTCCCCTTGACAAACCACGTTCCTGCGTATATACTAAACACATCAAAATTATTTGATGTGAGGTGCAGGCATGGAAACCGACTATCAAGCACAAGCCAAAGTATTCAAAGCGCTGTGCGACCCCAAGCGTCTCGCCATTCTTGCACAACTGCGCAGCGGCGAAAAGTGCGCCTGTATGCTGCAAGAGCCGCTTGACCTTACGCAATCCGGTCTGTCCTACCACATGAAGATTCTGTGCGACTCCGGTATCGTCATCGGTCGTCAGGAAGGTAAATGGACGCACTATCGACTCAGTACCGCCGGTCGGGATCATGCTGTTGCACTGCTGCAAACTCTGACCACACCGGACGCTGAGCAGCAAACAAACGGTCGGTGATACCCCATCTCAACGCCATCCAGATACCGATGGCGTTTTCTTCGGCAAAACACATCAAATATTTTTGATGTATTGCATATCATCTTCAAGCGAGGTGTTTCTATGAGCATATGGCAATTTATACAGGATCAGATGCTGGGTATGCAATGGCTCAACGGATTGGTGGGCGCGGGTCTGTCCGCACTCGGTCTGGATGTGACGAGTCGGCTGGGCGGCAGCATACAGTTTTTTCTCTACGATGTTATCAAAATCACTATCCTGCTGTGCATACTGATTTTCGTCATCTCCTATATCCAGAGCTACTTCCCACCCGAGCGCAGCCGCCGCATTTTAGGCCGATTTCACGGCATCTGGGCCAATCTCATCGCCGCTCTGCTGGGCACAGTCACCCCTTTCTGCTCCTGCTCTTCTATCCCGCTGTTCATCGGCTTCACCAGTGCAGGACTCCCCTTAGGCGTAACGTTCTCTTTTTTGATTTCATCCCCTATGGTGGATTTGGGCAGCCTCGTGCTGCTGATGAGCATTTTCGGCGCAAAGGTAGCGGTCGTTTATGTCATTTTTGGGCTGCTCATCGCCGTGATCGGCGGCACGTTGATCGAAAAGCTGCATATGGAACGATACGTTGAGGATTTCATCCTGTCCGCTGGCAGCACGGACATTGAATCACCCAACCTGACCCAGCGCGACCGCTTGTGTTACGCCAAGGAACAAATGCTGGGCACTTTTCGCAAGGTGTTCCCGTATATTCTCGTCGGCGTTGGAATCGGCGCGATCATTCATAACTGGATCCCGGAAAGCTGGATCACCACTGTGCTGGGCACAAACAACCCCTTTGGCGTCCTGCTGGCTACGATTGTAGGTGTCCCCATGTACGCGGATATCTTCGGCACCATCCCAGTGGCGGAGGCACTGCTCGGCAAAGGCGCACAGCTCGGTACTGTGCTGGCTTTCATGATGGCGGTCACCACGCTTTCGCTGCCCTCTCTGGTCATGCTTCGAAAAGCGGTAAAGCCCCGGCTGCTGGCGTTGTTCATCGGTATATGTACGCTGGGCATTATTCTAGTCGGCTATCTGTTCAACGGATTGCAATTTTTATTACTATAATGGAGGATTTGATATGGGACTGTTTGGTAGAAAAAAGGCGGAAACAGGCTGCTGCTCCTGCACCCCAGCGGCTGCTGCTGAAGCAAGTGCAGCAGGAGAGACTTCCGGCATCAAGGTGCTTGGCTCCGGCTGCGCAAAGTGCAACGAGCTGGAAGCCGCCACAAAAGCCGCACTGGCTGAGCTGGGTATGGACACAACCATCGACCATGTGACCGACTTCGCCAAAATTGCGTCTTACGGTGTTATGACCACCCCAGCGCTGGTTGTGGACGGCAAGGTCGTATCCTACGGCAAGGTGCTCAAGCCGGAGGAAGTCAAGGCGCTGCTGCAAAAGGTCAGGGGGTAAGCCATGAAACACAAACCAAGAGTGGCCTTTGTCTGTGTCCATAACTCATGCCGCAGCCAAATCGCGGAGGCCCTTGGCCGACATTTGGCCAGCGACGTTTTTGAAAGCTGCTCGGGCGGAACAGAAACCGTGCCGCAGATCAATCCGGACGCGGTACGACTGGTGCAAACACTGTATGGCATTGATATGACCGCCACTCAGCGCAGCAAGCTGTGGACTGAACTTCCCCCGGTGGATATTGTTGTGACCATGGGATGCAATGTCAACTGCCCCACCCTCCCCTGTCGACATCGGGAGGACTGGGGACTGGACGACCCAACCGGGCAAAGCGATGCTGTGTTCCGCGAAACGATCCGGCGAATTCATGAGAATGTGCTGTCCCTGCGCGATCGAATTGCCTGCGGCCTGCTGAATGGTTAAACGCAAGGTAAATAACCTTACTGCAAACCAGTGTCAGGGAATGACTTATCGACACTAAAACCCTGTGCTATATTATCATGAAAGAAGGTCTGCGCATCATTCTGCGCAGACCTTCTTTTTCTTTTCCCCAATGCATCTTGCCTGTCAATCGGACGTTGCACCATCTATCGGTGCAACACCCGCAATCATCTCTGACCACAGTTCCTCACTTAAGGGGATATCCGAAATAATGCAATAGCTGTAGGTATCATCCTGCCATTCCGCAATGGTATAACCACGATTTGTGTCGTCATACAGAACCGCATGGTTTGCATCAATCTGGTGTCCGCTGTCTGTATGATGATTTCCAATCAGCGCAGCATCCCCTTCACCCATGCAGTATTTGATCTGCTGCTCGCCATCGGAATAAATCACAACCGCCATGCCAAACTGGTTGGCTGCACTTTTAAATGCATAACCATCCGGCAAAACAGCAGGAACTGACAAGGGAAAAGACAAACTTTCCGCGAGCTGCGTGATGGAAACATACTCCTGCACCCCGCCAACGGCAACAATGGGCGGTTTTGGTTCTCCTTGTCCCCATGCGGTACCGCTATGATGAATCATTGTTGTACCGCTGACGGCCAACACAAGGCACGCTGCGACTAGGCCCGCTATCTTATACCGGCGCACCCGCTTCTGACGATTCAGACAAGCGTCAATTCCATTTTGCAAGCGGGAAAGCATTTCAGGCGTCACATGAATTTTTTCCATGATCTGATTATATTTCATCATCAAAATCATACGCCTCCTTTAAAATATCTTTTAGCATCCCGCGGCCGCGGTGCAATATGGAACGTACAGTAGTCTCCTTCATCTTCAATATCTCTGCAATCTCTGCCGTGCTGTAGCCCTCATGATAGAACAAATGGATCGGCTCACGGTATTTGGGCGGCAATGAGCGGACCGCATCCCACACACAGGCCAGTTCGTCATCCAATTCAGCACAGGGATACGCCTCTGTCAGCGCATCCGTCCGCTTATACCAAGTGGAATTCAACTTATTCTTACTCAAATTGATTGCCACGCGCAGCAGCCATGCTTTTTCATGCGCGCTGCTTTCAAACACCGGTTCCGCGCGAAGATATTGCACAAATGTATCCTGCAATACATCCTCCGCATCATCCATATTATGCAGGTAAGCGTATGCAGCGCGCAAGACTGCATCACCGTATGTATCAAAAAGATACGATACTTTCTGTTCTGTATATACTTTCGTCTTTTTGCTGCTATGTAAAACCGTCGCCAGCATATGAACCAGCCGTTTGATCGACTCAAAATGCCAACACGGCCATTTATGTAAGATATCGGGATTCATCGGGATCGTCCTCCTGAATGCATTACTTCTATCGTGAATACAATTCAAACACCGCAAATGTTGCGGTTGCCAAGAAAAGAAATAAAAAAAATAGCGCAACAAATTGAGCCTGCTGATTGTATTAGATATGAAACCGCCTACCGACGGAAAAAATCGAAAGGATGATTTATATGCGTAAAACGCTTTCTTTATTGACGGCAGTAGCCATCGCAGGTTCAATGGGCGTTACCGCAGTAGCCGCTGATGCAAATGAACCGCTGGTGGCTGCACCCTCCTCTTTGGTGATTGCAGAGGCACCACTGCAAGTGACTGTAAACGGCCAGTTTGTGACCGCGGATACCTATATAGCGAACGGCGGCATCATGGTTCCTGTTCGTGCGGTTGCGGAGGCGCTTGGCTTCCAAGTGACGTGGCACTCTGACCAAACACTCAACCTGAATAACGGCGACATGCAATGCGATTTCGCCATCGGACAGAACAGCTACATTGTTTATACTGCAAACCCTGATCTAGTCGGCATGAGCGCTCCTTTTGCACTTGAATCCGCATCTGAGCTAAAAGGTTCAACAACCTATGTCCCTGTATCGCTATTTGTTCCGCTATTCGGAAACGATCCTGCAACCGTCACAATGGAAGAGAACACCGTCAACATTTCTCCGGAAGCTTCTTCCGAAGTGGATACCCAAATCCCCTCTCCGCTGACGGAGCATGATACACTTACTGCATTAGAGCAGGCTGTCAGCTTTCCGATTCAGCAGCCCGCCATGCCGGATGGCTACGCGGTATCCAGCTTGACCGATATCAACCGATCTGTGGCACAGATCACCTATCAAAACGGCGATCAAGAACTCGTCTATCGTGTCGGCAAGGGCACCGACGATATCAGCGGCAGCTACGAAGATTATTCTAACAAATGTACGCTCGAAATAGAAGGAGTAAACGTACAGCTGCGCGGCGAACAAGACTTCCTCGTTGCTGCATGGCACAACAACGGGTTTGCATATTCGGTTTACGCCCCGGCAGGCCTGACCACCGCGCAGATTTCACAAATTGTAACCAGCACGCTGCAAGCATAACAAAGCAAAATGCGCCTGAGCATATGCTCAGGCGCATTTTTGATATTTACCCATTCATTCGAACAGGTTATATAAAACTCGGCTTTTCCAACCTCTGTCGATGATTATTTCACCAGATAACCGCCGTCAACTGGAATAGTGGCTCCATTGAGGTAATCCGACGCCGCGGATGCAAGGAACAGTACCGGACCCTTGAGGTCATCTGGGGTGCCCCAGCGGCCAGCCGGGATACGCACGGTGCACTCATCCTTGCGCGCCTGCGTCATGTTGGCGCACATTTCCGTGTCCATATAACCCGGACAAATGCAGTTGATATTGATGTTGCGGCCTGCGCAATCTACCGCAAGGCTCTTGGTCAGCTGCGAAACCGCACCCTTGGAAGCAGTGTAAGCCGGTACGGTCGTGCCGCCGAACCAAGTGACCATCGAGCCGATTGTGATGATCTTGCCGCCGGTCGGCTGCTTGAGCATGATGCGCAGTGCCTTCTGAACCATCAGGAACACTGCA
>JAHZFK010000018.1:27257-40527 GCA_019421385.1 Clostridiales bacterium
TGCATTGAGGTTGATGTTCAGCACCAGATCCCACTCCTCTACTGGGAACTCCTCGGGCAGATGACGGCGCTGTACGCCCGCCGCAGGAATCAGGATATCCAGCTTGCCGTCCAGAATCTCCATGGCCTTATCGAAAATGGTGTCAATCTGCGCACGGTCAGCCAAATTGCCGCACACGCCGTAGGCTTCATAGCCCATCTTGCGGTATTCCTCGCAAACGGCCTCCAGTTTTTCCTGCTGAATGTCAATCAGCACAACTTTGCAGCCGTTTTCCAGCAGACCCTCCGCCATGCCGCGGGACAGGCCCTGCGCACCACCGGTGACGATTGCGTGCTTGCCGGAAACATTGAACATTGTTTTGTAATCGTATGCCATTTTCAAACGCTCCTTTTCAATCTAAAAACAGGAAATTTTATTCATCAAACAGAATGACCATCTTTTTGGACTCCGCGCACGGATGGTCCATATAATAGAACACCTTTTCGATCTGGCTGAACGGAATAAACATGGTGGCAATGCCCTCGGTGTTGAACTCCTTCTTCTCCATGCGTTCGATGGTGGGCTCAAACTGGTAGCAGGACATACGCGAGCCGATCACATCCAGCTCACGCTGGTTGATCATCGCCTGCGTGATCTCCTCTTTGGCCGTCGAGAAGCCCATCGGCACCATGCGTCCCGCGTTGCACAGGATGCCCGGCTGCATACACATGGTCAGAGAGCCCGGGAAGCAGGCGGAATCAAACGCAACGGTAACGCCATGGCCTTCGGTAATTTCGGAGATGCGCAGCAGCACATCTTCCGTTTTGGAATTGATGACGTAGTCCGCACCATATTCCTTGGCGCGTGCCAGAGAAGCATCGTCGATATCGCAGCAGATAACGGTCTTGCAGCCCTTGGCCTTGCAGGTCTGCAAAATAATCGAGCCAATCGTGCCCGTGCCAAGGATGAACACCGTGTCCTCGGGCACGATACGCGCACGGGCGGTACAATGCGCACCGATCGCATACGGCTCGACCAATGCCGCATCCTTCCAGTCGACGCTGTCGTCGATCTTGTACACCTCCGAGGCCGGAGCGGTAAAATACTCGCGCCAGCCGCCGTCCGCACCAGAGCCGCGCACCGAGACATGCTCGCACACATTTTTGCGTCCGATACCGCACTGATAGCAGGTGCCGCAGGTGTGAATCAGATCGACGATAACATGGTCGCCCACCTTGACATTTTTGACATTGGCGCCGACCTTAGCGATCACACCAGCATTCTCGTGACCGGGAATGCGCGGATAGGTCGAGCAGGGGTTGAGGCCATGATAAATGTGATGGTCGCTGCCGCAGACACCGGCTGACTTCATCTGGATGAGCACCTCATCTTCATTCTGCAGTTCAGGCACCGGTATCTCACGCACTTCAAACTTGTGCGGCTCCGGAATTACGACACAGCGCATGGTTTCTTTCATCATTCATTACTCCTTTTATGTGAACATGCCGTCAGGCAATCAAGTTAGGCAAGAAGGTGGACAATGCAGGTATCATCGCAAACAGAATGCCACAGCCGATCTCTACCAGAACGAATGGCAGAACCTGTTTGGAAATGCCGCCGACTGTGCGGCCGCTCAAACCGCAGGACACAAACAGGCAAGTGCCAAAAGGTGGTGTCGCCTGTCCCATTGCCAGCAGGAATACGAACACCAGACCGAACTGAATCGGATCAATGCCGAATGCTACCGCAATCGGGGCAAGGATCGGAGCGAGAATCAGGTTGGTTGCGCCAACCTCGAGGAACATGCCGCAGATACACAGAAGCACGATAACGATTGCCCAGAACATAGCTACGCTCGATACGTTCGAAACCATGACCTCAGTGACAAACTGCGGAATTTGGTAATAAGAGATCAGCCAGCCGAACATCTGCGCAGTAACGACCAAGATCATCAGGTTGGACGTACCAACGGCCGTGGTCTTGATGATCGACCAAACGCTCTTGAGCGTAATCTCCCGATAAATCGCAAGGCATACGATCACACCGTACACAACTGCGACAACCGCAGACTCGGTCGGGGTGAAAATACCGGCATAGATACCGCCCAGAATGATGATCGGCATAATCAGTGCCCAGATCGCATCCTTGAACGAAGTCAGGAAGCGCTTGAACGAAAAGTGATCCGCCTTGGGGAAGTTGCTGCGCTTTGCCTTGACAAACGCCCACAGGCACAGGAACACGCAGCAGATAATGCCAGGAACCAAGCCCGCCATCAGCAGTTCACCGACCGGAACGCCAGTGATATTGCCGTAAATGACCATAACGATGCTGGGCGGGATGACAATGCCCAACGTGCCGCCAATCGCCTGCACCGCTGCCGCATAATCCTCCGGATAGCCTCGCTTGACCATTTCAGGGTACATCAGGCCGCCGATGGCTGCGGTCGTTGCGACCGATGAACCGGAGATCGCCGCAAAGAACGTACACGCGACAATCGAAACCAGCGAAATACCTCCCGAAATCCAACCGACCAGTGAATCCGCGAACGCGACCAGCCGCTTGGACAGGCCGCCTTTACTCATTACGTCACCAGCCAGCATAAATGCCGGAATTGCCAGCATGGAAAAACTGTTGGAATTTGCGAAAATGCGCTGCGCCAGCACAACAAACGTCAGCTTGGGATCAAGCAGCACAGCCACAGCGCAGGCCAGACCCAGCGACCAGCTGATCTCCAGACCGAGCGCCATCGCAACAATCAGAACAACTATCAATGCAACAGCTGCTGTTTCCATAAATCAAGTCGCCTCCTCTTTCTGTTCCGTGCAGAATTCATATACATCGACAATGCTCGCCAGCACATTCATCAGGTAGCCGACCAAAATCACGCCGTAAAGCAGATCCATCGGAATGCCCATAGCGGGGCTGGTCTGATAGCTGCCGACCTGCATCAACTGATAGCTGCCGTAAACAAAGACGGTATTGACAAAGATCGCAACAAACTTGCGTGCGAACAGCAGCGCAGTCGCAGCACTCCCCTTCAGGTAGTTGTCGATGATTTCAATGCGCACAAACAATTTGCGCGTGATTGCCAGATTGGCGCCCAGCACGATGACCGCAACAAACAGATAGCGAGACAGTTCCTCCGACCACGGCAGGCTGTAAAAAATCACGAAGCGGCAGAAGGTCTGTAGGAATACCACCGCAATCATAGCCACCAGACAGATACTGACCAGCGCATCAAACACCTTCTGCACCTTCTGGAATGCATTACGAAACGTTTTCATCTTCATCCCCCTCGACTGCAAGCGCCTCAATGCGGCTCATTACATCGCCAAACTGCTCCTCCCATTCAGCATACAAATCAGCACCGGCATCGATAAAGCCCTGCTTATCCGGATAGGTCACGGTCATGCCCTGCTCCTGCAGTTCTGCAACCGCTTCCTTGTCCATTTGCCGGTTGACCTCGCGCTCATGGATGCCGCATTCCATCGCGGTTTCGGTAAAGATCTGCTTTGTCTCTTCGTCAAAGCTCGCCCAAGTGCGCGGACTGACGATCAGGAAAACCGTCGAGTAAGCGTGCTCGGTGATCGCCAAATGGTCATTGACCTGAGCGACGTTGTTGGTCAGAATGACCGTACACGGATTTTCCTGTCCATCCAGTGCACCCTGCTGCATGGCTGTATATGCCTCGCCCCACGCCATCGGAGTTGCGTCTGTGCCCATCGCGCGCCAGAAATCAATGTGGATCATATTTTCCATCGTGCGGATTTTAAGACCCTGCACGTCATCGATCGAATTGACATCCACCTTGCTGTTGGTCAGATTGCGGAAGCCCGACTCCCAGATACCCAATCCCTGCAACTGTACGGTGGACAGCTTATCGAGGAATTCCTGTCCGATCTCACCCATGAACACTTTATCGGCCTGTTCATTCGAGGTAATCAGATAGGGAATGTCCAGCGCCTGAAATTCTGGGATAAAATTGCCCAGCGTGGACTGGTTGACCACCGAAATATCTATTGAACCCATCTGACAACCTTCGATCGTATCAATTTCGGCGCCCAGCTGGCCGTTATGGTATACCTCGATTTTGTATTTACCGTCGGTTCGCTCATAGATCAAGTCGGCAAATCGGTTCATCTCTTGGCCAATTGCGCCGCTTTCCGACGAGGTCTGCGCCATGCGCAGCGTTACAGTACCCTCCGGCCAATCAATGGGCTTTGCGTCCTGCCAGATGCTGCCCGCCGCGCAGACCAGCGCAGCACAGGTCACGATGCCAGCAATACCTTTCTTACTCATCGCAGTCTCCCTTCCTATCAAGGCGTCTGTAGCGAACCATCCCGCTTGCGTGTCTGCGTCCAAATCGTGACGGTGTTTTCACAGGGATACTTCGCCGCTTCTTTCTCATCCAGATCAACGCCCAGACCCGGCTTGTCGTTGGCATAAACATAACCATTGCGGTACTCGGGCAAGCCCGGGAACACCTCAAGCAGTGCGCCGTGCGGACCCTTGAGTTCCTGAATCACGAAATTGGGCGGTTCGATGCCGCTCCACTCCTGCACGCCGAAGTTCTGTGCAGCCAAATCAATATGAATATTCGCCGCATGTGCCAGCGGGGACATATCGCCCGGGCCGTGCCATGCCGTGCGCACACCAAACTGCTCGGCAAAGATCTGCAGCTTGCGTGCGGGCGTGATGCCGCCGATCTGACTGATGTGTACGCGGATGAAGTCGATCAGCTGCTCGGTGATCAGCGTTTTCCACTCGACCGGGTTGTTGAATAGCTCACCCTCTGCAATCGGAATCGAGGTCTGGCGGCGCAGCTCGCGCAGCCATGCTGTCTGCTCGATCGAGACCGGATCTTCGAGGAAAAACAGATCGTACGGCTCGAGCGCACGAGCCAGGCGAATCGCCTCAACTGGTGCAATACGCTCGTGTACGTCGTGCACCAGATTGATGTCATAGCCGATGCGGCTGCGGATGCCCTCAAACAGCTTGACCGTGTCGCGGATGTACTGCCGCGCGTCCAGATAAATCCCCTTAGGTGCATTTTCCGGCGCAGTAGTCGGCGTGACGCCATAGCTGTCGCCGCCATAGCCGCCGCATTGACACCGGATGGTCTGCAACCCCATCTCTTTGAAGCGCAGAATGTTTTCGCACAGTTCTTCCAGATCACGGCCATCCGCATGTCGGTAAACCGGCACGCCTTCCCGGCATTTGCCACCAAACAATTGGCACAGAGGCATACCAGCCAGCTTGCCCTTGATGTCCCACAGCGCCATATCCACACCCGAAATGGCATTGTTGCTGATTGGACCGTTACGCCAGTAGGCATTCTGATGCATCAGCTGCCAGAGTTCCTCAATGGCCTCCGCGTCCCGTCCACGCAGCAACGGATCGAGGTACTCCTCCACGACTGTTTTGACCGCCAGATGCCGGTATGCAAAGGTCGCACAGCCCAAGCCGTATAACCCGGGTTGATTGGTCTCTACCTTGACTACGACCAGATTGATCCCCTCCGGTGCTGTGCAAATCACGCGAACCTTTTCTATTTTGACTGCCATAGTATTCTCCTCTCTATCACAACTTGTTTGACGTCTTACAAGTTAAATGACCAAAATATATTAACTTCCCGTTTTTCTTCTTACTTGTCCGACAAGTTATGTTCTTAGTATACTTCTCATTTCTCTTTTGTCAACATTTTTTCAGCAAATAAATACACAAAAACATATTTTTCTCACTTTTCACAACACTCTGAAAGCACTTATGTACAATATGCACAAGAAAAGGCACTGCCACGGGGTCCTGCCCCGTTACCTGCAGTGCCTTGCCTTACTTGTTCGCTGTTTTCTTGTGCGTCTTTGTATTGGTGCGTGTGTTCAGCTTGTCGATTGCATTCTGCATATGCTCAAACATCAAATCATGCGCGCTGTCCGCATCCCCCGATCGGATGGCGCTTAGAATCAGCGTATGATAGTATACGCCGTCGCGATATCCAAACAGCGAGCGCAACTGTTTGTGGTTTTTGCGCGTCTCGTCAAATACTTTGGAGACACTTTTCTCCAGAATCGGGTTCTGCGTCGCGGCACAGATGGCTTCATGAAACTGCATATCGGCTGTGACGAACTCTTCCTGTCCTTCCGGCCCCTTATTGGCCGCCATAACATCCAGATATTCCTGCAGCTTTTCTAACAGCTCCGGGGTCGCATTCTGCGTGGCCAACCGTGCAGCCTCGCTTTCAATGATGCGCCGGAACTCCAGTACCTTGAGGATATCCTTGCAATCCTCCGAGGTGACCTTATATTCATTTTCCGTTTTTTCGTCCACCTGATTTTCCAACAGAAAGGTACCCTTACCGTGCTGGCTTTCCAACACACCCAAACCGATCAGATGCTGCAGCGCCGTGCGCACACTGGCTCGGCTAACGCCGAGGATTTCGGTCAGCTGGTTTTCCGACGGAATCTTCTCGCCCACTTTCCAGTTCCCTGCATTGATATTGTCTTTGCAATACTGCACGACCTGCTCTGTTACATTGCTGCGCGTAATCATCTAAAAGCGCCTCCCTGCCTCGGCATAACTTTCCCCGTATGCCGCCGGGGTATGGAAACGCTCATCTTAAACACACACCAAAGCCCACGCGCTAAGCGCATACGCTTCGTTCCGTGGAAGCCGCCTCCAAAATGTCTCATTTTGCTATGATGGTAACAATTATACGCGGGAACGATTTATTTGTCAATTTGGGCATCGCATTCCACATTGCATCCAATATCCCGTGCATAAAGCGCCGGTCGATAATCTTCAATGCCCCTACAACTGCAAACATCAATGCACTTACTGTATATTCTTTCGGATGCTCTGAACATATTGTTTGGAAGCCTGCTCATTCTCTTCCGGATAAGTAAACTGGAAGCGCTCTGCAACAAGAAGTGCTGTTTTTCGGAACAGATGATAAGCTGTGTCGATCGCGTCCCAGAAATGTGCATAGTTCCCATCGGTATAGGTTGCGATATAGGCATTGTAAATCTCTGCGGGCAGGTATTTCTTAAAATACTTATGTAATTTCCCACTCGATACGGAAAAATCTGTGTACGTTCCAATATACCAATCCAACATGGTTTCCAGCATATCCCGAACCAGGGTGTTGTAGGTATTCATGGCAAAAGGCAGCTCGTCTCGAGCTATTCCCTTTGCTACATCACATAAGCACCAAAAAAATTCTTTACAGCAGCCGCGAAATTGTGCGTCAGAAGGTTTTTTGATATAAAAATCCGCATCGGTTGGTGGGGGCAATTGAGGAAAGCATCCTATTTTATCCAAAAGAGGAACGAATAATCTGTTTCTATTCTGTCCTTGCTTCATGACATCCAGCAGTTCTACACCAATATCGATCCGATTGCCGTCTTCAAACAGCAATAACCAGGAGTAGCTTTCCTCATATCGGGTTTGGATACCGAAACGCTCTCCGTATCCAAACGGCTCGTTCTGCTCTTGCTGCAAGACAACCTTCCCGAATTGGCTCATCCAACTTGTATCTTGGATAAAGCTTTCCGTTTCTCGCACAACATACATCACATCAAAGTCTTGATACCTGTCTTTCGGCGCATTCGGGTTTGCTCTCGAGCCTTTTAGATATGCCGCGAAAACACGCTCGTCTGATTTTGCTGCATTGATGATAAGATTAAGCATTTCCTGTTCATTCCGCACAATGATTTCTCCTCTGACATTATGATTGTATGAAACATCCTGCACCATTTATCGTCAGGCGCTGTATCGGGACTTATTCGCTAACTTTTTGTCTGTTTATAGTATAACATACGTTCAAAGGAAATCGACCATAAACAACAGATACCACCTATTACAAGGTGGTATCTGTTGGTATATCAGCAGTTCCGATATGGAGTTCATCACACTTTTCGGGTATTTCAGCCCGCTTGATTACGCACTATCAGCTGCTTTTCAAAATAAGATTTCTCATCCCATATCCAGACAATCTCAACATACAGAACATATTGATACTTACCAGATCACTGAGGGATTGTGCTGGCCATATGTTTGGAATAGGGTTTGAGAAAATCCCGTTCAAAGTCGGCTATAGGCAATAGTACCCTTGGCCGTAGTTACAGGAAAGCTGCGCCATCATCCGCTCATTTTCCCGCGTTTCCACTCCCTCGGCCACAGTGCTGATATTCAGCTGCTTGGCCAAGTCCAGAATGCAGCCCATGATCTTGCGTTGCGTGCCCTCGGTGTCCTTGGCAACTCCCATCAAAAACAGGCGATCCAGCTTTAACTCGTCAATCTTCAGTCGTCCCAAGGTATTCAAAGAGGAATATCCACTTCCAAAGTCATCCATGGAAATGCGGAACCCAGCTGCCCGCAACTGATCAATGCAAGCATTGACCTGCTCCGTATGCTCCAAAGCCAGACTCTCTAAAATCTCGAGTGTAATATATCGAGGGGATATACCGTATTTTCTGGTAATGACCAGCAGCTTTTCCACATACCCCTCGCTGGCAAACAGCAATCTGGTCTGATTAACTGAGATGTTGATCGGAGTCATTCCTTCATCTATCCAGTGCCGCAGCTTCTTGCAAACCTGCTCCACCATATAGAGATCCAGCTGCACACAAAATCCATTTTCTTCAAACAAAGGAATAAACTGATCCGGAAAGATGAGTCCCCTATCGTGGGTTTGCCAGCGCACCAAAGCCTCAGCGCCCGTGAGCAGACCCGTGTGAAGATCCATTTTGGGCTGCAAATACATATGGAATTCCTCTTGCTCCAGCGCACACTGCATATGGCTTTCCACATAGAGACGCATCTGCTCGGCATCGTGGAGCGCCTCGTCATAGACACAGATCGACTGCTTTTTATCCCTTTTCCCTTGGGCTAACGCAGCCATCATGTAGCTATGCTTGGCCGCGGCAGAGAACGGTTCGGGCTCTGCTGCGGTCAGCACACAGCCGCAATATACAGAAACAGAATAGTCTCCCAGCAGCTCGGATGCCTCTTCCTGGATCATCTCCAAAAGGGTCTGAATACGATCGATGACAGAATCCGCTTGATTTTCCCGCAAGGCCAGATAAAATACATCAGCTGACTGTCGGCAGAAGAACTCCTCCGGTTGACAGATCTTGTCCAAACACTGCTTGATCCGGCACAAAAACTGATCGGCGACGGAAAGACCATAGGTTTCGTTGATATGCTTAAAGTTCCTCAGGTTCAGCGCGACCAACACCAGAGGGATTTTTTCATCGCAGGCCTGCGTAAGCAGCGCACGAAATTCATCGTCGTTGTATGCGCCCGTCAGATTGTCATACCGGGATAGCTGCTCTAATTGCTGCTGGGTACGGGTCGCCTCTTGGCGGGCTTTCCTAGTGTTATGATAGAGAGAATGCAGGCACAAACTCAATACCAGAACGATCAGTGTTACCAGCAGATGAAAACGATGCACATACAACCACTCAGTGGGTGTGTAGGTAACTTTTGCAGACATAGCCTGATAAAACATATTCTGGCTTTGTGCATCCGAGATAGAGCGGATATACCGATTTAAAATCGATAATAGATTTCCTGAGACATGACTCGTTACTCCAATGCAATAGGACACCGTTTTATCGCTGGACCAATCCACGGAAAGGTTATCATAAAGTCCCTGCTTTTGGAGATAATAGTTTATCGAATACATATCCATACGGCCGCATTCCATCTTGTCGGACCGCAGGTTGTTAAGCATCGCTTGGGTGTTGGTATAAAAACGCTGGGTATCCGCATCACTTGAGGTGGTATCACCGGACGGCCCCCATACCAGCAAACTGCTTCCGCTGTAATAAGGCAAGGTAAATTGGATGCCATCCACTGTGATATAGTTTGAAGAGCTGGCAGCACAGGCAATCAAATCCACCTGTCCCTGCTGGATACGCTGAATACCATCCTCACAGGATTGCACAATGACAGGCTCATACTGCAAGCCTGTTGCTTCTGCCAGTGCTTCAAAATAGCTGGCTGCCATTCCCTGCACTTGTCCGTCCCGGACATATTGCAGCGGCGCATTTCCTTCGCAAAAAGCAACCTTCAGCGTCCCCAAATCCTGAATATACTGTCTGTCCTGCTCCGACATGACGAAAAGGCCTCTGGAGTAAAAATACTCATCGTAGAGCTCGGTTTGCAAATACGGATATGCCCGGCTCATCTGATACATTGCATTATTGAGAGGCTGGAGCAAGGACTGATTTCCTTTATACAGAGCAAAGTAATAAGGCGTAGGAGAAAATCTTGCTATGGTACGAAAGCCATCCATGACTGCCATATCGACCTGCAAAATGGCATCCGCTTCGCCGGTGCGTACGGCGTTCAGTGCATCGGTAATCGTAGGATTCTCGATCACTTCATAAGTAAAATGGTTCAGCTCCGCATACTGCGACAACTCTTCCATGCGTTGGGATAATTGTGGAGCCGATGCAACTTTCATCCCGTTCCATGAAGAAAAATCTTCCTCTGCCCACTTGCTGGAGTCTTCCGAAACGGTTAGCGATGTGTACGTGGTTCCATAGCTATAGCTGGGATAAAGAAAATATTCCTCCAGAGACGGAAGATAGTTCATGGTGCCCATCATATCGATCTCACCATCCATCAGCATTTGCATCAAAGTGCTGATTTGCGTATTGGTGTCCCCTTCCACCATTACAAACTCATAGTCCCAGTTCGTGTATAGGCTGAGGTATTCCAGATAGTCTACCATATATCCAGCATATTCCCCATTTTCATCCAGATAGGAAATGCCATGCTGGATGGGAAATCCGACACGAACCACGGTATTCTTTCTTGAAGCACCCTGTGCTGCTGGCATCACAGATACCATGATGCATACGGCTAATATCAGCCATGCAAACTTTCTTGCTCGTTTCACCGTAACACAGATCCTCCCCATTCACAGCTATATAGCTATGATGATCTACTTCAAAATGCAGATAGGTTTTACCTTCCGCATACTTATCTCTCAGTCAAATTTATTTAAAAAGGGATCGGCGGTTATATTTCTTGTCTTCATAAAGGTCGATATCGGCTATTTCAATTACCTCTTCCAACCTTTTGTCAGCAGACACACTTGCTTTTCCAACCGAAATACCTGCCCAGGCTTTCTCATCTTTTCCGGCGTCCACGATAGCACTTTTTATTCTCTGTGCAAAAGCATACGCCTGCTCATCTGTTTCAAAGCCGCTGCAAAGAAGAATAAACTCGTCGCCCCCCATTCGGCATACGATATCAGAGGAACGAACGATATTGCCGAGTGTGGCAGCCATTTTTTAAGTACATGATTGCCCGCCATATGTCCAAATGTATCATTGACGTCTTTGAATTTATCTACATCAATGATAAAGATCCAACAGGAAGGATGTGTATCCACATAATGCTGATATTCCTCCTGAAAAGTACGGTAGTTGATTAACCCCGTTAATCCATCCCGCTCGGCCAACACTTGCAGATATTCCATTTTTTCCAGTTTCTCATTAAACTGGCTGAGAAGCGTTTTAGGATAATATTCCCCGTCAGCCTGCTCAACATTGGGCAGGGAGTGATGGATATGAATGATTTTCCATCCGTCCTCTCTGCGCCGATACACCATAGTGAAGCGGCTGTCCATATCAATGGTAACTTCCCGGTCTTCACTTTCCCAGTAAATATAGATCTCGCCATAGACTAGGCAAAGATCTTCCCCCAGCAAAACCGGTTCGCACCAAAAATCGCGAAACTGAAACTGAATATCGTTTCGCTCTGCAACTTCTTCGTACATGGCCGCATGAAATGCTTGTGCTGTTTGATAGATTTCGTGCTTGCCTGTTCCAATGATCGTGCAGGTTGGATCGATCCAATTTTCGATTGGATGACGGCCATTTTCATCCACATCCGAAAAATAAGTCTGCCACATCTGCTGGGTAAACTGACAAAAGTCCATCATTTTTACGCATAACTCCTTTTAGCAAAATGTATGCAATCCATTTTCTCCCGCTATCACCGGATTTTTGTTTAGCGCCCTATTCTCCGGTATTGCGAATATTGATTTTCTCTTTCACTGTGCAACGCATCTCGACACAGTAATACGCTCGAGAAATATTGAACTTTGAGCCAAAATTTTTCTCATCCATTGTATGTCAGGAATATTTATTATTTTAAACATAACAATACTAGTTTTATATCGTCAGCAGGACACAAAAATATAATACTTTTTGCAAAAGTGGAAATAATCCCCATCATACTCAAGCGCTAATTTTAATTCAGAAAGGCACGAGCGTAAAACTGTAATATGCCCATAAAATCATTCTTTTGACCAAAGCCACATAACAAAAAAGCAGCAAGACAGCGAGGAAGGCACTGTCTTGCCGCAAAAGGTGAAAGAGCATGGCAAATCGGGTGCTTTGTTCATCCAAACACACGCAACGCAACCGATACCACTGGTATGCTGATAATCGAAAACACCGTCGAGAAAAAAACTCCTTTTGAAATATAATCTGTGTTTCTTCCCAATTCACTGCTAATCATCACAACATTAGACGCAACCGGCATCGCCGACACCAATGTAATCGTGCCGAGCAGCAGCGGATCGTCGATAAACCAGCGACATACCCCCAGCGTCAGCAACGGCAACAGGAACAGGCGGCAGGCCGCAAAAGGCAGCATGGACGTCTCCCGCAGCATCACGCGCAGCGGTTGCCCAGCCAGCGACGAACCGACCACCAGCATCGCCAACGGCGTGGTCACGTTGCCCAATAGCTCAATCGGCTGTTCGATGAGCGCGGGGAAGCGCAAATCAAATACATACAAAAGCAAAGATGCTGCAGCCGACACCGTACCGGGATTGATGATCTTCCGAAGCGGCAATTTCTCGGCTTTCCGTTCTGTCGGCTGCAGCAAAATCGTGCCATAAGAAAAAACCGAAACATTAAACATCGCGATGAAAACAGACACATACAGGATCGCATCCGCACCCAATACCGCACTGATCACCGGAATACCCACAAAGCCTAAATTGGAATAGATCAACATGCTTTTATACTCATCAAAATGCGCCGCAGGTGCATGCAGCAAACATGCTAGCGGTCTTGCCACAATCGGCAGAAGCACGAAATAACCGACGGCCACACCAAGAATCTGCAGCAGCATCCAGCCGCTCTCCAACCTGCCGCAGGTCGTTACGCTATACAGGATCAGCGCTGGGCAGGTCAGGTTGACGATCACGCGGGAAAACAGCCGCTCAGATTCCTTATTCATGATGTGCAGGCGATTGGCAGCATAT
>JAHZFK010000018.1:40537-61483 GCA_019421385.1 Clostridiales bacterium
ACGCCCATCAGCAAAAACAAAACAAACATTTGCTGAAAAACCGGCAGCAGTTCCATTTGATCAATTCTCCCCCTTGTCCACCACCGGGACAACTCTGGTCACATTAGAAGAGAGACGCATATCACGTCTCTCTTGTTTCTTATTTATCACGGGCGGTAAGTCGTGCAACGTGTAGCGCCAGATAGGCTGTTTCCTCATTTGGCAGGAACACATTGTACTTGCGCAGCACAAAGGTGCGTATCTTTTCCGCGCAGGCAGTCGCTTCCGGATACCCCCGCTGCATTTGCCCGAACAGGAAATCATCCGCGCTGTCCATCAGCTTGCCCGAGAAAAAGCGCTCGGAAAAGAACTGTAGATGACTGATAAAACGCGAAAAGTGAATGCTTTCGCTGTCTATCGTACAGTGCATACTGTAAGTGACGATATTCGTGATCTCGCCGATCAGGCGGGCGGCCTGCATCGCGTCATAGCCCGCAGCCGAGTCCTGCCGCGCATTGACAATGTGAAACGCAATGTTACCCGCCTCTTCCTCGGGCAACGGCACATGCAGCAGCTCCTGCGCGCGCTGCAAGCCGCGTACACCGACCTCGTACTCCTTCCGGTAAAAATGCTTGATCTCCCAAAACACCCGGTTGGTCACTACGAGCCCTTTCTGCTGCCGCTCGACCGCAAAGTGCATATGGTCGGTCAGCATCAGGTAGATATGCGGCGACAGACGCACCTGCAGCGTCTCCTCCGCATCCCGCACGATCTCCTGTGTCAGATCAAGATACTCCGGCGGAATGGAGGAAAACAATTCGATCATCGGCTGCGCGTCCGGGTTGGACAGCGGGATAAACACGCGGTCGGACGGCTGCCGGTCGATCTCCTGCCCGGGCTTGCGCCCGTAACCGATACCCTTACCCAGCAGGATGGATTCTTCGCCGCCCTCGTCCTGCACCAGCACAACACTGCTGTTCAGCACCTTGCAGATCTGCATCTGTTTCCCCCCTTCCGATCTTTTCATGCAATCCAATCAGGTCAGATCCGCACCATTGGTGGCAATCACCTTTTTGTACCACGCAAAGCTGTCCTTGCGGGAACGCTTAAGCGTACCGTTGCCCATATCGTCCTGATCGACATAGATAAAGCCATAGCGTTTGCTCATCTGATTGGTCGAAGCCGAGATCAGGTCAATCGGTGCCCAGCTGGTGTAGCCCCACATCTCAACTCCTTCGTCAATTGCCTTGCCCATTTCACTGATATGCTGACGGAAATACTCGATACGATACGGGTCATGGATCGAACCGTCTGCTTCCACGGTATCCTTGGCGCCGACACCGTTCTCCACCACCATCAGCGGCAGGCGGTAGCGATCGTACAACTCGATCAGGCTGTACCGCAGGCCCTTCGGGTCGATCTGCCAGCCCCAGTCGCTAGTGGGAAGATAGGGGTTCTTAACGCCCAGCACCGTGTTGCCCGGCGTGCGTTCCGCGTTCGGGTCGACCGATTCGGTCATTGTCATATAGTAGCTGCACGAAACAAAATCCACGCAGCCCGCCTTGAGGATCTCGGCGTCTCCCGGTTCCGTATGCAGCACGATGCCCTTGCGCTCGAACATCTTAAGGATCAGGCGCGGATATTCGCCCCAAACGTGCACATCGGCGTAGAACAGATTTTCCAGCGTCTTGGCCTGCGTCGCAAGCTCATCATCCGGTGCACAGGTACGAGAATAGGTCGTCAGCTTGGTCAGCATGCAGCCCACCTTGCTGCCCGGAATGATCTCGTGGCAGTCCTTGACGACCAGCGCACTCGCTACCAGCTGATGGTGCAGCGCCTGATAGCAGGTCTCCAGCAGCTTGTCCTCGGGCACGCGGCTCGGGATAATGCCCGCCGTGGTAAACGGATGGCGGATGATGCTGTCCACCTCGTTGAACGTCAGCCAATACTTGACCAGGTCCTTGTACCGCACAAAGCACACATGGCAGAAGCCCGTAAAGCAATCAATCACGCGGCGGTCGACCCAGCCGTTATACTTGGTCGCCAACGCAAGCGGCATTTCATAATGCGACAGCGTGACCAGCGGCTCGATGCCCAGACGGCGCATCTCGGTGAACAAGTCGGCATAGAACTGCAAGCCTTTTTCGTTCGGCTCGGTTTCTTCGCCGGTCGGGAAAATGCGCGTCCATGCGATGGACACGCGCAGCATGGTAAAGCCCATCTCGGCGAACAACGCGAGATCTTCCTTATAACGATGGTAAAAATCAATACCGCGACGCTTCGGATAATAGGTATCATCCTTACTCTGCATCGCCTGCTCGATCAGTTCATCATTGATCGTCATGTGCGCCTTATAATCCTTGACGTCGGTATTGGGCTTATAGGTCGCCACATCTGCGACGCTCGGCCCCTTGCCGTCCACATTCCACGCGCCTTCTACCTGATTGGCGGCCAAAGCGCCGCCCCAAAAAAATCCCTGCGGAAAGCTCATTCCACTGCCTCCAATTTCATTAGTACCGCGCCGGGTACAATCGTGCCTTCTGCCGCCGGCTTGACAGCAAATTGATCGCTGTTGGTCACGACGACCGGTGTAGTTACATCGTAGCCCGCCGCCTTGATCGCGTCAAGGTCGAATTTCATAAGCAGCTGACCCTTTTTCACGGTGTCGCCGCTCTGTACCTGCGGCTCAAAATATTTGCCTTCCAGCTTGACGGTATCCATGCCGATGTGCATCAGCAGTTCGACGCCCTGCGATGTGACCATCGAAATCGCGTGCTTGGCTTCAAACACCGATTCGATCCGGCCGTCCGCCGGGGCGTACAGCTCACCCTTGATCGGTACGACTGCCATGCCGTCGCCCAAGATCTTCTGCGAAAAGACCGCGTCCTGCACCTCGGTGATCGAAATCGCCTTGCCCTGCAGCGGGCTGCACAGCACCTCGCCACCGGCCTGCACCGCCGGCTTGGCGGCCTCGGCGACGGCCGGCTGCAAAACCGGCTCAGTTGCAGCTTCATCTTTATAGAGGATGAGCGTCAGCACAAAGGACGCGATGACCGAAATTGCAAACGCCACGCACGCCCAAATAAAGTTCATACCGTTCGCGGGATCGATGTACATCGGCATGCTGGCAATGCCAGGGCCGACTGCGGCAAAGGCTTTAATCTTCATCAGGCCGATAAACAGACCGCCGATAAAGCTGGATGCGACAACTGCGCCCATGACCTTTTTATGCTGCAGCGTCACGCCGTACAGCGCAGGCTCCGTGATGCCGAACAGACCGGAGATACCGGCGGAAATCGCGGTCGAGCGCAGGTTTTCATCCTTGGTCTTAATCGCAACTGCGAGGCACGCGCCGCCCTCAGAGATATTATGTGCCAAGGATGCCGGCAGATACAGCATATCAAATCCCGGGTTGGACAGCGAGGATACCGCATACGGCACCAACGCCTTGTGCATGCCCAGCGAGATCATAAACGGCAGCACAGCCGCGACAATCGCTACGGCCAGCCAGCCCATGGTGTTGTACAGTGCCAGGATCGCAGTAGTCAGCAGTGTGCCGATATTGTAGCCAAGAGGGCCAAGCAGCAGCAGACCGACCGGGAAACAAATCGCGAAGCACAGCAGCGGCACAAAGAATACGCGGATCGCCTTGGGACACCATTTGTTGCTCCAACGCTCGATAAGAGCGAGGAAAATGACGACCAAAATGGCGGGGAATACCTGACCGGTATAGCCGATATTCTGCAGCGTGATCCCAAAGAACTTTGCGCCGCCTTCCGTTGCAAGCAACGCCGCCGTATTCGGATAGATCATGGGCGCCGCCGTCGCAACCGCGACCAGACGGTTGCACTGGAACTTGGTTGCCGTGGTAAATGCTACTAAGATCGGCAGATAGTAGAGCGCCGCGTCCGCGACATAGTAGAACACCTTGTAAATAACGTCGTCAGCCGTCAGCAGGCCGACCGTTGTCAAAATCGTCAACAGCGCCTTCAGGACACCAGCACCGGCGATCGCGGGCACCAGCGGCTGGAAAATGCCGACCATATAATCCAAAATGATGCCGCCGATGTTCTTTTTGCCCGCCGGTGCGGGGGCTGCGGCTGCCGAAGCGTTGAAAGTGCCCTGCTTGCACAGTTCGTCATACACCTCGATCACATCGTTGCCGATAACCACCTGACACTGCGGCCCGCTTGCAATGACGCCCATGACGCCCGGGGTCTTTTTGAGTGCGGCAACATCCGCTTTCGCAGGATCGGCCAGCGTAAAACGCAGTCTGGTAGAGCAGTGCTCCAGCTGCGAAACATTCTTTTCGCCGCCAACCAGACGCAGCACGTCGGTTGCGGTCTGCTTGTAGTTTTTCATGTGACAAGTGCCTCCCTTTTTCTTGCCTCTTGCCATCTGGCCAAAATGGCAAAAGAAAAAGACCCAACAGAACACGATACACTTTCCATGGTATACTACTACCATAGAAAATCAATGTTCCGTCAGATCCTGCCTGCATTACCAGTAACATGTCTACCAGAATGGTTTAAGTATAGCATGGGTTTTTGTGCACCGCAAGTGACAGAGCAGCAAAAAAGATTGCATAAGAATTGTATAAAATGTCCAACTCTTTTTACGATAATCACGCATACATACACAATTAAGCGATGGTGCTGGGCACGGAATAGTGGTTCCTTATCGTTTTTCTGGAATCATTTCTGATAAATTGAGCCGGTGATACAAAAGAAGGAGAGGCCGCAGCCTCTCCTTTCTTTATCTGCTTTGACATCACAGCCACACTCTTACGGCAAAGCCGCCTTTGAAAAAGTAGATATTCGTGTCATGTCCGTCTGGTGGAGCCGAGGGAAACTTAAACCCGCTTTTGAGCATTTTATCCCTTTTTATTGTGCATTATTTCCTGTTTTTCGGTCTGTTTTTGCAACTTTTCTTTCCCGTTTTCTCCCTGCTCGTGACGGGTTTTGACAGGTGAAATCTACCTGAAAATCTACCTGAGAGGCGGTTGGCAAAGTGCATAAATTTCCCGTTTTGCTTTACTGCTCGAAATCGTTCTGCCAACTCTTGTAGATTGCTGGCATCGTTGTAGGCGTCGAAAGAATCATATTCCAACGAAACGTCCCGCCGCAACTATGGCTTTGCATGATTCAGTGGACATTAAATAGACACCCTGTTAAACCATAAAGTCCATGCTGCGGGAGACCGTCGGAAAACGGTCAAAATACCGCTTGGGATAGATCTGCAAGTTGGACAGGAATTGATTGAGCAGGCTGGCCTTGTCCGTATCCTTATCCGAGAAGGATAGTAGATCCGCAACATTCCGAAGATCTTCTTTGCTGTTGTTGAATACGAGATCCGTGCTGAGCCGGTGCTCCACCCCATTTTCATCTGTGTAGGAAACCCATGTCTGTGCTTTGCGAGGATCTTTGGAATCGAACATATCGGTGGTATAATCCGTGACTGTTTTGTTGCCATCCGCATCCTCTACGGTAAACGAGTCGAACCGGATGGTGGTGCTATAAGCATCTCCGCCCTTTTCATAAAACCACTTAAAATTTTCCGGGGGCGCAATATCCGGGTTGATGATGTAGTGATAATCGGATACAACAAACGGATCGCCGCTCAGAGCCGTATTAAAATTGTATAGATCGGTTCTGCCCTGCGCCATATAGTCGGGAACCTCAAAAGAGGAACCATACTCCTGTGACACATTCTGAGCGCCTTCCGTGATGGCAGAAATCGCCGCTTCATTAGCATAATAATAGTCGGAATTGTAATAACTCCAGTTGCGCTGCACATTCATGTCCCCGGTGATATACTGCTCACCCTCAGCGTTGTTACGCTGAACGGCAGCCGACAAAATCTTTTCCCGGAACGCATCGTAGAAATTCGCTGCGATTTCTTTCTGCGATGCACTCAGAGGACCTGTCGGATTCTCCATGGAGCCAAACATCTCTTTTTTCAGCAGTTTCTCACATTCAGCCTGCAACTCTGTCTCCGACATGGTTCCATCAAAGAACTGGTCGATACAGTCATCCATGGGGCTGGTCTGCGTTGCTCGATCTCCCTCCAGATAGGCTCTTGCCGCCTCTCCCAATGCGGAAGAGGTGTATGTAGATTTTACGGAGACAAAGGAATCCACATTCACCGTTTCCTTGGGAACTGTCGTCAGATCTTTGGTGATGCTCGGAAAGCTGCCATAATCGTTTTTCAACTGCGGGTAGTTGGATATGTTGATTCCGCCCATTTTCCTCTCTCCTTGCCAATATCAAATACCATTCCTAGAACAAATATCCTTTGTTATTTTATCGACCATTCGGCGAGAAAAATTTAGATTGTCCTCGCGATACGATGGGTAGGAATGTGTTGTAGTAGAATAAAGTTGATCTATAGCGTTCAGACCTTTCTGTCGGAGTTGGTGCGGGAGTTTTATTCTAACAGACGCCTGATCGCTTTGGATCATTTTATGTCTTGAATTTAATCTTACAATTTACGGTTCGTCCTTTTATCACAAATGCAACACGCTCTTGAGGTTTCTATCTTCGTTCTTTCTAGCTCTAGAGCAATACCGCATAATTCAGCAAAAATGATTTACGTGTAAATTTTGCGTCTGGATGCGCCGCGGTTTCGCAGTAATACTTCATGTATTGCAAGAAATCGTAACAAAGTACGGGCACAAAATTTCCGCAAAGCGTCGAAGATGCAATTGTTCGGTATTGCCCTAGACATTTTTATCCTTTCCTCAAGCCCCTGGCAATCGTCCGCCAGTGCCTCGTTCAGTACGTCTCTGTTCGCAAGTGCAGCGAAACCCTCGTTCACTGCGATTTCAGTGTTCTCAGTGTTCTTCTTGCCTGACATAATCAATGTCCTGCTATGAAATGAAATAAGTTGTGGTTATTGCGTTGTTGCAGTGAATCGGTGTTCCTACGACTTGCAGATTCCGACCGACACTTTTTCGTAAGTGCTGACGATATCGCCGAGCCACACCGGGCCGTCCTCGCCCATGACTTCCCGCTGCTCCTTGATGAAGGATGCGAGTGTATTTGCGTTGACCGTCTCCACGACCAGGCTGCCGTATCCGTTTTCCTTCAGAGTCTGCACCATCTCGTCCTTGCGGACTGACGTCAGGGATGCGAACAGTCTGCTCTTCAAATAGAACGTAGTGCCGTTGCGAGAGAAGCGGTCAAGTTCGGCTTCTGTCATGGCATCGGAGAGATGCTCGTCCAGTCCAGCGATCTCCACACCCAGAGCCTTGGTCTGTGCTTTGAGGTCCTTTTTCTGTTCTTGCAGAGACTTGGGCCTGTCAGCCATTTCAAAAATTTGCGTATTCTCCATCGGTGACTACCTCCTTTCACTTGCTACCGAGGAATTCACCTCCCTCCGTGAAAGTCAATTTTTAAAGGGATTCCTGCCCTTGCGGTAATCATCCATGAGCATTTTTGCGAGGTTCATCTTTTGACGGAGCGCATATAAGACCTTGCGGTCGACCGTTCTTCGACAAACGAGGTAAATATAGTGGCAGTTCTCTTTCTGCCCGGCCCTGTGGATACGAGCCTTTGCCTGTTCAAAGTTGCTCATACTGTAATCGAGGGAATAAAAGACCATCGTGCTTGCCGCCGTGAGTGTGATGCCTAAGCCCGCCGCCGCAATCTGCCCCACGAACACACGGCACCTATCGTCATACTGGAAGCGGTGGATTTCATTGTCGCGGTCTTTTATACCACCTCGCACCACGGCATAGCCAATCTTTTTCTTTTCAAGAAGCTTCTGGATATCATCCAGTTCCGGCACAAAACGAGCCATAATAACGAGTTTCTTATCTTCGGTCATGGCGGAATCGATAATGTCGGAAAGAGCGTCCAGCTTGGCGCGGCTCACGATATTGATCACACCATCGTCATCGGTAAGGTGGCCGCCCGTGATCTGCGACAGGCGCAGGAGCCGAGTGAGGATGTTTGCCGTTGTTACCTCCGACTCGTCCAGTTCGGCGTAGCTTTCGTCCTCGATGCTGTTATAGAGTTTTGCTGCGTCCTTTTCCAAATCCACAGTGCGCACTTCTTCCGTAACCACTGGAAGATCAAGGCACTCCGCCTTCGTAACGCGGAACGCCACCGAGTGGAGCTTTCGCAGGAAATCATTGGTCATCCATTTACGGAAGATTGGCGTGTGGTTGCCGTACCCACCCATATCAAAATACTGGTTGCGGAAGGCGTAGAATGAGGTGCCGAATATCTGCGGATTTAGGAAGCGGTACTGCGAAAATACGTCCAACTCACGGTTTGTAATAACCGTTCCCGTGAGAAGCAGCTTGTATTTCGCCTTGTCGCCGATGTGGTGCAGTCCCTTGCTCTGGGAGGTGCGGTTCTCCTTCAGCTTATGTGCCTCGTCCGCGATCACCAGGTCGGCTTTGTATGCCATCAGTTCCTTTTCGAGCCGCCAAGCCGATTCGTAATTCACGACTACGACCTGCAAGCCCTTGTCCGGCAATCTCGTCAGTTGCTCCTTTTTCTTCGCCGCCATACCCTTGAGGATGGTCATGGAATATGGAAAATCGGCGAATTTCTCGAATTCCTCCTCCCATACACCCAAAATGGAAAGCGGAGCGACCACCAATACCCGGTTGACTTTGCCATATTGGTACATACATCCAGCTACTGCGATGCTCACTATCGTCTTGCCGGTGCCCATCTCCATAAGAAGCGCCGTGCCGCGGCTTTTAAGACGCTCGTCAAATACGCCGAACTTGTCGCAGGCGAATGCAAATGCCTTTTTCTGATGGTCATACGGGACCGCCTTGATCGGCATCATCAGTTTGATGTTCTCAATCATTGCCGTCACCCCGTATTTCCTTGATCTCGATGCCCTGCACGGATTTACCCGGCGTCAGCACGAGGATTTCGCAGAATCCTCCGAAGAGAAAAGTAAGCAGCCTTTTCGGGATGCTCCTGTGTCCGCTCTGCAGGACTTCCTGCTTTTTGCCGCTTTTGTCGGCGATATTGATTCGCACTTTGTATTTTAATCTCATGGTTTCGTCCTCCTGTTCCTGGTTTACATTGCTGCGGAGGATGGATGTATTTCCTTCCTCACTCTCTACCGAAAAATTCAACCCTCCGAAGAGGTGCGGCCGGGGAGGACTCCGGCTGCTGTATTTGCCACCGCTCACGGCTCAATCTTTTTTCGGATACTTGTGGCGTTTCACACGCTCGACTCCAAAGGACTTAGCCACCTTATCGATGATTTTGTTCTTGCGGTTGGTCATTGCCGCAGAGGACGGCAGTTTGCCCATCTGCTCGGCTTCAGCCTGGCGCATCTCCTCAAGCTGAGTACCCTTGCCGAAATGCTCGAAGAAGAAGTCCTGCTGTGACTCGGTGCATTCCTCCTCAATGATTCGGCGCACCTGCGCTGCCTGGGGATTCTCCGGCTCCGGCTCTGCAAACAGAATGTCTTCCGGGTTGCCGCACTTGTCGGCAAGCGTATCCCAGGGATCGACCGCATCCTCGTTATGGGGATCGGCCTTGTAGCTGTTCACCTTGGCGTTAAACAGGGGATCGTGTAGTTCACCCTCATAGCGATCCTGCAGATCCATGTCGTGGTCGGACTCATTAAGCATAATGGTCATTTCGAGCGACAGGTCTTTGCCAACTTCAAGTCTCTGTATGACCACACACTTTGCGTCATCATCCCAACGTTCGTAGCAATAATACTTGCCGTCCGCCGTGAGATAGCAGGTGCGGTTGGGATTGAACCCGCTCTTACGTTTCTTTGAATCGTTGCTCTTTGACATATTTGTTCCTTTCTCGCCTGCGGCGTGACCGAGATGAGTCGGGAACAAATACAAAGAGCCGATTTTGAAACGTGCAATGGCCAGACGACAATGAAACCTTACGTTTCAAAATCATCCGGCCATTTGGTAGTTCTCAATCGACTCCGTTGCTCGGTATGAAATTATTAGTTAAATGGTGATGCTATTTTTAGCGATTCTTTGTTACACCATATCCTCACAATGTTGTGACACTGAGGGCATTTCATTTCGATAAAAATTTTCTCTTTTGGGATATCCGAAATGTCGCAAGCCCTCTTTCCACAACGCGGACACTTAAGCGGTTTTGACTTCTTCTCCATATACTCTCCTTCCCAAACAACCGTTAGCTTTACAGCTAACACTTGGCTAAAAAATATATAGCGGTATACCGCCATATACTTTTTAGAATGGCATTGCCACATTATTTTCAATAATCTCAAGACCTTTCAACCGATAAAAGGCGGCCTCTTTTGATACATTAAATATATCACTAATTTGGTTTATAGCAGATTTAATCCAAGCTTCAGTTCTGTAATATACCTTGCCTGCAAGTAAAATCTTCACCGCACTCTTGGGCATTAGCACTGCAGCAGAAAACCTATTTGCCTGTTGCTCTGCACGTTCTGCATCCGTCATGGAACGAAAGCCACCGATATCCTTTCTGGATACTTTGAAATCTGAACGACAGCGTACATATATTCCTGTGTCATCTCTATCGCTTGAACCTATTGTATTAAGAAAATATGAGGGATGGAATACCCCGTGGCCACCCTCGTGACCGAGTGTAAAGCGAAGACGGTGTTCTTGATCCTTTTTATCAAGACTACCATCTATAACCACCGTTCCCGCCTCAACATGAGCGTAATCCGCACAATTATCTTCTGGGATATATACAGGCAGATAATTTGTTGTCTGAAAGATCGTTGTGCCAAGATAAACTCCACAATGAGATAAATACATAAACTCAATGGGCATTTTAAGATATTTTTCAACGAAACGCTCAATATCGATTGGATGAGGATTGAGGAGGGCCGTGTGATCAAAGTCAACTGCCATTCTTTCCCCCAAAGCATCGATTTCCTCGTTGGACATAATTGGCATACCACTTCGGGAGTACTTCAATTCAGGTTTGAACATACTTATCTCTTTCGCCTCCTCAAATCATCAACGAACCGCTGCCATTCCTCCTCGCTTGCATCAAGGTCACGAGCTGTGCGAAGTGCCGCACTAACATACTCGTGTTCCATGATATAATCAGGCAAATCTGGCGGAATTGAGTTTTTCTGCTTTCCCGCAGCATTGTAGAGCGCGGTTTTTTCGTCTGTGTCAAGGTGTAGTGCTACCACGACCTTTTCAATACGTTCAGCAGTTAAAGCTGACCGCCTGCCTTTCTCGACATCACTTAAGAATGGCGCTGAAACACCAATTCCCCTGGCAAGTTCTCTCAGTGTTACATCCTTCTGCTCCCTAAGAAAGGTAAGCAATTCACCAAATGTCTTCTCGCCGATATCCATAATGACACCTCCTGCTCAATTAGTCTGTAAGTCGTAAGCCAAACAGCTAACATTAGCATAGCGTCTTTCACTACCGTTGTCAAGAGATTGGAACACCTCAGACGTAAAAATTCTATGAACGTTCTGACGACCAAACCTCGGAGCATTGACACGATGACCCAAAACGAGTACAATAATATGCGAATGCAAATAATTATTTTGCAATTCGATTTCAAAGTTGCGCATAAGCAAATTGGAAGGAGCCGAGAATGTCTACTGTCAGTTATAAAAAACTTTGGAAACTCCTTATCGATAAAGATATGAAAAGAAAAGATCTACGGGAAGCGACTGGAATAAGTACAGCATCCATGGCAAAGCTGTCAAAGAATGAGAATTTAACAACTGATGTCCTTCTGAAAATATGCGATGCCCTCAAGTGTGACATCTCGGACATAATGGAAGTATCGTTAGATGACGAGTGCCCATCCGACAACGAAGAAGGCGAAAAGGTGTAATCGATAATGGGAAAGAAACGGACTCTAAACACATTTAAAAATAAATTTATATGCGGCGATTGCGAGACTATTCTAAAAACCATGCCTGATGCAAGTGTAGACTTAGTACTCACATCTCCTCCGTATGCGGATAAACGAGATTACGGCGATGCAGATGGAACAATTTCTCCCGACGAGTATGTTGATTGGTTTGTTCCGAAAGCAAGAGAAATATATCGTGTCCTCAAAGAGGACGGTAGCTTTGTTTTAAATATTAGCGATAAAGTTGTAGATAACTATCAGCATCTGTATGTTTTCGAGCTTTTGCTGAAGCTATGCAAGGATGTCGGTTTTCATCTTGTACGAGACTATATTTGGTATAACCCAGCAACGCCCCCAAATGTGTACTCAAGAGGTGGTTACGGACGAACAAAGAAATCACATGAATACTGCTTCTGGTTAGCAAAAGGCGATTCGTGGGAATTTAATTTGGATCCTATTAGAAAGCCTTATAGTAAAGATATGCAAAAATATCTTCAAGGGAAGGGTAAGGGGGATCGGAATCAGAATACTCGACCCAGCACTCATAATTTTGATTGCGAGAAGACCTGGACAAATAATGGTGGTTCCGATCCTGGTACCGTTATTGAAATTGCAAATACGAGCAGCAATGACTATTTTATGAAGTTGTGCAAAAAACACGAAATAGGACACCCTGCACGATTCCCTGAAAAGCTTGCAGAATTTTTTGTCCTTTCGGGAAGCTGTGAGGGAGATGTTGTTCTTGACCCTTTCTCCGGCTCTGGCACGACAGCTGCTGTGGCACAGCGACTTAATCGCATCTGGATTGGCATAGATGCCAATCCAGACTATTGCAGGCTTGCAACCCTTAGATTGGAATATGAACGCAGATTACACGAAGAGGTTGACACAGATGTTGCGGGAGATAACTAAAAACAAATACTGCGTCCGAAAGATGGATGGAGCAGAAGGAATGCTTCTTCTCCCTGACAAATCCATAAAACTAATCTACGGTTCTCCGCCATATCCAAATGCCGAACGAGAATATGGTGTATGGCGTTCATCTGAATATATTCATAAAATGACCCCGTTTTTAGATGCTGCTTGTGCAAAGCTGCGTGATGATGGATTTATCGTTATAAATGTTAAAGCTAATAGAGAGAGAGCCACAGCAAAGGTTGCATCTAAACGATCCTTGATTATAGAAAAACTTGCTATAGAGATGGATGAGACTTGGGGACTACATTGTGTTGACATTGAAATATGGATAAAAGAAAACCCGGCTCCAACAGGACTTCGTGTTGCGTGTCAAGATGCATATGAGCAAAATTTGTGGTTTTCAAAATCTCCAAAATGGAGCATTAATCTGGATGCTATACGTAGACCATATGAATCTCACAGTGTCCAGACATATGAGTCATATGAATATAAGCCTCGATCAAATGGGAATACCTACGTTCGCAAAAACAAAAGAATAGCTCCCAATCCGCTGGGAGCATTGCCAAAAAATATTATAAGTGGCGGAGTCTCGGCTCGGATAGATGATCACCCTGCAACACAGCCGTTGTATCTGCCAGAGAAATATATAAAAGCAACGACATCAAAGAATGATTTAGTTGTTGATCCTTGGATGGGTAGCGGAACAACAGGATATGCGGCGCTTTCCCTCGGACGGCATTTTGCTGGATTTGATGTCGTAGAGGAATATGTTGTGCAGGCGAATACACGACTGCTCTCTATTGCTGGAGGAGTAGGTAATGGCGAAGGGCAAGAGACTTAGCAAGCAAGCACTGAATACCATTTTTGTTAAAGGACTTGGAGATCATGTCGTTTGGCATAGCGATATAGCATCTTTTCCTCTTCTTGTGGATTTGCAACCCAGAAATTTACGCTTGCGTGTATACCTGTGGAACTGCACAAATCCGCCTGGTGGTCGTGCGTTAGATGAATATAAAATACAAGTGATTCTTCCCGGCCAACAGCGTAGGGAACGTGGGCAACTTGACTATTCCGATGGACGACTTCCCATTATAGGTGCATTAGTACGGGACGGAGAAGATATTTCCTTTGCATTTTGGGACGCAGATAAACACAGTGATTTTGCATATAGCGGAAATATGCAGGTAAAGGCGGACGTGATTGTCAAATCTCTTTGTACAAAGGTTTCTGAGACGGTTAGAAATAACAACGAACGTATCGTCTGTGCCCGACCTCTATATCTGTATGATGCCTTAATTCGCCGCATGGATATAATGCACGAAGAGTTGCTTGGAGGATCATAATGGGACTTAAAGAACAAACCTACTTAACTTCTTATAACAAAGTCGAGCATGACATAGCAGATATGTTTTATCTTCCATGCATGAGACACTCAAACTATTATGACAGAATCTCAGGGTATTTTGGAAGCACTATCTATATTATTGCTTGGGATGCTCTACGGGAATTTATCGAAAACGGCGGTAGGATGCGCTTGATATGCTCCCCGTATGTTTCTGACGAGGATGCTACTGCATTAGCTAACGGGTATTCTGCTAAAAATAACGAATTGCTTGCGGAGTCGCTTGCAAAGGAAGTGCAGGCTTTGTTTGATGATCCGTTTTTAACTGCTCCTGCAAAGCTACTAGCATATATGATTTCAAAGGGCATCATAGATGTTAAAATTGCTGTTCCGACTGGCAACGAGTCTCCAAATGCAAAGAGATTGTTTCACGACAAGGTAGGAATATTCACAGATGCCGAAGGTAATAAAGTGGGCTTCCGTGGCTCCATGAACGAAACATATAAAGGACTTTCTTCCGATGGGAACATGGAGTCTATTGATGTGTTTCCGAATTGGCTTGATAGCCGCGATGCTGAACGAGTTGACGACGCATCAACATTTTTTGCGAAACTGTGGTCTGAATCTGTTCCTGGGATTATTGTATATCAATTTCCGAGTGCATCAAAAGAAATATTACGAACTAAAGCCGAAGGAGTAAAGTGGAACGAACTGCTGGACGAAATCCAAGTAGAAGAAACCAAGGCAAAAAAATGGAAACCCAGCAATCATGCCGGTAGTCGTACTCCTCGTCCACATCAGGTAAATGCACTCGAAACATGGGTAAAGAATAATCGCCGTGGAATATTTGAACACGCTACAGGCAGCGGAAAGACCTTCACTGCAATGTGTGCAATTCATGATGCTTTCAAGCGAAATGAAGTCGTGCTTGTTTTAGTCCCATCAAGAGATTTGCTAAAACAATGGGATCGGGAATTGAGAGAAACCTTGCTCGAAGATAAGATATATTATCTTCTTTGCGGAGATAGCAATAATGAGTGGAAAAAACCTGGTACTTTAGCATCTTGGACAGGCGATGGCGGCTCTACCCACCGAATTATCCTTGCTACTATGGATACCGCCTGCTCAGATGATTTTGTGAAAAACGTATCGCAAGGCGGGCATCTTTTTGTCGTAGCTGACGAGGTGCATCGTTTAGGGAGTCCGCATAGGCGAAACGCTCTTAATATCAATGCAGGCGCAAGATTAGGGCTATCCGCCACTCCTCGTAGATACGGCGATCCTGAAGGTACCGCAGCACTCTTCAAGTATTTTGGTGGTCTTGTGCCACCGCCTTATACACTGGATGATGCTATAAAAAGCGGCGTTCTAACAAAGTATTTTTATAACCCCTTAACCATAACTCTCACGCAAAAAGAGCAGGATGATTGGAATAATGTAACAAAACAAATAAACCAACTCATGGCGCGCATGAAGACCAACGAGAGTACTGATGCAAGTATTTCGTCAAATACGCGACTGAAGCAGCTATTGATTAACCGAGCGCGTATTGTAAAAAACGCGTCCGGCAAAGTACCATTGGCCATTAATCTTTTGCTTAGAGAGTATGCGGGAGGTCAGAGTTGGATTATATATTGTGACAACATCACACAGTTGAAGGCTGTATTGAACGGTGCGATTGATGCTGGATTTGACGCATTTGAATACTATGCGGATATGGAAGGTGATCGAGACGAGACGCTCCGATACTTTTCTAAAAATGGCGGGGTCCTGGTTTCGATTAAGTGCTTGGATGAAGGTGTCGATATTCCTTCTACCACACACGCTTTAATTCTCGCGTCTTCACAGAATCCGAGAGAATTCATTCAGCGCAGAGGTAGAATCCTAAGAAATTCACCGAGAAAACTCTTTGCCCATCTTTATGATGCGATTACGGTTCCCGTTGTCGAATCTGAAGAAACACCAAAATCCATGTCGATTATTATCGGCGAGTTATCAAGGGCGATTCAGTTTGGTTTAGGTGCAGAAAATCCTGCGTGTGTTACTGACTTGAAAAATATAGCTGTTGATTACCAGATCGACTATAGCAGTTTACAAAACACCGGAATAGAGGAGGATGATGACAATGACTAATATCGAAGTCAATGAACTGATTTCTGTTTTGGAAAAAATCAGAGTTGAGCAGCATCCTGAAATTCCTGCATCATTGATTCAAGAGATCATCAATGCAGAATTCTCGTCTCAGGACAACAGGACCAAAGCAAGGCACGATACTCAGAAAGTTATAGATGATTTTCTTAAAACAGTAACTATTTGATAAGGAGGGCTATTGGTTATGTTGAAGTTTACGAGTATTACTATCAATAATTTTGGCCCTTATGAAGGCGAACAGACGATCGACTTCGGTGATGGAGATGGCGTTACCCTCATTTGGGGAGATAACGGACATGGAAAAACCACGCTTCTGAATCTCTTCCGTTATGCTTTGTTTGGACGATTCCAGTATCGACATGAAACAGTAGATGATATTCTGAAACTGGTGAACAGAGATGGAATGAAATTGGGAAAATATGACTTTAAGGTCGTATTGAGAATGCTCCACGATGGAAAAAAGTATGAACTCACTCGCCAGTACAGTGTTCGTCCTGGCGTAACTGTTCCATCAAAGAATGATGACTATGTCCAGGATGTTTTCCTTAAGATTGACGGGCATTTTCCTCCTAACAAGGGACATGAACTGGCAATGATAATGCCAGAAGAAGTGTCACGATTTTTCCTGTTTGATGGCGAATTGCTTCAGGAATACGAAGAGCTTGTAAAAAACGAAACCTCTGTTGGTGACAAAATCAAGAGATCAATAGAATCGATTTTAGGCGTACCTATCCTTACAAATGCTGCAAATGATACCTCCTTTGTACTTGGCGAATACCGCAAGGAACAGACAAAGGCAGCGCAGGCAAATAAACAGACAGAAAAGTATGCTGCACAGATCGAATCTGAAACGGCAAAAAAAGATGAACAGATAAAAGAACTGACAAGACTTCAAACCGCATATGATGAAGCACAGGATCTCCGAGCAAAGCTGGAAGACGAAGGAAAGCAGAACGAACACCTCAGAACCTTGATTCAGAGCTTGGAGCACATCGAAAGTAACATTGCTGCAAAAGAGGCTACCCGTGACGGCCTTTTGCAGTCTATTGTTGTTGCAACAAAAGACGTCTGGAGATATGTAATTGGAAAACGAACAGCGGATATTCTTGCTCAAATAAAAGCAGAATTGTCTGCCCTACAGGATAAGCACAATACGCATGAGTCTGCGGCTCGACTTATGTCTTATATACAGCACATTGTAGAGACGCATCATTGTGAATGCTGCGACCAGGATGTAGATGAAGTTCATGTGGCCTCATTGAAAAAACGCCTTGACGAAGAACCAGGCGAATTTGGAGGACTGTCTCCTGAAGAAACTGACCGTATGAAGGTTCTTCAGATGCGTCAGGCATCATTGGAAAGTATGCAGAGCACCACAGATACCCAAGTCCTCAAGGTTTACGAGGATCAGTTGTCCGATCTTTTAGTGCAGATTGATGACGCAAAAGGTCGACTCAAGGATTTGCGGGATGAGATAAGCCGTTACGGAAACATTAGTGACCTCACTGCCTCCGCAAAAGAAAATGCACAGAATTTGGCCAAATGCTACGCCAAGATTGAAAATCTCAAGGAAGGCATTCAAGCAACTAAAGATAAAATTGAAGAAGCGGATACCGCTTTGGCAAGCCTTGAAGACAAAGTGCGAAAGGCTGGCACCTCTGACGCAGATTTGAATCTGGCTGTAAAAAAGGTTGAAATCTGTGCAGCACTCCATCAGCTGTTTAATACTGGCATCGTCGCATATCGTGACAAGTTAAAAACGGAAGTCGAACGTGATGCTACGGAGCTTTTTTGTAATATTAGCAGTGATCCTGATTATACGGCATTGAGAATCAACGATAATTATGGTCTCTCCATACAGCATCGCTCTGGTGAGATAATACCTTTCCGTTCTGCGGGTTTTGAACATATTGTAGCGTTATCTTTGATTGGTGCCTTACACAAGAATGCGCCGCTAAGTGGTCCCATTATTATGGACTCACCATTCGGACGTCTTGATCCAACACATAAGAAGAACATTACAAAGGCTCTACCGTTAATGTCCGACCAGATTATTCTTCTGGCATACACTGATGAGATTGACGGTCAAACCGCCAGGCAGGTTTTAGGTAGCACACTCAAAAAAGAGTATCGCCTAAAAAAATATGGCTCTTTCCATACGGCAATAGAATCGCAATAATTGGAGGTGACAGATATGAACGATATTACAAACTTCCGTTTGTCAAAAGCCGCTAATGATGTCGCGGACAAGTTAGTTGCAACGGGTAAATTCGACCACGGAACATCTGCTGCAAAATTTGCTTTCGCATATGCAGTAAAAAATTTCTATGGAAGATTTGATCCTGCCACATATGCTGTCTCCGACAGTAATGGTAGCAACTACAGTGTTGGTTCATTTGATGATCTTGCACCATATGTGAAAGTCTTGTACCCCGATACAGATACTCCTTATATTTATGTAAGGGCATTGATTAATTTTGGACTGGTTGAAATCGGCAAAGTATTAGATGCTGGCGGTATGCCGAAAATCTATTCTCTTTGTGAATAAAAAGCACTATACAATATCCGAAATAAGACTCAAACAGCAATCAAAGGGCTTCCGGCATAATTTGCTGGAAACCCTTTTTATTGCTTCATCATGAACCAATAAAATGGAGCAATACTCTGAAAGCCGGAAAAGTCAATAGGGTTCGGCGCTATTTGATACAATCGACAATCTGCATACCCGCATAACGAAGTATTCTGTCAATCGTTACGGGACAGGTCTTTTCGTTATGAGCGTATGCAAGATTTATAGGATACCCACCCTTTGATGCTGTTTTCACAGAAAAATTGGCAGTCTGCAAACAATAAAAAAACCTTCTGCACACCCCTTGGTGCCAGAAGGCAAGTAAAGACTTTGTTTTTGATGCACCTTAACGGAGAGTTGAAAAGCACATCGTATCATTTACGCAACTGCATCATCAAGAAAGGTCAAACCAGCTAGTTTGGCCTGAAATGCTTTTAGCTTTACTTTTCGCGTCCGTTCGATAGCGATTTCTTGAATTTCCTTCAATTCCGCCTTTAAGTCATCCAGAAACAGCGGGGCAATCACCTTATGGATATTCTCAATGCTGGTATAGTGCATTCCGCCGGAGCGCCGGGTCTCTGGGTTCAAAGTGCTTTCAAACACAGCACCGAAGATGGTGGGACTGATGGGCGACCAGTCAAAATCCTCGCTTGCCCGGCGGAGAATGAGATCTAAGATGTTTTCATCCAGCCGGGGGATAATGATATCCTCATCGGCAAACAGACCACCGTTGACATAGGGGAATGCGGCGAGATCGTCGTCCATATAGGGGTCTCTGGCTTCCGGCTTTGTATCCAGCACCCGAAACAAGTCAATCAGGGCGCGTCTGGCATCGCTCTGGTGCCGTTGCATATAGTCGTGAAATTTACCATGACCGCCGAAAATCTCCGCATCCTCGGCGTACAGACAAAATACCAGCCGAACACACAGGGCGTTCAGACTTTTCAGGGTCTCCGGGGACTCCGGGTCTTTGTATTGCTTCAAAAGAGCATCATACAGGACGCCAACGATTTCGCCGGCCTGTAAGGAGACCTCCATCTCCTTTTTGATATTCTCGTCCCCGGTGTCTACCAGAAAGTTCAAGCGATGATATTCTTTCTCTAGATCGTCCAGTGCCACTACTTCCGGCTCGTCATTCGGACGGTTCATATCGTGGATATGAAACTCACGGAAATTGCAAACCACAATCCAACGTGGATTCATATCATGGGGCAGATAGCCTGCATAGCGACGTGCCTGCTGATAGGGTGTCAGCATGGAACCATCAGACTGCTTAGAGCCCCGCCGCAGGTCAATGTCCGCGCCCTTTTGCTCAATAAGAACGCGGGTCTCCCGAATATATCCATCAATAAAACTAACATGATCCAGCTTCACAGGATACTCGAATTCAATGGCTTTTTCCGGCTCTTCCACGCCGTAGACGTTCCGCAGCAAGTCAATCCAAAAACGTTGTGTTTCCTGTTTCTCGTCCCCTCGGCTTGTCCAATATTTTGTAAAATCTTTTGCCGCCGCCCGCTGCTGCACATCTGTCATGGTAGCATATCCTCCCAGAAATAATTCTGTTTTAATTAAGCATAGCACAGGCTAGTTGATTTTTCCAGACAACAACACACATTCGCGCAATTTTGCAAAACATTGGGTTGTGATAAATCTAATCAGTATTCTTGCGTCGACAAAGCAACTTCAAAATGCAAGCTGAATTATCTCCTATCAGCAAATAAATTCATATACCCGACAAAATGTCAACTATACAAGCGACATTAGCCGCGCTATAATAAAAATGAACTCAGGTTTTCGTATTTTTTGTTGTCATCGTATCACCGCCCAGGGGACAGTCTGCCTTCTGCGCCGTTATAAATGGATTGGCAACCAAGAATTGACGCGATACCGCAGGTATACGCACAAAATTCACATGAAATCAGAAGCCCTTAGGACATAGAACTGCTATGCAGTGCTATGTCCTTTTTTGTACCAAAGGAAGGAGCATTTGTGTGCGAAATCAGTAAAACAGGAACAATGGAACTGCTTCTGTGCTGAGGGCGGATATGACCAGCTTACAGGCAGGCGTTATATTCCAGCCATATGCCGGATAGTCGTAAACACGAGAAAGCAAGGCGAAAACTTTTCATCTTTACAATACTTTTGGAGTCAACTACAAT
>JAHZFK010000019.1:0-28800 GCA_019421385.1 Clostridiales bacterium
TCTTGGAATGAAAACGGCGCACATCGCCAATTTCAGCCATGAGTTGAGGGCCGAGTGTGGGGCCAACACCAAACATCCCCATCACTATAGGATACTCCGGTAGAGAAGCTGCTAGGGACTGCATCTCCTGCTTGAGAGCAGCTAATGCGGCGGAAGTTGTCTGGAGTTGGGAAATGGCCTGTTCTACCAAAAGTTTTGCCGTATCCGTTTTCGGCATGACACCGAAGTGTCCACAGGCGGAGGCATAAATATCCAGCGCCTTATCCTTGCTGAAATTGTAACCGTGCTTTCTGCACCACTTCTGGTATTTGGCGGTAAATGCTTTCTCAGACAAGCCACAGACGCACTCGCAATGCCAAAAAGCAGCTACAAAGTCCACCCACTTCTCGCTGCCATCGGCGCGGGGCGGACTGGTAAACAGGCGATTTGCGTCTGGGAAAGCGGTGTCCAGTAGGGAGATTAGGTTGTTCTTCAGCATAGTCTGTACTTTGGAATACTGCTGGTACTGTCGGTAGCAGCTTTTCAGCATGAGCCGGGTATTCTCCTCAGGGACATATCTCGGCAGGGTGAGCCAGTGGTCAAGGCCGTAGTTGGCCAGCTTCACGGCATCCTTCTTGTCGGTTTTGGCCCGCCTTAAACTGTTGTTTCCATAGTCATGCACCAGCATTGCGTTGACTACCGAGACATAAAGCCCCGCGCCGTGGAGCAGCCAGGCCACCGGCGCATGGTAATTACCCGTGGATTCCATCACCACACGGGTCTCACCGTCCAAGCTTTTGAGCAGCCCTGCCAGCTCGCTCAGTTCATTGGCGGTGTGAAGCACTTCAAAGGGTGAGATCACCACCTCCCCGAAGGGCCGCATGACAGCAATCATGCTTTTCCCTTTGGAAACATCGATGCCAACGCAGTTCATTTACATTCCTCCAATACAAAGAATCTGCAACCGGAATCCATCTTTTCTCGCTGCCGATTCAATCTATTGTGTGACACGAACTCCCCGGCATCCGGTGGCTCAACCTGCTTAAATCGAACGCCGCAACAAGAGGATGGCTGACAGTCTTTCTGTCGGACTTGTTAGCCCAAGTGAGGTATCGTCAGCCAGTTGCTCCTCTTATTGTAGCTTAGGCACGAGATGGAAAGAAAGCCGGACTGGCTGCCCGGCTTTCCTGTCCAAATTTATTGTAATAGAGAGGTAATGAAAATGAAAATCATTCGTGCAAAGGATTATAACGATATGAGCCGCAAGGCGGCCAACATCATTTCGGCACAGGTCATCCTCAAGCCGGATTCCGTGCTGGGACTTGCCACCGGTTCGTCCCCGATCGGTATTTATGAGCAGCTCATCAAGTGGTACAACAAGGGCGATGTGGATTTCGGCGGCTGCACGACGTTCAATCTGGACGAGTATCGCGGCCTGACTGCCGACCATGACCAGAGCTATCACTATTTCATGCATAAGAATTTCTTTGATTCCATCAATGTGCCGGCTGCACGCATCAACCTGCCGGACGGTGCACAGATGGACGCGGAGCGCGAGTGCGCCCGTTATGACGAGGCGATCAAGGCAGCCGGCGGCATTGACCTGCAGCTGCTCGGCATGGGTCTGAACGGCCACATCGGCTTCAACGAGCCGGACGATTACTTCTCCAAGGGCACGCACTGCGTCAACCTGACCGAGTCCACCATCGAGGCCAACAAGCGCTTCTTTGCGTCTGCGGACGACGTACCGCGTCAGGCTTATACCATGGGCGTACAGACCATCATGCTGGCTCGCCGCATCGTGCTCGTCGTTTCGGGTGAGAACAAGGCGGATATCGTGCGTGAAGCTTTCTTTGGCCCGGTTACCCCGCGCGTACCGGCGTCCATCCTGCAGCTGCACACCGACGTTTCGGTCGTCGCGGACGAGGCCGCGCTTTCCAAGAGTCTCGATCTGCTGTAAGCTGCGTGCGAACGTATGGAGTTTAAAAATCTCAGGATCTATCAACCGGACGGCACCTTCCGCACGGGCGGGCTGGCGCTTTCAGGCGACCGGATCGCAAGCACGCCGGTGTCGGCGGACGCCTGCGATATGGATGGGCTGTATGCCATCCCCGGGCTGATCGATATCCACTTCCACGGCTGCGCGGGCTATGACTTCTGCGACGGAACGGAGCAGGCGATTTCGGCCATTGCGCGCTACCAGGCGGAGCATGGTATTTGCGCGATTTGTCCGGCGACCATGACCTATCCGGAGGAAAAGCTGTCTGCCGTGATGCAGGCCGCTGCGGCCTACCGCACCGAGCGGTGCGGCGCGGCGCTGGCGGGTATCACGCTGGAGGGACCGTTTCTGTCCCCCGCCCGCAAGGGCGCACAGAACGGCGCATGGCTGCAAAATCCGAATGCGGGACTGTTCCGCCGCTTGCAGGAGCAAGCGCAGGGGCTCATCCGCCTGTGTGAAATCGCTCCCGAGCTGCCCGGGGGTCTGGACGTGATCGGGGAGCTGGCGGGGGAGGTGCGCCTGTCGCTGGCGCACACTGAGGCGGATTATGATACGGCATGTGAAGCGTTCCGGCGCGGCGCGCGTGAGGTTACGCACCTGTTCAACGCCATGCCGCCGCTGACCCACCACGAGCCGGGCGTCATTGGCGCAGCACTGGACAACGACGAGGTGGGCGTAGAGCTGATTTCGGACGGTTGCCATGTGCATCCGTCGGCGGTGCGCGTAGCATTCCGCCTGTTTGAAAACCGGATGATCCTGATTTCGGACAGCATGTCCGCAACCGGTCTGGACGACGGGGTGTATACCCTCGGCGGTCAGGAGGTGTCTGTGCAGGACGGCCGTGCGACGCTGCACGGCGGCACAACACTGGCCGGTTCGGTTGTAGACCTGTTTGAGTGTATGCGGCGTGCCGTGCAGATGGGTATTCCGCTGGGGCAGGCGGTGCGTTCGGCATCGACCAACCCGGCGCGTGCCATCGGTATTCAGCATGACTACGGATCGCTGGAACCGGGCAAATTGGCCAATATCCTTCTGCTCGATGAAGATTTGAATATCAACACGCTGATTTTGCGCGGACAGATCCTGTGACAACGTGAAAAAAGGGCTTCGGGGATGCTCCCGAAGCCCTTTTGCGCGCCTTGACCGAGGCGGGCGTTTATGCTACGATAACCATATCCGAATAAGGAGGAAAGGCCGTATGATCCAGTGTTTCGTCAAAAAAGAATATGCTGCGCCGTTCGGCCTTTTGTGTATGCCGCGTCTGTTTTCGGTCAGTCGGACGGATGAAAAGGCATCCGCCCATCCGCGTGTGATGCATGCGCACGATGATCTGGTCGAAGTGGTGCTGGTGCGCGGCGGGGAAAGCCGGTATTATGTAGGCGGCACGCCGTATGACGCGCGCCGCGGCGACCTGTTCATCTTCAACAGCGGCGTGGTGCATGACGAGCCTTCCGGTCCGGACCAGCCGGTCGCAACGGGCAGTCTGGCGCTGGGCGGCCTTGCCGTCCCCGGCTTGCGAGCCAATGCGCTGATTGCAGAGGATGCTTCGCCGGTCTGCCATTTGAATGAAACGCAGACCGTGCGGCTGGAACGCCTGTATGACGTGCTGTATGATGAGCTGACGGCAGGTAACGACGACGGCGCGCATCACCTGCTGATGGCGGTGCTGTCTTTGGTGCAGCAGTTTCGTGCCGCGGCGGCAGATGGACGCACCGCGGAAGAAAATGCGTTTGCCCAGCGCATCAAGGACTATATTGATACGCATTTTGTGGAGGAGTTCTCGCTTCAGCAGATGGCGGGTGCGCTGCATGTCAGCCCGTATTATCTCGCGCACGTCTGCAAGGAGGCGACCGGATATTCTCCCCTGCAATATGTGCTGCGCCGCCGCATCGGCGAGGCGCAGACCTTGCTGATCACCACCGATCTGCCCGTCACGCGGATTGCTGCGCAGGTGGGCTATGACAACCCCAGCCACTTCAATGCCCAGTTTTCCAAGGCGGTTGGTATGTCGCCCCGCACTTTCCGACGCGAGTATGTGTACCATGCCTGAGGGCGACCGCAAGAATTTGAAAGTTTGTCCAAACAGCCGCGCAAATGCGGCTGTTTTTTTGCAAACAAATCGCAAGAATCCGAATGCAAATTTTCGTTTTCAGCGATAAAATAGGTGCATTCCAAAAAGAAGGCGCAAAAAACGCCTGTTTGAGAGTCGAAAAAGGAGAATGCGGTATGAAAACGGTTAAAGTGGGTTCGGTCGGTCTGGGTCGACTGGGTTATGAACATGCATGCAATCTGGCGACACAGGTGCCGGGCTGCGAACTGGCGGCGATTTGCGACGTAGATGAGAAGCGCGTTAAGGAAGTTGCGGAGGAACTGGGCGTTCCCTATACCTATACGGATTTTGAAGAGATGTGCAAAAATCCGGAGTTGGATGCAATTGTGATCGTCTCACCCTCTTTCCTGCACTGTGAGCAGATCGAGATCGCGATGAACCACGGCAAGCATGTGTTCTGTGAGAAGCCACTCGGCACGGATGTGGCGCAGTGCAAGGGCGCGGAAAAGGTCATTGAAGCACACCCCGAGCTGATCTTCCAGCTGGGCTTCATGCGCCGTTTTGACAAATCCTACGCCGAAGCCAAGCGCAAGGTCGAAAACGGCGATATCGGCAAGGTGGTGCTGGTGCGTTCGTATACACAGGACCCGCGCTCGACCATCGAGTCCACGCTCAAGTTTGCGCCGCATTCGGGCGGTCAGTTCCTCGACATGTGCGTGCATGATATCGACCTGATCCGGTGGTTCACTGGCTCGGATGTCAAAAACGTTTGGGCGATTGGCGGGGCGTTTGAGTTTGATCTGTACAAGGAACTGAACGACGCGGACAACGCCGCTGCGACCCTCCAGATGGACAACGGCGCGATGGGTTTTGCGTTTGCTAACCGCACGCACGCGGCGGGCAGCAATGTCGAAACCGAGATCATCGGCACGCACGGCACGCTGCGCATCGCAAACGTCGGCGCAAAGAACCTGCTCAACATTGTCGATGAGCATGGCTCGCGCGAGGAGTACTATCCGGATTTCATGAGCCGCTGGCATGAGGCGTTTGTGGCTGAAATGGTCGCATTCACCGGACATGTGCGCAACCACACCAAGCCCACCGACCTGACGGTGTACGACGGCACGGCGGTTTCCGAAGCGGCTTACCGCTGCAAGGAGTCCTTTGAGATGGGCAAGATGCTGCCGATCCGCTAAACAAAAAAGAGGCTTTCCAATCGGAAAGCCTCTTTTTGTTTGGAGAGATTAAATGGTAAAGATGTGGAACACCTTGGTTGCCAGCTCGGTGGCAAGGATGACCACCAGCAGGATCGGCGCGATCCAGCGCACCATGACGCGGTGCAGCGCTTCGCGGTGGAACGAGCCTGCGCCTTCCTTGACCTCGTCCGCGATGACCTTGGTGCCGACCACATGGCCGATCAGGATGCAGGTCAGGAACGCAACGATCGGCATGAGCACCGAGTTGGAGATAAAGTCGAAGAAGTCGAGGAACTGCATACCGATGATGGTGATGCCAGCCCACGGGCCATAACCCAGACAGGACGGCACGCCGACCAGCAGCACAACCACCGTGACGACCAAGGTCGCCGGCGTGCGCTTCAGCGGGGTCTTGTCCATCACGACCGAGACAATGGTCTCCATCAGCGAGATCGAGGAGGTCAGCGCTGCAAACAGCACCAGCAGGAAAAATACCGCGCCGATGATCGTGCCGAAGTGCATGGATTCAAACACCATCGGCAGCGTGACGAACATCAGGCCCGGGCCGGCATTGATCGCGGTCGGGTCGCCGCCGTTGAAGGCGACAACTGCCGGAATGATCATCAGGCCGGCGATAAACGCAAACAGCGTGTCGAATACTTCGATCTGCGTGACCGAGTGCTCGAGCAGGTTTTCTTTCTGCATGTACGAGCCATAGGTGATCATAATGCCCATTGCCAGTGACATGGAGTAAAACAGCTGGCCGAGTGCGCCGAGTACGGTCGAGGCGGAGAACTGCGAGAAGTCAGGCAGCAGATAGTATTTCAGACCTGCCATGGCGCCGTCGATGGTCAGCGAGTAGACGGCAACGATCACGCTCAGCACCGCGAGCACCGGCATCATGACGCGGCTGGCCTTTTCGATGCCCTTTTCTACGCCGAAAATAACAACGCCGGCGGTCAGCAGAACATAAATCAAAAACCACGGGGTCGGGCCGCTGAAATCCAGCATGGTGGACGAAATGGAACCGGCGTCAAAACCGATGAACGCGTTAAAATAGTCGCCGCCGTCAGCCGAGGCCTGCGCGCTGCCGGTCAGGAAAGTGAACAGGTACTTCATGACCCAGCCGCCGATGACGCAGTAATACGGCGTGATGATGACCGGGACGAATGTTGCGATCCAGCCGAGGAAACCAAACCGTCGGTCGAGCGCCTTATACGCCCCGATACAGGACAGGCGGGTTTTGCGGCCAATGGCGATCTCGGTGATCATCAGCGCAAAGCCGAACGTGATCGCCAGAATGATATACACCAGCAAGAAAATGCCGCCGCCGTACTGCGCGGCGAGATACGGGAAACGCCAGAGGTTACCCAGACCCACTGCAGAACCGGCCGCAGCCAGCACGAAGCCGATGCGGCTGGAAAAGCTGCTTCTTGATTTCTGTTCCATTTTTTGCAAACTACTCCCTTACATGTTTTCTTTCTATTTACTGCCGCCGGGGCGGCGGGAATACTATTCCGAGAGGTTGAATTCACCGAGGAACTGCCATGCACGCAGCAGATTGTCCAGATGGTAGTTGCCGACCACGTCCGCCGTGCTTTGCGGCATGGCGCACATGCCGTCCGGTACATGCAGGCCGATGTCGCTCAGCCGGATGGCATTTTCAAACGACAGATGCCCCTTTTCATCCATCGCGCACAGAGCGGAAAGCTCCTGCCAGATGCTTTGCGCAAGCCGCTCGCAGCCGCGCAAGTAAACCGCCTGCTCGTCGTGTCCGCGTATGCGGAACAGACGCTGTTTTTCGAAAATGCTCAGCTCGGTTGAGATGCGGTCCAGCTGTTCCCGGAGCGGCGACAGGTCAGGATATCGGCCGTGCAGCACGCGCTCGCCAACAAAGGCGGGAACCGACCGATGGAACTGCCGCAGCAAATCCGCGATCCGCCGGCTGTTGTTATAAGGCTTGATCGCAACGTTGATGACCAGTGCGGTGGCAAGGCCAATGGTGGTGTCCAGCAGGCGGTTGAAGCCATACTGGAATGCATCACCGGCCGGTGACACGCAGATGGAAACGAACACGATGCAGGACAGCGGCACGGCGAATTGCAGCCGAAGCCGGACGCACAGCAGAATCAGCATCATCAGCCCCAGCCCGACGCCCAAATAGCGGAACTCGGAAAACAGACTGACGAACAGCGCGCCGAACCCGGCGCCCAGCAGGATGCCGGTCAGCTGCGTGCGGCAGGTTTCAAAAGCGTCTCCCACCGTGCGGCTCATCGCACTGATCGCGCCGATGGCGGCGAAAATCAGCGAGGTCGAACCGCGCAGATCGGCGAAAAACAGCGCCAGCGCCACCGCAAGACCGGTTTTAACCGTCCGCAGTCCGATGTGCGGAACAAAGCGAGCCAATGTTTTGTTCTCCTCCGGAATAAAATATGAAGCTATTGTATCACAAAAGCGGCTTTTTCACAAGATATTTGCAGGGAAAAGCCGGGTATGCTATAATTCTTTTAACAGCCTATCAGAATGGAGAGGGGAGCGTTTCATGAAAACATACCGTTTTGGCGTGCTGGGCGCCGGTAATATGGGCATGGCAATTGCGGAAGGTGCGGTGCGTGCCGGTCTGCTGACGCGCGATCAGGTGCTGCTGTTCAACCGCAGTGAGGAAAAGCGCGCGGCAAACCGTGCCTGTGGCTATGCCGTCACGGACAATTATACACAGGTATACACCGATTGCGATACGGTGCTGCTTGCGGTCAAACCGCAGAATTTTGACGAAATTTTGCCGGTTCTGGGAAAATGCGGCGGAGAAAAGCCGCTGGTTGTGTCGATTGCGGCGGGTGTCACCTTTGCCAAGATCGAGCGGGCGCTCGGCGCGGACACGCCGGTCATCCGCGTGATGCCAAACACGCCGCTCATGCTGGGCGAGGGCGCGACCGAGCTGGTCAAAAATACGGCGGCGACCGAGGCGCAGCTGGCGCAGATGCGCGCGCTGTTCGACACCATGGGCGTGACCGTTGTCTTTGAGCAGGAGGATATGCTCAACGAGGTCATTCCGTATGCGGGTTCGGCGCCGGCCTATATTTATGCGTTTGCCGATGCGATGGTCAAAAGCGCGCAGGCGCATGGCATCAAACAGGAGGATGCGCTCAAATTATTCTGCCAAACGATGATTGGCTCGGCAAAAATGCTGTTGGAGGGCGATAAAACGCCTGCGGAGCTGATTCGCGCTGTCTGCTCACCGGGCGGCACGACGATTGAGGCAATGCGGGTGCTCGAGGCGTGCGGCCTTGCCGACATGCTGGCGCAGGCAAACGATAAATGTATTGCGCGCGCCTATGAACTGGGCAAATAACCGGATGCCGCCATTGACTTTGCTGCAAGGGTATGATAAAGTTAAATAAATATTCCGCATCACTTTGAGAGGAAGTGGATTCTTTGAAAAATTCGACGAAAATCAAAGCGACTCTGCTGCTGACCAGTCTTGCCTGCGCAGCCGGTGCAACGGCGGCGCTTGTACTGCTTCAGAAGAAGCGCGAAGAGGAAGTTTATCACGAGGCGGAGCTCAAGGCGATGGATGAGCTTGAGGAAATGATGCGCGACGATTCCGACTGCGCTTCCTGCGCATGTGCGGAGGAGTGCGCGGCAGTTGACGACGCTTATCAGGATTCGTTTGATGAGCAAGCGCCGGAAGCGGACGAGGAGCCTGAGGAAGAAAAAAACGAGGAAGCTGCTCCCGCAGAAGAGAAAACCGAAGAATGAGCGGCAGCGGGCGGAGGATTTCCCCTCCGTCCGCTGTTTTTTTGACACAAACAAAGGAGGAATTCCCGTGATTGAATATGAAGGCCGCGTATTCAGGCCACCCTCTGAGGCGTACAGCCTGATCGTGCAGGTGACGATTGGGTGCAGCCATAATAAGTGCACGTTCTGCGATATGTATAAAGAAAAGCGCTTCCATGTGCGCAAGATCGAGGACGTCAAGCGCGATTTTGACGAAGCGCGCCGCATGTACCCGAATGTCCGGCGTATTTTTCTGGCGGACGGCGATGCACTCATGTGCCGCGCTGAGCACATGGCGGAAATTCTGCGCTATATCCGGCAGGTGTTCCCGGAGTGCGAGCGTGTGACCAGCTACGGTTCGCCCGCGTCCATTCTGGTGAAAAAGCAGGAGGAGCTGAACCTGCTGCATGAGTTGGGGCTGGATATGATCTATCTCGGTCTGGAATCCGGCTCGGACGAGGTGCTGCGCCGTGTCAACAAGGGCGAAACCGCTGACGAGATCGTGCGCGCGGGTCTGATGGTAAAGACAGCGGGCATGAAGCTGTCTGTCACCTGTATTGCGGGCCTTGGCTCGCTCGAGCTTTCCGAGGAGCACGCGATCAAAACCGCTGAGGCGCTCTCGCGCATGAAGCCGGAGTATATCGGTCTGCTGACCCTGCTCTTTGAGCTGGAAACGCCCCTGATGCGTGACTGGCAGGCGGGCCGCTTCTATCTGATGAATCCGATCGAGATCGCGCATGAAACGCTCATCCTGCTCGAGCATATCGACGCGGAGGGCAGCGTATTCCGCGCAAACCATGCGTCCAATTATGTCAATCTGGCGGGCACGCTCAACCGCGACCGCGAAACGATGTGCCAGCGTTTGCGGCAGGCGCTGGAAGGAAAAATCCAGTTCCGCAGTGAAGCATTTCGGGCAAGATAACCAAAAATGTAATTATTTTGTTGGAAAATACGGCTAAAATCGAAAGAAATTGTGTTATTTTCGTTACAATTTCAAAAAAAGCAAGACAGGACGGGAATTTTGTGATATACTTAAAACGTTTTCGGGGTTTTTCAGAATCGCCCCGAATGTTAAGATGCTGTTAAGAAACGTGTGTTCCGTCTGGAGGATTGCTGATGGATTCCGTATCTCATATTCGCGTTGCACATCTGTTAATGGATTACGTGGAGCAGACCTGTGGCGTTACATTTGATTCGAGCGGCTTTGTGTATGGCAACCTAAAGCCCGATTTGACTGGCACTTATCTGACCAAGCGTCACAATCCGTCGATCATGATGGACGAGGTGATGGACAAGATCCGTGCGTTCACGGAAAAATACACCATCGGCCCGGTCAATGGTCGTGAGCTTTCGGTCGATCTGGGTGAGATTTGCCACTATATCACCGACTTCTTCACCTATCCGCACAATGATGATATCTATGAGCGCAATTTGCTCGCGCATTATCTGTATGAAAAGCGTGTGACGCTGGTCATCCGCCGCCGCATGACCGAGGCTCGGTTCGAGCAGTGGGCCAGCCCGATCATCCCGCCGGTTTCGGTGGACGCGCTGATTACGCGCATCGGTTCGATGCATGATGCATACCGTGCGCCCGGCCGCCGTCACGGCATCAACGACGATCTGGTACATATCTGCCGCGCGACCGCCATGGTGGTTTTGTCCATCATCAGCATCGTTTATGAGCAGGTGGAAGTACCGGCGAGCGTGATTGCATAAGAAAAACACAGAAAAGCCACGGTATTTCGTGGCTTTTGTTGTTTTTGCGTAAGAAAACAGGAGGAATTATGAAAAACGTAACGATTTACACCGACGGCGCCTGCTCGGGCAACCCGGGGCCGGGTGGATGGGGTGCCATTCTGAAATACGGGGAGAAGGAGAAGGAGATGTCCGGTTCCGAACCCTCCACCACCAACAACCGCATGGAGCTGCTGGGGGTCATCACTGCACTGGAAGCGCTGAAAGAGCCGTGTGCAGTCGATCTATATTCGGATAGCAAGTATGTGGTTGACGGCATCACCAAGGGATGGGCGAAAAGCTGGCGCGCCAAAGGGTGGGTGAAGAGTGATAAAAAACCTGCCAAAAATCCGGAGTTGTGGGGACGGCTGCTCGATTTGCTGGACAAACACACGGTTCAGTTCCATTGGGTGAAGGGCCACGCGGATAATCCGTACAATAACCGCTGCGACGCACTCGCAGTTGCCGCGTACCAGCAGTATAAATAAGGGGTGCAATATGGAACGGATGCGCCGCGTGCGGAACGGCACGCTGATCTTCTATTATGGGTTCACGATTTACGCGGCTGCGCTGCGTATGCTGCGGGAGGCAACCGTATATAACGGCCTGCTGGTGCTGGCGGCGTTTTTGCTGCCTGCCGTGCCGCATATGCTGTACCGTTTGTGTCGGTTAAAGCCGGTTTATCTGCTTGAGGTTGTGTTTGACTGGTTCGTGCTGGCGGCGGTGTCGTTTGCCAGTCTGTTCGGCGGGTATGAGCTGATTCCGTACTGGGATAAGATTTTGCATTTCCTGTCCGGGTTTCTGTTTGCCGTGCTGGGCACAGTGGTGTATTTCACCCAAAAGCCGGGACATGCCCTCGACTCTGCGGATGCATTCAACGCATCGCTGTATACGTGGATGTTTGCCATGATGAGTGCGGTGCTGTGGGAGATTTGGGAATATCTCGTGTCGTTTTCCGGCGCGGACCCGCAGCAGGTAGCAGTGACCGGCGTGGCGGATACGATGGGCGACATGATCGTATGCACCATAGGCGGCTTGATTACGGCGGTCTCCTGCTGGAAGTATCTGCGGCACATGGGAGAAAATCGACGCAAGGGCTTGATGATGCACTTGTTTGAAGCGTATTACCGGGAAAATATCCGGAACCGCCTGTAAAATATGCAAAAACGCCCCGGCTGGAAGCGATTGCTTCTGGCGGGGCGTTTTTTTCAGGGAATTAGTCCTGCGCTGCGCGGTGGGCAGGTTTACCGCTGACGCGCGCACAGCCGTTCTGACGGACGGCCTCCTGGCTCATTTTCACCAGAGAGGAGATATAGCTGTTCATCTATGATGCCTTCCTTTCCAATCGGCGGATGCGGTCATGCCAAAGGCTTAGTCCTTTGGCGCGTTGTCCTTCTGCGAAACCGGAATGCCGTATGTGCGGAACAGGCCGCGAACATAGCTGCTGTTCTGCATGGTAGATTCGCTCATACGGATGATCGCCTTTGCAAACTTATTCATATAACGGCCTTCTTTCTTCTATGATTTGACTATATTATACCATTCCTGATTGTGCAGAACAATGGATGGACAAGACAAATAGCACAAAAAAGATAGTATAATAATGTGCAACATATACAATGAAAGAGGGGTCAAAAGGAATATGGAACAGCGGCAGGTCACACCTCGCCGCACATCACTGCTGCGAGCGCATCCTCTGTGGTGCGGTCCCCGAGGGAGATGGCTCCCATGGCCTCCGCGCGGCGGCCGACCGTATAGTGGTGCAGGTGTACGCCACCTGCGGTGCACTGGCTGGTGATATATACGCGCGTACCGCTCTCGATCAGCGCGTGCACCGCGCTTTCCAGTCGCACGGGAATACCACCCGCACCGAAGGTTTCCAGAATTACTTTGGGATAACCGTGCAGCGCGGAGAAAAAGGTCGGATCAAGGTCGGGCGTGAGTTTGACGAGCAGGACATGTGGGTCGATTGACGTGGGCGCAGTTGGCGCGGGCGGTGCAGCAGGGACATCCCAGCGCACCTTGCCGTCCGCACCGACCGTGCCGAGCGGCGGCACACCTGCCGAAAGAAAGGCATCGATCTGCGTGGAGTGGAATTTGACCACGCGGTTGCCGGGGAGGATTTTGCCGCACAGAACAGCGACTACGCCTGCGCGTCCGTCTGCTGCGACACGGCAGGCATCCAGGAGATTGCGCGGTGCATCCGAGTCGGATGCACCCATCGGCAGCATCGAGCCGGTCAGTACAACCGGCTTGGCAAGATCGGCCAACAGGTGGGAAAGCAGCGCTGCGGTATAGGCCAGCGTATCCGTACCATGCGCGATAACAAAACCGTCATACCGGTCTGCGTCGCGTCGTACTGCCTGCGCCATGACCAGACGGTCGTCCGCGGTCACATCGGTCGAATCCAGCCGCATCAGGTCACATACGTCCATCGCGCAGAAGTCGCGAAGCTGCGGAATAAAATCCAGCAGTTCTGCACCGCTTAGCGCAGGCGACAGGCCGTTTTCGGTTTCGCGGCAGGCAATCGTACCGCCGGTTGCAATCAGAAGCAATTTTTTCATCGGAGGGTCTCCTTTCGCGCCTTCTGGCGCATGTCAGACAGAAAAAGCCTGCAATTGCAGGCTTTTTCATCAAAAGTCCAGCTTTGCCGGACTTTTGATACAAGAAAGGGGAAAAGTTTCGTTTATCGGAACTTTTTCCCGCCACGGACACATCCGCGGTAGTGCCGCGGTGTGTCCTGCTCGATCGAACCTGTATGGTTCGATCGAAGTTATTTATAGCTTTCCGCAAGAATCGCAATAATATCCTCGCGCGTGAGCGGACGTGGGTCTACGCGGAACAGGCCACCCATCGTTTCGATGGCGTTGTCGGCGTATTTGCCGAAATCGGCCTTCTGCACCCCATAGCCGGAGAGACGCATCTCGCTGACATTGCAGCGCTTTTGCAGATCGGCAAGCGCCGCGATGAAGTCTTCCGGCTTGCTGGCGTCTGTATGACCAAGCGCGCGGGCGATGGCAACCAATTTGTCGCCCGAGGACTCGAAAAAGCGGCTCCAATATGCCTTGGAAATCATAATCAGGCCTGCGCCATGCGGCAGCGCGGGATGGAACGCGCTCAGTGCGTGCTCGATGGCGTGCTCGCCGGTGCAGCTGGACAGCGTTTCGACAAAGCCGGCCAGCGTGTTCGCCAGTGCAACGTCTGCGCGCGCTTCCGCATTGCCGCCTTCGTGCACGGCAGTGGCAAGCGAGCGCCCGATCAATTCGATGGCCTTGAGCGAGAACATTTCGCTGATGGGTGAAGCGGTGGTGGCGATATAGCCCTCTGCTGCATGGAAAAAGGCATCGAAGCCCTGATAGGCAGTCAGATGCGGCGGGACGGTCATCATAAAGTCAGGGTCAACGATCGAAATGGTCGGGAAGCATTTTTCTCCGCCGCCGCCGATCTTCTCTTCGCCGTTGGTGATGACGGTAAACGGATCTGCCTCTGTGCCCGTGCCCGCGGTGGTCGGGATGGCGACGATCGGCAGTCCGGCTTTGGCGATGCGCTTGCCGCCGCCTGTGCCGCCGTGGATGTAATCCCACCAGTCCCCCTCATTGGTGGCCATGATGGCGACCGCCTTGGCAGTGTCGATCGACGAACCGCCGCCAAGGCCGACAACAAATGCGATGTTTTCTGCGCGGCACAGCGCTGCGCATTCGCGCACGCCCTCAATGGTCGGATTGGGCTGCACTTTATTATAAACCATGGTCTCATGTCCGGCTTCCGCGAGTGCGTCCGCGACCTTGGCTACATAGCCCAAGCGGGTGGTCGAGGTGCCGCCGGTGATGATCAGGCCGCGGCCTTCCGGCAGGCGGGCACGCGCCAGTTTTTTGACCGAACCGTGTCCGAAAAACAGGCGGGTCGGCATGTAGAAGCTGAAGATATCCATGTTTTTGTACCTCCTTTGAAAAAAGGGGGTCAAAATGACCCCCGAGACAGCATTTTTGTGAACTTCAGTTGGCGTGGGCGCAAAACACACCTAACAATACCATTATAGCAAATCGGCCCACCTTTGAAAAGAGGGAAAACGCTGAAAGAGTGCAGATTCTTTCGTGCAAATTCACCATCAAAAAACAGAAAATAACGCTTGACGTTGTGCAATCTTGATGATATTATAATGTCACAGAAAAGATAAGGGCAAACACCAGAGGGAAAGTAAAGCAGGGGCTTTACAAAAAGGCGAAACCCATTCTTATTCTGAGAGGACTGGCGTACAGCCAAATACCACCGGAGAAAGAGGTGAGTCCAATGGTAACAGAAGAGACATCCTATCCGTTCGCGGGACTCGCCGCGACGCTGTAACCGAAACGATCAAGGTGATAGCTATAAGAATGAGCGAGTTCCAGAAAAACAAAACGAACCGCCTGAAAAGCGCGATCGACTTCTGAATGAAGTAAGGAACGGCACCTTTGAGGAAGCTATCCTCGTGATATCCATCCGTGAAACGTACTGACGATGCAAGTGGATCGAGGCAGCAGGAAAGTAAGGTTCGCGCATGAAAGAACCCTGAAATTGATGCGTTGGCGAATGAAAAAGAATCCGTGACGATGCCTGCCAAACCAAAAATAGTGCGCATCCAATGGCCGATGGGCATACTGATGAGTATGATGCCGCAAAAGCGAACCAGAGCACAAGATAGAGATGATATCAAAACTTGCTGAAAGTGGTTCGGGTAAGCAGGAACAGAATCGAACGATCACCCGCCGAGAAAGAGACGCATCGACAAATTGATATAGAGTTCCCGAATGTAAGAAAGGTAAACGACGGAGAAAATGTTCATTACCAAACGAACCGCAGTCGGGTGACTCCCGTGGACGATAGGATAACAAACGCCGGTAAAAGGCAGGAAAGAGAAGCAGTCGGTCGAAGATATCAAATTTATATCGTGCAACCGGGCTTTTGGTTTTTGAAAAGATCGGGGCAAAAGCATCGCCGGTAAAAATGGATAGCTTCATAAAACTGCAAATAGCGGTTCGGAGCATGGTTTCATTCCGATGCAGATGGCAAAAGCCGTGGCAGGATAACGGAAGGGGAACAAAAACGAATCCGGCCGTGCAGAAAAAATAAATACAGCGGGAAATATCCTGCTGGGAAAAGAGCGACTATGGAAATCTGGAAGTAAAAGGCCTCGTCGGGTGACGGGGCCTTTGTTGTTGTATTCAGGGTTCGGGCGTTTTGCCGATCATGTCGTACAGCGCGTCAAGCGCCTCGGACAGCGTGCCGACCGCGTCAATCAGGCCGAGTTCTACCGCCTGTTTGCCCGAAATCACCGTGCCGACGTCGGCGGTCAACTGGCCGGTTTCGCGCATGAGCTGCTGCAAACATCCTGCGGAAATGTGCGAGTGGCTGGTGATGAAATCCACGATCCGCTCTTGAATCTTGGAAAGATATTCAAATGCCTGCGGTACAGCGATGATCGTGCCGTTCATGCGTACGGGATGAATGGTCATCGCAGCCGAGGCGGCGATAAAGCTCTTTTTTGCCGCCACCGCCAGCGGTACGCCGATCGAGTGCCCACCGCCCAGAACAAGGGAAACGGTCGGTTTGGTCATGCCTGCAATCAACTCGGCAATGGCAAGTCCAGCTTCCACATCGCCGCCGACCGTGTTGAGCAGGATCAGCATACCGTCGATCTCTTCTGCCTGCTCGACTGCGGTGATTTGCGGGATCAGATGCTCATATTTGGTGGTTTTGTTTTGCGCGGGCAGTTCCATGTGCCCCTCGATTTGTCCGACAATGGTGATGCAGTGCACCGTGCCGCGCGAGGTTTTGGCGGTGATGGAACCGGTTTCAGCAATATTGTTTTCCTCCGGCGCTTGGATGGGTGTGTTTTCCTCTGCCATGTGGCTCCTCCTTTTATGCACAAGTATTCACACAATCAGTGTGCCGCGCGGTGCGTCGGATTATCCCCAAATGCGTCTTTCCACAGGCAATATTACAATGTGTAAACGACGAAGCCACAGGATTGGGGTGCTTGCGGAGTCAATTACTGAAAGTTATCCACTTTGTACACAGGGTTATCCCCAGAGGGGCTGTGGAAAGTCCTGTGCATAAAGTGGATTTCTTGACCCCTGCGTAACAATTGTGCACAGAGAGTTTCATTATGGAAACATTGCTTGCTGTTTTGCAGGAAATTTGCTACAATACACATATATGTTCAAAATCGCAATAATGGAGTGATATACCATGAGCAACCCGATTGTTACGATCGAAATGGAGCAGGGCGGCGTCATCCGCGCAGAGCTGTATCCTGAGGTCGCCCCGAATACGGTACGCAATTTCATTTCCCTGATTCAAAAGGGCTTTTATAACGGCACAATTTTCCACCGCGTCATTCCGGGCTTTATGATCCAGGGCGGCGACCCGGATGGCACCGGCATGGGCGGCCCCGGTTATGAGATCCGCGGCGAATTTACCGCAAACGGCTTCCAGAATGACCTGAACCACACCCGCGGCGTGCTTTCCATGGCGCGCACGATGGCGCCGGACTCCGCCGGCAGCCAGTTTTTCATCATGACGGAGGATTCGCCTCACCTCGACGGTGAGTATGCCTCCTTCGGCATGGTCATCGAGGGTATGGACGTAGTGGACGGTATCGTCAACACCCCGCGCGATTGGCATGACCGCCCCCGTAAGGAGCAGAAAATGAAAACCGTTACCGTCGACACGATGGGCGTGGAGTACGAGCAGCCAGAAACCCTGTAAGCAGAAAGAAGGGGAACGGTATTGTATTATACCAATAAGGAGACTTTTATTCTGTCCTCGGTCGGCTGCATGGATACCGAGCCGGACGGGCTGGAATCCATCCTCGCCGGAAATGAAGAGGGGGCGAAGGGCTGCTGTCTGTCGGTGGACATGACTGCGGACGGTATCGCGGTGCTTTCATCGGATGGCTATTGCGTGGCAGCGGACGGCACGCAGATGAGTATTGCCGATTTCAGCTATACGGAGCTGCATCAGGTCGCGCCGCAGCTCATCCCGGCCGGACAGGCCATTGAGCTGGCCCGCACCTGTCAGGCAAAGATCGCCATTACCGTACATAACCAGACGTTGCTGCCGCAGCTGCGCATGACGCTGCGCCATGTAAACTATCTGGACGACACGATTTTTGTCGGTTTGGGTCTGGTGGAGGCAGCGCGCATCGCGGTGGCCAATCCGGATCTGCACATCATGGGAGAACTGCCCGCGCTACCGGATAATATCGACGCGCTGGTGCAGGCGGCACAAACGACCGGTTTGTTCGGCATCCGTGCGGCTGCCGGGGATTTGACGCCCCGCCTGATCGGCGCCTGCAAGCAGGCCGGCTTGTTCACTATGAGCCTGCCGACCAACAACGAGCGCACGCTGGCGGGCTTGATCCACAGCGGGGTCAACTTTATCGAGACTGGGCGGCCGGATATCACCGCTATGCTGCTGCCGGCGGGTGAGTCTGAGCCGCATCAGATACCGATGATGCGATACTAATGTTTCGCGGAAAGCGTACAGCTTTCCGCGAAAGGGCTGTGCCGCGCTGCGGAAAACGCGCGCGGACACAGCCCTTACGCGATTTTGCGCGCAAGTATGCACACAAAATCGCATCCTTGTATCAAAAGGCAGGCAAAGCCCGCCTTTTGATGAGAAAGCCTGCATTTACAGGCTTTTTCTGTTTTATGCGCACTTTGCGGCGCAGATGCAAGGGGGGAATGAGAAATGAGATATGCCGCGCGGCTGCTGCGTGTGCTGGTGGTGTCCTGCCTGGCGAATTATCTGCTGGTGTGCACCGCGGTACCGCTGCTGTCCGGCCTGTTGGCTGGTGTTGTGCTGTTTGCGTTGCTGGTGGGGTATCTGACCATCCATATCCATCCGTGCCGCGTGCCTAGCGCGTCGCGTCGCTTGCGCACGCTGCTCGGCGGCTATGAGCTGTTAATGGTGGCGGTTTGGTCCATCGTTGCGACCGGTGTGCTGTGGATAGCGCTGTACAGCACTGGTCGGCTGGCTGGCCGCATGTCGGGGCTGCCGGCATGGGTTCCCGTTGTCATAGATCTGCTGATCTGGCTGCCCGTGATGGGGCTGCTGGTGATGAACGGCTTTCTCCGCGTGCTGATTACCTGCAACCGGCTGCGGATTCTCTGGCGCGTGCTGCTGGTGGTGTGCTGGTGGGTGCCGGTGCTCAATCTGTATCTGTTCTATCGTGTGCTGCGCGCGGCGCGCAGCGAGTATTACTTTGATTTGGGGCGGCTCGAACGTGAAGCTGTCCATGCCGAAAACGAGGATTGCCGCACGAAGTACCCGATCATGCTGGTGCACGGCATCTTTTTTCGAGACTGGCAGCTGGTCAACTACTGGGGGCGCATTCCGCAGGCGCTGCAAAAATGCGGCGCGAGGCTCTACTATGGCGGGCAGCAGTCCGCTGCACCTGTGGCTGTGTCGGCAGCCGAGCTGAAGGCGCGCGTCGAAGCTGTGCTGGCGGAGACCGGCGCGGAAAAGCTCAACCTGATCGCACATTCCAAGGGCGGGCTGGACAGCCGCTATGCGATCTCACGGCTGGGGCTTGCGCCTTATATCGCTTCCCTGACCACGATCAACACCCCGCATCGGGGCTGCGTGTTCGCCCAGCACCTGCTGGAAACGCTGCCAAAGGGCATACTTAGCTGGATGGAGCGTCGGTATAACGCGGTGTTTCACGTGCTCGGCGATGAAAAGCCGGACTTTATGGGCGGGGTGTGCGACCTTGCGGCTAACGCCTGCGCCGCGTTCAACGAGCAAACACCCAACGCGGACGGTGTCTATTACCAGAGCGTGATGAGCACGATGCGCAGCCCGAAAAGCGCAGGCTTCCCGCTCAACCTGACCTGGCGGTTGGTCAACCGTTATGACAGGCAGGAAAACGACGGTCTGGTCGCGCGCAGCTCGGCTGAATGGGGACATTTTCTCGGCAATCTGACCGTGCCGGGCCGACGCGGCATCTCGCACGGTGATGTGATCGACCTGATGCGCGATGATATCGCGGGTTTTGACGTGCGCGAGTTCTATATCGAACTGGTGCGCGGGCTGAAAGAGCGTGGGCTGTGACACTGGCTTTCGGCGGCGCAGGTAAAAATCGGACAAATGCAGGAAAAGAGCCGCTTGGATGCGGCTCTTTTTGTTTGGTACGCGCGACGGCGTGAAAAGGATATACGATGGTGCTTTTGGGGTTTTCTGCAATGCAAAAACATGTTATAATAATTCTGATTACCAATCAACCGAAAGGAGCCGCCTGACGTGGCTGATATTTCCGTACAAAATCTGACCAAATATTATGGCGATAAGCTGATTTTACAGGATATTTCCTTTGATATCCAGCCGGGGGAAAAGGTGGCCATCCTCGGCGCGAACGGCGCGGGCAAAACGACGCTGCTGAATGTGCTGACTGGCCGCCTGCCCTATGACGGCGGGCATGTATCCTTTGGACAGGGCAAAACTGCGGGCGTGATCGACCAGATGCCGGATTTCCCGCCGGAATCCACGGTCGAGGATGTGCTGCGCCTTGCGTTCCGCGAATCGGACGAGGTTGCCGCTGCGATGGATGCGCTGACCGATGAGATGACCCGCCGCCCGGATGATGCATCCTTGCTCAAACGGTATGCGCAGCTGGAAACCCGTCTGGAAATCCTCGGCGGCTACAACCGCGATTACGAGATCGACCGCGTGTGCAACGGTTTGGAAATTCCCGCGGCCATGCGCGCGCAGCAGTTCGCGCTGCTGTCCGGTGGAGAAAAGACGCGCATCAATCTGGCGCGCATCATTTTGGAGCAGACGGATATTTTGCTGCTTGACGAGCCGACCAACCATCTGGATATGCAGGCGGTGGACTGGCTGGGGGAATATCTGGAGAATTACCGCGGCACCGTTATGATTATTTCCCATGACCGCTGGTTTATCGACCAGTGCTGCGACCGTGTCATCGAGATTCACGACTGCACCTGTGATTTCTATAACGGCAACTATTCGTATTATGCCGTTGAGCGGGAGCGCCGCCGCGAGGAGCAGCTCAAGCACCATGAGCATGAGCTGGCGGAGAAAAAACGTCTGGAAGCGACCGCCCGCATGATGCATGAGCATGGCACCGAGCATCTAGCTAAGCGCGCGGCGTCTATTGAGAAACGCATTGCGCGCATGAAAGTCACCGACCGTCCCAAAACCGAAAAGAAAATGACCGTCACCTTTGGCGACCCGAACTATGAAACGGAAGAAGTTCTCAAGGTCAAGGATATTACAAAGAGTTATGACGGGCGGGAAATATTACGCGATATCAGCTTCAATATCCGCAACCGAGAAAAGGTGGCCTTGTTGGGCGCAAACGGCGCGGGTAAAACGACGCTGCTCAAGATTCTGTTGGGCGAGGAAACGCCGGATAACGGCGTGATCCGAAAAGGCGTGGGGCTTCGTCCTGCCTATCTGCCGCAGCAGGTGCATTTCGCCAACCCACACCGCAACCTAATCGACACGCTGATCTATGACAAAAACGTGTCCATGCAGGTCGCGCGCAATCGGCTCGGCTCGTTTCAGTTTACGGGCGAGCAGCAAATGAAAACTGTGGAAATGTTGTCCGGCGGCGAGAAAAGCCGTTTGCGGCTGTGCGAGCTGATGTATGACCCCTTGAACTTCCTCATCCTCGACGAGCCGACCAACCATCTGGACTTGGCCAGCCGCGAGTGGATCGAGGAAGCGGTCGAGGCTTTCGACGGTACGCTGCTGTTCGTCTCGCATGACCGATACTTTGTCGAGCGTTTTGCGACCCGTGTGTTGTATTTGGAGGATGGACGCCTGATCGACTTTATCGGCTCGTACTCTGATTTTCTGGCGTACCGCGAAAAAGGGGTCAAACCGGAAATGCCTGAGCCCGCCCCAGCGCCAAAGCGCAAAAAGCCCGATATCCCGACGCTGGACGACGTTCCCCGCCCGCCGGAAAAGCCGAAACGCACGGGCGGCACGAAAAACTTGCAGAAACAGCTGAACACCCTCGAGCGGGAAATCTCCCAGCTGGAGCAGCAGTCCGCCGATTTGGAGCAGCAGATGATCGAGGCTTCGTCTGATTCGGCGCGGCTTTTGGAACTGATGACCGAAAAGGAAGCGTGTGACGAGTCGCTTGCCGCCAAGATGGACGAATGGGAGGCGGTAGCGGCTGAATTGGAGGAATTGCAGCAATGACCGAACGCAAATTCTGGCTGGCACTGGCGGCGGTGTTTACTGTCGGTGGCGTGATACAGCTGCCGTGGGCGCCGTCGCGCTTCGGCGCGGCATTCTTCCTTGCGCTGGCTGTAGGCTGTGCGGGGATGTGGCTGATGCTGCGCGGAAGGGAAAAATACCGCGCCTGCCGCGTGTTGGCGGTTGTGGGACGCGTGCTGTTCGCACTGTTTGTGGTGTCCTTTGCCGCTATTCAGGTGTTCGTCATCCAGTCCGGTATGCGGGCGGAGCAAGCGGATACGCAGGCGGACTACTATATCGTGCTCGGCGCGCTGGTCAACCCGGACGGACAGCCGTCCGCAGCGCTTGCCGCACGGTGCGACACCGCCGCCGACCTGTTGGCTGCCAATCCGGACAGCAAAGCGGTGCTGTGCGGTGGACAGGGCGGCAATGAACCATGCACCGAAGCGGATTCCATGTTCGCATACCTGACCGAGCAAAAGGGTGTTGACCCTGCTCGTCTGCTGCGTGAGGATGCGTCCACCAACACGATCGAAAATCTGGCGAATGCGCGTGCGCTGATCGAGAACGCAGAAAAGCGCGATCATGAAAGCTACACCGCCGCGGTGGTGACGAGCGATTATCATTTGGCGCGTGCCAAAATGCTGATGCGCCGTGTGGGCTATGAAGAGGGGCTGGGCGTTCCGGCGCCGACGCCCTATCCTGCGCAGTGGGTTGCCGTGCGCTGCCGGGAATATTGCTCGATCCTTGGATTGATGCTGACCGGCCGATGGACGGCCTGAGGGGAAGGAGAAACGCATGTTTGAAAAAGTGAAGGGGCTGTGCCAGCGCATGGACGAGCTGGAAGCCCGTTTGTCCGAGCCGGGGCTGTATGACGATCCCGATCGCGCGGCTAAGCTGCTCAAGGAACGCAATGAGCTGGAGCCGATCGTCGCGGCTTACCGCGCCTATGAACAGGCGCGGCAGACCATTGTTGATGCGACCGAAATGCTGTCCGACCCGGACATGAAGGAGCTGGCGCAGGAGGAGCTGCACGCGGCCAAGGCCGAGGAAAAGCGGCTCGAAGAGGAACTGAAGATCCTGCTGCTGCCCAAAGACCCGAACGACGACAAAAATATTTTCGTGGAAATACGCGGCGGCGCGGGTGGCGAGGAAAGTGCGCTATTTGCGGCGGATTTGTACCGTATGTACACGATGTACGCTGATAAACGCGGCTGGCAGACCGAGGTGATGAGTGCGTCCGAGACCGAACTCGGCGGATACAAGGAAATCGTGTTCCGCGTGGCAGGCGATAAGGTGTATTCACGGCTCAAGTTCGAAAGCGGCGTGCACCGCGTTCAGCGCGTGCCGGAGACCGAGAGCCAAGGCCGCGTGCATACCTCGACGACGACGGTCGCAGTGCTGCCCGAAGCGGAAGAGGTGGATTTCTACCTTGACCCGAACGACCTGCGCATTGATACGTTCCGTTCATCGGGCGCGGGCGGCCAGCATATCAATAAAACATCCTCGGCCATCCGTGTGACCCATATTCCGACCGGGACGGTTGTCGAATGTCAGGACGAGCGCAGCCAGCACAAGAACAAGGACAAAGCGCTGCGCGTGCTGCGCAGCCGTCTGTACGAAGCCGAGGTCGAAAAGCAGCAGGCCGCCATCGCGGCTGACCGCAAAAGTCAGGTTGGCACGGGCGACCGCTCGGAACGCATCCGTACCTATAATTTCCCGGAAAATCGGGTGTCCGACCACCGTATCAAGCTGACGATTTACAAACTTGACCAGTTCCTGAACGGCGATATGGATGAGGTGCTGGACGCACTGATCGCAGCGGATACGGCTGAAAAGATGAAAGCGCAAAGCGAAACCTGACCCCTCGAAAGGAGAAACCCTGCAATGAATGAACTTACTGCCCTGATGCAGTCTGCGCCGTGGATGGTGATTGGCGGCGCGCTGGTGGCCATCAATCTGATCCTGTTCGCACTGAAGATCACCAAGAGACTGATTCTGCTGGCAATTGGCGCTGCGCTGGTCGCAGTCGGTATTTATACCGGCGTGATCGACGCACCCAATGTGCTGCTTGCACTGTCTCCACTCTTAAATGGATAATATCCTCCACATGGAAGTGAAAAATACATGAAAACGATTCTGCTTTCCCCACAAAAAGATGAGAAAGCGATAAAAACTGCTGCCGACCTGATTTTGCAGGGCGAAGTGGTGGGTATGCCCACAGAAACGGTTTATGGACTGGCTGCAAACGCCATGAATGGGGATGCAGTGGCAAAAATTTTTCGCGCAAAGGGTCGCCCGCAGGATAATCCGCTGATTGTGCATATCGCGGACTTTGAGCAGATCTACGACCTGTGCCCAGCTGTGCCGCCGCAGGCAAAGCTGCTGGCTGAGGCGTTCTGGCCCGGCCCGCTGACCATGATCGTGCCCAAGGGCGACTGCATCCCGAATGAAGTGTCGTGCGGGCTGGAAACGGTCGGCATCCGCCTGCCGTCGCATCCGCTGGCGCGAGATTTGATCCGCGCCGCGGGCGTGCCGCTGGCTGCACCCTCTGCGAATACGTCCGGCCGTCCGTCTACCACGACGGCTGAGCATGTGCTGCGCGACATGGACGGCAAGATTGCCGCCATTTTGGATGGCGGACCGTGCGGTGTGGGTGTGGAGTCCACGGTCGTGACGCTGGCGCTCGACACGCCGCGCTTGCTGCGACCGGGCGGCATTACGCTCGAGCAGCTGGAAACCGTGCTGGGCGAGGTCGAGGTCGACCGCGCGCTGTTTGAAAAAATCGGGGACGATGTCAAAGTATCCGCGCCGGGCATGAAGTACCGCCATTATGCGCCCAAAGCGCCGGTAACTGTCGTGCGCGGAGACCCACAAAAGACGGCAGACTATATTGCAGAACATATCTGCGGCCCCACTGGCGTGCTGTGTTTTGATGAATATAAAGAACAGTTCCCCACTTGCACGGTGGAATGCTTCGGTTCCCAATCCGACCTTGCCGCGCAGGCGAGGGAGGTGTTCGACCGGCTGCGCGCGTTTGACGAGACCGATGTGCAGCAGATCTGGGCGCAGTGCCCGTCGGATGAGGGATTGGGGCTGGCGGTCGCCAATCGCATCAAAAAAGCGGCGGGGTTCCATGTGATCGAACTCGACTGACTGCATAACCCGCAAAAGAAGGTGGAAAAATGAGAATCATCGGGCTGACCGGCGGCAGCGGCACGGGCAAGGGCACGTTTGCCGCGCTGCTGCGTGAAAAAGGCGTGGGCTGGGTGGATGCGGATGCGGTGTATCGCACGCTGTGCGCGGAAAACCGAGAGATGCTCGCCGCGCTTGACGCGGCCTTCGGCGGCGTTCTGAATCAAAGCGGTGCGCTCGACCGCCCCAAACTCGCCTCCATCGTGTTTGCCGACCCGGAAAAGCTGAAACAACTCAATGAGATCACCTTGCCATATATCCGCGCAGCATCGCTGGAGGCCATGCGCGCGCAGGGTGATTGCCCGTTTGTGCTGTACGACGCACCGACGTTGTTTGAGGTCGGCGCGGATGACTTGTGCGAGCGCATCATCGGCGTACTGGCGGAGACCGAAACACGGGTGCAGCGCATCATGGCGCGCGATGGGCTGGATGATGCTGCTGCCCGCGCCCGCATTGGTGCGCAGCCGGACGCGGATTTCTACCGTGCGCGGTGCGATTACATTGTGGAAAACAACGGCGGCCTTGCCGATTTACAGCGGCAGGCCGACGCGATTTTTGAAGATTTATGCAAAGGAGAATGAGTGATGACTTCTGAACAGCTTTTTTATGACAAAAAGCCGGGTTTTGATCGTCTGACCGGCAGCGATAAACGCGGTATGCAGGCGTATGCCGAGGGATACAAAGCGTTTTTGGACGAAGCAAAGACCGAGCGCGATGCGGTAGCCGAAATGGTGCGCATGGCGGAGGACAAGGGCTTTCGCGCATGGAAGCGTGACGATATTATCAAACCGGGCGATAAGATCTATCGCATCAACCGTCATAAGGGCATTATGCTTGCTGTTATCGGCAAAAAGGACATTTCTGAGGGCGTGCGCCTGACTGCCGCCCATCTGGATGCGCCGCGCGTCGATATCCGCACCGTGCCGCTCTATGAGGACGGCGGCATGGCGTTTTTCAAGACGCATTACTACGGCGGTATCAAAAAATACCAGTGGACAGCGATTCCGCTCGAACTGCGCGGTGTGGTGTGCGTATGCCACAACGGACAGATGAAAAAGGTCGAGGTGCGCGTGGGTGACAAGCCGGACGACCCGAAGTTCGTCATCACCGACCTGCTGCCGCATCTGGCATCCGAGCAGATGACCAAAAAGGCGACCGAGATCATCAAGGGCGAAGGCCTGAATGTGCTGATCGGCTCGGTGCCGAGCGGAACGGTGGACGAAAAGTGCAGCGAGAAGATCAAACTCGCCATCATGGAGCACTTGAACCGCCAGTACGGCATGGTGGAAGCAGATTTCCTGTCGGCGGAGCTATGCTGCGTGCCGGCGTTCAAGGCGTGCGATATCGGCTTCGACCGCTCGTTTGTTGGCTCGTACGGTCACGATGACCGTGTTTGCTCCTATACCGCTGCAACCGCGCTGCTTGACCTCAAGGCAACGCCCGCCCACACCTGCGTGTGCCTGCTGGTGGACAAGGAGGAGACCGGCTCGGACGGCGTGACGGGTATGCAGTCGCGTGCATTCGATACCTTTATGGCCGATCTGTGCCGCGCGCAGGGCGCGCTGCTCGAAGAGTGTTACGAAAATTCTGTCTGCCTGTCGGCTGACGTGTGCAACGCGTTTGACCCAAATTATCCCGAGGTTTCGGAAAAGCGCAACGACGCCAAGGCAAACTGTGGTTTTGCGCTGGTTAAGTACACGGGCGCGCGCGGCAAATCCGGCACATCGGATGCGACCGCGGAGCTAATGGCGCGTATCCGCTGCATTTTCGACAAGGCGGACGTGGTTTGGCAGACCGGTCAGCTCGGCAAGGTCGATCAGGGCGGCGGCGGCACGGTTGCCATGTATCTGGCAAACCGCAACATCGACACGGTGGATGCGGGCGTGCCCGTGCTGTCCATGCATGCACCGTTTGAGGTGATCGCAAAGCTCGACCTGTATATGGCATATAAGGGATTCGGTGCCTTCTATAAGGATTGACCTCTGGGCAAGTAACAATTTGGTGACAAAAAGGGCGGCTTTTGCCGCCCTTCATTACGTCTTTGTTACATTTTGGAGCCAAAGAACCCAAGCTATGGTATCATAAGCTGAACCCTGAAGGATCATCTGACAGGAGGTTCCGAAGATGACATTCAAACAGGTGCTTTCGTACTTTCTGACCGGCGCGGCCGTGCTGTCTGTGACGACCACGACGCTGGCCGCGGAGGACCTGCTGCACGACAACGCGGACGGCGCTGCGGATGCGCAGGCGCAGGTGTCCCATGCGGAGCGGGTGCAGAGTTCGTACGATGTGTCCGAAGAGGACTGACAAAAAAGCAGCCGCTGTGCTAGGCACAGCGGCTGCTTTTTGCTCTTTTATCCCAAAATGGAAAATTCGATCTCTTCCAACGGGTAGCCGTCCTCCAAGATCATAGGCGCGTGCAGATTGTGGTCAGCGAGCGCTTCGGGCAGATGCGCGATCGTGAAATGCAGCTGACTGCCGCCACCTTCGCGCGGGGACAGCAGCAAACTGCCACCATGCAGCTGTGCGATGCGCTGGATGAGCGGCAAGCCCAGTCCGGGCGGCGTGCCTTGCCGCGCGAGCGCAAGATACTCGTCAAGCGGGGCGGGCATCTGCCATCCGGACAGCAGCGCTTCAAAGCGCGCCGCATCCAGACCCGGCCCACGGTCGGCAACTGTGATGGTGAAAAACGCGCCGTCGTCATACAGGCTCAGGCAAATGTCGCCGTTCGGCGGTGTGACATGCAGGGCGTTTGTCAGCAGGTTGTACAGTGCGGTGCGGATGAGCTGCGGTTCGACCAACGCGATACAGGTTTCGTCTGCGTGCACCGTGATAGGAACGGTGCTGTGGGAGGCGGCCTGTTCGGCTGAATCGCGGCACAGCTCTGCCAGATCGCAATGGTACAATTGCAGCTGTTCGGTCAGCGGTGGGTCGTGCAGAAAATCCGAGTGCAGGAGTAAGCGGTGCATCCGCAGGCACTGGCGGCGCAGGTGCGCGGCGAGCACAGGATCGTCCACTTGCGCGGCGTCTGCCAGCAAAGCCCCCAGATATTGTGTCCCTTTGGCATGAAGTACACGAAGCGTGCCGTCGTAAGAGGCGCGGTCGTCGCGCACAAAAGCCAGCAGCGCGCCCTCTCGATGCGGCAGGATCTCCAGACGGTATTCCAAACCGTCCAGCTCTTCATAAACCGTATGGGGCGTGTGCGATGCGATGCAGTCCCGCAGGGCGGCGGCCGCCTGTTCGCTGAGCAGCTGGTCGATGCGTTCGAGCGGGTGCAGTCCGGTCAAACGCGCCGCGGCAGAATTGCCGTTTTCGATATGGAGTGTGGAAGAAACCGTGACGACCGCCGCATCGCGCAGGCCGGTACGGGCAAGCAGCTCACGCAGGGCGTTTTCGTCAACCTGGGAAAAGAAATTATCCGCCATCTCTATCCTCCAAAATATTTTTGTTTCTCTTTGCTGGGTATAAGGTCATGCGGTGGCTGAAATACTATATTTTGTGGGATGTGCTTATTATACCACCAGACGGGAAGGCATTGCAAAGAAAAATGTACAAAAAGCATAGCTGCAATGACAAAAATTTCACAAATATTACACCTTGCGGCAGACGACCCGTTTAGTGTATAATAAAACCATCGACAGAGACTCATTAAAAACACTTTA
>JAHZFK010000019.1:28810-61070 GCA_019421385.1 Clostridiales bacterium
AGGATACTGTAAATGGCTATCAAAGTTGGTATCAATGGCTTTGGCCGTATCGGCCGCATGGTTTTCCGCGCTGGTCTGAAGAACCCGAACATTGAGTTCGTAGCGGTAAACGATCCGTTCATGACCCCGGACTACATGGCATACATGCTCAAGTATGACACCATGCACGGTCGCTATGACGGCACCATCGAGTATGACGACAACTCTATCACTGTGGACGGCAAGAAGGTTCTGTTCCACGCTGAGATGGATCCGAAGAACATCCCGTGGGGCGCTGACGGCGTTGATTACGTTGTTGAGTCCACCGGCGTGTTCCTGACCAAGGAGAAGGCACAGGCGCACATCGACGGCGGCGCTAAGAAGGTTATCATGTCCGCTCCGTCCAAGGACGACACACCGATGTTCGTTATGGGCGTTAACCAGGACACCTACACCAAGGACATGACCTTTGTTTCCAACGCTTCCTGCACCACCAACTGCCTGGCTCCGATCGCTAAGGTTCTGGACGAGGCATTTGGCATCACCGAAGGCCTGATGACCACTGTTCACTCCACCACCGGCACCCAGAAGACCGTTGACGGCCCGTCCAAGAAGGACTGGCGCGGCGGCCGTGCGGCTTCCGGCAACATCATCCCGTCTTCCACTGGCGCTGCTAAGGCAGTAGGCAAGGTTTACCCGAAGCTGAACGGCAAGCTGACCGGTATGTCCATGCGTGTTCCGACCCTGGACGTTTCCGTTGTTGACCTGACCTGCAACCTGGCTAAGCCGGCAACCTACGACGAGATCTGCGCTGCAATGAAGAAGGCTTCCGAGACTCCGCTGTCTGAGGGCGGCCTGCAGGGCGTTCTGGGCTACACCGACGAGGACGTTGTTTCCTCCGACTTCCTGGGCGACGCTCGCACCTCCATCTTCGACGCCAAGGCTGGCATCCAGCTGACCGACACCTTCGTGAAGGTTGTTTCTTGGTACGACAACGAGTGGGGCTACTCCAACAAGCTGCTGATGCTCGTTGAGCACATGGCTGAGGTTGACAACAAGTAAGTTATCCTCTCAAAAAGTACAAAGCACCTCTTCCAATCGGAAGAGGTGCTTTTTTCTGCCGTTGTGGTTTGTCAAAAAAACTCCGCGCCTGTCTCACAGGTGCGGAGTTTTGTGTTTGCCTTAGTCGGTCAGATCGTTGGACCACTTGAGCTTATCGAATACATAGAACAGCAGGCTCATCAACATGCCGACGATGGCGGCCAGCGTCATGCCGGAAAGCGATACGTTGCCGAGCGACAGCGTCACGCCCGAAAGGCCGGTGACGAAAATGACCGAGGTCAGCGCCATGTTACGGTTTTTGCCATAGTCTACATGATTATCAACCAGAATACGCAGGCCGGAGGTGCCGATCATACCGTACAGCAGGAACGAGATACCGCCGATGACCGGGCCGGGGATGGTCTGGATGAGGGCAGCCAGCGGTCCGACAAACGAGCAGATGATGGACAGAACAGCTGCGCCGCCGATGACGCGCACCGAGTAAACCTTGGTGATCGCCATGACACCGATGTTCTCGCCATAGGTGGTGGTCGGTACCGAGCCGATGAAGCCCGAGATCATGGTCGAGAAGTTGTCCGCAAACAGCGAACGGTGCAGGCCGGGGTCTTTGAGCAGATCGCGGCCGACGACCTTGCTGGTGACCAGCTGATGGCCGATGTGCTCGTTGGCGATAACCAGCAAAACGGGCAGGATGATCAGAATGGCTTCCAAATCAAACTTCGGAGTCTGAAAGTTCGGAATAGAGATGATGCTGGTATGCAGTGCAGCCGAGATATCGGCCATTGAAATAACGCCTGTAATCACGGCACAAACATAGCCGCAGATAATGGCAATCAGGATCGGGATGACCGACAAAAATTTGCGGAACAGCACGCTGCCCAGCACCGCAACGCCGAGCGTCACACAGAAGGTGACAACGGTCGCAGTTGTCATGCCGTCTCCGACGATTTTGCCTGTCGATGCAGCGGAACCGGCAAGCTCGAGGCCGATCAGTGCCACAACCGGGCCCATCGCTGCGGGCGGGAGCACAATGTCGATCCATTTGGTGCCTCACTTATAGATGATGGCGGCGAGGATGCAGCCGCATAGACCGACGCCCACAAAGCGGCCCAGCGCATACTGGTAGCCCCAGTTCTGGATGACGATGGTTGCCGGCGCGATGAAGGCGAACGACGAGCCAAGGTAGGCGGGCGCCTTGCCCTTGGTGATGAAGATGAACAGCAGCGTGCCGACACCGTTCATAAACAGCACGATCGCCGGGTTGATGCCGAACATAAACGGCACCAGCACGGATGCGCCGAACATGGCGAACATGTGCTGGATGGACAGCGGCACAAGCAGGCGCGGCGGCACCTTCTCCTCCACCTGGATGATTCGATTGGTTTGCATGTTTCTTTTTTATCCCCTTTTTTGTGATTTCGGCAGGCAGCCGATAAAATGTATCTGAAAAGCGTGCATGATGCACGCTTTTCGTCAGGTAAACAGGCGCCGGATGTCGTCCATGCGCGCGCATGCCATATTATACCCCATTTCGTAGCCCCATTCCAGCTTTTTTACATCTTTTTCGAAACTTTCTAAATGGGCGGTGGGTTGAAGCAGCACGGTGTTCTTCGGCTGCTTTTCCGCAAGCTGATGGCAGAAGCACACGGTTTCGTTGTAGCGCTTGGGACGGGTCAGCATGGTTTTGGTCAGTGCGGGATATTTGCGGCGCAGGGCGCGCGCGGCCAGTTGGCTGCCGTGTGTCATTTCTTTGCGGTAATCAAGGGGCTGGGTGAGCACGATCAGGTTCTTTTCGTTGCCGTCGTGCAGGCTCTGCACGATTGGGATGGGGTCGGCCAGACCGCCGTCATAGTAGGTTTCTCCGCCGATGGTCACGGGCGGGAAATAGATCGGAATGGCGCAGGTCGCGCGCAGCATGGTGCTGGCGCGGTCAAGTTGCATACCGTCAAGATATTCCGCTTCTCCCGTGCGCGCGTTGGTCACGCCCACGCGGATGCGGCCCATATAACGGTGATAGGTGTCCCAATCGAACGGAATCAACTCGTTCGGGATGGTGGAGAACACAAACTCCACCCCGAAAATCGAATGGTCGCGCCGGATATTGCGCGCACCGAAATAGCGCTTGTCGTTGCGGTACTGCCGCAGCACCTCCAGATTGCGCCCGCGCTGGCGGGACAGGTAGGAGACTGCGTAGGTGATACCGGCGGAAACACCGATGACATAATCAAACATGATATTGTTATTGAGCAACGCGTCCATCACGCCGCACGAAAATACCGGGCGGAACGTGCCGCCCTCCAGAACAAGTCCTGGCATAGTTCCTCATAACCTTTCTGCTTGGGATGATTTATCGCCGCTTGCGCGTGGGTGGCTTGCCCTTGCGACCGCGTCCTTTGCCATGGCTTTGGCGACGGCGCTGCGCGCGGTTGCCCGGTGCGGGTGCAAAGGCGGGCGGCGGTGCGTCCTCGGTCGAGTCGGACATGGGCAGCACACCGTCGGCAGGAGCGAAGTCGATCTGGCCGGTGACCTCGCTCGCGGCAAGCAGCTTGACTCGAATGGGCGTGCCGATCGTGAAACGCTTGCCCGTTCGGCGGCCGGTCATGGTCATGCGCTGCTCATCGTATTTATAGAAGTCGCCTGCGAGCAGCTCGACACGGATCAGACCCTCGCAGCCGTTTTCGAGCGCGACAAAGAGGCCGAACGACTGCACGCCGGACACTTCTGCGTCAAATTCCTCACCGATGAAGCGTTTCATATAGGCTGCGATATACAACTTGTCGATATCGCGCTCGCACTCATCCGCCGCTTGTTCGCGCGTGGAGGACTGCGATGCGGCTTCCTCGCACAGGGTATGGTCGGCGGTTGTGAATTCCTCGCCGGTCAGCGCCTTTTGCAGCATACGGTGCGCCACCAGATCGGGATAGCGTCGGATGGGCGAGGTGAAATGCAGGTAAAACTTAGCTTTCAGACCGTAGTGACCGATGCACTCATCCGCGTAGCGCGCACGGGCAAGGCTGCGCAGCAGCAGCGTCGGCAGGATGCGCTGTCGGGGGTCGTTTTTCGCGCCGCGCAGCACGGTCTGGAACTGGAAAGTGTCCTCCGGCTTGGACGGGTCGATGCGGTAGCCGAATGGCCGCGCAAACGCCGCGAATACGCGCAGTTTATCCGGGTCGGGGTTTTCATGCACGCGGTACACCGTGGGAAATTCGCGTTTGCACATATATTCCGCAACCGCTTCGTTTGCCGCCAGCATGAATTCCTCGATCAGCTTTTCGCTTTCGCCGCGGTCACGGTATTGGATATCGGTCGGATTGCCGTTCTCATCCACGATGATCTGCGCTTCGGGGATGTCAAGCTCTAGCGCGCCGCGCTCGATGCGCCGCTTGTACAGTGCGTGCGCAAGGTCGTTCATGCGCTCGGCGGTATCGACGAGGAAAGCGTATTCCTCCCGCAGCGCTTTATCGCCCGCGAGGATTTTGTTCACCTTACGATAAGTCATGCGCGCGCCTGACCGGATGACCGATTTGGCAAAGCGCGCCTTGTAGCGCCGTCCGTCCTTGTCCACTTCCATCAGCGCGGAAAAGGTCAGCCGGTCGACGCCGAGGTTCAGTGAGCAGATGCCGTGGCTGAGCGCAAACGGCAGCATGGGCACAACATGGCCCGGATAATAAACCGATGTGCCGCGGCGGAACGCTTCCAAATCGAGCGGTGCGCCGGGCGTGACGTAATGCGACACGTCGGCAATGTGTACGCCGAGCAGGTAGTGTCCGTTTTCAAGCACTTCGAGCGAAACAGCGTCGTCAAAGTCCTTTGCGTCGTCGCCGTCGATGGTGAAAATCAGCTGGTCGCGCAGGTCGAGGCGGCCTGCAAGCGCCGCCGGGTTGACTTCCTGCCCGATCGCGTCCGCTTCTTGCAGCACTTCGTCGGGAAATACGTCGTATACGCCGTTTTCATGCAGGATACCTGCGATGGCAGCTTCCATCGTGCCGTCTTCGCCCAGATCGGCTTCGATCACGCCTTGCGGTAGGAATTTTTCGTCGCCGTAATGCGAGACAGACACCGCAACGCGGTCACCGGGCTGGGCGTCGCCCAGATGGTGGCGGTCGATCGCGATTTCGGGGTATTTTTTCGAGGTCGGCTGCACGAAATACGCATTGCCGCGCTGCACCAGCGCGCCGGTCAGCTCGCGGTCGGCGCGACGCAGCACGCGGATAACCGCGCCTTCGCATCTCCCGCGGTTGTTTTTGCGTTCGGATAGCTTGACCAGCACGCGGTCACCGTGCCACGCGCCGCCGTTCGCGCCGGGCGGAATAAACAGATCATCCGGCTTTGCACCGTCCTCAGGCGCGTCGGGGGCGACAAAGGCAAACGCGCGCTCTGTGGCGAGATAGATACCGGTCACACAGCCGTAATGCGCGGACACGGCAAAACGGTTTTTCTTGTTTTTCATCACCTGACCCTCTGCGATCAGGTTGTCGAGCGCGTCCTTCAGCTCGTTTTTTCCGGTTTCCGGCAGGGCGCGGCGCAATTCATCCATGCGCATGGGCTGCGTCAGCAGGGCAAGCAGTTTGCTTTTCAGCTCAGTTTGTTCCATAAAAAGCCCTCCTTCTTTTTCAGTATACCATCATCAAGGGCGGATTAAAAGGAAAAATGGCGTAAGGTCCGGTTTGACGGCGCGCAGGCGGCATGGTACACTAAAGGTAAGCAAAAACCTCGGGAAAGGGGAGTGCCACCATGAAAGCATTGATTACCGGCGCGTCCTCCGGCATTGGGCGGGAGATCGCGCGCCTGCTGTCCGAACGCGGCTATGAGCTGATTTTGTGCGCCCGACGAGAAGACCGCCTGCGCACCCTTGCGGCAGAACTGCCGACGATGTGCCACATTATCGCGGCGGATGTGTCGGATGAAAAGGAGTGCCGTCTGCTGTATGAGGCCGCGCGCGGGGATGATCTGGAGGTGGTCGTCAACAACGCAGGCTTTGGCCTGTTCGGTCCGTTTACCGCAACCGATCTGGAGGAAGAACTGCGCATGATCGACACGAATATCCGCGCGGTGCACATTTTGACCAAGCTGGCCGTGCAGGATTTCGAGAAGCGTGGACGGGGCTATGTGCTCAATGTTGCGTCCAGCGCAGGCTTCCTGCCCGGGCCGCTCATGGCGACCTATTACGCGACCAAAAACTATGTGCTGCGGCTGACGCAGGCCATCCGCGAGGAACTGCGGCGCGCGGGCAGCGGGGTGCAGGTGTGCGCGCTGTGTCCCGGTCCGGTGGACACCGAATTTAATCAGGTGGCAGGTGTGCGCTTTTCGCTCGGCGGCTTGACTGCGCAGCGGGTCGCCCGCGCGGCAGTAGACGGACTGTTTGCAGGCAAGGGCGTGGTGGTGCCGGGTGCGGCGATGAAGGCAATGACGGTTGCGCGGCATTTTGCGCCGGACAGCCTGCTTGCGCGCGTGACCTACCACTTCCAGCACAAAAAGGGTGGCGCATGACCGGACAGGAGATTCGGCGCACGCTGCAAAGCGAATTTGTGCGCACACTGCGCAAGCCCTTTGTAGACGCGGTGAAGCAATATCGGCTGGTGCAGCCGGGAGATAAGATCGCGGTTTGCATTTCGGGCGGCAAGGATTCCATGCTGCTTGCGCTTTTGATGCAGGATTTGCAGCGCACGGTGGACTTTTCCCTCTGTTTTCTGGCGATGGACCCCGGTTATACGCCCGCAGGGCGCGCACGGTTGGAGGCGAACGCTGCGCACCTCGGCTTGCCGCTTGAGGTATTTGAGACCAACGTGCTGCGTGTTGCAGGCAACCACGCGGCGGAGCATCCGTGTTTTTTATGCGCGAAGATGCGGCGCGGTTATTTGTATACCGAGGCGCAAAAGCGCGGCTGCAATAAAATCGCGCTCGGTCATCATTATGATGACGCAGTGGAAACCGTGCTCATGGGGCTGATTTACGGCGGGCAGGTGCAGGCGATGCTGCCGCGGCTTGCCGCCAAAAATTATGCGGGAATGGAACTGATTCGCCCGCTTTATCTGACACGCGAGCGCAATGTGCAGACATGGGCAGATTTTTGCGGGCTGGATTTTGCCTCCTGCGATTGTCCGGCAAAAAAGCTGGAGAACGACACCAAGCGCGCGGCCGTCAAGGTACTGATCGCGTCGCTGGCGGCGGAAAACCCGCAGATCGAGGCGAATATTCTAAACGCGGTCAAAAATGTCGATACCGCAAAGCTGCTCGGCTGGCGGGATAAAAATGGATGTCACAGCTTTTTGGATCGGCTGTAAACGAAGCAAGCGGAAAACCCCATCGGGTTTTCCGCTTGTTTTACGTTATTCGGCTTTGAGATACAGCATACGGATGGAGTTGAGCACGCATAGCATGGCGACGCCGGAGTCCGCGAACACCGCCAGCCACATGGATGCGATACCCGCAAGACCAAGCACCATGACGAGCAGCTTGATGCCCAGCGCAAACACGATGTTTTGCCGTGAGATGCGGCGTGCATCGCGCGCAATCTGCACGGAGGCCGGGATGGAGGACAGATCGGCGTTCATGAACACTACGTCTGCGGCTTCGATTGCCGCGTCCGCGCCGCTGCCCATCGCTGCGCCCACGTCTGCCCCCGCGAGCACGGGTGCGTCGTTGATGCCGTCACCGACGAACATCACCGCACCGTGCTTTTCGCGCAGCTCTTGGAGCGCGGTCAGCTTATCTTCGGGCAGCAGCCGTGCGCGCACCTCGTGGATGCCGAGTTCGTGCGCGACCGCGTCGGCGGTTTCCTGCGCGTCGCCGGTCAGCATGGCGGTGGTCAGTCCTAGCGTCTGCATACGGTGCATCGCCTGTTTTGCGTCTGCCTTGACCGTGTCCGCAATTACAATGTGTCCGAGCAGCCGTCCGTCCTGTGCAAGCAGCACCTCGGTGCTGCCCGGTGTGCCGGTAAAGCCTGCAAGGTCGATGCCGTGCCGCTCGAGCAGCTTGCGGTTGCCGCACAGCACGGTTTTGCCGCCGATAACGGCTTCCACGCCCTCGCCCGCCTGTTCGCGGATGCTGTCCGCGGTCGGATGGTCGGTCTGGCAGGCGGCAAGGATGGATTTGGCGATCGGGTGGGTGGATGCGGCTTCACAGGCGGCTGCGAGCTGCAGCAGCGCGACGGCTTCCATGTTTGCGCCCGCAGCAGGCACGACCTGCTGCACGGCGAAGTTGCCGCGAGTAATCGTGCCGGTTTTATCCATAACAATGGTTTTCACGTCGCTGAGTGCCTCGAGCGACACGCCGCCCTTGAATAAGATGCCACGCTTAGAGCCGGCGCCGATGCCGGCAAAATAGGTCAGCGGTACGCTCAGCACAAGCGCGCACGGACAGGAAATGACGAGGAAGGTCAGCGCGGTGTATATCCAGTGTCCCCAGTTGCCGGTGACAATGCCGGGGACAAGGGCGGTCAGTGCCGCGATACCGACCACAGCGGGCGTATAAACACGCGAAAAGCGTGTGATAAAACGGTCGATTTTGGGCTTGCGTGCGGCAGCGTTCTCCACGCTGTCCAGAATGCGCTGCACCATGCTCTCGGCCAGTACATGGGTAACGCGCAGCTTGAGCACGCCGTCCGTATTGACGCAGCCGGAGAGCGCGCGGTCGCCGGGTGCAACGCGTACCGGCACCGGCTCGCCGGTGATGGCAGCGGTGTCCAAACGGCTGATACCTTCGACCACTACGCCGTCGAGCGGGACACGGTCGCCCGGGCGGACGAGTACAATATCATTGACCTGCGCATCAGCGGCAGGAATGGTCTGGGTATTGCCGTCCGGCAGGACACGGTTTACCGTTTCCGGTCGGAGATCGACCGCCTGCATGATCTGGCGGCGTGAGCGCTCGACCGCGCGATCCTCAAAGTATTCGCCGATGCGGTAGAACAGCATCACGCCGACCGCCTCATCGGACGCGCCGATCGCCCATGCGCCGATGGTTGCCAGCGACATGAGGAAGTTTTCGTCAAAGATTCGGCCTTTGCCGATGTTGCGCACAGCCGTGAGCAGCACGCGCCAGCCGAGCAGCAAGTACGCCGCAAGCATGGCGACCACTTGCGGCACACCGTCAAGCACCAGTTCACCAAGCAGGAACAGTCCCGCGCCGATGAGCAGCTCGGCCAGTGTGTGTCCGCCGGTTTCTTCGTCGTCCTCTTCGGGTGCGATGACCTTGGTCGCGCTTTCGATCGAGGTGCAGATCTCGCGGATGCGGGGCAGCAGCGCGTCCGGATCATCGCCGGTCACGCGCAGCTGGCGGGTTTCGAATACCAATGTGCAGTCGTGCACGCCGTCCAGACGGCTGATTTGGTACTGCATTTCTGCCGCACAGTGTGCGCAGCCAAGGTTTTGCAGCGTGTAAACACGCTGTTTGTTGTGTTTGTAGGCGGCGTGCGGTGCGGAATGGTGCTCATGATGTTCGTGGTGATGGTGCTCATGGCCGCAGTCGCAGGCGTCATCGTGATGGTGATGGTGTTCATGGCCGCAGTCGCAGGCATCATCGTGGTGGTGATGGTGCTCGTGTCCGCAGCCGCAGGCATCACCGTGGTGATGGTGGTGCTCGTGTGCACAATCACAGGTATCATTGTGGTGATGATGATGCTCATGATCGCCGCTACAAACAGAGGAGTGGGGATGAGTGTGAATATGAGGGTGTGTCTCTGCATGTGCGTGGGGGTGAGGAACACTTTCGGGCGCAGATGCAGGCACAGAGGATTCGTCGAATGCCATAGGAACAGCCTCCTGATCTATATATGAATAATTGCTCATATGTTCATGTATTCATATTATGACATCGCAGATGGTTTGTCAATACGGCATGATCAAAAAAGATGCACAAAAGAAAAAGCCGTCAATTGACGGCTTTTTGATTGGTTTTATCCGGCAGCTGCGCCAGAACAATGGCGGCAAATACCAGTACGCAGCCCAGCAGTTCCCGACCGGACAGCGTTTGCCCCAGAATGACCCAACCGGCAAGCGCGGAAATCGACGATTCCAGACTCATAATGAGCGATGCAACGGTTGGATTCATGCCCTTTTGGCCGATGATTTGCAGCGTATAGGCTACGCCGGAGGATAATGCGCCCGCGTACAGTACCGGCTTCCATGCAGCCAGCAGTGCGCTCAGGCTGGGGTCCTCAAAGATCAGCATACCCACACCTGCTATCGCAGCACAGACAAAAAACTGGATGCAGGACATTTTGACGCTGTCGGTCAACGGGGAAAAATGGTCGATCACCAGAATATGTACCGAAAATAGGATCGCACAGAGCAAGGTAAGCAGGTCGCCGAAGTTGATACTCAGCCCATCGGTCAGGCACAGAAAATACAGTCCCGCAATAGCGAGTACAACGCCGCACCAGACCAATTTGCCGCATTTGCGGCCGAGCAGCAGGCCAAGCAGCGGTACAATCAGGATATAACAGGCGGTTAGAAAACCCGATTTGCCGACCGTGGTATACAGCAGGCCGATCTGCTGCAAAATACTCGCAAAGCACATGACCGCACCGCAGCACGCACCGGCGATGAACAAGGTTTTGCGCGCGCGCCGCTTTTCCTCTGCGGTTTCGTTTGCATGGCTTGGGCCGTTTTTGTGCAGCACCGCCACTACGGGCAGAAGCACGATGCCGCCGATCACGCTGCGCGCGAACAGGAAGGTGAACGGGCCGATATAGTCCATGCCGACGGTCTGCGCCACGAACGCCACACCCCAGATGGTGGCAGTGAGCAGCAGGATCAGAGAATTGCGGATTTTCAAGGCGGGCACGCTCCTTTGCGTGAATTTTTCAATACATAAAAAAACGAACCGTTTAAAACGGTTCGTTTTTTTGGAGCTGCTGACCGGATTTGAACCGGTGACCTCATCCTTACCAAGGATGCACTCTACCTACTGAGCTACAGCAGCAAAGTGGCAGGGGCAGTAGGGATCGAACCCACGGCACTCGGTTTTGGAGACCGATGCTCTACCAGCTGAGCTATACCCCTGTATGGCTCCTCAAGTTGGACTCGAACCAACGACCCTGCGGTTAACAGCCGCATGCTCTACCAACTGAGCTATTGAGGAATGTAAAAACGCTGGTATGAAAACTGCAAGTTTCTATCGCAGTTAGCCTAAACATTATAGCGCGCAAAAGGAAAAGTTGTCAAGAGAAAATTCAAAGAAAAAACGGAAAATTTCGTAAAAACCGTTGACCGGCCTGCGGCGGACGGAGGAAAGCATCCGCCGCAGGCGGCAGGGGGGATCATTCGGCCAAGCGGTAAATGGCAAGAATGGCGTCCTTATCGAGCGGAGTATAGCTCTTAACCGGGCCTTTTACTGTACGCATCGTGTTTTCCGCGAGCGTTTCATAGTCCGCAGGCTTGATGCCGAGCTGCGACAGATGCACCGGCATACCAATCTCTTCGAAAAAGCGCTTCATGGTCAGGATGCCTTCGCCCGCGGTGCGCTCAGGGCAAGCAAAGTCCATCTCCACGCCGAATACGCGGTTTGCCAGTTGCGCAAAACGCGGAATGTCGTTTTTCATTTCGTACATTGCCCACGCCGGGAACAGAACGGACAGACCTGCACCATGCGCGATCTCGTCGCGGAAGGCGCTCAGCTCATGCTCGAGCTTGTGCACCGGGAACAGACGGCCGCGGCCGCAGCCGGTGTAATCGTTGTGTGAAACGCTGCCCGCCCACATAAGCGTGGCGCGCGCTTCGTAATCATTCGGGTCGGCAATGGCACGGCGGCCCGCGTCGCGTGTGGCGATCAGCACGCCCTCCGCGATGCGGTCGGTAATGTCGCTTTCGCCGCCTGCGGGGGTGAGATAGCGCTCCAACGTGTGCATCATGATATCCACGATGCCGCAGCCGGTCTGGAATTTTGAGACGGAAAACGTGTTTTCCGGATTGAGGAAGCTGATGCGCGGGCGGTTGGTCTGGCTGGTGATGCCGCGTTTCTCCTTGGTTTCCTCATTGGTCAGCACGCAGGAGTTGCTGCTTTCCGAACCGGAGGCAGCCAGCGTCAGTACCGTGGCGATGGGCAGGGTTTTGTCCGGCGCGGTGCCGGTCGAGGCGAATTCCCACGGGTCGCGCCCTGTAGCAACGCCCATGCCGATGCCCTTGGCGGAGTCGATGACCGAGCCGCCGCCGACGGCGAGAATGAAGTCGATCCCTTCGCGCTGGCACAGTGCAATACCCTTGCGCACCATGGACACCTTGGGATTTGGCTCGACGCCGCCGAATTCAATAAACGACAATCCGGCTTCAAACAGACTTTTCTCCACGCGGTCCAGCAGGCCGGATGAGCGCGCGCTCGACCCGCCGAAATGCACCAGCACGCGGTGCGCGCCGATTTCCTTCAGTTTCGGGCCGATCTGTTCTTCGATACCACGGCCAAAGACTATTTCGGTTGTTGTATGGATGGTGAAATTCAGCATAGCGGCGACATCCTGCCCTTCATTTTGGAGTAAGTTAACTCTATTATACCTGTACCCTTGCAAAAAGTCAAAAAATTAGATAGAATAATAAAACAGGCATCAAGGAAGATTTTACATCATTGGGAAAGAGGGTCTGCCCCTTTGTTTTATGACTATTCTGCCCCGCAGTGGCTGCTCATTTTCTATCTGTACTGTGTGCTGGGCTGGTGTTTTGAATCCACGGTCGTATCCGTGCAGCAGCGCCGGTTTGTCAACCGCGGCTTTCTGCGCGGGCCGATGCTGCCGATCTATGGCTTCGGGGCAACGATTCTGCTGCATGTTTCGCTGCCGCTGTATGACCGACCGGTGGAATTGTTTTTTGCGAGCATGGTTGCGGCGACGGCGTTTGAATATGTCGTCGGCGTGATCATGGAAAAATTATTTAAGGTGAAATACTGGGATTACTCCACGCACCGGTTCCAGTTTCAAGGGCGCATCTGCCTGCAATCCTCGCTCTGCTGGGGCTTCTTGGGATTGATTCTCGCGCGGGTGATTCATCCGCCAGTGGAAACCATCGTGGTGGTGCTGCCGTTCTGGCTGCTGATCGTGGTGGATATTGTGCTGTCGGCGATGTTTGTCAGTGACGTTGCGGTATCCGTGCGCACGGCGCTCGATTTGGCCCGTATGCTGGAGGAACTCGACAAGCTGCGCGAGCAGGGCGCGGAACTGCGGCAGCAGCTTTCCGAGACTGCGCTGGTCAAGCTGACAAATCTATCCTATCGTGTGGATGAGGCGCGCGGCGAATGGTCGGAGAAGATGGACGATGCGCGCGAGCAGTTTTCCGAACGCATGGACGATGCCCGCGAGCAGCTTACCGACGCGAAAGAGCAGATTTTGGCGCGGCTCGATGAGCTGCAAAACCGCTTTGACGAGCAGGCGGCGAACCTTGGCCGCATCCGCAAGAGCATGTTGCGCGGCAACCCGACGGCACGGTCAGCACGGTATGATGCGGTGCTGCAGCGCCTGAAAAAGCGGATTGATCCGCGCCGCCGTGGTTAAAACTACGCAAAATGCACAAAATGATGCAAAATGACGGGATTCTGTACGCGCGTTTCGTCAGTTTTTCGCTTGCTAAAATGCGCGTTTCAGGTGTATATTAGTAGTACCCGGAGAACCTATCGTTTTAGTGGTGTATCCGTGATTTGTGTATCCCCTTTTTGGAGAGAAAGGCTTGATATAAGATGAAAAGATTTGTTTATGCGGACAATGCGGCAACGACACCGCTGTCCCAAACCGCATTTGATGCGATGAAGCCGTGGCTGACCGAGTTCTACGGCAACCCGTCCTCACTGTACCGGATCGGCCGCGAAGCCAAAATGGCGCTCAACGAAGCGCGCACAACGGTTGGCAAGTGCCTGAACGCAGCGATGCCGGTCAACGAAGCGAACGATTATGCGCCGGGCGAGATCATCTTCACCGGCGGCGGTTCGCAGGCGGATAACCTTGCTATCCGCGGCTTTATGCATGGCCCGACGGCAAAGGGACGCAAGCATTTGATTACTTCCAAGATCGAGCATCATGCAGTGCTCTACACTTGCGAAGCGCTTGAAAAAGAGGGCTTCCGCGTCACCTATCTGGATGTAGACAAGTATGGCCGCGTTGATCTGGAGCAGCTGAAAAACGAGCTTTCGGAGGATACCGCGCTCGTTTCTATCATGGCGGCAAACAATGAGATCGGCACCATCCAGCCGCTGAAGGAGATTGCCGCGCTTGCCCATTCGGTTGGCGCGAAGTTCCACACGGATGCGGTGCAGGCGGTCGGCCATATGCACATCGACGTGCAGGAAATGGGCATCGACATGCTGTCGCTTTCCGCGCACAAGTTCCGCGGCCCGCGCGGTGTGGGCGCGCTGTACCTGAAGAAGGGCATTGCGCTCGAGCCGCTGGTGTACGGCGGCGGACAGGAGCGCGGCCTGTGCTCGGGCACCGAGAACACCGCGGGCTGCATCGGCCTTGCGGCTGCAATGCAGGAAGCGGTCGAGGGTCTGAATGACAAAATGGGATATGTCAAGCGCCTGACGGACAAGCTGGTCAAGGGCGTGATGGACAAGGTTCCCTACACGCACTTTACTGGCGATCCGGAAAACCGTCTGCCGGGCACGGCGTCGTTCGTGTTCGAGGCGATCGAGGGCGAGGGCCTGATCCTGATGCTGGACAACATGGGCATCTGCGGTTCGACTGGCTCGGCCTGCTCGACCGGTTCGCTCGACCCGTCCCATGTGCTCATGGCAATCGGCCTGCCGCATGAGATCGCACACGGTTCTCTGCGCCTGACGCTGGGCGAGCAGAACACCGAGGAAGATGTGGATTACCTGATCGAAACGGTCGCGCAGGTAGTGTCCACGCTGCGTTCGATGAGTCCGGTATGGGAGAACGGCAAGCCCAATCTGACCGCAGCAAGCGAGCTGCATGAGCATCACTAAGATAGATTCAACAGAAAAAGGAGATTTTTTCTATGCAATACAGCGAAAAGGTACTCGACCACTTTACCCATCCCCGCAATGTGGGCGAGATTGAGGATGCCAACGGTGTTGGCGAGGTCGGCAACGCCAAGTGCGGCGATATTATGAAGATTTACCTCAAGGTATCGGATGACGGTGTCATTGAGGATGTCAAGTTCAAGACCTTCGGCTGCGGCGCGGCGATCGCGACCAGCTCGATGGCGACCGAGATGGTCAAGGGCAAGACGCTGGAAGAGGCGCTCAAGCTGACCAACAAGGCGGTTGCGGAGGCGCTGGACGGTCTGCCGCCGGTCAAGATGCACTGCTCGGTGCTCGCGGAAGAGGCACTGCGCTCGGCCATTGCGGACTACTATAAGCGCATGGGCAAGGACCCGGCGGAGATCCTCGGCTGCAGCATGGATTGTGCCGCTTGCCACCACGAGCATGACGCTGAGCATGTGCATTAAGTTCTGAACACACGCATACACTGAGGGCAGATTGCAAAATCTGCCCTTTTGGCGTCTCCAAAGGAGGGTGACAGCCCGGCATGACAGAATTAACTAAAAGTATAACTTTTCTAAATGAATACAAAACGTTGAAAGAAGCCGTGCAGCAGGGCAAAACACCGCTGCTCGCGGTTGGCTTATCAGCGATTCATAAGGCGCACCTTGCAGCGGCGCTCGGGCTGGATACCGGACGTCCTGTATGTGTGCTGACCGATGATGATGCGGCAGCGGCGCGCTTTTCGCGCGACCTGCAAGCCTTTGCCGAGCGCGAGGTGTTGACCCTTCCTGCGCGTGAGCTGGTCATGGCGGATGTGGTCGGCGCGTCGCGTGGCTATGAGCAGAGACGACTGGCCGTGCTAGACGCGCTGCCGCAAGCTTGTTTCGCGGTGCTGTCTGTGCAGGCGGCGGTGCAGCGCACGCTGCCGCCCGACGCGCTGCAAAGCGCGGTGGTGACCCTTTCCACCGGACAGACTGTGCCGCTCGAGACGTTGACCCAGCAGCTGACCCGCGCGGGCTATGAGCGCTGTGTACAGGTCGAGGGCGTGGGGCAGTTCTCGGTGCGCGGCGGTATTCTGGACGTGTTCCCACCGCAGTCGGCCAACCCCTATCGTGTTGAGTTTTGGGATGATGAGATCGACTCGATCGCGACCTTTGACGTAGGCAGTCAGCGCCGGCTGGAAACCGCCGAGACGCTGCGCTGCCTGCCATGCATGGAGACGCTGCCGCACCTCGCGCCGGGCGGCGCAAAAGGATTGGCCAAGGCGGTGCGCGGTCTGCTGTCCACGCGCAAAAAGAAACATGCTGACCTCGCCGCGCACATCGAGCGCGATGCGGAGCGGTTGGAAGAGACCGGCGCATTGCCTGCGGCGGACAAATACCTGCCGCTGGTTTATCCGCAGCTGGCAACAGCGCTCGATTATCTGCCGGAGAACGCGGTTTTGCTGATCGAGGACACACCGCGTCTGCGTGATGCGTTGCGCGACTTTGCTGCCCGCATTGCGGATGATGTGACCGCGCTGCTCGAGCGCGGGGAGCTTGCGCCCGGGCTGGACGGCTACGCGCTGGATTTTGCCGCGCTTGCCCGCACGCCGCGCACCATCCTGCGGATGGACAGCTTTCTGAATAACGTCCCTGAACTTGCACCGCAGCATTTGGAGAACTTCGTCGCCAATCAGATGAACGCCTACGGCGGCAATCTGGATATGGCGGCAGCCGATATCCGTGGCTACACCCAGCAGGGGCGCGCGGTGGCTGTGCTATGTGGCAGCGAGCTGCGCTGCCGCAATATGTGCGACGCGCTGACCGAGGCGGGGCTGACCGCCGCCGTCAGCGATCTGCTGCCTAAGGGCGGGCAGGTGTGCGTGATGGAGGGCACGTTGTCTGCGGGCTTCGAGTACCCCGACCTCGGTTTGGTGGTCATCACCGAAGGGCAGGTGCTTGCGCGGCGCAAAAAGACGCAGGCCAAAAAGTCCAACCGCGACCGCGTCAAGTCGTTCACCGACCTGACGCCGGGCGATCTGGTCGTGCATGAGCATCACGGCATCGGCCGCTTTGTCGGCATGGAGCGCATGACCTTGGACGGTGCGGAGCGCGATTTTATCAAAATCGCCTTTGCGGGCACGGATTTTCTGTATGTCCCTGCGACCAGCCTTGATCTGATCTCCAAGTATATCGGCGGCGGTGAACCGGAGCGCGTGCGGCTCAACAAGCTTGGCGGCGCGGACTGGACGCGCTCCAAGGCACGCGCGAAAGCGGCGGCAAAGGAACTGGCCGAGGGGCTCATCAAGCTGTATGCTGAGCGCGCGAAGGTCAAGGGCTTTGCCTTCCCGCAGGATGACGCATGGCAGCGCGAGTTCGAGGAAGCCTTCCCCTATGAGGAAACCGATGATCAGCTGCGCTGCATTGCGGAGATCAAAATGGACATGGAATCCGACCGTCCGATGGATCGCCTGCTGTGCGGCGACGTGGGCTTTGGCAAGACCGAGGTTGCGCTGCGCGCGGTGATGAAATGTGTGCTGGCAGGCAAGCAGGCAGCCATCCTTGTGCCGACGACCGTACTCGCGCGTCAGCATTATCTGACCGCTTTGCAGCGGTTCCAAGGGCATCCGGTCACGATCGAACTGCTCACGCGCTACAAAACCGGCTCGGAACAGACCATGCTGCTCAAGAAGCTGGAGGCGGGCTCGGTCGATATCGTGATCGGCACGCATAAGCTGTTCAATAAAAAAATCAAGTTCAAGGATTTGGGGCTGCTTGTCGTGGATGAGGAGCAGCGTTTCGGCGTGTCCCACAAGGAAACGCTCAAGGAACTTTCCAAAACGGTGGACGTGCTGACGCTGTCCGCGACCCCGATTCCGCGCACGCTTAACATGGCGCTGTCCGGCATTCGGGACATGTCCTCGATCGAAGAGCCGCCGCTCGACCGGCATCCGGTGCAGACCTTCGTTTTGGAGCAGAACGACGGTGTGCTGCTCGACGCGATTCGTCGGGAACTTGCGCGCGGCGGACAGGTATATTATCTGCACAACCGTGTCGAGTCGATTGCGCGGTGCGCGAATCTGTTGCAGCAGCGTTTGCCGGACGCGCGTATCGGCATTGTGCACGGCAAAATGACGCAAAAGGAGATCGCCGCCGCGATGAATGCCATGGCGGACGGCGAGACGGATATTCTGGTCTGCACGACCATCATCGAGACTGGCATCGACATTCCGAACGCCAATACGCTCATCATCGAGAATGCGGACAACATGGGCCTTGCCCAATTGCACCAGATTCGTGGGCGCGTCGGCCGGTCGAGCCGCCATGCGTATGCATATTTGTGCTACCGGCGCGGCAAGGCGCTTTCCGAGATTGCGCAGAAGCGTCTATCTGCCATCCGCGAATTTGCAGCATTCGGTTCGGGCTTCAAAATTGCCATGCGCGACCTTGAAATTCGCGGCGCGGGCAATGTGTTAGGCCCCGAGCAGTCCGGCCATATGATGAGCGTCGGTTATGATCTGTATCTCAAGCTGCTGGAAGAGGCCGTGCAGGAGGAAAAGGGCGAAACGCCAAAGCCGCGTGTAGACTGCGCTGCCGAACTGCTGCTGAGCGCAAACCTACCGTCCGACTATGTGCCGGATGCAGGCCAGCGTGTCGACCTGTACCGCCGTATCGCGCTCATCCGCACGGAGGAGCAGAAGAGCGATATGCTCGACGAGTTGATCGACCGCTTCGGCGAGCCGCCGAAGGAAGCGATCGCGTTGCTGGACATTGCGCTGCTGCGCAGCCGCGCAAGCGAGCAGGGCATTTCGGAAATCAAGGAACAGGACGGCCGTCTGCTGCTCACCTTTGCGCAGACCGACTTTGCGCGCCTGTCCGCGCTGTGCGGGGACGAATCGTTCCGCGGGCGGCTGCTGCTCAATGCAGGCAGCACACCTTATCTGTCGCTGCGGCTGAACAAGGGCGAAGCGCCGCTTTCGATGGCGGAAACGCTGGTCGGCAAGTATGCGCAGACCGCATAACGCAAAAAACACCCGATGGAACATGGTTTCCATCGGGTGTTTTGTTGTATTGCAATCAGGAAATGGCCTGCAGGATGGCCGCCACCGTGCGGTTGGCCTTGTCTTCGCCGAGGTCGTACTGCTTGCCGCCGAGGTAGTGGATGGTATCGAAGGAGGCACGGTACTTGACCCACTCGGTCACGTCGATCGCATCCTCGCCACGTGGGAAGTCGTACGTAAAGGACGATCCCATGCCGTCCATCGACGCGTCGCACACGGACGCCGACGCGCCCGGAATGACCGGGATCAGACCGTTCGGGCCGGTGCCGCCCGCCAGCAGGCGGTCGGTCTCGGTCAGCGCGCCCATACTGACCAGTTCATCCAGAAAATCCTGATATTCCTCGTGGGTCATTTCCTCCGGGTCGTATTTCTCGGCCAGAGCCTTGAGCTGCTCCTCGGTCAGCGCGTCCAGCCCCTTGGACGGCTCCCGCCCGGCCATCTGCTCGAGCTTGTTCTGCGCTAGCGCCGCAAACTCATCCTTGTATTCGTCTTTGAGCGTTGCGATCGGCAGCTTATTGCCGTTTTCCATCGTATGCTCCGTGACATTGAACCAGTTGCTTTGGAATCCTCCGATTGTCATGCACTCTCTTCCTTCCTTTTGTAATAATTGGGCAAATTATGGCATATATTATCCATATCGTCTGCAACGCTGGGCAAGATAACAGGTCGCTTCGTCATTTGCTTGACTTTTACACGGATTGTTGCTATACTGGCAATGTATATAGGAAACGTATGCAAAGACGCGGGAAAAGTAACCGTTTTTCGGTGCGCACAAGAGAGAAGCCCCTTGGCTGAAAGGGCTTTGCGCGCGGGGCGGCGAAGTGCGCCCGCCGAGCATCGGGGTCAAACGCCCCGCGGAACGCGCCCGTTACCGCGCATCCAAGTGAGAAACAGGAGTGGAACCGCGACATGAACGCCGCCTCTTTGACAAAAAGAGGCGGCTGTATTTTTTGTAAAATCATCCCGATAAGGAGAGTGCGATATGAAACTGTATAACACCCTGACCCGCCAGAAGGAGGAGTTCGTCCCGATCACGCCGGGCGAGGTCAAAATGTATTCCTGCGGCCCGACCGTGTATAACTATTTCCACGTCGGCAACGCCCGCCCGTTCATCGTGTTCGACCTGCTGCGCCGCTACTTTGAATACCGCGGCTACAAGGTGCAGTTCGTGCAGAACTTCACCGATATCGACGATAAGGTCATCAACAAGGCCAACGAAGAGGGCGTAGACTTCAACGTCATCGCGGAGCGCTATATCAAGGAATACTATGTGGACGCGGAGGGTCTCGGCGTCGGCAAGGCGACCGTGCATCCCCGAGCAACTGAGACGATGGACGCGATCATCGACATCGTGCAGAAGCTGCTCGACAACGGTCACGCCTACCTTGCAGAGAACGGCGACGTGTATTTCCGCACCAAATCCGACCCGGATTACGGCAAGCTGTGCCACCAGCCGATGGAGGACTTGCAGGCGGGCGCACGCATCAGCGTGGGCGAGACCAAGGAAGACCCGATGGACTTTGCGGTCTGGAAAGCGGCAAAGCCGGGCGAACCTGCGTGGGATACGCCGTGGGGCAGCAAGGGCCGTCCGGGCTGGCATATTGAGTGCTCTGCGATGGTCAACAAGTACCTTGGCCCGACCATCGACATTCACTCCGGCGGCCTTGACCTGATTTTCCCGCACCACGAGAATGAGATCGCCCAGTCCGAGTGCGCCAACGGCTGCGCGTTTGCGCATTATTGGCTGCACAATGGCTTTTTGACCATCGACAACGAGAAAATGTCCAAATCCAAGGGCAATTTCTTCATGGTGCGCGATGCAGCAAAGCAGTTTGGCTACGAGACCATCCGCATGTTCATGTTGTCCGCGCACTATCGCACGCCGCTCAACTATTCGGCGGAGTCGCTGGAGATGAACAAGGCGTCGCTGGCGCGCCTGTACGAAGCACGGAACAACATGGAGTTCCGCATCGAAAAGGCCGAGGGCGACACGATGACCGCAGAAGAGACGGCCAAGATGGAGGCGCTCGCGGCATACAAGCAGAAGTTTATCGACGCGATGGACGACGATCTGAACACCGCAGACGCGCTCTCCGCGATCTTTGAGCTGACGCGCGAGATCAACGCCTATATGGGCGCGCATCAGGATGCGACCAAGGCATTCCTGACCGCAGCGCACGATCTGTTCATGGAGTTGACCGGCGTTTTGAACCTCGTGCAGAAGCGCGATCATGCCGTCGATCCGGACGCAGAGAAGATCGAAGCGCTGATTGCACAGCGTACGGCGGCAAAGAAGGAAAAGAACTTCGCGGAAGCAGACCGCATCCGTGATGAGCTGGCTGCGATGGGCGTAACCATCAAGGACACCCGTCAGGGCACTCAGTGGAGCCGCGCATAAGCAGCATGTGATAAGCAAACGGCCACCCCTGAAAGGGGTGGCCGTATTATTTTGCTGAGATGCCTCATATGCCGGTGACGCGTGCAATGTGCAGCGTCAGATACAGCAGTTCATTTTTACCGGCGTCAAAGCCGTATTCTTCCAGAATCGAGCGGCAGACCGCTTGCGCGCAGGCGAACGCAGCGGGGTATTTCACCTGCACCGGAGGCAGCAGGTCGGCATCGCTATCGCCGTAACTCTGCCCGACATCAATGCGGCGTGCCAAAAACTTCAGGTGGGTCACGAAACGGTAAAAATCGACTGCATCCCGGTCGGGCTCTATGCCGCAATGTGCCCGCACCAGCGCGAACACCCGCTGCATCAGGCAGGTCATGTCGTAGACCTCGGGCAGCTCTCCGCCGCCCTCCGCATTGACAAAGTGCATCGCGATAAAGGCTGCTTCGTCCTCGGGAAAGGCGATGTTCGTTTCCTCCCGGATGAGATCGACGGCGGCGCAGCCCGCGCGGTATTCCTCCGGATAGAACTGCCGGATATCCCACAAAAGCGGGTTGGAGAGCGCAATGCCCTGTTTGTGCCGTTCGATCGCGGCGGAAATATGGTCGGGCAGAGTGACATAAATGCTGTCGGACAATGTCGCGCTGAGCGTGCGTTTGGCGCGGTCGATGATGCGCTCACTGAGCAGAAAATGCGGCAGGGGAATGCTGGTCAGCAGCTGTTGGAAACGGTCGGACAGCTGCTCCGCATGCAATGTGAACCGCTTCTGGATCAGGTCGGCGGGGGCATCGTCGCCGGTACGGCGGCCAAATCCCAGTCCGCGACCCATCAGCACGGTTTCCTCGCCGTTTTCGTCCAGCGCGATCACCACATTGTTGTTCAGCACTTTTTGAATCTGCATGCTTTTCCTCCTGTTTAGCCGCAAAGCGCGTCGAGCGCGTCACGCGCCTCGCGCACCGCGTTTTCATCACACCGCCAGAGAGAAAACTCGCTGATACCGGGCAGCCCCATTGGTACGCCCGCGCGGCGGAATACCATGCCGCTGTCCAGTGTGCGCTTGGCGGACAGATGAAATGCATCCGCGCCGGTCTGCGGCTGCAGCGTGCGAATGACCTGTGCGTTCACACCGGCGCCGATCAGAATTTGCGGCCGTCCGTCTGCGGCTTTGACCAGCTCGTGCAGCAGCGCCGCCCCCTCGACGCAGCTCGCCTGCTGGCCTGAGGTCAGTATGGTGTCCACACCTAGCTTGCGTGCTGTCTCGAGTGCCGCAAAGGGGTCGCGGCATACGTCGAACGCGCGGTGCAGCGTCACGCCCATATCGCCCGCCAGTTCAATCAGCCCCGCCATGCGAACTTCGTCCAGCGTGCCGTCCGGACGGAGGATGCCGATGACCACGCCGTCCGCGCCGAGCGAACGGAACCGGCGCACCTGCCGCCGAAGCAGTTCATACTCTTCGTCGGAGTAGAGGAAATCACCGAAGCGCGGACGGAGCAGCACCCGGATGGGGATATCCACCCGTTCGCGCACCATGCAGAACAAATCTTCGTCTGGAGAGGTGCCGCCAACGATCAGGTCGGCGCACAGCTCCAGCCGCATCGCACCGCCGCGTGCCGCCTGTTCCGCTGACTCCACCGAATCGACGCATACCTCGAGTACTCGTGCCATATCTGCCGCCTCCTGTTTGCTTCCTGTATTTTGAAACAAGTATACCATTATGCGGCGCAGTGGTCAACGATGCGCGAATAGGGATGCTAAAAAAATGCAAAGATTGGTTTTCACCTGTCAAGGATATTGCTTTTTCGCCGTTAACCCGCTATAATCGCTATATATCATGTACCCTGTAAAAAAAGAGATCGGAGGCGCACTATGCGCATCATTATTGTAGGCTGCGGCAAGGTCGGTTCGGCGCTGGCAGAGCAGCTTTCTGCGGAAGGGCACGATTTGACCCTGATCGACTTGTCCGAACGTCGGCTCACTGAGCTAACCAATATGTTGGATTTGACCTCGGTGACCGGCAGTGGCACGAGCTATCATGTTTTGGAGGAGGCGGGCGTGCGGGAAGCCGACCTGCTAATCGCGGTCACGACGCACGACGAGATCAATCTGCTCTCCTGCCTGATTGCCAGCAAGGCGGCGGGCTGCCATACCATTGCGCGTGTGCGCGACCCGGAGTATGTGTCCGAGGTCGGCTTTATCCGGGATGAACTCGGCTTGTCCATGATCATCAATCCGGAAATGTCCACTGCGCGTGTGGTGTCGCGCCTGATCCGTTTCCCGTCGGCCATCGGTGTGAGCACCTTTGCCAAGGGACGTATTGAGCTGCTCGATATTCGAATCCCTGAGGGTTCGCGTTTGAACGGCATGGCGGTTTGTGAGGTCAATCCGCTGCTGCGTACCAATGCGCTGCTTTGCATGGTGCGCCGGGAGGGACAAACCTTTATTCCCAAGGGCGATTTTGTCCTGCAAACGGATGACGATATCACCGTGATCGTTCCGCCGAGCGAACAGGGAGAGTTTTTCCGTCAAATTGGCGTACCGAACGATCATATCCGTTCGGCAATGTTGATCGGCGGCGGAAAAATCTCTTATTTCCTTGCGAAAATGCTGCTGGATGCCGGGATTTCGGTCAAAATTATTGAAAACCGGTTTGAACGCTGCGAGACGCTCAGCGAACTGCTGCCCGGTGCGACCATCATCCATGGCGACGGCACCGACCGCGACCTGCTGGAGGAAGAGGGCCTTGCCAATTGTGAGGCGTTCTGCGCGCTGACTGGCATGGATGAGGAGAATATCCTGCTTGCGCTGCACGCGGGACGGCACTCCAAGGCAAAGCTGTTCACCAAGGTCAACCGTGTGAACTTTGAGGAAGTCATCGCAAGCCTGCCCATCGGTACGGTCGTCCGTCCCAAGCAGACGACCGCCGAACTGATCGGACAATACACGCGCGCAATGCAGAATTCGATGGGCTCGAACGTGGAAACGCTGCATCAGTTGGGCGGCGGCGCGGAAGCGCTGGAGTTCCGCGTGGCGGCGCACGACCTGACCGGCGTGCCGCTGCAGGATATGCCCATTCGGTCGGATGTGCTGCTGTGCTGCATCAACCGCAAGGGGCGGCGTATCATCCCGCGCGGCCATGATGTGCTGCGTGAGGGCGATACGGTGATCGTGGTTTCCACCCGCCGCGGCATGAACGACTTGCAGGATATCTTCCATGCGGAACGCACGGAGGGGGCTGCACCATGAATTTAGCAATGGTACGCTATCTGATCGGTTGGATGCTGGGCGTAGAATCGTTGTTCCTGCTGCTGCCCGCGCTGACCGCGATCCTGTACCGGGAGCACGTTGTGCTGGCTTATCTGGGGGTAGCGGCGCTTTGTATGGTGATTGCCGCGCTGTGCTGCCACAAAAAACCGACAAATTCCCGCTTTTATGCCCGCGAGGGGTTTGTCACCGTCGCGCTGTGCTGGATTGTGCTGGCGCTGACCGGTGCGCTGCCGTTCCTGTTCAGCGGCGAGATTCCGTCTGTGGTGGACGCGCTGTTTGAGACCATTTCGGGCTTTACGACGACAGGTGCCACCATTTTGAGTGATGTGGAAGCGTTGTCGCACGCCTCGCTTTTGTGGCGCAGCCTGACCCACTGGGTCGGCGGCATGGGTGTTTTGGTATTTATGCTCATCGTGCTGCCGCTTGCCGGTGGGCAGACCATCCACCTGATGCGCGCGGAAAGCCCCGGGCCGTCGGTCAGCAAGCTGTCGCCCCATCTGCGCGACACCGCAATGATCCTGTATGCGATCTATTTCGGCATGACTGTGCTCGAAACCATTTTGCTGCTGCTTGGCGGTATGCCGCTGTTTGACGCGATCTGCACTTCGATGGCGACCGCGGGTACGGGCGGTTTTGGTATCTGGAATACCTCGATCGCGCACTATAACAGCTATTATTTGCAGGCTGTTGTGACTGTGTTCATGATCCTGTTCGGCATCAACTTCAGCGTGTATTTCCTGCTGCTGACGCGGCGCTGGAAAAATGCGTTCCGCATCGAGGAGGTGCGCGTCTATCTGGGCGTGATTCTGGCCTCGTCGGTCATTATTGCAATCAATATCCGCAATCTGTTTCCGAACTTTCTGGACAGCTTTCATCATGCGGCGTTTCAGGTCGCTTCGATCATCACAACGACCGGCTTCTCCACGGTGGATTTTGACCAGTGGCCTGCGCTGAGCAAGGGAATACTCGTGCTGCTGATGTTCATTGGCGCGTGCGCCGGTTCGACCGGCGGCGGCATGAAATGCTCGCGTATCCTGCTGATGTGCAAGAGCATCCGCAAAGAAATGCAGTTTTTGATCCATCCGCGCGCGGTGCGCGTCAACAAAATGGACGGCCGCCGCGTGCAGCATGAGGTCATGCGCTCGGTCAACGTGTTTATGATCGCTTATCTGCTGCTGTTTATCCTGTCGGTGCTGTTGCTGTGCATTACCAATGAGGATCTGATCACCAACTTCACCGCAGTTGCCGCGACGCTCAACAACGTCGGCCCCGGCCTTGAGATGGTCGGCCCGACGGCAAACTTCGGCTTTTTTACGCCGCTGAGCAAGATCGTCTTGATGTTCGATATGCTGGCGGGTCGTCTGGAAGTGTTCCCGATGCTGCTGCTGTTCAACCCGGCAACCTGGCGCAGAGAAAGGTAAAGTCAATAGAAAAACGCCCGCTTTCGCGGGCGTTTTTGCTTATTCAAGCGGCTCTCGAATGGTTTCGGAAGCCAGTACACCGTCGGCGGTGTACTCCTGCTGATAGATACATACCCCGTTTTCGTCGAACTGCTGTTCGATGCGGCTTTGCAGCACGCCATTTTCATATTGCTCGTAAGTGCAGGCCGTACCATCCGCGCTGTCGGCATACTGCCACACGGTTTTAAGCTTTTTGCCGTCAGCGTTGTCCACAAGGCTGTGGATAAGACGGTCTTTGTCGTCGTAGGCATACTCCACGACAGCCGAATAGTCGCCAAATACAATTTCGCTGTGGATCACACGGTTTTTGTCATCCAGAATGTGGGTATCCTGCTCCATGACCGCGCCATCCTCATCGTATGCAGTCATGACTGCGCGCGTCGTGCCGTCCGAAAGTGGCTCGTAGGTACGTTCGCTTCTGGTGCTGACCTCATCGCGGCTGCGGGTCTCTGAGCTGATTTCGCGTCCTTCTTCGTCAAAAGCTGTGGTCGTCTCGGTCAACAGGGCGCAATCCAGATACATCACACCGCGCACGCAGTTGCCCGCGCGGTCATATTCAATCAGGTTGAGCATGGGTCTGCCGTTCAAATCGGAAAATGACGCAATCACGCGCCCCGCCGGGTCATAGGCTTCATACGAAACCGTTTCCGACCAGTCCTTGCCGTCGTCTCCCGGCAGCGCGTCGCCGGTCATTTCGCGCAGCACGATTTGATTGAGCCGCAAGGTCTGCTGGTAATACCGCGTGTTCGCAGGCAGCAGGGCTTGCAGGTCGTCCAGTGTTGCAATCTGCGTGCCGTCGATCGGCTGTGCAGATGCCTGATATGCTGCCGTCGCACCGGTGACGATCACAGCTATCAGCACACCCGTCAGCAGGCGTTTTATCGCACTTCTCATCGCGACCCCTCTTCTCTGTGTTCTGCTTTATGGCATGAGCGTATACACCGTTACTTTGCGAAGCAGTTCGCCCTGCGGGTTGCGTTCTTCTTCGCTTGTGCAGATGCCCCATGCGTCATACTGCTGCTTGTTGCAGCTGAGCAGCACACCGCTGTCATACAACTCGACGGTGCAGGTGTAGCTGCCGTCTGCCGCATCGGTGTAGGTGTAGTGGGTTTCGCTCGGCACAGCTGCGTCGTAATCGTACACGACCAGCGTGATGCGGCCCTTTTCGTCATAGGTGAAGTCGACCGTGATGGTTTTGTTCCCAACCTGATTTTCTGTGTGCAGTGTGTTGCCGGTTTGGTCGGTGATATAGCTGCTTTCGCTCGTGGTGCCGTCCGCCTTGTGGGTCACCCGTGTGCAGAGCAGCGTGCCGTCTGCCTGTGGGGTATAGGTATAATCGGCCGTTTCGTCCAACACGCCGTTCCGGTAGGAGGTGTAAGAGACATCGCGGCCCTGCGCGTCGTAGGTATGGACGGTCTCCGAAATCAGTTCATCTCTGGCATATACCGAGCTTCGTGTGCTGTTGCCTGCTGCATCATACGCATACAGTGTGGTGGACATGGCAGATGCCGGCACGTTTGCGCTTCCGGTCGTATGGCCAAGCAGTCTGCCGTCTGCATCATATGCTGTGAGCCCGAAGGACTCGTTCCAGTCCGGACCGTCCGGCACCAGCCCATCCTCACCTCCGGTGCGGGTCTGGATAATCGTGCAGTCGATGCGTGCAGCATCCGGCACTTTCTCGATGAATTCCGTCAATCCCGGCGGGTTTTCCGGGTCAATGCTGCCCGGCGGTGCAACGACTTCGGTCACAGTTCCACTTCCGCCCAGCGTCATGGCGGATGCGAGCAGACCTGCAATTATTTGCTGAATCATCTGTACCATAGTGATACCCCCAGTCTCTGTCCTAAAAAAGGCCGCAAGGGCGTGCGTCGGAAACCGGCGCACGCCCTTGCTTGGTGGCTCTTTTATTTACTTGACGATTTCCTTGGCAGCAGCAGCCAGTGCCTCCACCTTGGCGGCGGCGTCGGCCTTGCTGTCACCCTTGGCCATGATGTAAACCTTGACCTTGGGTTCGGTGCCGGACGGACGGATGATGAACGTCGTGCCGCCCTCCAGCTCGTAGTACATTACGTTCTGACCCTTGAGTTCCATCTCCTCGACCTTGCCGTCCGCCATGCAGGTGCGCGTGCCGGGCTGGTAGTCGCGGGTATACTCAACTGTGTCTGCGCCGATCTTCGTCAGCGGCTTTTCACGCAGCTCGGCCATCAGCTCCTTCATGCGGGTGAGGCCGGATACGCCGGGCATGGTGATCGAAATGGTCTGCTCGCAATAGTAGCCGTACTTTTCGTACATCTCTTCCATCGCGTCGTACAGGGTCTTGCCCTGCGTGCGGTAGTAGGCAGCCATCTCCGCGATCAGCATGGAAGCAGTGACCGCGTCCTTGTCGCGTGCGTAGTCGCCGCACAGGTAGCCGTAGGACTCCTCAAAAGCGAAGATATACTCGTGCGAGCCGGTCGCCTCAAACTGCTTGATCTTCTCGGCGAGGAACTTGAAGCCGGTGAAGGTCTCGAAGCAGTCCACACCGTTCTTATTCGCTGCTGCGCGCGCCATTTCGGTGGTGACGATGCTCTTGAGTACCGCCGGATGCGCGGGCATGGTGTTCGTCAGCTTCTTGGCGGTGATGATGTAATCGGTCAGCAATACGCCTACCTGATTGCCCGACAGGGTGACATACTCGCCGGTCTTGTCCTTGAGGACGATGCCCGTGCGGTCGGCGTCAGGGTCGGTGCCGATGATGAGGTCAACGTCATTCTGCTTGGCCAGCTCGATGGCGAGGTTGAAGCCTTCCTTATATTCCGGGTTGGGGTTCTTGACGGTCGGGAAATCGCCGTCGATCTTCATCTGCTCCGGTTCGCAGATAATGTGCTTGTAACCCAGACGGCGCAGGATCTCGGGCACCAGACGGTAGCCCGCGCCGTGGAACGGGGTATAAACCAGCTTGAACTCATCCGCAACCTGCTTTACGCAGTCCGGATTGACGGCAACCTTGATGACTTCACCGAGGTATGCTTCGTCGGTTTCCTTGCCCAGAATGCGGATCATGCCGTCCGCAACCGCCTTATCATAATCCGCGGTCTTGACGTCGGCAAAGATATCGGTCGCAGCCATTTCCTTGGCGACCACATCGGCCTCGGCAGGCGGCAGCTGCGCGCCGTCCTCCCAGTATACCTTATAGCCGTTATATTCCTTGGGGTTGTGGGACGCGGTGATGTTGATGCCCGCGATGCAGCCGTAATGGCGCACAGCGAAAGACAGCTCAGGCGTCGGGCGCAGCTCGTCAAACAGCAGTGCCTTGATGCCGTTCGCCGCAAGGATGCAGGCGGACTGCTTGGCAAACTCAGGCGAGAAATGGCGGCTGTCATACGCAATGGCAACGCCGCGGTCCATTGCGGCCTGTCCGTTGGAAACAATCAGGTTGGCAAGGCCCTGCGCCGCCTGACCGACCGTAAAGCGGTTCATACGGTTGAGACCTACGCCCAGCACACCGCGCAGACCCGCCGTGCCGAACGACAGAGGGGCGAAAAAGCGGCTTTCGATCTCTTCGTTGTTGTTTTCAACGGCGCGCAGTTCGGCGCGCTCATCCTCGGAAAGCGCTTCGCTGTCCAGCCAGCGCTTGTATTCAGACATATAATCCATTGGAATTCACCTCATCCTGATATTTGGCCAAAGCCACTATCTAAATTATACAATATCTGTTTGTCAATGCAAGAGCTTTTGCGCGAATTTGTGAATTTTCCAGTGCAACCCAGCAGTTTTATACAAAAAAATATGCTGGATTTTGTGCATTTCATTTTGTGAAACGATTTTTTGACAAGCTGACGAAATTACGCATATAAATTTGTCTATTCTGTCGCTTTCGCCGTATTTCCATGCTTGTACTACGCGGAAAAATGCGGTATACTTCATTATATATGAAATTGACAGATAGAGGGGTTATCATATGAAGCTGAAAACCCGGCTGGCCGTTGCGGTGTGCAAGGCCTCGGGCGCGGTTCTGCGTCGACTCGGCCGCGGCGGCACCAACCTGCCCGGTAAGCTGGCGCTTAAAATCGACAAAAATATCCTTGGGGAGTTGTCGCGCGGGGTCAAGGTCACGGTTGTGACCGGTACCAACGGCAAAACCACCACCTCGCGTATGATCGAGCAGGCCTTTGCTGATGCAGGGCTGAAATACTTTTCCAACAAATCGGGCGCAAATCTGCTGACCGGCATCATTGCAGTGTTTGCGCAGCATTGTACGCTTTCCGGCAAATGCCCGTATACACATGCGCTGATCGAGTGCGATGAGGCTGCGTTCCGCAAAACGAGTGAGTTTTTGCCGGTCGAGTGCTTGGTGGTCAACAACATTTTCCGTGACCAGCTCGATCGTTACGGTGAGATCACGCATACCTTGAACGCGATCCGCGAGGGCATCACCCATGTGCCGGACGCGACGCTTTGCCTGAATGCGGACTGCTCGCTGACCGCTTCGCTGGCGCAGAAAATTCCGAACAAGGTTCTGTGGTTCGGCGTGAACGTCCCGATTTACGAGAATGCGGCGCATGAGCTGTCCGACGCGCCGTACTGCATCCACTGCAAGACTGAATATCAGTACGACTATATCACCTACGGCCATCTGGGCGGTTTCCGCTGCCCCAAATGCGGTTATCACCGGCATGAACCCGATGTGGCGGTGACGAAAATCCTTGGCGCGGGCGCAGATTCGTCCGATATCGAACTGTCCATCTGCGGCCGTATGCATGAGGTACACGTCAATCTGCCGGGTGGCTACAATATTTATAATGCCGCGGCGGCTGCGGCGGTGTCGCATGTGGTCGGTATCGACGAGGAGACCGCAGTCAGTGCGCTTGGTCAGTTTGAGTGCGGCTTTGGTCGTGCCGAGCAGTTTACGCTGGGCAAGGCGCAGGCGCGCATGATGCTGGTCAAAAACCCGGCGGGCTTCAATCAGGTCATTAACCTGATCGCGCACGACAAGGGCACCTGCAAGCTGGCGTTTTTGCTCAACGACCGTTTTGCGGACGGTACGGATATCAGCTGGATCTGGGACGTGGACTTCGAGACGCTGGCCGGGCAGGAAGCACGCTTTACGCGTATTCTGGTTTCCGGTGTGCGCGCGGATGATATGGCGCTGCGCCTGAAATACGCAGGCTTCACGACCGACCGCATTGAGGTCATTCGAGAATACGACGCGCTGCTGGAACAGGTCGGTACGGACGAGACGCCCGCGTTCCTGATGCCGACTTACACGGCGATGTTTGATCTGCGCGGTGAAATCGCCAAGCACACTGACGTGAAAGCGTTTTACGAATAAGGGGGAGGGGAACTATGGAACTGAATATCTGCCACCTGTACCCCGATATTTTGAACCTGTACGGCGACCGGGGCAATATCATCACGATGAAGCGCCGGCTGGAGGCGCGCGGCATCAAGGCCAATATTGAAGAATGCTCGATCGGTCAGCCGGTTGACATTGATAAGCACGATATCTTCTTCATCGGCGGCGGGCAGGATTTCGAGCAGGAGGTGCTGCTGCGCGACCTTGCTGCGGGCAAGGGGCGTGATATCTGTACGGCAGTGGAGGAAGGAAAAGTATTCCTTGCCATCTGTGGTGGTTATCAAATGCTGGGGCAATATTACAAAACATGGGACGGCAACCAGCTCGACTTCATCGGCGCAATCAATATCCACACGATTGGCGCAAAAGAACGCATGATCGGCAACTATATGTACCGCACGACGCCCGAAAGCGGTGGCTCAATCGTAGTCGGTTTTGAAAACCATTCTGGCAAGACCTATCTGGGAGAGGATGTTGCGCCGCTGGGTATGGTGCTCAAGGGTTATGGCAACAACGGCGAGGATCAGACCGAGGGCGCACGCTACAAAAACGTGTTTGCGACCTACTCACACGGCTCGCTGCTGCCCAAAAACCCGGTGCTGGCCGACTTTATCCTGCAAACGGCGCTGACGCGTAAGTATGACCGGATCGAGCCGCTCACGCCGCTCGATGATGCAATCGAAAACCGCGCGCATGACTATATGGAGGAACGGCTGCGCCACGGATGAACCTTGCGCACCCGTTTCCCGGGATGTAGGTTTGTCAAACATATTGGACAGAGAACTCTGCAGGAGAAAGCCAAC
>JAHZFK010000002.1:0-34218 GCA_019421385.1 Clostridiales bacterium
GTGTCCAGCCTGTTTGGCCGCCGCGGCTACAACATTGATTCGCTGACCGTATCGGCGACCACCGATCCAAAGGTTTCCCGCATGTCGATCATTGTGCAGGGTGATGAACCGATTTTGGAGCAGATCATCAAGCAGCTGCTTAAGCTGGAAGAGGTGCAGCGCGTCGATCACTTGCAGGAAGACGACTCCTGCTGCAGCGAACTGGTTTTCGTCAAGCTCCGTGCGGAGAGCGGCAGCGAGCGCGACGCCATCCGTCAGCTTTGCGATTTGTATACGGCGCATATTGTGGAGTCTGCCGAGCAGACGATGATCGTCGAGCTGTCCGAGGTGCCCAGCCGCATTGATGCGTTCCTCGACGTGATTTCCAATTTTGAGATCCTCGAGATGAGCCGTTCGGGCGTGACCGCCATCCAGAAATAACGGCGGCATATTCAATTTGTTTTCCTAATTTCATTTCTATATACTTAGGAGGAGTTAAAAATGGTAAAGATGTTCTATGATTCGGACTGCAACCTGTCCCTGCTGGACGGTAAGACTGTTGCGATTCTGGGCTTCGGCTCGCAGGGCCACGCGCATGCGATGAACCTGAAGGATTCTGGCGTGAACGTCGTTGTCGGCCTGCGTCCCGGCTCCAAGCATGAGAAGAAGGCAAAGGACTACGGCATTCCGGTTATGACCATGGCTGAAGCTGCTGCGGCTGGCGATATCATCATGATGCTGGTGCCGGACGAGAAGCAGGCGGACATCTATAAGGAAGTTGTTGAGCCCAACCTCAAGCCGGGCAACGTGCTGGCGTTTGCACACGGCTTTAACATCCACTTCAAGCAGATCGTACCGCCGGCAGATGTTGACGTTATCATGATCGCGCCGAAGGGCCCCGGCCACACCGTTCGCTCGCAGTATCTGGCGGGCGCAGGCGTACCGGATCTGGTTTGCGTACATCAGGATGCTTCCGGCAAGGCGATGGATATCGCGCTGGCTTATGCATGCGGCATCGGCGGCGGCCGTGCGGGCATTCTGGAGTCCACCTTCAAGACCGAGACCGAGACCGACCTGTTCGGCGAGCAGGCTGTACTGTGCGGCGGCGTTTGCGAGCTGATGAAGGCTGGCTTTGAGACGCTGGTTGAGGCTGGCTATGCACCGGAGAATGCATACTTTGAGTGCGTCCATGAGATGAAGCTGATCGTTGACCTGATCAACGAGGGCGGCTTTGCCAAGATGCGTTACTCGATCTCCGATACTGCGGAGTACGGCGATTACCGCACCGGCAAGCGCATCATCACCGAGGAGACCCGCAAGGAGATGAAGAAGATCCTGCGCGAGATCCAGGACGGCACTTTCGCTTCCGAGTGGATTCAGGAGAACCGTGCGGGTGGCCGTGCGCGCTTCCTGGCAACCCGTGCGCTGGAGGCTGACACCGAACTCGAAGAAGTTGGTAAGAAGCTGCGCGGCATGATGAGCTGGCTGAAAAAGTAAAAAACACTGCGCACAGGCGGGCGGTTTTCCACCCGCCTGTCTTGCATAAGAGGAGGGAATCCCCGTGTCCAAAAGAAGTGACAACATCACCGCAGGCGCTGAGCGTATGCCCAACCGTTCGCTGCTGCGTGCCTGTGGTTTGACCGACGAAGAAATGAAAAAGCCGATCATCGGCGTGGTTTCGGCTTACAGCGAGATCATTCCCGGCCACATCAATCTGGATAAGATCGCGGATGCTGCCAAGGCGGGCGTGCGTATCGCAGGCGGTACGCCGGTGCTCGTTCCGGCCATCGGTGTGTGTGACGGCATCGCGATGGGTCATATCGGCATGAAGTATTCGCTGCCCAGCCGCGAATTGATCGCGGACAGCGTGGAAACGCTCGCGCAAGCACACCAGTTTGATGCGCTTGTACTCATCCCGAACTGTGATAAGATCGTCCCCGGTATGCTCATGGCGGCTGCGCGTCTGAATATCCCGTCTATCATTGTTTCCGGCGGCCCGATGCTGGCCGGCCATTATGATGGACAGGAAATCTCGCTGTCCAAGACGTTCGAGACGGTTGGCGCGTATAAGGCTGGCCTGATCGACGATGCCAAGCTGGAGGAATGCGAGTGCGGTTCGTGCCCGGGCTGCGGTTCCTGCTCGGGTATGTACACGGCAAACTCGATGAACTGCCTGTCCGAGGCGATCGGCATGGCGCTGCCCGGCAACGGCACGATCCCGGCGGTTCACGCCGCGCGCATCCACTTGGCCAAGCACGCGGGTATGCAGATCATGGAACTGCTGCGCCGCGATATCAAGCCGCGCGATATCCTGACGCCTGCGGCCTTCCGTAACGCACTGACCTGCGAAATGGCGATCGGCTGCTCGACCAACTCGGTGCTGCACCTGTTGGCGTTGGCAAACGAAGCGGGCGTACCGCTTGATTTGAATACACTCAATGAGCTGTCCGCCAAGGTACCGAATATCTGCCACCTTGCGCCGGCTGGCCCGCACCACATCGAAGAATTGTATATGGCGGGCGGTGTACCGGCCATCATGAAGGAACTCACCAAGCGCGACCTGCTTGACCTGTCGCTCATCACTGCGACTGGCAAGACGGTGGGTGAGAACCTCGAGGGTGTTGTCAACAAGAATCCCGAGGTCGTGCGTCCGCTGGAAAGCCCGTATTCCGAGACCGGCGGCATCGCGGTGCTGTGGGGTAACATTGCCAAGAATGGCTGTGTTGTCAAGCGCTCGGCGGTCGCACCGGAAATGATGGTGCATGAAGGCCCGGCGCGTGTCTTTGATTCTGAGGATGATGCTATCAAGGCAATTTATGCCGGTGAAATTCACAAGGGCGACGTGGTTGTGATTCGTTACGAAGGCCCGAAGGGTGGCCCCGGTATGCGCGAGATGCTCAACCCGACCTCTGCGCTGGCAGGCATGGAGCTCGATAAGGATTGTGCGCTTATCACGGACGGCCGCTTCTCCGGCGCGTCCCGTGGTGCGTCGATCGGTCACGTTTCTCCGGAAGCCGCTGCGGGCGGTGAGATCGCGCTGATCGAAGAGGGCGATATCATTGCCATCGACATTCCGAACAGTAAGGTCAATGTCCAGATTTCCGACGAGGAGATGGAGGCGCGCCGCGCGAAGTTCGTGCCGCGTGAGCCGAATATCAAGTCGGGCTGGCTGTACCGCTATTCGCGGCTGGTCACCTCGGCCGATCAGGGCGCAGTGCTCCGATAAAATCACAAAAAGCCTGAAGCCATCGCTTCGGGCTTTTTGTATGTTGCAGACGGCTTGTTTCTGTCGGTTAAATCTGGTATACTGGTGATAAATAAGAATAAAGGTGGAACGAGTTATGCTTTCAGAGGCGAAAAAGGAATTTATCGAGTTTATGATGAGTGCGGACGTGCTGCGTTTTGGCGATTTTACAACCAAATCCGGCCGTAAAACGCCGTATTTCGTCAATACCGGTAACTATAAGACCGGTTTGCAGAACTCCCGTCTGGGTGAGTTCTATGCGGCGCTCGTCAAGGAGACCATTGGCGACAATTTTGATGCAATGTTTGGCCCGGCGTATAAGGGTATCCCGCTGGCAACCTCGGTTTCCGGTGCGCTGGCACGCAACTACGGCATCGACAAGCCCTTCTTCTTCAACCGCAAGGAAGCGAAGGATCATGGCGAGGGCGGCAGCATCGTCGGCTACAAGCCGCAGGATGGCGACCGCGTGATCATCATTGAGGACGTTATCACCGCAGGCACTGCGATCCGTGAGACCATGCCGGTGCTCAAGAGCTGCGCAGATGTCAAGGTGACCGATATGTTCATTTCAGTCAACCGCTGCGAAGTCGGCACGACCCCGGGCAAGACGGCGGTTATGGAGGTCGGTGAGGAGTTCGGCATCAAGGTACATGCGCTCGTCACCGTGCAGGATATCCGCGAATACCTGGCGGATAAGGCAGAGTATGCACACCTGCTGCCGCTGATGGATGCGTATATGGAGCAGTACTGCGTGTTCTAAGACTAATATGCAAATGAAAACGGCTTGTTCCCGCTAGGGACAAGCCGTTTTGTTTTTAAGATAAGGATTGTAGGAATTTACGCATACGGAAGCAGGCTTCGCGCAGATGGTTCATGGAATAGGAATAGGAAATGCGCACATGACCCTCGCCGCTTGCGCCAAAGGCGCTGCCCGGTACGACCGCGACCTTCTGCTCTTTGAGCAGCCGCTCGCAAAATTCCTCGCACGACAGTCCGGTCGATGTGATGGACGGGAACATATAGAACGCGCCCTGCGGTTCAAAGCATTCCAGTCCCATCGAGCGCAGCTCGCCGAGCAGGAAACGACGACGGATATCATACTGCGTACGCATCCGTTCGATATCGTCCTCGCCGGAGCGGATGGCTTCGATGCCTGCAAATTGCGCGGTGGTCGGCGCGGACATGATGCCGAACTGGTGCACCTTGCAGATATGCCGCATCAGCTCTTTCGGGCCCATCGCCCAACCGAGACGCCAACCGGTCATCGCGTAGGACTTGGAGAAGCCGTCCACGACGATAGTGCGCTCCTTCATGCCAGGCAGTTCGGCAAAGCAGACATGCGGGTCTTTGCCATAGGTCAGGCTGCAATAAATCTCGTCCGACAGCACGATGATGTTGGTATCGCGCAGGACAGCGGCGATCGCCTCCAGTTCGTCCCGCGTCATGATCGCGCCGGTCGGATTGTTCGGATAGGGCAGGATGAGCAGCTTGGTGCGCGGTGTGATCGCTGCGCGCAGCGCATCCGCAGTCAGCTTGAACTGGTCTTCCACGCGCGTCGGCAGCGGGACAGGCACGCCGCCCGCCATCTGAGTCAGCGGCGTATAGCAGACAAAGCTCGGCTCCGGGATGAGCACTTCCTCGCCGGGATTGACCAGCGCGCGGATGGCGTTGTCGATCGCTTCCGAGCCGCCTACCGTGACCAGAATTTCCTTATCTGCATCATAGCAGAGCTGATATTTACGGCGGGTCAGTGCCGCAATCTGGCGGCGCAGCTCGGCAAGCCCCCAGTTGGAGGTATAGAAGGTCTGGCCCTTTTCCAGCGACTGAATACCTGCGCGGCGGATCTGCCACGGCGTTTCAAAGTCCGGCTCGCCTACACCGAGCGAGATCGCGTCCGGCATGGTTGCAACCACGTCGAAGAATTTGCGGATGCCGGAGGGCTTGACCTCCTTGACTCGGTCGGAGAGCAGCTGTTCGTAATCTACCATGCGATCATGACCTCTCTCTTATCGTTATCTGAGGGGTCGAATTCCACGCCGTAATCCTTATACTTTTTCAAAATGAAATGTGTGCCGGTCGAAAGGACATTTTCCATCGGCGCGAGCTGCTCGGAGACAAAGCGCGCGACCTCGCGCATGGAGCGATCCTTGATGATAACCGTCAGGTCAAAGCCACCGCTCATCAGATAAACGCTTTCCACCTGATGATGGGAATAGATTTGGCGTGCGATCTCATCAAAGCCCATGCCTTTCTGTGGGGTGATTTTGACTTCGATCAGTGCAGTGACGCTTTCCTTGGCGGTTTTATCCCAGTCGATTACGGTCTTATAGCCCAGAATGGTGGAATTCTTTTCAAAAGTCCGGAGGGCATCCGTGACCTCCTCTTCGCTTGCGCCGGTCATGGCGGCAAGCTGGGCAGGGGTCAGGCGCGCGTCCTGACTGAGCAAATCCAGCAGCTTTTCAGGATTTTCCATGGTAATAACCTCCTGTTTGAGTCAGTTTGCAACATCGGACAGTGCTGTTCGCTGTCGTATGGCTATTATACACCAGAACGGACGAATTTGTCCACTGTGCGGCGGTTTTCTATCGGCATGGCTCAGATCAGCCAATCGTATACGCCGATCATAAGCGGCATGGTGACGATGGACAGCAAAGTGGACAGCACATAAAGTGCGCTTGAATGCGCCGCGTCCCGGTCATATAGCTGTGCCAGCGAGGTGACAGTGGCACAGGCAGGCGTAATGCAGGCCAGATATACGGTCATCAGAATATTTTTGCCGTTCGGAATGAGGCCCGCAGCGCCGATTGCACGAAACAGCAGCACAGTCAGCAGCGGGCAGAGCAACAGCCGCAATGCAGCCGCCAGATAGCCGCGCGGCGCGGTGAACAATTGGCGGAGAGGTGTGTCGGCAATGACCATACCGGCCAACAGCATACCCAGTGGGCCGAGCATCGAGCCGGTGGTGTCCAGTGTCTGGTTGATGAAATCGGGCAGCTCGATACGCAGCAGAAACAGGGCGCAGCCGATGGCGATGGCGATGATATTAACGTTGAGCAGGATTTTGCGCCATTCCATGCCGCTGGTGCCGCAAAGCAGGCTGCGGCAATGCGTCCAGATCAGGATTTGCTGAATGACGATGAAGGCGCAGGAGTAGATGACGTAATCTGCGCCCAGCAGGGCGTTCACCAGCGGAATGACCAGAATACCGGCGTTGGTGTAAACAATGACGGCGCGTTCGATCACATCCAGCCGCAGCGGGCGGGCAAGCACGCGGGCGATGAGCAGGAACAGCAGGTGCGCAGCTCCCGCAAAAGCAAAGGAATAGAGCAGACCGCCCATGACCTGCGGCGTATATTCCACCTGAAAAGCATTGATGATGACGCATGGCGTGACAATATACACCATAACCACCGAAATGCTGCGGCTATCCTCGGGGCGCAGCAGCTTGGTCTTTACGATGATGTAGCCCATCAGCAGGATGAGGAAGAGTTGCACGATCTGTTCCGCCAGAATCAGACTGATTTCCATATTGTCCCCCTGTTTTGTTGATGCAATACAGAAGCCGCCTGTCGGCGGCTTCTGTCTATGGATTTGAAGTTAGGATTAGAACAGGCCGGTGATTTTGCCATCCGCATCGACATCGATCTTTTCCGCGGCCGGTACCTTGGGCAGACCCGGCATGGTCATGATCGCGCCCGTCTCGACCACAACAAAGCCTGCGCCCGCGGCCAGACGTGCGGAGCGGACGTTGACCACGAATTCGGTCGGGCGGCCCAGCAGTGCCGGAGCGTCGGACAGCGAATACTGGGTCTTGGCAACGCAGACAGGCAGATTGCCATAGCCCATTTCGGTGATATTCGCCAGTTCCTTATGTGCTGCCGGGGCGATGGTCACGCCCAGCGCGCCGTAAATTTCCTTGGCGATCTTGCGGATCTTGTCCTCAAGCGGGAGCTCATCCTCATACAGCATATGGAAGTCCGCATTGCCTTCGTCCAGTACGGCGAGCACCTCTTCGGCCAGCGCCTTGCCGCCTTCGCCGCCCTTGGCGAACACTTCGGACAAAGCGACCCGCACGCCGCGCGCGGCGCAGTGCTTGCGGATAAACTCTACTTCCTCTTCGGTATCGGTCGGGAAAGCGTTGATGGCCACGACCGTCGGCACACCAAACTTCTTTATGTTGTCCAGATGTGCGTCCAGATTGCAGATGCCGCGCTCGAGCGCGGTGAGATCAGGCGTGTTCAGCTCGGTTTTGGGCACGCCGCCGTTGTATTTCAGGGCACGCACGGTCGCAACGATGACGATGCAGTCGGGCGACAGGCCTGCTTTGCGGCATTTGATGTCCATAAATTTCTCTGCGCCGAGGTCTGCGCCGAAACCGGCTTCGGTGATGGCGATATCTGCAAGCCGCAGTGCAAGCTTGGTAGCCTGCACGCTGTTGCAGCCGTGTGCAATGTTGGCAAACGGGCCGCCGTGCATCAGCGCGGGCGTACCCTCCAGCGTCTGCACCAGATTGGGCTTGATGGCATCCTTCATCAGCGCGGTCATTGCGCCTTCTGCCTTCAGGTCGCGCGCGTAGACTGGCTTGCCTGCGTAGTTATAGGCAACCAGAATGTCGCCGAAGCGTTTTTTCAGATCCTCCAGATCGGAAGCAAGGCACAGGATCGCCATAATCTCGGAGGCGACCGTAATCATGAAGTGATCCTCGCGCGGCACGCCGTTGACCTTGCCGCCAAGGCCAATGGTGATGTTGCGCAGGGCGCGATCGTTCATGTCCATGACGCGGGTGAAGATGATGCGGCGCGGGTCGATGCCCAGCGCGTTGCCCTGCTGCAGGTGGTTATCCAGCATAGCGCACAGCAGGTTGTTGGCTGCGGTGATGGCATGCATGTCGCCGGTAAAGTGCAGGTTGATATCCTCCATCGGCACGACCTGCGCATAACCGCCGCCGGCAGCGCCGCCCTTGATGCCGAACACTGGGCCGAGGGACGGCTCACGCAGTGCGATCATGGCTTTTTTACCCAGCTTTGCCATCGCCTGACCAAGGCCGACGGTCGTGGTGGTCTTGCCCTCGCCGGCGGGGGTGGGGTTGATGGCGGTGACAAGCACCAGCTTGCCGTCCGGCTGACCGGCCGTCTTTTTCCAGACGTCGGCAGACAGCTTGGCTTTGTATTTTCCGTATAATTCGAGGTCATCAACATCCAGACCGGCGGATGCAGCGACTTCAGTGATCGGGCGCATCTGGCAGCCCTGAGCGATTTCGATATCGGATAGCATAGCAGTTCCTCCCGTATATTTTACACAGTGACCTTATTATAACAATGTTCTGCACAGTTTTCCAGCAGATAGAGCGAAAAATTTGCCGAATTTGTGACTCGAAAAAGCGGCGGCATTGTGGTATGATATAAAGCGTATATAAATTTCGGCAAAAGGAGGGTCGGCATGGACGTTTTCAAAACGATCACGCATTATATCAAAAACACCGACCTGTATTTGGCAATATTGGCGCTGGTTTGCTCGGGGTATGGCATGGTGCTGATTTATTCGGCAACGCTCAATCCGGCAACCGTGTTTGACGGCAGCACGCGCAACCTGTTCATCCAAGGCGCGGCAATCATTATCGGCCTTGGCGCATTTGTGGTGATGAGCTTGATCGACCTAGAGGGCATGAGCGGGTGGTGGAAAATCTTTGTGCTGGTCAACATCGGCTTGCAATTTTTGCTGTTCACGCCGCTCGGCATGGAGGTCAACGGTCAGCGCGCATGGCTCGACCTGGGTGTGACCAGCTTGCAGCCGGGTGAGCTTGGCAAGCTGATTTTTATTTTCACGCTTGCGGCGCATATTTCGGAAATCAAAGACCATATCAGCGAGTGGCGCGGATTGTTTGTCATCGGTCTGCATACGCTGATTATGATGGGTGCAGTGGTCATCGCTTCGGGCGATACCGGCATGGCGATCCAGTATTTCATGATTGCACTTATCATGCTGTTTGCCGCGGGGCTTTCGCTCAAGTGGCTGGGCGCAGGCTTTGGCCTCGGCATCATCAGCATTCCGATCGTTTGGAATTTCATTTTAAAGGACTATCAGAAAACCCGTATTCTGGTGCTGTTTGATCCGTCCATTGACCCGGATGCCTCCATGCAGTCGACCTACGGCAAAATCGCCATCGGTTCCGGGCAGATTTCCGGACAGGGACTGACGCACGGCACGATGACACAGATGCAGCTCGTATCGGAGAACCAGACCGACTATATCTTTTCGGTCGCAGGTGAGGAACTGGGCTTTATCGGCTGTATGCTGATTATCTGCCTGCTGGCACTGCTGATTCTGCGCTTGTTCTATGTTTCCTATCGTGCCTCCACTACGTTTTCCTCCCTGTTAGCGGTTGGTGTAGGCGGCATGTTCCTGTTCCAGACCTTTATGAATATTTTCATGAATATCGGTCTGCTGCCGGTTATGGGTTTGACGCTGCCGTTTTTCTCTTACGGCGGCACTTCGGTGGTGACGATGTATTCTGCGCTCGGTATCGCAGCGGGTGTGCGAATGCGCGAAAAGCCATCTTGGCTGCAATAACATCAAAAAAGGTAGGCACGCAAGCGTGCCTACCTTTTTATTTGAACTGGATATGGTAGTCCGGAAAATACTTTTTCACAAAGGGGATATGCTGGACATAGAACGTGCGGCCGTTGAGATAAGCGAGTGTGCCGGAGTCCTCTTCGAAATGAAACGTCAGCGAATAGGCGTACAGCAGTTGTCCGTTCTCACGATAGGGGCGGTTCAATTCATTTGTGCCGTATTTGCCATCGCCGAGCAGCGGGCAGCCGATGGATGCCATGTGCGCGCGGATCTGATGGGTGCGTCCGGTGAGCAGCTCGCACTCGACCAGAGACAGCTTACCGCTGCTGGCAAGCGTGCGATAGCGCGTTTTGGCGGTTTTCGCACCGGGAACGCGCGTTTTGTGCAGCGTCACCTGTTTGCGCTTTTCATCCCGCCGCAGATAGTTTTCGATCAAACCTTCGGGCGGCTTGGGTTTGCCGTGCACGACGCACAGATAGCGCTTTTCCAGCTCGCGCTCCTTGATGCGCTCGTTAAGGATGCGCAGCGCTTCGGCGGTTTTGGCGCAAATCACGATGCCGCCGGTGTTGCGGTCGATGCGGTTGCACAGTGCGGGTGCGAACGAAGCTGCGTCCTCTGGGTTCCACGCACCGGACTGAAACAGATACGCCTGAATGTGCGCAATCAGTGTGTTGTTGTCGCCTGTTTCGTCCGCGTGCACCACCATGCCGGGCGCTTTGTCGGCCAGCAGGATGTTCTCATCCTCATAGACAATGCGGATCTGCGGCTGCGTGATGCGGCGGAAGGCCTCTTCCTCGCGTGGCGCGTCGAAGTATTCGTCGTTGAGGTAAAGCTGCACAGCGTCGCCCTCACAAAGACGGTAGGCGGCTTCCGTACGCTTGCCGTTGACCTTGATGCGTTTGAGACGCAGGTATTTGTGCATCATGCCGCCGGACAGCAGCGGTACTGCTTTTTCAAGAAATTTGTTCAGCCGTTGCCCGCTGTCGTTTTTTGTGATATAATACTCTCTCAAGATGCGGTATCCTTTTCTGAAAAAATAATGGAACGCATTCAGTATACCGCATTTCGGAACAAAAGGGAAGTGCCCGCGCCGGATAGAGAAATGCGTTTTTTGCCGCATTTTTTGGTTGACAAAGCGGGATTGGGTGTAGTATACTATCTTAGTACCATGTGAGGTTGACATGAAGATTGATTTAAAAAAACTGACCGCGTCCCAGAATGCATCGATTCCGTTTTCCGAAACGATCGACTTGCGGGAGGAGATTTTGTACGGTGCAAAGCCGTTCCAAAGTCCGGTTCAGATCAGCGGCGAGGTTTCCGGTGATAGCGGCGTACTGCGGCTCAAGGGAACGATCAAAACGATTTACTCCACTGTTTGCGCGCGCTGTCTCAAGCCACTTCAAATTCTGCTGACAGCCGAGGTCGATACGGTTTTGTCGGACGACCCCGATGCAGAGGAAGAGGATGATCTTTTCGTGCTGACCGGTGACAGCGTGGATCCAGCGGATGTGATGGTACCCGCACTGATCCTTCAGGTGCAGATGACCTATCTGTGCAGAGAGGATTGCAAGGGTCTGTGTCCGCACTGTGGCGCCGACCGCAATGAGGTCGATTGCGATTGCGAAAGCAAGCAGATCGATTCGCGTTTTGCCGCGCTGCGCGCTCTGCTCGATTCCAACGAGGACGAGCACAACTGAAGTTCGTGAATAAAAAATAAAGAAGATAGAGTAGGAGGTGTATCCACCATGGCAGTACCGAAGAGAAAGGTATCGAAAGCCCGTCGTGACAAGCGTCGTAACTCTCATTGGAAGCTCTCTCTGCCCGGCATGACCAAGTGCCCGCACTGCGGCGAGATGAAGCTGGCTCACAGAATGTGCAAGGCTTGCGGTTATTACAATGGCCGTGAGGTTGTCGCCGTTAAGGAAGCGTAAGGCGAAAACAGAACAGAAGATGGAGAAGGCGGCAACGACTTCTCCATTTTTTTATGAAGAAAACAGAAGGAGGGCGCAAAGTGGCATCTTTGATCGTCAGCGTGGACGCAGGCAGTCCGGCGGAGCGCGCCGGGCTGAAAGCAGGGGAAACCCTGCTGCAAATTGACGGCACCGCGATCCGCGATGTGCTGGATTATAAATTTTACAGCTATGACGCTGCACTCACCTTGCAGGTGATGGAAGCGGACGGTAAAACGCTGCGCGAGGTGCGCGTGCGTAAGCGCGAGGGCGAGCCGCTTGGCCTGAACTTTGAGCATTACCTGATGGATGGGATGAAGCAGTGCTCCAACAAGTGTGTGTTCTGCTTTATCGACCAGCTGCCGCACGGCATGCGCAAAACGCTCTATGTCAAGGACGATGACGCGCGTATGTCCTTCCTGATGGGCAATTATATTTCGATGACCAATCTGTCCGAGGCGGATGTTGACCGCATTCTGCGGATGCATATTTCGCCGGTCAACATCTCGGTGCAGACAACCAATCCGGAGCTGCGCGTGAAGATGCTGCGCAATCCGCGCGCGGGTGAAGCGCTGAAAATCATGGATCGTTTTGCCGAAAGCGGCATTCAGATGAACTGCCAGCTGGTGGTGTGCAAGGGTTTGAACGACGGTGAGGAACTTCGCCGTTCGCTGCGCGACCTCAAGGCGCTGTATCCTGCGGTGAATACGATCTCGGTCGTGCCGTTTGGCATGACGCGTCACCGTGAGGGTTTGTATCCGCTCGAGGCGACCGACAAAGCAGCGGCTGAGGCGATTCTGGACATTGTCGAGCCGTTCGCAGAGGAGTGCCTGCACGAGTTGGGCACGCGGCTGGTCTGGTGCGGGGATGAGCTGTATCTCAAGGCCGAGCGCCCGCTGCCGGACACCGAATATTATGAGGATTTCACGCAGTTTGAAAACGGCATTGGTATGCTGCCGCTGTTCATGGAGGAGTTCCGGCTGGCGCTGCCTGATTACGAGGGACGAACAGCGCGTCCGTTCACCATTGCCACCGGTGCGGCAGCAGCGCCATCTATGGCGGTTCTGCTTGACGAAGCGGCTGCAAAATGCGATAATTTGAATGGAAAAGTTGTGGAAATTCGCAATGACTTTTTCGGGCATCGCGTTTCGGTTGCGGGTCTGATCACCGGACAGGATTTGATCGCGCAGCTGAAAGGCCGTGAGTTGGGCGAGCGTGTGCTGATCTCTGCCAACATGCTGCGCGACGGCGGCGATGTATTCCTTGACGATTACACCCCACAGCAGGTCGCGGAAGCGATTGGCGTGCCGCTTGTGCCGGTCGAGATCGACGGCGCAGATCTGCTCGCCAAAATTTTTGAAGACTAACACCCCCGGAGCACAGAGGAGGGAACCGATATGCCAAAACCGATTGTTGCGATCGTAGGCCGGCCGAATGTCGGCAAAAGTCAGCTGTTCAACCGGCTGGCGGGCAAGCGCCTGTCGATCGTGGAGGACACGCCCGGCGTGACGCGCGACCGTTTGTACGCGGAAAGCGACTGGCGCGGCCGTGATTTCACCATCATTGACACCGGCGGTATTGAGCCGAATAACGACAACGAGATTTTGCAGTTCATGCGTTTTCAGGCGGAGACCGCGATCTCGCACGCGGATGTGATTATTTTCATCACCGATCTGCGCACCGGCATCACGGCGGCGGATCAGGATGTGGCGGCAATGCTGCTGCGCTCGGGCAAGCCGATCGTGCTGGCGGTCAACAAGTGCGACAAGCCCGGTCAGCCCGAGCCGGAGTTCTATGAATTTTATAACCTCGGACTGGGTGAGCCCTATGGTATTTCCGCTCTGCATGGCTATGGCATGGGTGAGCTGCTGGATGCCGCGTATGAGCATTTCCCGTCTGCGGACGAGGATGGCGAGGACGAGGAGCGCATCCGTGTGGCCCTCATCGGCAAGCCGAACGTCGGCAAGTCCAGCCTGCTCAACCGCGTGCTGGGCGAGGAGCGCGTGATCGTGTCCAACATGGCGGGCACGACGCGCGACAGCGTGGATGCCGATGTGGACAACGCGCATGGCAAATTTACTTTTATCGACACCGCAGGCATCCGTAAAAAGAGTAAAGTGGATGAAAAGATCGAGAAATACTCGGTCATGCGTTCGCTGCTGGCGGTGGAGCGTGCGGATGTGTGTGTCATTATGATCGACGCGACCGAGGGCGTGACCGAGCAGGACACCAAGGTTGCGGGCGAGGCGCATAATGCAGGCAAGGCGTGCATTATCGTTGTCAACAAGTGGGATTTGGTCGAAAAGGACGGTTCGACCATGAAGGAATATACCCTTCGCGTGCGCGAGGGACTGGCCTATATGCCGTATGCGCCTGTGCTGTTCATTTCCGCGCAGACCGGTCAGCGTGTTGACAAGCTGTTTGGACTGATTCATGAGGTATACGAACAGAACCATATGCGCATCCCGACCGGCAGACTCAACTCGATTCTGGCCGAAGCGACCGCGCGCGTGCAGCCGCCGACCGATAAGGGCCGCCGGCTCCGTATTTTCTATATGACGCAGGCATCCACCTGCCCGCCGACCTTCGTTTGCTTCTGCAACGATGCACGGCTGTTCCATTTTTCCTATCAGCGTTATCTGGAAAACCAGATCCGTGAGGTGTTTGGTCTGACCGGCACGCCGGTGCGCATGGTTATCCGGGAGCGCAGTGAGAAAAAGGAACGTTAAAAGCGGCTGATATTTCTGAAACTGGGGGAAAACCATATGACACTTACGCATTTTGCCATTATCGCGGTGTGCGCTTATCTGCTCGGTTCGCTGAGTTTCGCAATCATTGTCAGTAAGGTCACGCTGGGAAAGGATATCCGTGAATACGGCAGCGGCAACGCGGGACTGACCAATTCCTACCGCACGATGGGCGCGGGCAAGACGCTGTTTGTGCTGCTGGGCGACATTGCCAAGGGCGCGGCGGCGGTTTCGATCGGCGCGCTGCTGGCGGGTCCGGTCGGCAAGCTGGTAGCGGGCATCTTTGTCATTCTGGGGCATATGTTCCCGCTGTATTTCGGCTTTCGCGGCGGTAAAGGCGTGCTGGTCGGCGCTGTAATGCTGCTGTTATTTGACTGGCGCATTTTCCTGATCGCATTCGTGCTGTTTTTCGTTGCCGTCGTGCTGACGCGCTGGATTTCGCTCGGCTCGATTCTGGGCGCGATCAGTTTTCCCATCACCACGCTGGTGTTCTATAACGATCCGGTATTGACCGCAATGGCGTTTGGCATGGCGGTGGCGGTGATTTTTATGCACCGCTCGAATATCGCCCGCATTTTGCGCGGCGAAGAAAACAAGTTTTCCTTCAAGAGCAAGAAAACCATTGAACAATCCGACCGTAACGGAGAGGAGAACAAAAAATGAAGGTTTTTGTACTGGGAACCGGCGGCTGGGGCATTGCGTTGGCGATGCTGCTGCATGACAACGGTCATGAGGTGACCTCGTGGACATATTTGCAGGAAGAGTGCGATTTGCTGCTGCGTGAGCGCGCCAATGAAAAGCTGCTGCCGGGCGTCAAGATTCCGGAGGGGATTGCGATCACCACGGATATGGCGGGCGCGGCAAAGGCAGACCTGATCGTCATGGCAGTGCCGTCGTTTGCAGTTGCGTCCACGGCGGAAAAGCTTGCAGCCATCGTGCAGGCCGGTACGGTGATCGTCAATGTTGGCAAGGGATTGGACGCGAAAAACGGTTATTGCCGCTTTTCGCAGACCATCGACCGCATCATGAACGGCAACAACCCTGTCGTCGCGCTTACCGGCCCGACGCACGCGGAGGAGGTTGCGCGCCGTGTACCGACCGCGATCGTTGCAGCGTCGGAAAGCCGCGCGGCGGCGGAGCTGACACAGGCGGCTTTTATGAACGAAAGTTATTTCCGCGTTTATACCTCTGCGGATATCATCGGCTGTGAACTGGGTGGCGCGTTTAAGAATATCATTGCGCTGGGCGCGGGTATTGCGGACGGCCTCGGTATGGGCGATAACTCCAAGGCAGCCTTTATGACCCGCGGTTTGACTGAGATCGCGCGTCTGGGTGTTCAGCTGGGCGCGCGGCAGGAGACGTTTGCGGGCTTGTCCGGTGTGGGAGACCTGATCGTGACCTGCTGCTCCATGCATTCACGCAACCGCCGCGCAGGTATCCTGATCGGTCAGGGCAAGAGTGTGCAGGAGGCTATGCAGGAGGTCGGCGCAACGGTCGAGGGCTATTATGCGACCGAGGCGGGCTATCATCTGGCGCAGCAGCAGGGCGTTTCTATGCCGATCACCGAGGCAATGTATGAGGTGCTGTATAATGGGCTGCCTGCCACCGAGGCGAGCCGGTTGCTGCTGGGCCGTCCGCGGCGCGGTGAGCATGAGGAAGTCTGGGTGCGCTGAAACTTAATAGGTAAACTGCATAAGAAATTTCTGGTAATTTCGTTTCCTAGTGTTAAGATATGTCTTTACATTTTGACGCCTTTCCGCTATAATGCTTTATACAGTCTTGAAAAAAGCAAAGGTAAGGAGAGACACAGTATGAAGAAGAATATGACGAAGCGTTTGTTGGCGGCTCTGCTTGCAGCGGCAATGGCATTGTCCTTGGCGGCTTGCGGCGGCGGAAAGGATGCAGCGAATGGCGGCGAGAGCGGTGAGTCTGGTGAAGCTGCTTCGACTGCTCTGACTGAGGAAGAGTACCAGCAGGCGGTTGAGGATCTGAGCACGGAGATGAGCGAGATCCAGAGCAGCGCAAGCTCGGTTGCAACCGATCCGGAAGCAGCTAAGGAAGCGCTCGAAGCGATGAAGACTTCCCTGAATGATTTCATTTCCATCACCCCGCCGGAAGCGTATGCGGATGCACATGAGAAGCTCCAGTCCGGCTGCCAGTCTCTGATCGATTTTATCGATACCGTTTCTGCAATGACGGAAGAGACCGACCAGACCAAGCTTGCTGAACTGACCACCAAGATGGGTGAGCAGCTGGAATCCGCTATGACCGATATGGCGGAAGGCGCAAGCCTGCTGCAGGCGGCAAGCGCATCGTAAAATTTATCCAATAGCAGATCAAAAAAGGCACCCTTCGGGGTGCCTTTGATTTGCACTTTGCGTCTGTATTTGGTATAATACTTGCAAACAAGAAACAATACTGCTGCTGTGCGGCGCGGATGTGGAACAAGACTTCGCTTGGCCGCTGCGGCATCATACTGTGTGGACATATTGGTCAGAATAATGGAGGATAACATGGAAAATAGCAATGTATGCATGGAGGCGCTGCGCGCTGCCGTTCCGGAAATAGAAATTTTATCAAATGAGCCGATGAGCCGCCATACGACCTTTGCCATTGGCGGCCCTGCCGACCTGTTTGTGATACCGAAAACGCTGGAGCAGCTGGCCGGGACGCTCAAAGTGCTTCGGAACTGCGGTGTGCCGTTGCTGGTGCTGGGTAACGGCTCCAACATGCTGGTTTCGGATGCGGGCTACCGCGGCGCTGTGATTTGCACGACCGAGATGGATGATGTGCGCGCGGGTGACGATTGCACGCTGGTGGCGCAGGCGGGCGCTTTGCTTGCCCGCGTAGCGCGGCGTGCGCAACGTGCGGGATTGACCGGTGCGGAATTTTCCGGCGGCATTCCGGGCAGCGTAGGCGGCGCGGTATTCATGAACGCCGGCGCATATGACGGCCAGATGGCGGGTATTGTGGAGAAAACCGAGTATCTGGACGGCGAGGGCAACTTGCACACGCTGACCGGTGAAGAACATTGCTTCGGCTACCGCAACAGCGCATTCCGTGCGCATCCGGACTGGACGGTTGTCCGCACGACGATGCGGTTGCAGCCGGGGGATCCGGCGGCAATTTTGGATAAGATGAATGATTTTGCACAGCGCCGACGGAATAAGCAGCCGCTGAATTTCCCGTCTGCCGGTTCGACCTTCAAACGGCCGGAAGGGTATTTCGCCGGAAGGCTGATCGAGGACGCGGGATTGAAAGGCGTCTCGGTCGGCGCGGCGCAGGTTTCGGAAAAGCACGCCGGTTTTCTGATAAACCGCGGCGGCGCGACCTGCGATGAAATGCTGCGCCTGATTGAGCTAGTGCAGCAGCGTGTGCGCGAGCGGTTCGGTGTGGATCTGGAATGCGAGGTTCGCATCGTTCGCTAAAGCGCTTTGCCGGACAAGGGGGATGGCATCAATGTATTTTTTAATTGTTTCGGGTATGTCGGGTGCGGGCAAGAGCCGTGCAGTAGCCACATTTGAGGATTTGGGCTATTACTGCGTGGATAACCTGCCGATTGCACTGATCCCGCGCTTTGCGGAGATCTGTCTTGCGGCAACCGAACGATATGAACGGGTCGCACTGGTGACCGATGTGCGTGCAGGCGGCGATTTTCAGCAGTTGTTTGATTCGCTTGATTCGATCAAAACCATGGGCTGCGATTATCGCATTCTGTTTTTGGATACGGATACGCCGACGCTGATCCGACGCTTCAAGGAGACACGACGCAAGCATCCGCTGATGGAAAAAGGCGTGCCTATGACTGCGGCGATCGAAAAGGAACGCAATATGCTGGCAGCGCTGCGCAACCGTGCGGATTTTGTGGTCGATACGACCGGTCTGTCCGCTGCCGGTCTGCGTGAGCGCCTGCTGACCTTGTTTTCCGGCACGGAAGGCACCGGTGCGTTCGAGGTGATCGTGCAGTCGTTCGGATTTAAGTATGGCATTCCGCCGGAATCCGATTTGGTGTTTGACGTGCGTTTTCTGCCCAACCCGTACTACGAGATGAGCCTGCGCGAGAAAAACGGAACCGACCCGGATGTGCGGGATTATGTATTTCAGGGCGGCACGGCCGATGCGCTGATGGGTCATCTGACGAGTATGATCGACTTTTTGCTGCCGCGCTATATGGCAGAGGGCAAGTCCAACGTCATTATCGGCATTGGCTGCACGGGCGGGAAGCATCGTTCGGTCGCCATTGCAGAAGCGCTCAGCGGGCATCTGCGTGGACATGATTACGGTGTGGTTACCATGCACCGCGATTATCAGAGATAAACAGAGAAAAACAGGGAGCAGAGATGTCCTTTTCAACCGAGGTAAAAAATGAGCTGTGCCGTGTGTCGATGCAGCGTGCGTGCTGTACGCGAGCAGAGGCTTACGGCGCATTGCTCCATGCAACGGTTTTCTCCCATCGAGAGATCCGTTTGTCCACAGAAAACGCTGTGGTTGCGCGCCGCTTGCAGGCTTTGCTGCAGCGCGCGTTTTTTGTCGTGTGCGAGCCGCAGCATCAGGGCAGAAAGTATCAGATTGTGCTCGACCAGCCCGCGCAGATCGGGCGGATTTTTGATGTGCTGGGCTATGACCGGAAAAGCCATGTGACATACCATCTGAACCGGAACGAACTGGAGGAGGATTGCTGCTTGGCATCCTTTCTGCGCGGTGCGTTCCTGATGGCGGGCACGGTGGCAGGGCCGGACAAAAAAAGCCATCTGGAGCTAAAAAGCGGCCATCAGAGCCTTGCCGGAGAGGAAACCAGCCTGCTGTTGGATTTGGGGTTGTCCCCAAAGCTCACGCATCGAAGCGGCGGTTGCCTGCTGTACTTCAAGGACAGCACAAGCGTGGAAGATTTTCTCACCCGCATCGGCGCGCCGCATGCGGCGATGGCACTGATGGAGGCCAAGGTGGAGAAAAATCTGCGCAATACCATCAACCGACAGGTCAATTGCGAGACGGCCAATCTGGTCAAGACAGCAGACGCGGCAGCGCGGCAGATCGCGGCCATTCGGGCAGTGCTGGATACGCGCGGCGAAGAGGCATTTCCCGAGAACCTGCGGGAAACCGTGCGCCTCAGGCTTGATTATCCGACCGACACGCTGGCAGAACTGGCGCAGCGGTTCGAGCCGCCGATTTCCAAGCCGGGACTGAGCCATCGTTTGAAGAAGATCACCGAATTTGCGTCAAAGGAGGACTAAATGGTACCGTTTGCGCATTTGCATGTGCATAGTGAATATAGCCTGCTGGACGGTGCATGTCGCATTGAGGGTCTGGTAGACCGTGTGGCCGCACTGGGACAATCTGCGTGCGCGCTGACCGATCATGGCGTGATGTACGGCGTGATCGACTTTTATCGGGCGTGTAAGGCCAAGGGTGTGCATCCGGTCATTGGATGCGAAGTCTATCTTGCGCCGCATTCGCGGTTGGACCGCAGCTATGTAAACGGAGAATGGCACAGCCATCTGATTTTGCTGTGCGAAAATATGACGGGTTATCGCAACCTGATCCACATGGTGTCTCTAGGCTTTGCCGAGGGCTTTTACATGAAGCCGCGCATTGATATGGAATTGCTGCGGCAGCATAGCGAGGGATTGATCTGCCTGTCTGCCTGCCTTGCGGGTGTGATTCCGCGCGCATTGGCAGAGGGCGATATGGACGGTGCCTATGAACTGTGTGAGCAGTTTCTGGAAATCTTTGACCGTGACCATTTTTATCTTGAAGTGCAGGATCACGGAATTGAGATTGAGAAAAAGGTCAATGAAGGCTTATTTCAGCTGGCGGAGGAACTGAACATCGGTCTGGTTGCGACCAATGACGCACATTATCTGACTCGAAAGGATGCGCGCATTCAGGACGTTCTCATGTCCATCCAGATGGGTAAGACGGTGGACGACCCCACGCGCATGAAGTTCGAAACCGAGGAGTTCTATATCAAGGATGCGGACGAGATGACCGCATTGTTCCCGAATCACCTCGAAGCGCTTGCCAATACGGTCAAAATTGCCGAGCGTTGTCAGGTTGAATTTGAGTTTGGCAAGTACCATCTGCCGGAATTTGACGTGCCGGAAGGGTATACCGCCCTGCAATACCTGCAAAAGCTATGTGATGAGGGCTTTGCCGTGCGTTATCCGAAGGATGACGGCACGGTGCGGGCGCGCTTGCAGTATGAGATCGACATGATTACCCAGATGGGCTTTGTCGATTACTTTTTGATTGTTTCCGACTTTATCGGCTATGCCAAACGGCAGGGTATTCCGGTTGGGCCGGGACGTGGTTCGGCAGCCGGTTCGATCGTATCTTACTGTCTGGGCATCACGGATCTTGACCCGATCCACTATTCGCTCTACTTCGAACGATTCTTGAATCCGGAGCGTGTGTCCATGCCGGATATCGACGTGGACTTCTGCTATGTGCGTCGTCCGGAAGTAATCGAGTACGTCACGAATAAATACGGTAAGGATCGCGTGGCGCAGATCGTCACTTTCGGTACCATGGCCGCGCGCGGCGCCATCCGCGATGTCGGTCGTGCGCTTAACATCCCGTATAACGAAGTCGATGTGGTTGCCAAGCAGGTGCCGAACGAGCTGCACATCACGATCGACAAAGCACTTTCAGTTAATCCCGAGCTGAAGAAAATGTATGACGAGAAGCCGCAGGTTCGCGAGCTGATCGACACGGCACGCGCGCTGGAAGGAATGCCGCGCCATGCGTCCACGCATGCGGCGGGCGTGGTCATCACCAAGGATCCGGTTGACACCTATGTGCCGCTGGCGCGCAACGATGAGCAGATGGTCACGCAGTTTACCATGACCACGCTCGAAGAGCTGGGCCTTCTGAAAATGGACTTCCTCGGTCTGCGCAACCTGACGGTCATTGCGGACGCGGAAAAGATGATCCGCCGTCATGTGCCGGATTTCAATATTGAAAAGGTGGACATGAGCGACAAGGCTACCTATGAAATGCTGGGGCGCGGCTCAACGATGGGCGTGTTCCAGCTGGAAAGCGCAGGCATCACCAATGTCGTCACCGGTCTGCAGCCGGAGTCGATCGAGGATATCACCGCAGTTGTGGCGCTGTATCGGCCGGGGCCGATGCAGTCCATCCCGCGCTATATCGAGTGCCGCCACCATCCGGAAAAGGTGACCTATAAGCATCCGCTGCTCGAGCCGATTCTGGGCGTCACCTATGGCTGCATGATTTATCAGGAACAGGTCATGCAGGTGTTCCAAAGCTTAGCGGGCTATTCGCTTGGTAAGGCGGACATGGTGCGCCGCGCGATGAGCAAAAAGAAGATGAAGGAGCTGGAAAAGGAGCGCGTCAACTTCATCCACGGCAACGAAGAACTTGGTATCGACGGCGCAGTCAAGCGCGGCGTGCCGGAAGCTGTCGCGGCAAGTTTGTTCGACGAGATCATGGATTTCGCCAACTACGCCTTCAACAAAGCACATGCGGTGTGCTATGCGGTAGTTTCCTTCCGCACGGCCTATCTCAAATGCCATTATCCGCGCGAATATATGGCGGCGCTGCTGACCAGCGTGCTTGATTCTTCAGACAAAATCTCGGAATATATCCAAGCTGCGCGCGAAATGGGCATTTCGGTGCTGCCGCCCGACGTGAACGAGTCGTTTGACGGATTTTCGGTTTCCGGACGCGATATTCGCTTTGGACTTGCCGCAGTCAAAGGCGTGGGCCGTTCGTTTATGAAGCAGCTGGTGGCGGAACGTGAGACGGGCGGACTATTTTCCTCGTTTCAGGAGTTCTGCGAGCGCATGTATGACCGCGAACTGAACCGCCGTGCGCTGGAGAGCTTAATCAAGGCGGGTGCGTTCGATTCGATGGGCTACCGCCGCAGTCAGCTCATTCAAATCGTGGGCGCGGTAGTCGATGCGATCGCGCAGAGCCGCAAAAAGAATATCGAAGGGCAGATGGATCTGTTTGGCATGGGCAATGATGAGGTGCAGGATACGCAGATCGCCTTGCCCGATATCCAAGAGGTTTCCAAGCGGGAACTGCTGGCGATGGAAAAGGAAACGACCGGTCTTTATTTGTCCGGGCATCCGATGGATGAATACCGCGATTTGGCACGGCAGGCACAGGCGGCTTCGGTGCGGCAGATCATCGATGATTTGTCCGGTGAGAGCGCGCAGCCACAGTATAAGGACGGTATGACCGTGCATCTAGCGTGCGTTATCACGGCGGTACGGCTCAAATCCACCAAAAACGGCTCCATGATGGCGTATGTTACGGTGGAGGACGAGTCGGCGGCGATTGAACTGGTGGTATTCCCGCGTTCGCTCCAGCAGTGCGGCGCCTATCTGACCGAGGACAGCGCGGTATTGTTGACTGGTAAAATTGATGCACGCGAGGATGAAGCCCCCAAGATTCTTTTGAACGAAGCGCAGCCGCTGACCGAAGCGGCGGTCAGCAGTATGCAGTCGCGGGAGAATCCGAAACAGTCGGTCTACACGGACGCACAGGCTGCCCGCATCGCGCCGCAAAAGCTTTATCTGCGCATTGCCAGTATGCAGAGTGATGAATGGCCGCAAATCAAAGCGGTTTTGGTCACGCAGCCGGGCGATACACCGGTTTATCTGTATCCCACGGATACCAAAAAGAAGACCCTCGCGGCGCGGCGATACTGGTGCCAGCCAGATGTGCCGTTTTTAGAAAAATTACGCTTTCTCTTAGGAGAAGAAAATGTTATAATGAATTAAAGCAAAAAATTATCAGCAACCGATACAGGGAGGCTCATTATGGACAAGCAGATTCGTAGAATTGGCGTACTCACCAGCGGCGGCGACGCGCCCGGTATGAACGCATTGATTCGTGCGGTCGTTCGAACCGCATCCGCCTATGATATTTCCGTGCTTGGCATCCGCCGCGGCTACAGCGGCCTGATCAATGGCGATATCATTGAGATGGGTGCGCGCAGCGTAGACGGCATCATCCGCCGCGGCGGCACGATGCTTTACACCGCACGCTGCAAGGAAATGATGACCGAAGAGGGTCTGCAAAAGGCAGCGGATACCTGCAAATATCTTGGTATTGACGGCCTGATCTGCTGCGGCGGCGACGGTACGTTCCGCGGCGCGCAGGCGCTTTCGCACAAGGGCGTGCCGTGCATCGGTGTACCGGGTACGATCGACAATGATATCGTGTGCACGGATTATACCATTGGCTTTGATACAGCGTGCAATACGGCGATCGAGTGCATCGACAAGCTGCGCGACACCATGCAGTCGCATGAGCGTTGCTCGGTTGTCGAGGTCATGGGACGCCGTGCGGGCCATTTGGCGCTGCATGTCGGCTGTGCAGTCGGCGCTACGGCGATCTGCCTGCCCGAGCGCAAGCTGGATTTCGACACCGATATCGTGGAAAAAATGCGTGTAGGCCGCATCAAAGGCCGCAACCACCACATTATTATTGTGGCAGAGGGCTACGGCTCTGCGCAGGAGGTTGCCGACCACATCCATGAGGCAACGGGTATCGACACCCGCGTAACTATCTTGGGCCACATTCAGCGCGGCGGTGCTCCGACGGCACAGGACCGCGTTATGGCGACCCGTATGGGTTATGCGGCGGTGCGTGCGCTGATGGAAGGCAAGACCAACCGCGTGGTGGTGTTTGACAACAATCAGGTTACCGATCTGGATATCGAAGAAGGCCTGTCCCGCGATAAGGATCTCAACCAGTGCCTGTTTGAAGCGCAGCAGACGGTTGCGATCTGATGGCGCAGACGGTTTTTATCACCGGCGGCTCGCGCGGCATTGGCGCGGCATGTGTGCGTGCGTTTGCTGCGGCTGGCTGGCAGGTTGCGTTTACCTATCGGGTCAGTCGAGAGATGGCCGGTGCGCTGGCGGAGCAAACGGGGGCTTTGGCGCTGTGCGCCGACCTGCATGACGATAAAGCGGTTAGTCGTGCGTTTGGTGAGGTGCGCGGGCATTTTGGCGCGCCGGATGCCGTGGTTTGCAATGCAGGTATCGCGGAGCAAAAGATGTTCCAAGACATCACGGACGAGGATTGGCAGCGTATGCTCGATGTCAACCTGATGGGAGCAGTGCGCACCATTCGCGCGGCTCTGCCTGATTTGCTGCACCGGAAGCATGGCAGCATCGTGACGATTTCGTCCATTTGGGGGCAGATGGGTGCTTCTTGCGAGAGTCACTATGCGGCGAGCAAGGCGGCGCTGATTGGACTCACCAAGTCGCTGGCGCAGGAATTCGGACCAAGCGGCATCCGGGTCAACTGCGTGGCGCCCGGCGTGATCGACACGGATATGAACGCGATGCACAGTGGGGAAACCATGCGTGAACTGGCGGCGGAGACGCCGCTCGGGCGTATCGGTACGGCGGATGAGGTTGCGCAAAGTGTATTGTATCTTTGTTCGGAGCGCGCTTCGTTCATCACAGGGCAGGTGCTCGGTGTGACCGGCGGTTTTTGACCGCGGGATCAATGGATAGACAGAAAAAGGTCTTGCCATAGGGCAAGACCTTTTTTGATTACATCGGGCTGAATCCGAAATAGCTAAGCAGTCCGTTGTAGATGCCCTGTGCAAAGCCATAAGGATCATCCTTGAGTTTTTGGGCATCTGCTTCGTTGCTCAGATAGGCGAGTTCCACCAGAATGGCGGGCATACGGGTACGTCGCAGCACAAACAGGCTGGGATTGAGCCGTACACCGTTGTCCTTGGTGCCGACACGGTTGACAATGCCTTGCAGCACATGCTGCGCCAGCCAGTAGGGCTGCGTATTCTGCTGATAGACGTAAACCTCTGTGCCATTGATGGCAGGGTTGACGTTGGAATTGCAGTGGATGCTGATAAAGTAATCCGCGGGCCAGCTGTTGGCCATATTGACGCGCATGGCAAGGCTGGTCGCGTTGCTCGTGCCGAGGATCTCGGTCGGAGTGTTGCGGCTGAGCCGCACGGCGAAGCGCGGGTCGGCGCGCAGTAAGTCGGCAAGGTACATGCTGACCTCGAAGTTGACGTCCTGCTCGCGCAGGCCGTTGCCTTCTGCGCCGGTGTTCGGGCCGGACGGATTGTGTCCCGGATCAATAAAGATACGGATGGGCAAAAAATCACCTCCTCGGTTCATTGTATTCGGTCAGGCACCGGAACGGGACACGGAGGACAGGTAAAATACGGTGCTTTCCTTGACGCAGGATGTGGCAGGGTGCTATGCTGAAAACAGAAAAATACGACAATAGGAGCGGATGCGGTATGGCGGAAGCGTTTATCGAGATCGATCAGGCGTATGTGGATAAGATTTTACCGCGCAGAAAAGCGGATGCAGATAAAAATGCGTTTGGGCGTGTATTGTGCGTATGTGGCTCAGCGGGCTATACGGGAGCGGCGTATTTTGCCGCACAGGGCGCGGTGCGCATGGGAAGTGGGGTAGTGACATTGGCGACACCGGAAAAAGCGTGGCCAGTGCTGGCGGTCAAGCTGAATGAGCCGGTCGTGCGGCCCATGCCGTGCGGTGAGGACGGTATGCTGTCGCACAAAGCCCTGCCTGTGCTGGCGGATTTGGCTGCACGTGCGGATGCGGTGCCGATTGGCTGCGGGCTGGGGCGGTCGGACGCGGTAACGAAGATCGTTTACAGCTTGCTGCAACGTATAAAATGTCCGATCGTTTTGGATGCGGACGGCATAAATGCGCTTTCCGCGCATAAAGATGTACTACGGCAGACCGCGCAGCCGGTCGTATTGACTCCACATGCAGCCGAGTTTGCACGCTTGAGCGGTATCAGGTAGCCGACAACGGAGGAGTTAGCTGCGTTTGCGCAGGAAAACCGTTGCATTTTGCTCTACAAAGGCCACAGAACGCGCATTTTTGCGCCGGATGGTACGATGTATCGCAACTATTCCGGCAATCCGGGTATGGCCAAGGGCGGCAGCGGAGATGTGCTGGCGGGTATGCTGGTATCGCTGTGCGGGCAGGGGATTGCGCCGGTACAGGCGGCTTGCGCCGCCGCATGGCTGCACGGACGCGCAGGAGATGCGGCTGCGAACCGGCTGAGCGAATACGGTATGACACCGGGGGATATGCTGTGTGAGCTGCCGGGACTGCTCAAACGGTATAATACAAGGGAGTGGTGACCTGAAACGGATATTTTGTATGACCCTGCTGCTGGTGCTGTTATCCGGCTGCGGCGGCAGTACAGCGGCGGACGGATCGGCGGTGCGCGCCCATTTCGAGGAACTCGGCGGGTTTGAAGCGCATTTGAAAATTTTGTCCGATTTGGAGCAATCGGTACTGGAATATGAAGTAGATTACGTTTATAATAAGGAAGATAACGACACTTTCACCATCACCGCGCCCGAAAGCCTGGCTGGTATCGGCGGCACGATTGCAGGAACAGATAGTGCGTCCTTCGTTTTGCAGTATGACGGTCTCGAACTGGATGATGCTATGCCGCAGCGCACCGGTTTGACGCCTGCGGATGCACTGTTCTGCCTGCTGGACGATCTGCGCCGCGCAGAACCGGAACAGGTCTGGACGGAGAGCACAGGAGGTGTGGATCTGCTGGTGCTGCGATACCAGCAGGATGGCGACGATGGGAAGGTCGAAAAACAGGTATGGCTCACCGAACAGGGATATCAGCTGGTCTGCGCAGAACTCTATGCGGACGGCGAGCGGGTGCTGCAAATTCAGGTGACATCATATCAGGAAACATAAATCTGGGGATGAATAACGAAATGAAGCCGAGTAAACACCGCGCCTGGGCCGAAGTGGATTTGGGCGCGATCGAACACAATTACCGCGTGATCTGTCAGCAGGCAAAAGCGCCTGTGCTGTGTGTGGTCAAGGCGGATGCATACGGACATGGCGCGGTACCGGTTGCACAGCGTTTGCAGGCAATGGGCGCGCCGTATTTTGCCGCAGCGACCGTACCGGAGGCGGTGGAGCTGCGCGAAAACGGCATCACAAAGCCCATTTTGATTCTGGGCTATGTGGATGAAGCGGATATGAACACCATTGCAAGGCAGCATATTACCGCGCCGGTATATGATGAGGAAACGGCGCAGCTGCTGAGCGATGCTGCGGTGCGCACCGGAGAAAAGCTGACCGTCCATTATAAGCTGGATACCGGCATGACCCGTCTGGGTTTTCCTGCATGGGAGCGGGAACAGACTGTGTGCAAGGTCGAAGCGTGCGCTGCCCTGCCGGGACTGATATCCGAAGGTATTTTTACGCATTTTGCGGTCTCGGATGTACCGGAAGGCGAAGCATATACTGCATTGCAGTATCAGCGTTTTGCGGATGTGTGCAATGATTTAACGGCACGCGGGCTGGAATTGCCGCTACGGCACTGCGCTAACAGCGGCGCGATCCAGAGCTATGAACGCATGCACTGCACGATGACGCGCGCGGGTATTATCCTGTACGGTTGCCGGCCGGATGCGTCCGTGCCGCCTGTGCTCGATCTGCGCCCTGCCATGACGGTCAAGGCGCGGGTGGTGCAGGTGCGCGACATCCCGGCGCATACCACGGTCAGCTATGGCCGTACTTATGAAACGGACGAGCCGACCCGTGTGGCCGTGGTCTCGATCGGCTATGCCGATGGTTTTCTGCGCGCAGGTTCAGGTAAAGCGCATGTGGTGTTGGGCGGACAAAAAGCACCGGTGCTCGGCCGCATTTGCATGGATATGTGCATGGTGCGCGTGCCGGACGGCGTGGAAGTACGCCGAGGTGACGAGGTGACAGTGTTCGGGCCGGAGGTCTGGACGGCGGAGGACACCGCCGAGGCCGCCGGAACGATTTCGTATGAGGTCATCTGCGCGGCCAGCAGCCGTGTGCCACGGTTCTATCAGGGTTGACGATGGGACACTACGCTGCATAAGATGAAACGGGAAGAAATTCCCACCCATGTTTGCGCGAAAAAACAGGCAGCTGTTATATTTTTTCGCAGCGCGGGGAAAATAGGTTTGCGGACAAACCGCAAATCTATTTCATCGGAGTGTGAACCAACGTGGATACCAGCATCAAACGGGGAGATATTTACTATGCCGATCTCAGCCCGGTGGTTGGCAGTGAGCAGGGCGGTATCCGCCCGGTGCTGATCGTACAGAACAATGTGGGCAACCGGTACAGCCCGACCGTGATCGCCGCCGCCATTACATCGCAGATCAACAAGGCCAAAATGCCGACGCATATTACGCTCGGTGCGCCGAATTACGGCCTGACCAAAGATTCCATCATCCTGACCGAGCAGATCCGCACGCTGGATAAGCGGCGGCTGCGTGAGAAAATGGGATCGTTGGATGAAAAAGCGATGCGTCATGTGGACGAAGCATTGGCGGTCAGTTTCGGTCTTGGCTCGGTGCAGGGCTGAGGGCATATCCGCAAAGCAAAACGCGTATCCTGTTATGGGATACGCGTTTTTTGAGGAGGTGCAGTGATGCGAGCCGTGGTAAACTATGCTGGCGAGCCGGCAGGCTGGCTGATATGGGAGCCAGATGCATACGGTGTGCAGATTGAGGTGGATTGCGCAATGCCGCCCGATGCACCGCTGCTGCGTTGCTACGGGGAAACCGATGGCGAACCGTTGCTGATCGGCTTGCCTGCACCGGAAAACGGCAGGCTGCATCTGCGGCGGCATCTGTCAAAGGAGACGCTTAAAGCGGCGGGCTGCATAGAAGCTCCACCCAAAGCGTTTTATCTGGCGGAGCATCCCGGGCAAAAAAATGCTGCTGTGACGAAGAAAGAGCAACCTTCACAAGACGATGCACCGCCACAGGTTCCAGATGACACAAAGCCATCGCTGCGCACAGGTGATGCAGTGCTGGATGCTCTGCTGGACGGTGGTGAGGTGCACGCAGAGCGCAGTCCGGAGGGACTGCGCCTGCATTGTCCGTTTGCATCCGACCGGTCATTTGCGCTGGCGCCTGCATTTGTACTGTGCCGGGTGGAAGGGGACGAAGCTGTGCTCGACTGGACAAAAAAGGACGCAGCCGATGTGGCTGCGTCCGATGATAAACAGGAGTTTACTTAACGATCGTCTTAGCTTCCATATAATAACGCTTTTCGTGTGCTTCACCCATGGAGAAGGTCTTGCGCGGCAGAACGCCGTCAAAGACAACGCCGCGGAACAGGTCGTTCTTGGCAATGTCCGGCAGGATAAAGCCCAGATTACCGGGCTTTTTGGCAAGATCGTCCACTACATCCGCGCCGTGGATGTAGTCAATGCGCGCGGACGGATACTGTTCCAAGCAGGCATCGAGCGCGGTCTGCATGGTGGCAACTGGGATGGACCACTTGGGATTTTCGACCACCAGCACACCGGTTTTTTCCGCCGAGCAGAACGGGAAGCAATGCACCGAGGCATCCGCGGGTGCTTCGTCTGCAACATAGGCCTTGCAGCCCTGTGCTTCGTAGAATGCGGTCAGGCTATGCAGCATTTCGTCGGCATTTACACCAAACAGAATACGGTGGATCGGCTCGATGATCAGGCTCTCGTCGTGAATGTTGACGACCTCGATCAACACAAAGCGGGCAGGATGGGTAGCCTGCTCCTCAGCGGACAGACCCGCCTTAACCTCTTCCCAGTAGGCTTTGGCGGTTGCCATTGAGTGGTTGCCGTCGCCGACGGCGTAGGGGAGCAACGCCTGTGCATCCGTGCAGCCATATTTCTGATTGAAGGTTTCGCGGTCGCACAGTGCTTCAAGACCGGCTTCGATTTTGTCGGTCTGCACACCCTTGGGAATGAACCAGCCGGTGATGTGGCCGCCGTTCTGCATCAGGTCGGTGTCGTAGACTTTGTCCAGATTTGCAGTTTGGTCAAATAGCGGCTCAATGATGCTGCGGTCGGGATCGTCGATCAGGATCATGATGTGCGGCAGCTCCATGCATGCACCCTGACGGACCTTGAGACGTGGCGGGATGCGCTCGACCACGGTCTTTTCGGTCGGGCGGATGAGCGATGCCGAGCCGGGAGTATACTCATAGGCTTCCAGATCGACCGCCATCACGATGCCGCGGCGCGGGCAGGAACCGCCCGACCAGCGCTCCGTCAGGATGACGCCTGCGGGCAGGGTGCGCAGTGTACCGTCCTCGATGTAACGGCGCATGGTGCAGTGGATTTTCTCCGTGCGCTCAGCAACGTCAGCTTCTTCCAGATAGACTTCGGGCAGCGTCAGGCGCAGCGTGGAGGGAGCGTCGCCAACCGTGCGGTCGGTTTCAGCCCAGTATTCGGGCTGGGAAGTGTATTGGTCGCAGGCGATGACCGCCCATTTGGAAAGGTCCGTGCCCTCGCGGGGCAGCATAATTTCGGGAATATGGGTGCAGCGGTTTGCCATGGTTGTCATTCCTCCTGTAGAAGATCATATGTAGAATGGTATAAGTATAGCAGAAAACGGACGAATCGGCACAGAAATTTTTCAATTCTTCCAAGTTTTCTGAAAAATGGCCCGTACACTTGACGAAAGAGCGGAAATATTATACAATGTATTTTGGGAAATGAATATAGTTTTTGTATAAGAGCTACAAGAAAACAGGAGGATATGGCTATGGTTAAGTTTAAAGCGATTGGCGTTTCGGAGGGGCTTGCACATGCCAAAGCTTTGGTCATCAAGGAGGAGGATCTGACGGTTGTCAAGGACAGCATCACAGATGTTGCGGCCGAGCAGAAGCGTGTGACCGATGCGGTGGCAAATGCCAAAAAACAGATTCAGACATTGCGCGATGAGGCGGAGAAAAACATCGGCGCTTCTGAAGCGGAGATTTTTGACGCGCATCTGCTTATGCTGGACGATCCGGATTTCATTGAGGGCATGACCAATCTGGTAGAAGAAGAAAAGGTATGCGCGGAGTATGCTTGCTTTGTCAACTGCGAGAATTTTCAGGCGATGTTCCGTGCGATGGACAGCGAATACATGCAGGCGCGTGCAGCAGATATCGGTGATATTTCCAAGCGTGTGCTCAAAAACCTGAAGGGCATTGCGGATAATGCAATCGACACGATCACCGAGCCCTGCATCATCATTGCTAACGACCTCACGCCGTCGGATACGGCGAAGATCGGTTCCAAGCCGGTTGTCGGCTTTGTCACCCGCATCGGCGGCCGCACCAGCCATTCTGCAATCATGGCGCGTTCGATCGGCATTCCGGCTGTTGCAGGTGCAGGCGATAAGGTGGACGGCATTGAAGATGGCTCCGACCTGCTGCTGGACGGTGTGACAGGCGAAGTTGTGGTCGATCCGGATGCGGAAACGCTGGCACAGTTTGAGCAGAAGAAAAAGGCAGAGGACGAGCGTCGCGCAATGCTGGCGCAGTTCAAGGATCGTCAGGGCGCAACGAGCGACGGTCGCCGCATCATCGTGGAAGGCAATATCGGTACGCCGGATGACGCAGTCCGCGTAGCGGATCTGGGCGGCGAAGGCGTTGGTCTGTTCCGTTCCGAGTTCCTGTTTATGGACCGCGACGATCTGCCGAGCGAAGAAGAGCAGTTTGAAGCATATAAGAAGGCGTGCGAGATCATGGCGGGCAAGCCGGTCATCATCCGTACGCTGGATATCGGCGGCGATAAGGAAGTGCCGGCACTTGAGCTGGAGAAGGAGCAGAACCCCTTCCTTGGCTATCGTGCAATCCGTATCTGCCTGAATAAGACTGATCTGTTCCTGACCCAGCTGCGTGCCCTGCTGCGTGCAGCGAAGTATGGCGATCTGCGCATTATGTTCCCGATGATCTCTTCGATCGAGGAAATTCGTAATGCCAAGCAGATTCTGCAGCAGGCAAAGGATCTGCTCGCGGCGGAAGGCGTGGAGCATAATCCGAATGTCAAGGTCGGCATCATGATCGAGATTCCGGTAGCAGCCGTTTGCGCGGACATTCTGGCGAAGGAAGTTGACTTCTTCTCGATCGGTACGAACGACCTTATTCAGTACTCCTGCGCGGTTGACCGTATCAATGAGAAGATTTCGTACCTGTATCGTCCGCTCCATCCGGGCGTGCTGCGCCTGATTGCAATGACGGCGAAGGCAGCAAACGAAAACGGCATCGAGGTTGGCGTATGCGGTGAAATGGCTGGTACGCCGGGTATGGCGCCTGTGCTCTGCGGTCTGGGAGTCACCAACCTGTCTATGTCCGCTTCCGCGATGTTGGCGGCTAAGGCTGATCTGGCGGCGCATTCTTACGCGGAGTGCAAGGAACTGGCGGATAAGCTGGTCGCAGCGGCAAGCGCGACCGATGCAGAGCAGATTTTTGCCGAGTGGCGCGGTTGAGCCTAAGCAAACAGTAAATCATGTCGTGACATAAAAGAGAAGCGCGCGGTTTCTGGAATTATTCCGGAAGCCGCGCGCTTTCTATTGCCTCAGATCAGCCCTGACCAGCCAGGTTCTGCTCGTAGGATTCGATCATCTTCTTGACCATCTGACCACCGATCGAACCGGCCTGACGGGAAGTCAGATCGCCGTTATAGCCCTGCTTCAGGTTGACGCCAACCTCCCTTGGTATTCCCGTACCATCTTAAAACGGTGGGTAGATAAATTTTGTCAGAAATTGCAGGATGCATTGAGTGATTGCTCGTTGTCGGTAGCGATTTCACCGATAAAGCGATAGGAGATGCGGATGCTCTGCCGGTAGGGGGTGTTGCGATGGGTCGCTTTGCGCCGTCCGTCGGCAAATTGCTTAGGCCCGACTTCAATGCGCTCGACGAAGGTCAGTAATGTCTCGCGGTCGAGTACATCGATATGGCTATACTCCTTGGTAAGCGCAAAGAAACGGCGAAAGCGTTCTTCTGTGTCCTCCTGCAGCGGGAGTGTCTGTGACAGCTCTGCGATAACGGCTTGATGCGAAGCGGATTCCTGCTCAAGCGCTTCGACCATGCGGGTCAGACGATCGTCGTCCAGTCGGCCTTCGGCGTTGTCCGTGTACAGCTTGGCGATGATTTTGTCGATGGTCAACAGGCGGGACTGTGCTTGCTGCAAGCGGGCTTGCCGTGCTGCGCGTTCGGATGCACCTTGCTCCCGTTCTGCCGTTGCCCGTGCAAGTGCTTCGGCCTGTGCATCAGTCAGTGCCAGCAGATCGTTGAGGTCGCGCCGCACCACTTCGAGTAGATTCGCATATTTGATGCGCACGCCGTCGCAGCGCTTGGCGATATCGCCCCGCTGATGCGTGCAGGACAGATACCAGTATTTCTCTCGTTCGCCCTTGTAGACCGTGCCGCAGGAACAGAGCGCGTGTCCGCAGCGTGCGCAGAACACCAGTCCGGCAAAAATGCTTTTGCGGATGTCTCGGTCGGTACGATTTGCGCGCTGTCCGCGTCCCAGATTGCGCTGTGCCTGCTCATAGAGAGCCTGTGTGACGAGTGGGGGATGGGTGTCGTGTGTCACAGCCCAGTCGCTTTGCGGTACAGCCACTTTTTTCTTGGACTTGACACTGACCTTGCGGCTTTTGCCCAGCAAAGTGTGTCCGAGGTAGACCGGATTTTTCAGAATCCGTTTGACGGTGGTGTAGTTCCACAGGTCAGATGCCCGTGCCGCCCCCTCTGGGCTGAAATCGTCACGAAACAAGACGCGGTATTTGAGCGGGGGGATGACGCCGTCCGCGTTCAGGTCGAGTGCGATCTTGCGCGAGGAATCTCCGGCGGCTGCCCGTTCAAAAATACGTTGCACAATGGGCGCGGTCTGCTCGTCCGGGGAAAGACGGCTTTTGTCCGCCGGATCTTTGCGATAGCCATAAGGCGGACAGGC
>JAHZFK010000002.1:34228-41800 GCA_019421385.1 Clostridiales bacterium
CGGACAGGCGCAGTACTGGCCGTTTTCCCGTTTGCTGCGCAGCACATCCTTGACCTTGCGTGAACCATCCCGCAAATAGACCTCGTTCATGGCAAACTGGAACGGTGCCATGACGTTTTCATGTGCGGTATCAAAGTTGTCTGCAATGGTGAGATAGCGGATGCCATGCTCCGGGAAAAACTGCTCGGCGTAGTAACTGGCTTCGCGCATGTCGCGTCCGAGACGGGACAGGTCTTTGGTCAGCACCATGTTGGCTTTGCCTTCATGCAGCTGCCGTAGCATGTCCTGAAAGGCCGGACGGTCAAAGTTGCCGCCGGAATAGCCGTCGTCCACAAATTCTCGCACGAGCATAATGCTGTGGCGTTGGCAGTAGTCCCGAATCATTTGCCGCTGGTTTGCAATACTGGCGGATTCACTGCTGTGCGCCTCCTCATTGGAAAGACGCAAGTAAGCGAATGCCAATGTCATGTTACCGGTTCTCATATGGTTTATCTCCTTTCAGAACCGGCTCACGAAATGATTATACCGCGGTGCCGATCTTTTCGTCAATGGATGATGTTGTGTGTGCGGCTTGCTGCACACGCTGTTGGAGCAGTTCACCGATCGGACGATTGCCGACGTACTGCCGGCTGACCAGAAAAGTGCCTGCGCCGATCTGTGTCTGCGTTCCTTGTGCAGAAAGTGGGGTGGAATGCGGAGCAGTATGCATATCAATTCCTCCTTTTCCTATAATTTGCATCATCCAAAGCGAAATTATGCGCTTACACAGTAGCTTTGCAAACAGTATTGGACAGATAAACGGTTAGAAAAAACGAAAAACCGCCGGATCTGCATCATGCAGAACCGGCGGCTTTTTATATTGCTGCATTTCTATAAATGGGAGATGTGGCTCTTAGAGGCGGTTATTTGGCACGCGCGAGCACTTCAACAAGGAACTTCCAAACGCGTTGCACCGAAGAAATGCTCATACGTTCGCGCGGGGTATGGATTTCCGGCATATCCGGGCCGATGGAAACGCAGTCCAAACCGGGGATTTTTCCGGCGAACAGGCCGCATTCCAGACCCGCATGGATGGCTTCGATCTTGGGGGCATGGCCGTACTGCTCTTGGAATACCTCGACCATCAGCTCGCGCAGGGGAGAGTGCTCCTGATACTGCCAGCCGGTATATTCGCCTTCAAATTCCACACGACCGCCCAACTGGTGAATCAGGCAGGCCAAGCGCCGCTTGAGCATCTGGAGCTGAGAGTCGATCGAGCTGCGCAGGCTGAACACAGCGCACAGTTCCTCATCCGTCGTGGTCAGAATACCGAGGTTAAGGGAGGTCTGAACCAGCCCCGGGATATCCGCACTCATAGCCAGAATGCCGTTGGGCAGGCAGGTGAGCATACAGATCACCTGATCGGTGGTTTTTGCATCCAGCGGGCTCTGTGCCGTCTCCGCTGATTCGGTGCTGATCTGCAGCTTCGGGTCAGCGACGCGGCATTCCTCCTTCAAAGCCTCTGCCATTTCTGCGATGACTTCGCGCGCGGCTGCTTCGTCTGCGACCAAAACATCGGCAACCGACTCGACCGGGATTGCGTTGTTTTTCAAACCGCCGTTGACAGACTGGATGCGCAGCTCCGTGCGCAGGGCAATGGACTGCAATACGCGGCCCATCAGCATGTTGGCGTTGGCACGCCCTTTGTCGATCTCAGCGCCGGAGTGACCGCCGGTCAGGCCGCTCAGCGTGATGCGCAGGGCGCAGCCGGAAAATGCCTCGCGGCGCAGCGGCAGAATGCAGGTAGTGGTGTTGCCGCCCGCGCAGCTGACAGTGAAGATACCTTCGGCTTCCGAGTCCATATTGACCATTCTATGACCCTTGAGCGGGCTGACATCGAGCGAGTCCGCGCCCAGCAGGCCGATCTCTTCATCGACCGTGAACACGGCTTCTACACGCGGGTGCGCAAGGTCGTTTGCGTCGAGCACAGCCAGCGCCATAGCGACAGCAATACCGTCATCGCCGCCCAACGTGGTGCCCTTGGCGCGAACCCAGTCTCCGTCGATCATCAGATCCAGACCTTCGGTTTCCATGTCCTTGGCGCAGCTCGGGTCTTTTTCGCACACCATGTCCAAATGACCTTGCAAAATGATGGGCTCTGCCTGCTCGTAACCGGGCGTGGCTTCCTTGATGATAATAATATTGTTGTCGGCATCCTGATGGTATTCCAGCTCGCGCTCCTGCGCGAAAGCAGCACACCAGTCGCTGATAGCCTTGGTATTGCCCGAGCCATGTGGGATGGCGCACATCTGCTCAAAAAAGCGGAATACACGTTGAGGCTCTAACTGTTCCAGTACATTCATTGTGTGATACTCCTTTTTGAAATGGTTATGATTTTCGTTTGTAGCTGGCATTGCCCGCGGGTTCAAGCAGCTGTTGCTCCAGCATATAGCGGGCGAGCTTTTTGGCGAACACAGTCGCATCTTGCACCTGTACCTGCTTGCGCGACCAGAACAGGCCTGCTTTGACGTTTTTGATCTGGCGGGCCATTTCCTTTTGGGAAATGGTTGGGTGCTGCTTCAGATATTGCATCACGCGGGCGGCACTTTTGTTCAGCAGGATACGTTCCAAGTCGGCAGCCTGCGTCATGCTTTTGCGCAGTCCCCAGACATACAGAATGGCGGACGCAATGGCAAACAGGACGATGCCAACGATAATCTGTCCGGTGCTCATGATTTTATCTTATCCTTTCCTTCAAACAGGATAAAACGGTTGTTGTGCAGAATCTGCATATACTTGACCAAACGATCGTACAACGGCTCAGCCTTTTCGCCGAATTGCGCTTTCATTTTGGTTGCAAGATTGCCGACGGTCTGCGTGCCGTCGATCGCTTTCCAAAGAAAGCTGCCGTATTCATCCAGCTTGATATGGCTGACACGCGGCGTATGAAAGAATTTTTGCGCAATGCGTGCATACACACCGCGGTGAACCATGTCGATCGTGACGATACCCTGTTCGTCCTGCGTCCAACTGTTCTGCGGATTGACCACAGGGATAAAGTCCAGATAGTTTTGTTGCTTTTTTGCCATAGTATCCTCCTATAATGATCAAACAGGGCTGTATACCAGTAGGATACAGCCCTGCTCGGAAGAAAGCAAGTGTTTTTTTATTTGTTCTTCTGCTGTTCTTTGGTTGCAAAGAGATAAATAGTGAGCAGCAGAAGCGCAAACACGATCAGACCACCGATGCGGCCGATGCTGAACGAGCCGCTCAGGTCGATGAATTCGCCGACATTGCTGCCTGCGCCCATCGGGATGACAGCCAGCATCGCCAGAATGATACCAACGATGCCTTCGCCAGCGATCAAGCCGGAAGAATACAGGATACCGGACTGGATAACCGTGTTCTTGTCCTTCTCAGAGCTGTACTTGCGCTTCTCGAGGAACCAGCGCAGAATACCGCCCAGCATGATCGGAACGGACAGATAAATGGGCAGATACAGGCCGAGGGAAACCGGCAGAACCGGCAGACCAAGAATCTCAATGACCAGCGCAATGAAGACACCGGCAAAGACGAGGTTCCACGGCAGATTGCCGCCCATAACGCCTTCTACGATCATCTTCATCAGCGTTGCCTGCGGTGCGGGCAGTGCATCCGAACCGTAGCCGCCCCAAGCCATGGACAGCAGGTAAAGCGTGCCGCCGATGGCAATAGCGGAAACCGCAACACCGATCAGCTCACCGATCTGCTGCTTTTTCGGGGTAGCGCCAACCAGGAAGCCAGTCTTGAGGTCCTGAGAGGTATCACCGGCGATCGCAGCGATGACACAGATGATGCCGCCGATAACAATGGCAACCGTCATGCCTTCCGCACCGTCCGTGCCGGTGGATTTCAGCAGGATGGTGGAGATCAGAAGCGTAGCGATAGCCATACCCGAAACCGGGTTGTTCGAGGAACCGATCAGACCGACCATACGGGAGGATACCGTCGCAAAGAAGAAGCCGAAGACGATAACGATCAGTGCAGTGAAGAAGTTCAGCGGGATAGCCGGAATCAGCCACAGCGCCAGCGCAACAAGCAGGATGCCCAGCAGCACGCTGCGCATGGAAATATCCTGCTGCGTGCGCAGGGTGCTGGCTTCGCGGCCCTTGCCATAAACACCCATGGAGTCCTTAAAGGTGCGGATAATCATGGGCAGGGATTTCAGAAGGCTCAGCACGCCGCCGCAGGCAACCGCACCGGCGCCGATATAACGCAGATAGTTGCCCCACAGCGCGGAAACGCCGTTTTCAGCAACCTGCTGGCTGATGGTCATATCGGTGACAGGGAAGAGGATGGCGTCGCCGCCGAACAGGCACATGAGCGGCATGATGACCAGCCAGCCCAGTACACCGCCGGCAAACAGGTAAGAAGATACCCGTGCGCCGCAGATGTAACCAACACCAGCCAGAGCGGGCAGTACATCAATGCCGACACCAGAACCCTTATAAGCGGGGATGTCATAGGTGATTTCGCTGGGGAAGATCTTGAGGCCGTCAGCTACAAACTTGTAGATGGCGGCAATGAACAGACCGGAGAATACGGTCGACGCCTTGGAGCCGCCCTCTTCACCGGCAATCAGCACTTCAGCACAGGCCTGCCCTTCCGGATAAGCCAGCACGCCGTGCTCCTTGACGATCAGCGCGCTGCGCAGGGGTACCATCATCAGCACGCCCAGCACGCCGCCGCACAGTGCGATCAGGCCGATCTCCACCAGAGACGGCACATCGCACAGGCCTTCCTTTGCCCACATGAACAGAGCAGGCAGGGTGAAGATCGCACCGGCTGCAACGGATTCACCAGCTGAGCCGATGGTCTGCACCATATTATTCTCCAGAATGGAGTCACGGCGCAGAATCTTACGGATGATGCCCATCGAGATAACAGCAGCGGGTATGGAGGCAGACACGGTCATGCCGACACGCAGCCCAAGATAGGCGTTCGCACCGCCAAAGACGACTGCCAGAATGGCACCCAACAGGATGGATACCACGGTAAATTCGGGCATGACTTTGTCGGCGGGAACATAGGGTTGGAATTCTTTCTTGTCCACAACATTCGATCCCTTCATTTTGTTTCTTGTCTGCATAGTAGAGCGATAAAGTGAAAATGCAGTCGCTTAGTACAGACAACTCATATATTTTATACAAAAAGTTGCGATACGTCAAGGGATGCCGCGCTATTTTGCGATAAAAAACGGCAAAATAATAACAAATTCACGGAATTTTATTGTAGGAATATGTTGTCTTTTGATGAAGAAAGGGAATATGCAAACAACCGGAACAGTGCAAAAAGTGTTTGCACTGTTCCGGTTGCGGTGATTTGCCGTAATAAAATGGTTTAATTTACCCTCAGATCATTGTGACGCGATAGCAGGTGGTGTGATGATAGGTCTGTCCAGCTGCAAGCACGACGGAGGGGAAATTGGCATGATGGATGGAATCCGGCCAAGCTTGTGTTTCCAGACAGAAAGCCGACCGCGGGCCATAGCAGGCGCCATCCTTACCGGCACTGCCGTCCAGATAGTTTGCTGTGTACAGCTGCAAGCCGGGCTGGGTGGTGGAGCATTCCAGACACAGGCCGCCGCCGCAGACCCGTGCTGCCGGTTCCAGCGGGGAGACAGGCGTCGTGTGCAGCGTAAAGTTATGGTCGTATCCGTTGCCCAGTGTCAGCTGGGGATGTTCCATCGCCAAGCCTTGCAGGAAATCCCGCGGGGTGCGCAGATCGAATGGCGTACCCTCCACCGGCAGCAGAACACCGGTCGGCGTGCTGTCGGCATCGGTTTCGGTGATGGCATCGGCAAAAACCTGTACCTGCTGCCCTTCCAGAGAACCGTGGGCGTGTCCCAGCAGGTTAAAATAGCTGTGGTTTGTCAGGTTGCACAGGGTATCGGCATCGCTCTTTGCCTGATAGTCCAGTGTGAGCGCGCCGTCCTCCGTGAGAGTGTAGGCTACCTGCACTTCAAGCGTGCCGGGGAAATTTTCGTCCCCAGCCGGACTGACATGCCGGAGTACCAAAGCGTCGTTTTCGACCTGTGCCTTCCATACCGCGCGGTCAAAGCCGCGCAAGCCGCCATGCAAGCAATTGGGGCCGTTGTTGACCGCCAGCGAGTAGTGGACACCGTTCAGGTCGAACGCCGCGCCGCCGATACGGTTGGCCACGCGGCCGACCAATGCGCCCAGATACTTGTCCTGTGCCTCATATTCGGCCAGACTGTCGTACCCCAGCACGATGTCCCGGCTACCGTCAGGAGAGGGGACGGTAAACGATCGCAGGACACCGCCGTAGGTCAGTACCTGAGCGGCATAGGAACCGGCACGCAGCGTCCACTGCTCGACTGCCTGACCGTCAGCCGTGACGCCAAAGGGTTGATGCGTAAATTCTGTCATCTTTTACACCTGCCTTAAGAAACGGAGGAAAGCTTCCTTGCCTTCCGGCGTGCGGGCGTATACACCGGCATGTTCCAGCACCTTGGCAAAGACCAAGCCGGTTTCTTTATAGACCGCATCCAACGCATTTTCTTCGGTAAGCTCGTACTTGTCCCGGAAGCCCATGGCCCATTCGGCATGGGAAGCGGTGAGCGGGTCAGCGGTTAAATCTTCGCCAGCGGCCAGCTTTTGCGCCACAGCAGCCAGCTCAGTCTTAAGACGGGCAGGCAGGACGGCCAGACCCATGACCTCGATCAGGCCGATATTCTCTTTTTTGATGTGGTGTAGTTCCGCGTGGGGGTGATACAGCCCCAAGGGATGCTCCGGCGTGGTGAGATTGTTGCGCAGCACCAGATCCAGCTCGTAGTCGCTGCCGCGACGGCGGGCGATGGGGGTGATGGTGTTGTGCGGCTCGCCATCCGTTTCCGCGAGGATGACTGCGCTTTCGTCGGTGTAGCCGCGCCACAGCGTCAGAATGCGGTCAGCCAGATCGATCAGGCGCTGCGGATCGGCAGCGGTGATGCGGATGACCGACATGGGCCACTTGACGATACCCGCCTGCACATCCTCATAGCCGGGGAAGGTGAAGGGGGTCTCGATGGGTGCCTTTTCCATAGCGAAGGTATAGCGTCCGCCTTGGAAGTGGTCGTGTGCCAGAATAGAGCCGCCTACGATGGGCAGGTCGGCGTTGGAACCGACGAAATAATGCGGGAACTGGCCGACAAAGTCCAGTAGCTTGGCAAAGCACGCCCGGTCGATTTTCATCGGGGTATGGACGGCATTGAAGCAGATGCAGTGCTCGTTGTAGTACACATAGGGGGAGTACTGCAAGAACCACGGTGAGTCGTTGATCGTGATGGGGACGATGCGGTGGTTCTGGCGGGCAGGATGATTGACCCGGCCAGCGTATCCCTCGTTTTCCGCGCACAACAGGCAGCGGGGATAGGCCGAAGCGGGCATGTTGCGTGCCGCAGCGATGGCCTTGGGGTCCTTTTCCGGCTTGGACAGGTTGATGGTGATATCCAGCTCCCCGTATTCCGTCGGCGCTTTCCACTGTACATCCTTTGCGATACGGTCGCGGCGGATGTAGTTGGTATCCTGACTGAAGCGGTAATACCAGTCGGTG
>JAHZFK010000002.1:41810-93549 GCA_019421385.1 Clostridiales bacterium
GGCTTTCCTGACGCAGGGACTGGAAGGTGTCGATCACCTGCGCGGGGCGGGGGGTAAGCGCGCCCATCAGCGTGGTATCAAACAGATCGCGGTATACGATCGAGTTCTCTTCCAGAACGCCACGCGCATGTGCATCGTTCATGAGAGCGTCCAGTACGGCAGGCAGGTCGATGTCCGCCGGCATTTCCATTTCCGGGGGCGTGTAGCTGTCCAGCTTGAGCACACCCAGCAGGCTGTTGACCGCCCAGATTTCTTCACAGGGCTGGATAAGGCCTTTGCGCAGCGCATAGGTCACCAGCATAGCAATGGCTTGATGGTTTTTGTGCCAAGCCCAAGCGGAGGCTACGATGGTGGACAGGTCATTGTATTCGGGCTTCCAGCCCAGCACCTTGACAGCCTTTTCCGAAGAAGCAATGAGCTGTGCCGGATCGCCGGCGCGACGGGGTGCCATCTGCGCGGGGATCGGATGACCGGTGACCTCACGGGCTACGTCGATGACCTCCTTGACCGTGAAGCCGACACCGTTGCCGAGGTTGAATACGTCGTTTTCACCGCCGTTCATCAGGTAATCCAGTGCCAGAATATGAGCTTGTGCCAGATCGGTGACATGGATGTAGTCACGAACACAGGTGCCGTCCTTGGTGGGGTAGTCTTCGCCAAATACACTGATCTGCTCGCGCTGGCCCAGCGGTACTTGCAGGATGAGGGGGATGAGGGGGGTTTCTGGGTTATGCGCTTCGCCGATCTGACCGGAAGCATGTGCGCCGCAGGCGTTGAAGTACCGCAGGGCTACATATTTCAGGCCGTGCGCACGGGATACCCAGCTCATCATGTGCTCCATGTCCAGCTTGGTCTGACCATAGCAGTTGGTGGGGCAGGTAGTGTCGCCCTCCAGAATCGGAACACGTTCCGGCTCTCCATAGGTGGCGGCGGTGGAGGAGAAGACGATTTTGTCAATACCGTGCTCTACCATGGATTTCAGCAGCACCATGGTGCCGTGCAGGTTGTTGTCGTAATACTTGAGCGGGTCGGACATGGATTCGCCAACCTGAGAGGAAGCGGCGAAATGGATCACGCCGTCGATCTGTTCCGCTTCAAACAGTGCGTCCAGCGCCTTTTGGTCGCGGATATCTAACTCGTAGAACTTTGCCTTGGGATGAACCGCAGCACGGAAGCCGGTTTGCAGATTGTCGGCTACCACGACCTCACGGCCTGCGTCGATCAGTTCATATACCGTATGGGAACCGATATAGCCGGCTCCGCCCAACACTAAAATTGCCATGTTACAGGTGCGCTCCTTTCACATTATCGCAGTCGTATCGTTTAAGACCAGAGTACCGTACCGCCTACCGGACGGATTCGCAGCACGTGGCAGCAGCCGTCACCCAGCGCGCCCTCGATCTCGCTGCGGAACGCGGCGAGAATGTCCAGCGGGACAAACGCCTGAATGGTTCCGGCAAAGCCGCCGCCGTGTACGCGGCAAGCGCCGCGGCCCTTGAGTGCACGCTCTGCCACCGCGAGGGCAACCGCCATGGACTGTTCCTGTACGGCACCGGCAGGAGTGATGTCCTGCAGCTTTTCCCACGAGGAATGGCCGGACTCGTTAACCAGTGCAAGGAAGGTATCCATATCGCCATTGGCCAGTGCGTCGGCTTGCTCTGCGACACGCTGGTTGTCGGCAAAGAAGTGAAGTGCACGAAGCACGGCACGGTCGCCCACTTCTTTGCGCAGTGCAGGCAGGTTGCGGAGCACTTCCGCCTCGTCTACCTCACGCAGCACTTCTTTTCCAAAGAAAGCGGCAACGGCTTTCATTTCGCGGGGAACCGCAGCATACTCGTCCGTCAGGTCAGCATGGTCTGCACCGCAGTCAATGATGCACAGGGCATAGCCCAGACTGTCCAGATCCACCTGAAGCGCACGGACGACCGGAGCGGCAGGATCGGCAAAGTCGATCGTAACAGCGCCGCCGACCGAGGAAGCGGTCTGATCCATCAGGCCGCAGGGTTTGCCAAAGAATACGTTCTCAGCCTTCTGGCCCATCTGTGCAATCGTTACCGGATCGAGTTCGTCGCGGCAGAACAGGTGGTTTTCAATAACACCGAGCAGCACTTCACATGCCGCAGAGGAGGACAGACCGGAGCCGGGCAGCACGCTGGAGGTAGCATATACGTCAAAGCCTGCTACGGTATAGCCCTTCTGGGCTGCCTGCGCCGCCATGCCGCGTACCAGAGCCGCGGTGCTTTCCTTTTCCTCTTCTTTAGGGTCGAGCGTGTCCAGATTAACCTCTACCATCGGCCAGCCTTCGGACTGGAAACGGATGGTGTTGGTGCCGTTCGGGCTGGCACAGGCCAAAAAGTCCAGATCAACTGCACCGGCCAGAACACGACCGTGCTGATGGTCGGTATGGTTGCCGCCGATCTCGGTGCGGCCGGGGGCAGAGCAAAGGGCGACAAGGGTATCGTCTCCCGCTCCAAAGCTTTGCTGGAACTGTTCCAGTACATTTGCGATCCGCTCACGGGCAGCAGCCAGGTCGTCGTATAACAGATGGGACAGAGCCTCGTTCAATTCTCCGGCATCCAGTGCGCGGCGTACATCACCCAATTTTTGCATGGTTGCATTCACTCCTTCTTGCTCCGACTCGCCGGAGCACTATTTCAAACAAAAAATTTCAGTTAGCGTAATAGAAAGCCGCTGCAAGCAGGCGGGGCCTTTATAATCGCCTTGCAGCGGCTTTTCTCTTTTAACAAATGGAAGGCTTACTTCTTCTGTACATACTTCAGGCAGTCCAGCATAACGGCTACCAGAATGATGATACCAGAGAATACGAACTGCAGGTTGGTGTCAATACCCAGCGTGGTGAGCGAGTAAGTCAGGGCGGTGAAGATGAATACGCCCACGACAACACCGGAGATCTTGCCGATACCGCCGGTGAAAGAGATACCGCCTACTACGCAGGCTGCGATAGCGTCCATTTCCCAGCCTTGGCCGTATGCTGCGGAGCCGGAACCTACCATGCGGATGCATTCCAGCCAAGCGCCGAAGCCATACAGGATACCAGCCAAGACGAATGCGCCTACGGTGACCCAGAATACCGAGATACCGGATACTGCAGCGGATTCCGGGTTGCCGCCAACTGCATAAAGGTTTTTACCGAAGGTGGTCTTGTTCCAGATGAACCACACGATGACGACCGCGGCAACTGCCCACAGGATGATGGTGGGGAAGTTGTTGATGCGCGGGATGATCATGTTCGGGATGTTCGGGTCAATCGCACCGAAGGAAACGCCCTTGGTGGAATAGGTGACCAGACCGAAGATGACCAGCATGTTTGCCATGGTGGAAATGAAAGGATGCATTTTGAATTTCGCCGTAAAGAAGCCGGCGATCGTGGTGAACACGGTGCAAAGAACGACACAAACGACCAGTGCCAGAAGGACTCGTGCAATCGCCGGCAGGCTGGTGAAGTCAAAGATATGACCGAACACAGAACCGGTGTTGATGCCCTGATGCATGACGATGGTTGCCGCCGTCATGCCCATACCAACCATACGGCCGATGGACAGGTCGGTGCCGGCGAGCAGGATCAGACCCGCAACACCCAACGCCAGGAACATTCTGGGCGAAGCCTGCTGGAGAATGTTCAGCACATTGTTTACCGTCAGCAGCTGTACGTTCTTCACCAGCGGAGTGATGATACACAGCGCGATAAAGATAATGATAATAGCGATGTACAGACCGTTTTTCAGCAGGAAGTCGCGGCGGTTGAACGTGTACTTGTAGTTCTCCCAGCGCTGCGCCATGGATTCGCCAAAGGTGAATTTGGACATACGCAGCATGTCAATCAGATGGAACTTATGCTCGAAAGCAGCGTGCTGGCGATCCTTTACCTGCTGCAGGTTCTGGACGCGCTGCATCTTAGCATCGAAAAGACGGTTTTTGTGAACGTACTTTTCGTCCTTGATTTCGTGGGCATCGCTGAGCTTGGACATCGTGCTCTGATGTTCCTGATTCAGCTTAGCGACCGTTGCGCGGTATTTTTCTTCCGCAAGCACCTTCTCGTCTTTGCAGCTTGCGACGACTGCCTGATAGTAGTCGGTATTGAAGTGTGCCTTTAAGTAGTTTTCTGCGTCGCTGATCAGCTTGGCGATCGCGTCCTTGTTCCGGTTCTCGACCGCTTTGGCTTTCTCCAGTTCCGACTGAAGTTCCCGGATGCGGGCTTCCTTCTCCTGAGCGGTATAGATTTTATCCCGCTTCAGGCTGTCGATCGCGCTCTGGATTTCGATCACCTTGTCGGTGCCGTCCTCGCGCAGGTCATTGATCTGATCCTGAATTTTGCCGACATATTCGTCGATAGGCTGGCGAAGCTGCGCTTCCTGCTCAGCCGTAAGAATTTTTGTACTTGTTGATGCCATAAGCGATTTCTCCTACTACAGGTATTTTGCGCTAAGCCGCAAAAGCTCTTCCTGATCGGTCTCTTTGGTGTTGACAATGCCGGAGAGGTGTCCGTTGGACATAACGCCGATGCGGTTGGTGATGCCGAGGATCTCAGGCATTTCGGAAGAGACAACGATGATGGTCTTGCCGCGCTTGGCCATATTGATAATCAACTCATAAATCTCATATTTGGCGCCCACGTCGATGCCGCGTGTGGGTTCATCCATCATGAAGATTTGGGGTTCGCGTTCCAGCCATTTGCCGAAAATAACCTTTTGCTGGTTACCGCCGGACAGACTGGAAATCATATCATCCGGTCCCATGCACTTGGTATGCATGATCTTGATTTCTTTGTTGGTGGCTTTGATCATCTGAGAATCAGACAAGGCAATACCGCTCTTGTACTGATCCAGATTTGCGATGGTTGTGTTGAAAGTCAAGTCGCATTTGAGGAACAGGCCGTTAGCTTTGCGTTCCTCGGTGATCAAGGCAAAGCCGTGCTCGATTGCCTCTCGCGCGCTGTTGAAGTTCATCAGACGGTTTTTGAAATAAACACGTCCTGCGGCACGCGTGCGCACGCCGAAAATGGTTTCCAGCAGTTCGGTACGTCCTGCGCCGACCAAGCCGTACAGGCCGAAGATTTCGCCTTCCTTCACATCAAACGATATGTCCTGAAGATGGGGGGCGTACTTGGTGGAAAGGTGCTGTACCGACAAAATCGTGTCGCCCGGCGTGTTGTCCACCGGCGGGAAGCGGCTCTCCAGAGAGCGGCCTACCATGGCGGCGATCAGTTCGTTCATATTGGTCTCCTGCGAGGGCTTGGTCATGACCAGATTGCCGTCGCGGAGCACAGAGATCTCATCGCAGATCTCAAAGATTTCGTCCATTTTATGCGAGATGTAGATCAGAGCAATGCCCTGTTCCTTGAGCATCCGCATCATTTCAAAGAGCTTATCTACCTCCTGCACGGTCAGGGAGGAGGTGGGTTCGTCCAGAACAATAACCTGAGAGTTGTAGGAAATTGCCTTGGCAATTTCGCACATCTGTCGTTGTGAAACGGACATGTTGCGCATGGGCTGGGTGAGGTTTACCGTCATGCCCAGCTTGCGGAACAGTTCCGAAGCCTTCTTTTTCATCCTGCCTTCGTCGACCATACCCACGGAATTGGTCGGGTACCGGCCTAAAAACAGATTGTCGATCACGTTGCGTTCCAGGCACTGGTTGAGTTCCTGGTGCACCATGGCGATTCCGTTCTCCAGAGCGTCCTTCGGGCCGGAGAAGCTGATCTCTTTGCCGTTGAGGAAAATCTTTCCTTCGTCTTTCTGATAAGTACCGAACAGGCACTTCATCATCGTGGACTTGCCGGCGCCGTTTTCGCCCATCAGCCCCATGACCGTTCCGCGCTTGACATCCAGATTGATGTGATCGAGCACTCGGTTACGGCCAAAGGATTTGCTCATGCCGCGGATTGACAGGACAACATCATTTTTTGCATCTGCCATTCTCGTTACTCCCGTTTATGCAATATTGCCAGATTGGACAGATCCAAGTGATCCGCCCGGTTTCCTTGGAAAAACAGGATTGGGGAGAAGGCTTTCTTCCGTATGGAGAATCGCTTCCCCTAAGACGGAGAATTCCTTCTCCCCAATCACATTGGCTTGTTACTTAATTGTTTGGCTTAAAAAGGGTCTGAACCCGAATCACTGATTCAGCAGAGCAGTGTAGGAAGCAGCGTTGTCGGTCTTAACCATGTTGATGGCAAAGGCGTCGTATGCGCTCGGGTTGCTCAGACGGTTGGTGATGTTAGCCTCGGTCTGGCCGTCGCCGCCGATGTACTCTACCTTCAGGTTGAGCAGATCGTCGTAGTTCTGCAGCAGCGGCTGGTAAGTAGCGCTCAGGAAGTTATCAGCAGCGTTGTAGATGTTCAGCCATACGCTCTTTTCCGGATGAGCGGAAGCGTCCAGCTGGTTGCTGACAGGCGCGTAAACCTTGGTGGAATCGGTGAACTCGGTGTAGTTGTCGGCAGTAACTGCTACGTTCAGAGCGTAGTAGGAGCGAGCAGCTTCGTCGTAGTAGTAAACGTCGTCGCTCAGTACGTTGCCAGCGTCGTCTTCGGTGCCGATACCGGTGTCGATGTCAACGCCGTCGAGTGCGTTGCGCAGTACGCGGAGGGTCAGGTAAGCCTGAACGTCAGCGTGCTGGCTGATGGTGCCGCCGTAGCCTTCTGCGATTGCTGCAACAGCGTCAGCGTTTGCGTCGTAGCCGAAAGTCGGAACCTTGTTAGCCTTGGACCAAGCGTTGAACATGGACATGCCCATGCCGTCGTTGTTGGAAGCTACGATATCGATCTGGTCGCCGAAAGAGGAAGCCCAGGTGCCGATTGCGTTACCAGCGGTAGCAGCATCCCAAGTTGCACCAGCGGAGTTCTTCATTTCCTGAGAAGCCAGCTCGCGGACAACGTAGGTCTTGCCGTTGACTTCCAGAGAGCCGTCCTTAACAGCGGTAGCGGAGCCGTCCGCGTTGCTGCCAACCGGATCGCTGGTGATCGCGCCGTCCTTCTCTACTGCAGTGCCGAGCGCTGCGCGAACGCCGCGGGTACGAGCGATGGAGTCGTTGTGACCGATATCGCCGATAGCCAGTACATAACCGATGATGCCGTCGCCGTTGCGGTCGATGGTGTCGATGTTAGCCTTTACGTAGTCCAGAATCATGGTGCCCTGGAGCTCAGCGCCCTGGTTGGCGTCGAAGCCTACGTAGTAAGTGCTGTCGTTGTAGTTCAGAGCGGTCATGTCCAGCTCGCCGGTGGAGCTGTTGGAGGGCTGACGGTTAAACCATACTAAGGGCTTATCCTTGTTTGCAACCTCTGCCGCTTCCGTACCGCCGTTGTCCTGTGTGCCATTCGAAGCGTTGCCGCCAGAAGAGCAAGCCGCCATGCTGAGCATCATTGCAGCAGTCAGGGTAAGCGCGAGTACCTTCTTCTTCATAATGATTCTCCTTCTCTCCTTTGAATTGGGAGGGACGTCCAAACGGTGTTCCTCCCTGCTTGCTTCTATTGTAGGCGAAGTGAGCCGGAAAAACAAGGTAAAAAATCACCGCAGAAGGGGTAAATTTCATTGAAAATTATCATATGAACAAATTGTATAGCATAGAAATTGTTCATATTGCACAAATTAACGGGAGTCGAACGCGAACAGCGCCTTTTGACTGTCCACTTCGAAGAGATTGGCCCGGTCAACGATCTGGGTCGAGGTGTCCACGATGCGTTCCATCCCGCCGGCCTGACCTGCAAGCAGCTTGTAGGCGCTTTCCACGCCCAGATAGCCCATAGCATAGGGGTTCTGCACAATGAGGGCATCGACCGAGCCCTCCTGCAGGCCGTCCACGGTGGCGACGTTGGAGTCAAAGCCCACCAGAAAAACTGAATCGGACAGACCCATTTCTTCGATTGCCTGCGCGGCACCTACGCTGGTTGGCTCGTTAAAGGCCAATAGCACGTTGATTTCCGGGTGGGATGTGAGCAGGGCAGCAGTATCCCGCTTGGCGTGCCCGGCATCTGCCAGCGTGTTGATGACGCTGATGACCTCGGCTCGTCCGCTGTTAGAAAAGGTATCCAGTGCGCCTTGCTCGCGTTCCTGACCATTGGCGCTGCTGATATCATAGTTGACGATGCCGACTTTGAGCGGTGTTTGCACTCGATCCAGCGCGGCTTGCGCTGCCATCTGTCCGGCGGCATAGTTGTCGGTGCCGATATAGGTGCTCACCGCTTCGGAGGCTACGTTGCTGTCTATGGCTACGATTTTGACACCTTGCTTGGCGGCGGCGTCAATGGCAGCGGCGTTGTTTTCATAGTCGATCGCGGAAAATACAATGGCTTCTGCGCCTTCATTTACCGCATCGGCCACCATTTGATTCTGGGCTTCGTAATCCTCCTCCGTGTTCGGTCCAATGATGTTCAGTTTCAGGTTATATTCTGTGGCGGCGGCTTCCGCGCCGGCAAAGACGGACAGCCAGAACTCTGTCTGCGTGGACTTGGTTACCAGCGTTACGGTATGCTGTCGGGAGTAGTCGGAGCTGGTCGAGCAGCCGGATAACAGGATACATAGCATAGACACGCATATAGCGCGCCATTTATTTCGTCTCATAATCCCCCTCCTGTATCTTTGGCATACGAAGCTCCACACAGGTGCCCACATCCGGTTCACTGGTGATGTGCAGGCCATACTGTTTGCCGAAGTAGATTTGCAGCCGGTCGTTTACGTTTCGAATGCCGATACCGGTACGGTCTTCCGGCGCGTGCGCCAGGATGGATTGGATCAGCTCGTCGCTCATCCCTACGCCATTATCCCGGACATCAAAGACAATGTCCTCGCCGTCCTGCCGCACCTGCACGGTGATGCGGCCCTCATCCACCAGCAGGTCAAGACCATGGTTGATGGCATTTTCGATGATAGGCTGTAGAGTGATCTTGTTGCAGTAGTAGTTGAGACATGCAGGGTCGACATCGAATTCATAGGTGAACTGGTTTTTATAGCGGTATTTCTGGATTTGCAGATAGCTTTCCGCGTGTTCGATCTCCTTGGCGATGGGGATAAGCTCGTGACCCTTGCTGATGCTGATGCGGAACAAGCGAGCCAGCGCATGGATCATCTTTACCGCGTCGTCATTGCGGCCTTGCTCGCACATCCATGCGATCGAATCCAGCGTGTTGTATAAAAAATGCGGATTGATCTGCGCTTGAAGCGCTTTCAGCTCGGTTTTGCGCAGGTTGACCTCTTCCTCGCGCACGGTGGACATCAGACGCTGGATGCGCAGCACCATGTGCTCGAATGAACTGGATAACTCCTGCACTTCGCGGGTACCGCCCACAGGCACATAGGTGAAGTGGTCGGCATCGGTTTCGAAGCTTTCCATAGCAGCTTCTAAACCGCGGAGCGGGCGCGCCAGCAGGCGGGAGAGAAGAAAACTGGTCAACACCGCGGCGGCAAGCAGCACTGCACCCAGGACAAGGGAAAGGCGGAGCATTTCCCGGAAGCTGCGGTTGACCATTTCATCCACATAGCTGACGCCCACGATCCGCCAGTCGCTGTCCGCTACGCTGGTGACCGAATAGATCACCGTGTCATCGACATAAGAGCCGTCTGCCAGCGCAGCCAGAGAGGAAGTGTCCTCGGATTTCAGGCCGGCGTACAGCAGCTGCTGCTGCGGGTGATAAACGATGTTGCCGTCCTTATCCATCAGGAAGCAGTAGCCGCGCTGACCGATGCTCACATTATTGATGTAGGTGGAGATGCTGGAAAAGCTCAAGTCCAGCGAGACCCATGCGGTCTGATTGCCGGACTCGAGCGGAACGGTCATGGTCACGACCCAAGGGTAATAGCCCTCAAAAATGCTCTCTACATGGGGGGCGGTCATATAGGCGCCGCCCGAAGCGCGTGCCCGATCCAGATTGAAGGAAAGGTTTTGATAAATATTCTCACGGGGCTCTCGATCCAAGCACCAGCAGTCCAGCATCTTGCCCGAAGGGGAGTAGCTGGTCACCGCCACCACGTCCGGGCGGAAGGTCAGAAAGGCGTCCATAAGCTGATTGCGGTTGTCGGCACTTTCCAGCATGGACCACTCGACCAGTGACATAGCCTGCTCCATGCTTTGCAGGTAATTGCCGACGGTATTGGATACCTGAGAGACGGCCTGATTGCTGTTTGTCAGAGCGCTTTGCACCATAGCGCTGCGGTATCGGTTGAGAAAGAGGAGAATACAGCAGCACAGGATGACTGCGACCACACTCACCACCATGGAGACGAGAATGGTGGTGATGCGAAGCCCTGTGCGGGAGACGCCGTCCTTCACAGATCTTCACCCACCTTTTCCCGATCCAGCCTGCGCCGCATGGTGCTGGGGGATTCGCCGCAGTATTTTTTAAAGCAATAGCTGAAATAGTGCTGGTCGGTATAGCCGCACCGCTGGGCGATCTCCTGAATTTTCAGCGGGGAAGAGACCAGCAGTTCACGGGCAGCCTCCATCCGCTTACGAATCAGGATATTGATGAAGGTTTCGCCAGCATATTTTTTGATGCAGGCAGAAAGATGGTTGGGGCTGACGGTCAGCATACCGCTGAGCGATACCAGAGAAAGGTTAGCATCCATATAATGCTGGTTGAGTGCATCCATGGCCTTTTTGCACAGCAGCTCGCCGCCCTTGACGGCAGGAGACAGGTCGCTGATGAACTGTGCGCCGCTTTCCATGCGGTCGCCTTGCCGCAGGGCTTCCATGGCTTCCCGATATGCGTCGTGCAGCGCGGTTAGATTCCGTGTGGTGCGGCTGATGCCGATGCGGCAGCATTTGCCAAGCACGCGGTCGGCCATTTGTGGGATCTCGTCGGCCAGAATATGAAGATACTTTTCAAAGTCGGAGGGGTTGCCCAGCAAGACGGAAATCACCTTGCCGGAAGCGAAGAAGTGAGCGCCGCGCAGATATTTGGTTGCCAGCCGGTTGACGGATGCGACAAAGGAGGGCGCGGTGCAGTTGCCGCCGTCCGCTTCCAACAGGGTGGATACCATCACGACAAAATAGGGCCTGTCCTCCATATCCCGCAGCAGACCGCATTGGCGAGCAAAGGCCTTTGCCCGCGGTTCGCCATCCGGTTCGGCGTAATCATCCAGCACCAGCGGCATCAGCATCGCCGTTTGCAGGTCCATGCCGCTGGGATTGGGGGTTGCCTGACGGAACATAGCGAACTGGGTGTCGATTTTCTGGCGGATATTTTGCAGTTCCTTGCTCAGACCCTCCATGGTCAAGGGTTTGAGCATATAGCTGATGATATTATATTGAATCGCTTGCTTGGCATATTCAAAGTCGTCATATCCGCTGAGAAATGCAATGTTGGTGGCAGGTCGGATCTCACGCACCTGCCGCGCAAGCTCGATGCCGGAAATAAAAGGCATCCGGATGTCGGTCAGCAGAAGGTCAGGCTCGCATTCTTCTACCATTTGCAGTGCGTCCAATCCGTTGCTGGCGCTGCCCACCAGACGGAAACCGTACTCCTCCCAAGGGATCATGGTGCATACAGCTTCCCTCAATTCATCCTCATCGTCTGCGACAATCACGGTATATAATGATTTAGTGGCCATCGCGGCACCGTCCTTTCCTCGCCGAGGCGGTATTCGGGGTTTTGATGTGCAGTATTATACCAAATTTCTCCCCATTCCGCAAAATAAATTCTGCCCTAAAATGCAAAGGAAATGGCTAAAGCCGGTGTTCGGACGGAACGAGAAGCGGCGGTACGGCCTTGAAACTGCAAAGGATTTGACAGAATAGGGAGGAAATGCTAAAATGGCATATATAACAAAAAAGAGAAAAAAATAAGATGATTTCTGTGCAAAACATGAATGGGGGCGATAGCATAGATTTGCTCGGGGAAAGAAATGCAAAAAAGGTTTAGGAGAGGATCAAATGAAAAAGCGATTGTGTTCTTTGGGGCTGTTTGCGGCGTTGGCGCTTGCGGTGACAGTGTTTTGTCCCGTGACTGCCGAGGCATCTGCGGTGGATGACGCGTATCGTGCGTATTACGATTTTGTGCAGACCGAGCTGGACAGCATCGGCCTGCCGCCGACCGACGTGCCGTCGTCCGAGTTGACTAATTATGACTTTTATGTTAACTGGATCAACGAAAAGGTGTGTTATGCCCAGCTCATTGATTTTGATCAGAATGGTATTCCGGAGCTGGTGTTCGGAAAGGATCTGGGGGGCAAAGGGCAAAGTATGGTGTCCGCCATGATCGACTGCGTGTATACCTATCAAGACGGAAAAATGGTGCGTCTGGCCGGAGGAATCCCGGTGGATCGGGATTTTTCGGGCGGTGACAACTATGAGTATGAAATGAAGGTCAGCACCGGAAGCGACGGACGCAAATATGCGGTTTATTCGATTGATGCGTCCGGAACCAGCCGGGGATCGGATTACTACTATTCCGTGGTGGACGGCAAATGGCAGCTCGTACAGGGATTTCACATGCGTTTCTCGCCCGATGTGTACATCAGTCAGGATGTGTTCTCTTCCACCGGTGAAATGCATTATTATTATGTGGATGACAACAGTTCGGTCGAAATGCCGCACGCAACGTGGTATGCGCGTTTGCAGCAGCTGACCAGCGGCGGGGAAAAGACATATGACCTGCGCAACACCGTGCAGCCACACTGAATACACTGGCCACACGGGTGGATCCGGATTATGTGGCGCATTACCGCACACCGTCTGCTTGGGCGGCAGCCGATGTGGAAAACGGCATCGAAGCGGGCATTGTTCCCAGACAGCTGCAATACAAATTCAATACGCCCATTACCCGTGCGGATTTCTGTGCGCTGGCGGTCAGCCTGTATGAGAATAGTACGGGGAGGACCATCGGTGCCAAGGTGGAGTTTTCGGACACAAAGGATATCAATGTGCGGAAAATGGGCAGTTTAGGCGTGATTCAGGGCGTTGGTGATGGTAAGTTTGCGCCGAATGACCTGCTGACCCGTGAGCAGGCAGCAGTCATCCTGTCAAACCTCAGCAGCAAGCTTGGAACCGAGCTGAAGGCAGCATCACCTGCATTTACGGATAGCAGCGCGATCTCTTCTTGGGCCAACGCGCAGGTCGGTCAGGTGCAGGCTGCGGGCATCATGAACGGCATTGAGGGTGGTAAGTTCGATCCGCAGGGTTCGTATACCCGAGAGCAGAGCATCGTAACCATCATGCGTATGCGTGAGATTTCCGTCGTCAAAGGCGAACGTCTGGAGCTGACGCCAAGCGAAAAATCCATCCGTGAGGGCACAACCTGCTCGGTGGATGTGAAATTCTATCCGGAAAACACGACCAACCGCACGATCAAAGAATGGAAGACGTCCGATTCCTTGATTGCGACGGTAAATGGCGGTGTGGTGACCGCCAAACGCCGTGGTGAAGTTACCATAACAGCGGTTTCTCCCGATGGCGCGACGGGCAGCTGCACGATCACTGTTCTGCCGGCATATCAGTTCGATGTGCAGGCGGAGCGACTGCCGGTAACGCTTAACTGTCTGTACCTGAAGGATAAGGATTGGGAGGATCAGGATTATGATTTTGTCCCGTCCGATCCCATCATTGCCGGTACGCTTCAGGTGACCGATGTCAAGCCGTCCACTTGGACAAATGACAGTGTGGCCTTCATTGAGGTCAGTGGTACGCTGACCAGCCTGAATGAGGATTTCCGTTTTGCGTTCCAGCCGTATCTCAAATGCCAAGTGAAGGATGAGAGCGGAAAAGTTATTTATAGCGGTATTGTCGATACGCATGGCACACCGAACAGCGTGGGTGATTCGTTCTCGGCTTCGATCCACCTAAATGATGTGGATTTGGAGGGTTCATACACCGTTTCGTTCCGCAATGACAGCGGCAAGGATGCCGGAGAGGTGCAGGCGGCAGCGCCGGAAGTACGGGTTGAAGGCGTTCCGCTGACCGTGACGGATAAAAACGGCACAGCCACGATCGAGGAGATCGGTACGGAACTGAGCTATTCCACCTATGGCGATTGCTATGAGCTGGATATTTCTTTCCGTGGTACGGCCGATTGCGGATATTACTCGACACCGAAATTTGTGTGGGAGCTTTTGGATTCGTCCGGTGAGGTCGTGGGCAGCGGCACGACCTATGCATCCAGCTGGGATGTTGAGGATGACGGCAGTTTCTTCATTGAGCCGGGGTATGGCTATAGGGGCATTGATTTGGAGAATGGCGAAAGCTATACCGTGCGCGTGCGTGCAGACGAGTGAGTATTTCGCTTTGCAAAAAGAATAGCAATGGCAACGGCCGCCTTTCACTGAGGGGAAAGGTGGCCGTTTGTGTTGTGAGCCGGTATGTAGCGTGATTTGGGTAAGGATTGTTAAGATGGAGTAGAGACAGCAACCTCGGCTGCCGCCTCCATCTTAAAGCGATCCATTGCAGCGCGTGCTTCCGGAACCATACCCTGATTAGAACCGTTTTTCGTGTTAGTCATGTTTTTTCTCTCCTTTTGTTTGATTTGTGTTTTGGGGATTTGCTGATAGTATTTTGTGCGCAAAAAACCGCAATATGAGATGAAATTGCTGCTCTTCATGGAAAAACATGCGTAAATAATGTGCAGAAATTTCAATTTTGGCGGTTTAACAGGAAAAAATGTTATGCGCGTGCAGGGGCTGGAATGTCTTGTGCTTTGACTACTTTTTTGATATAATATCAATAAACCAATCAATGAGAAGGAAATTATGAAACGATTAGTCATCGGTATTCTGGCGCATGTGGATGCGGGGAAGACAACGCTGTCGGAAGCGTTGCTGTATTTGACGGGCGCGCTGAAAAAACTGGGACGGGTAGACCATCAAAATGCCTTTTTAGACACGTTTGCAATTGAGCGGGAACGGGGCATCACGGTTTTTTCCAAACAAGCGGAGCTGTCGCTGCCGACCGTTGCGGTGACGCTGCTGGACACGCCGGGACACGTGGATTTTTCTGCGGAGATGGAGCGCACGCTGCAAGTGCTGGACTATGCGGTTCTGGTCATCAGTGGAACGGACGGCGTGCAGGCGCATACGCAGACGCTGTGGCGGCTGCTGAAGCGCCATCATGTGCCGACATTTCTTTTTATCAATAAAATGGATATCCATCCGGACGCACGGACGGCGCGCATGGCCGAGCTGAAAAAGCGTTTGGGGGATGGATGTATCGCGTTTGACCAGCCGGATACCATGGCGGAAGAGATTGCCATGTGCGATGAGACGCTGCTCGAGCGGTATCTGGAAACGGGATGCGTGGAATCCGAGGATATCGCTTCTCTGATTCGTGCGCGCAAGGTATTTCCGTGCTATTTTGGTTCTGCGCTTCGGCTGGAGGGTGTGCAGGCGCTGCTCGATGGGCTGGAGCACTATACACAGCAGCCGCAGTATGACAGCGCATTCGGTGCGCAGGTGTTCAAAATTACGCGCGACGGACAGGGCAACCGCTTGTCGCACCTCAAGATCACAGGCGGCACGCTGGCCGTACGTGCGTTGCTGTCCGGCGAAGAGGACGGCGGCTGGCAGGAAAAGGTCAACCAGATCCGGGTGTACTCGGGCGAGAAGTTTCAGACGGCTGAACAGGCAGAAAGCGGCATGGTCTGTGCCGTGACCGGTCTGACGCATACCAGACCCGGCATGGGGCTGGGCAGTGCGGCGGGTGCGCTGCCGCCGGTGCTGGAACCGGTTCTGGGATATCGGGTGCAGTTTCCGGACAAATATGACGCGCATACCATGCTCAAAAATTTGCGTTTGCTGGAAGAGGAAGATCCTCAGCTGCGCGTGGTCTGGAATGAGCGTTTGGGTGAAATTCATTTGCAGCTCATGGGTGAGGTGCAGTTGGAGATCCTGTCCCGCGTGATTGCGGAACGATTTGGTGTTCTGGTCACCTTTGATGAAGGCAATATCGTTTATAAAGAGACTATCACTACACCTGCGGTCGGTATCGGTCACTTTGAGCCGCTGCGCCATTATGCGGAGGCGCATCTGCTGCTGGAGCCGGGTGAGCGCGGCAGTGGTTTGCAGTTTGTCACGGCTTGTCCAACGGATACACTGGATCTCAACTGGCAGCGCCTGATTTTGACGCATCTTGCGGAAAAAACGCATGTTGGTGTGCTCATCGGCGCACCGATCACCGATATGAAGATCACGTTGCTGACTGGTCGTGCGCATGTCAAGCATACAGAGGGCGGCGATTTCCGCGAAGCAACCTACCGCGCAGTGCGCAACGGTCTGATGCAGGCGGAAAGCATACTGCTCGAACCGTATTACGCCTTTGAGTTGACGCTGCCGGAAGAATGCGTGGGTCGGGCGATGAACGATATTCAGCGCATGGAGGGCACATTTGAGCCGCCTGAGCCGCAGGAGGAAGGCGTGCTGCTGACCGGCACAGCGCCGGTTTCCACGATGCGCAATTACTGGACGGATGTTGCGGCCTATACCAAGGGACGTGGGCGGCTGGTGTGCACACCGGACGGCTATGCACCCTGCCATAACGCCGCAGAGGTAGTGGAGCAAATCGGGTATCAGCCTGAGCACGATACCGAAAATCCGCCGGATTCTGTATTTTGTTCGCATGGCGCGGGCTATGTCGTCAAATGGGACGAGGTGCGTGCGCATGCGCATATGGATGCAGGTGTTTGCTTGCAGCCGGAGAAAGAAGAGCCAACGCCTCAGCCGGTACGCCGCGCGGCGGCATCCTCCGGCTCGGATGATGATAAAGAGTTGCGCGCGCTGTTTGAGCGAACGTATGGTCCGATTCGTGACCGCGGCTTTGAAGCTTTTCAGCAGAGCCGCAAAAAAGCGGAAACGATCGAGCAATTATATGTTACCCGTATTCGCGCAGACGATTATCTGCTGGTCGATGGATATAATATTATTTTTGCATGGGATGAACTGCGCAGCATGGCGGCTGCGGATATCAACGCGGCGCGGGAAGCGCTTATCAATGTGCTGAGCAATTATCAAAGTGTGCGCAAGTGCCACTTGATCGTAGTGTTTGACGCATACAAGGTAAAAGGGGGAATGGGGTCGATCGAGAAACGGCATGGTCTGCATATCGTTTACACCAAGGAGGCGGAAACGGCAGACATGTATATTGAACAGGCATCCTATGACCTCTCCCGCAAGCACCGTGTGCGTGTTGCCACTTCGGATGGCATGGAGCAGATGATTATTCTGGGACACGGTGCGGAGCGCATTTCCGCCACGGAGCTGAAATGGGAAGTGGAGCAGGCCAGCCGGCATATTGCGGATGTGATTGCACGTTTGCAGTAGCAATAATGGGCGGGGATGTAGAAACCATGACGGCTTTTGAGAAATGAATGTTGCAAAGGGGTATGTCTATGAAGATTTCGACAAAGGGAAGATATGCGCTTCGCCTGATGATCGATCTGGCACAGCACGATGCTGCTGGCTACATCCCGTTGCGGGATATTTCCAAAAGGCAGGAGATATCAGCCAAGTATTTGGAACAGATTGTCGTTCAGTTGTCCCGCGCAGGTTTTGTAACTTCTACGCGCGGCGCACAGGGCGGATACCAATTGGCGCGGCATCCGTCGGAATATACCGTGGGAGATATTCTGCGCATTACAGAAGGCGCTTTGGTGCCGGTGGCGTGTCTGGAGCACGATCCGGTGGAGTGCGCCCGCGCGCAGGACTGCATTACGCTGGACTTTTGGCGCGGGTTGTACGATGTGGTCAATCAGTATGTGGATTCGGTCACGCTGGAGGAACTGGTTAACCGCGGTCAGGCGCTGGATTATTCGATTTGAAAACAAAAACGCCGGACTTTCGTCCGGCGTTTTTGTTTGAAAAGGACTTGCTTATGCGCGATGCAGTAGTTTTTTGACGCCGACCAGCAACTCGCGGCAGTTGAGAAGGAATACGACAGCGAACAGAAGCAGCTGCCATAGCAGCCAGAGCGGTGGTTCTAACAGCATCAATGCGCCCTGCACACACAGCAGAAACACCGTGCAGCCCAGCCGCTTTTTGTTCCAGCGCACTGGCATGAAGCGGCGGCTGTCCACAGCACGATATAGGAACAGGACGACATAGCTGATGAGTGTTGCCGCCGCCGCACCCATGCCGCCATAGCGCGGAATGAGGAGCGCATTGAGCGAAATGTTGACGACTGCGGAAAACGCGGTGGATAGAAACGAGGGAATGGTGCGTTTCTCCAGCAGATAGACGCTCTTCTGAAAGCTCGACAGACAGTTGAAGCCTGCGCCGACTGCAAGCACCGGGATGAATGTCCAGCCGATATAGTAGCTGGGCACAGCCAGTACGGTGATGGCGAGCTTGGCGCACATGATACCGCCGGACGCAATGATGAACACGATTGAACTGTATGTGTTGCCGACGTTGGAGAAAAACTGGATTTGTTCTTCTCGTGAGTTATTGTTGACAATGGAAATTTGCCATGCATCGACGAAAATCGAGGCGACCAGTGCAATGAGTGTTGGCACGCGATAGGCAATGGAGTAAATCGCGCTGACCGAGGTATCCTGCATAGCAGCGAGGAACGCCTGATCGGAAAAGCCGATGATATAAACCAGAATGGCATCCGGCACAAGCGGTAACGAATAGGCAAGCATACTGCGCCACAAATAAAAATTGGGCTTATGCAGTCGGATATACTTCCATAGGCTTGCGATCAGGAACAGGCAGATGGTTGAAAGCGCATCCGCGCAGATGATGGAAAATACATAGCCGAAGATGTTCCATTTGAATACCGTCAGGTACAGGATGTTCAGCAGGATGGTGACAAAGGTGCGGAAGATGCCGTCCACGGCATATAGGCGCACATAACCCAGCGCGCGGATGAACTGGCTGCAAGCGTTTTGCGTGCAGGAAGTCAGCACATACAGATAAATCAGCCACTGGTATTCCAGCAGAGAGCCGGTCGCACCGGTCGAAGTGTTATAGTGCACCAGACCGAGCAGCGGATGGAACGGCAGCGCGATGAGAAAGCCGCACAGGATGGTCGCAAGGCCGATGGTGAACACATCGCTTTTGCGGCGGCGGCGTTCCAGACCGTATCGGATGATCGCCTGCCCGATAGAAAGCGAAACGACCGGATAGAGAATGCTTGTCGTTTTGATGATCAGATCGGCAACGCCCATCTCGTCCGTCGTCATCATGCCGGTATAGAAACGCAGCATCAGGATAACGAGGATCTTGGAGCTGAATGTGCCGATGGCAAAAATAAAGGTGTTGCTTAAAAGACGCTTATATTGATTCATTTAAGCACCCTTTCTCAGCCGGATGGTATGGATGCGGTCGGTGACGCGGTCGGTCAGCCACGCGGCGATCAAACCGCAGACAATGCCGATCAACATGCCGGCCAGCACGTCGGTCGGATAGTGCACGCTGGCGTACAGACGGGAAAAGCCGATCAGCGCGGCCAGAATATAGGCAAACATGCCGGATTTGCGGTGGAAAAAGCACAGTGCTGTTGCTGCCGCAAAGGAGGACAGCGTGTGGCCGGACGGGAAAGACCATTGATCGCCCGGATCGAGCAGGGCGGTCAGTTCCGGATGCGTCACAAAAGGACGGGGACGCATGATCCATTCTTTCAGCCATACGTTGCCGATGAGTAGGCCAATCACCAGCGCCACCAGTATCGCCGCACCCGCCCGCCGTGTTTTTCGGAAGCACAGCAAAGCGATGGCCAGCGCGATCCACACGGCGCCGGCGTTTCCAATCAGCGAAAAGAATTTCCAGAACAGATCAGATGCGCCGCCGCGCAGATGGGTCGAAATCTCATACAGAATATCAAAATCAAATGACCGGATGATGTCAAGCAGTACCTCCAAAGCAGGCGCTCCTTTCTGTCAATCAGTAAGCGTTTTTTTCGCTGCTGGTGCGATCGATCCGATCGACGATCAACGCAATCGCCTGATCGCCGGTGACGTTGGTCGCGGTGCCGAAGCTGTCCTGCGAGAAGTGCAGCGCGATGATCAGCTGCTGCATGGGGTCGGTAAAGCCGAGCATAGAGGTGATCAGACCGAGCGCTGCCATGACGCCGCCGCCGGGTACGCCCGGAGCCGCTACCATAGTCACGCCGAGCATCATGATAAAAGGCGCAAACATGGCGAGCGTCGGCGTCAGGCCGCTGGCAATCATAATACCCATCGAGCCGAGCACCAGACAGATCGTGTCGCCGTTGAGGTTGATGGTGGCGCACAACGGCACGACAAAGTCGGCTACGTCCTCGTTGACATCATTATTATACGCACAGTTCAGTGCAACCGGAATGGTTGAAGCCGAAGACTGTGTGCCCAGTGCGGTAAAATAGGCGGGCGCAACATTCTTGATGCTTTTAAAGTGGTTCTTGCGGCAGATGACACTGGCAAGTCCGAACTGCGAAAGGATATACAACAGCTGCAGCACGATGATGATGCCGTACAGGGAGGCAAACATCTTGATCGTTGCAAACAGACGGCCTTCCGCAGCAATGTTACAGAACAGGCCCGCGATGTGAACCGGAATCAGCGGGATGATGATGTGCTTGAGCACACCGGATACGATGCGCTGCAGGTCGCGGCATACATCCAGCAGGGAGGAACCGCGCAGGTTCGCCATGCCGATGCCGAGCACAAACGAAAGCACCAGCGCAGTCATGACACCGAAGATCGGCTGGATCTCAATCGTGAAGAACGGCTGGAACGCGTTGCTTTCCAACACATCGCCCGTGATGGGCTGAATCAGCGAGGGCAGTACCGCCTTGCCGATCAGGAAGGTCAGAAAACCGGAGACAACCGTCGTGCCGTAAGCCAGCAGAAGGGTCATGCCGAACAGGCGGTTGGCCTTTTTGCCCAGCTCCGCCATGCCCACCGTGATGAAGGAGAGGATGATCAGCGGGATCATGAAAGACAGGAAGGTGGAAAACAGAGAGGTAAACGTGGCGAACAGGCGCACGACGGCGATAAATGCGGTGGAATCCGCAATGCCGAACCAGCCGTCGCACAGGCCGATCAGCGTACCGGCGATGATGCCGATAATCAGGCGAATAAGCAATCCGAGTTGTTTCACGTCAATTTTCTCCTCTTTTTTTACAGTATCACTATTACTATACCAGATTACTGCCTTATTCGCAAGTCAGGACGTCTGCTGGGAAAAAATTAAAATACCCCTTGACAACCGCGAGGGCAAAGGCTAATATAATAGCATATTGCAAAAGGTGATGAACGGGTAAAGTAATCGCATCCCTGTCCGCAGAGAGCTGTCGGTTGGTGTAAGGCAGCGTCAGGAAACGATGAAACTCGCCCGGGAGCGGTCCGCTGAAAGCCGTCCGGCCGGTAGGAGGGAACGGATGCCCACCGTTACAGGGGCGGCGTATTGTTAGATGCGCGATGAGGGGCCGTATTTTATGCGGCAACAAGAGTGGTACCGCGGAGTTTATGCTTCGTCTCTTAATTTTGATTAAGGGACGAAGCTTTTTTTGTCCCTGTACACCCTAAGACAAGAAAGAGAGGACAAGAAAATGGCAAGAACCATCCGAATTTTTGACACGACCCTGCGTGACGGCGAGCAGTCTCCCGGCTGCAGCATGAACCTGAATGAAAAAATCGAGGTTGCCAAGCAGCTGGAAGCGCTCAAGGTAGATATTATTGAAGCGGGCTTTGCTGCTTCCTCGCCCGGCGATGCCGCAGCGATCGCGGCGATCGCGGACAATGTGCACGGCTCTACTATCTGCTCGCTGGCGCGCTGCGTGGAAAAGGATATTGACGCGGCATGGAATGCCATCCGCCGTGCGGACTCTGCCCGCATCCATACCTTCCTTGCAACGTCTCCGGTGCACATGGAATATAAGCTGAAAATGACACCCGATGAGGTCATCGAATCGGTGGCGCACAATGTGGCCTACGCCAAGAAGTACTGCGAGGATATCGAGTTTTCGGCCGAGGATGCTTGCCGTTCCGATCTGGATTTTCTGTGCCGTGTGTTTGAAACCGCCATCAAGGCCGGCGCGACCACGCTCAATATTCCGGACACGGTCGGCTATATGATCCCTGAGGAATACGCCGCTCGCATCCGCTATCTGCGTGAGCACACCGAGGGTATTGAAAACGTCATTCTCTCCTGCCACATGCACAACGACCTTGGCATGGCGGTAGCCAACTCTCTGGCTGGTGTGGAAGCCGGCATCGACCAGATCGAATGCACCATTAACGGCATCGGTGAACGCGCGGGCAACGCCTCGATGGAAGAGTGCGTCATGGCGATCAACACGCGCAAGGATCTGTTCGGTGTGCAGTGCAACATCGACACCCATCAGATCTATCGTGCCAGCCGCATGATCCAGACCATCACCGGTGTTTCGGTCGCTCCGACCAAGCCGATCGTCGGCGCGAACGCCTTTGCACATGAAGCTGGCATCCACCAGCACGGTGTCATGGCGAATAAGGAAACCTATGAGATCATGACGCCGGAGTCGGTTGGCATTCCGAAGAATGCGATCGTGCTGGGCAAGCATTCCGGCCGACACGCGTTCGAAGACCGTCTGCGCGAGCTGGGTTACTCGCTGGATAAGGAGAAGCTCGACAAGACCTTCGAGAAGTTCAAGGCGCTGGCCGACAAGAAAAAGGTCATCAAGGATCGCGACCTGGAAGCGCTGGTCGGTGCGGTGCCGGTTTCCGGCGAGGAGCGCTACACGCTCGACCGTTTTGTTATCAACTCCGGCAATACCATCACTTCGACCGCTGTCATCCGCGTCAAGAAGGGTGACGAGATGTTCGAGCGTGCCGCGGTTTCCGACGGCCCGATCAACGCAGCATTCCGTGCGATCAACAAGATCGTCGACAAGGATGTTGTGCTGGAGGATTATACGCTGCGTTCTATGACCGACGGCGAAGACGCGCAGGCTGAGGCAATTGCCAAGATTAGCATTGACGGCAGCGAGATCGTCACCGGCCGCGGCGTATCGACCGACGTGATCGAGGCATCTATCAAGGCCTATATCAACGGCATCAACAAGTATTTCATCGACTGAGGGCAGGAGGAAACAACCGCTATGGGTATGACAATGACGCAAAAAATCCTCGCAAAACATGCGGGGCTGGACAGCGTTTGTGCGGGTCAGCTGATCGAGGCGAACGTCGATCTGACGCTCGCCAACGATATCACCGGGCCGGTCGCCATCCGTGAGATGGAGAAGGCAGACTTTGATAAGGTGTTTGATAACACCAAAATCGCGCTGGTGATGGATCATTTTGCACCGAATAAGGATATCAAATCGGCGGAGCAGTGCCTCGAATGCCGCGAATTTGCCAAAAAGCACGGCATCGTTAACTTTTATGATGTCGGTACCATGGGCATCGAACATGCGCTGCTGCCGGAAAAAGGTCTGACCGCTCCGGGCGAGCTGATCATCGGCGCGGACAGCCACACCTGCACCTACGGCGCGCTCGGCGCGTTTTCGACCGGCGTTGGTTCGACCGATCTTGCTGCCGGCATGGCGACCGGCAAGGCGTGGTTCAAGGTGCCCAGCGCAATCAAGTTTGTGCTGAAGGGGCAGCTCCGTCCGTGGGTGTCCGGCAAGGACGTCATTCTGCACATCATCGGCAAAATCGGTGTGGATGGCGCACTGTATCAGTCGATGGAGTTCGTCGGCGAGGGCGTTTCCTCCCTGTCGATGGACGACCGCTTCACGATCTGCAACATGGCGATCGAAGCGGGCGCGAAAAACGGTATTTTCCCGGTGGACGAAAAGACCACGACTTACATCAAAGGCCGCGTTAACCGTGATATTACGGTATTTGAGGCGGATGAGGATGCAGAGTATGAGCAGGTCATCGAAATTGACTTGTCTGCGCTGGGTCTGACAGTCGCTTGCCCGCATCTGCCGGAAAATACCAAGGCGATTGACGAACTGGGTCATATTGAAGTGCAGCAATCGGTCATCGGTTCGTGCACCAACGGCCGTATCGACGATATGCGCGTCGCGGCTGAGATTCTCAAGGGCCGCAAGGTCAACCCGAACGTTCGCACTATCGTCATTCCTGCTACGCAGGAAGTGTACCTCCAGTGCATCGAGGAGGGTCTGACCAAAATCTTCATTCAAGCGGGCGCGATCGTTTCCACCCCGACCTGTGGACCGTGCTTGGGCGGCCACATGGGTATTCTGGCGCATGGAGAAAAGTCGATTTCGACGACCAATCGTAACTTTGTCGGCCGTATGGGTCACATTTCCTCGGAAATCTATCTGGCCAGCCCGGCGGTAGCTGCGGCAAGCGCGGTTGCGGGTTATATCTGCGCGCCGGACGAGCTGAAGTAAGGGAGGAAACAGTACCATGAATGCAAAAGGCAGAGTTTTCAAATATGGGGACAACGTCGATACCGATGTTATTATTCCCGCACGTTACTTAAATATTGCAGATCCCAAGGAGCTGGCAACCCACGCGATGGAGGACATCGATGCGGAGTTCGTCAAAAAGATGCAGCCGGGCGATATCGTTGTGGCAACGCGCAATTTCGGCTGCGGCTCTTCGCGTGAGCATGCGCCGCTGGTGCTCAAGGAAAACGGCGTTTCCTGCGTCATTGCGGCGTCGTTTGCACGCATCTTCTACCGCAACGCGATCAATATCGGTTTGCCGATTTTGGAATGTGAAGCAGCGGCAAACGGCATCGAGGACGGCGACACGGTTTCGGTCAATTTTGACACCGGCGTCATTACCAACGAAACCAAGGGTGAAACCTATCAGGCGGCAGCGTTCCCGCCGTTCATTCAGAGCATTATCCAGGCAGGCGGTCTTTTGAAGTCGCTGAAGGAAAGAGGGGAATAAGCGATGCAGTACAATATTGCGGTCGTCAAGGGCGATGGCATTGGCCCGGAGATCGTCACCGAGGCGATGAAGGTGCTCGATAAGGTCGGTGAGAAGTTCGGCCATCAGTTTAACTATACCGAGGTGCTTGCAGGCGGCTGCTCGATTGATGTTAATGGCATCCCGCTGACCGAGGAAACCATCGAAATCTGCAAAAATGCAGATTCCGTGCTGCTCGGTGCGGTAGGCGGCCCGAAGTGGGACGAAGTTCCCTCGGAAAAGCGCCCGGAAAAGGCGCTGCTCGGTCTGCGTTCGGCGCTTGGGCTGTTCGTCAATCTGCGCCCTGCGCAGATGCATAAAGCGTTGTCGGACGCCTGCCCGATCAAGCCTGAGATCATCGGGGACGGTTTTGACATTCTCGTTTGCCGAGAGCTGACCGGCGACGTTTATTTCGGCAAGCACTACCGCCGCGAGAGCGAAAAGGGCTGGGGTGAGGTCGGCGCGGATGACATGAACTATTCGGTTTATGAGATTGAGCGTATCGGCCGCCGCGCCTTTGAAATGGCGATGAAGCGCAATAAGAAGGTTTGCTCGGTCGATAAGGCAAATGTGCTGGAGACCAGCCGCGTTTGGCGCGAGACCATGCACCGCATTAAGGATGAATATCCCGAGGTCGAATACTCGGATATGTATGTAGACAACTGTGCAATGCAGCTGGTGCGCAATCCGGGTCAGTTTGACGTGATCGTGACTGGCAACCTGTTCGGCGATATCCTATCGGACGAAGCGTCCATGATCACCGGCTCGATCGGTATGCTGCCTTCGGCTTCGATGAATGAGACCGGCAAGGGCATGTACGAGCCGATCCACGGCTCTGCGCCCGATATCGCGGGCAAGGGCATCGCCAACCCGATCGCAACCATCCTGTCCTGCGCAATGATGCTGCGCTATTCCTTCGGCCTGATGGCAGAAGCGGACGCGATCGAAAACGCGGTTGAAAATGTGCTCGATGCGGGTCACCGCACGGCGGATATCGCCGCAAAGGGCGAAAAGGTGCTTTCCACCAGCGAGATGGGCGAACTCATCCGCGCACAGATTTAAGAGATGCATAAGGGGACGCAGCTTTCTGCTGCGTCCCCTTTTTAGACTGTGACAAAAAGAAGAAAATGTGCAAGAAGTCAGGCGAAACACCGGACTTCTTGCCGGTATTTGTGCCAAAAAGAGATTTGGTATGCATAGACTTGAGATTTTGCAGAGACTGCTGTATAATAAGATAGATTTTGAGTACCCACAGTTCTATTATGACAATAAAGAATGCAGGAGATAGAAAATGAAAACCGCTTCAATTTTGGGCGTGCATTTCCATGCGGTGACAATGCAGCAGGCTGTTGATGTGGCGATGAGCCGCATCCGCGCAAGACAGAAGGGCTATGTGGTAACGCCAAATCCCGAAATCGTTGATCTCTGCTGTAGGGACAGAGAATATATGGGCATTGTCAACCGTGCGGCGCTCGTTCTGCCGGACGGTATCGGCATCATTTATGCAGCAAAAATCCTAGGTGAAGAGCTTTGCGGCAAGGTCGCAGGCATTGAGTTTGCCGAAAATCTGGTTGCGGCTATGGCCAAAGAGAACATGCGGCTGTTCTTGCTCGGGGCAAAGCCGGGCGTTGCTGAAAAAGCCGGGGAAAATCTGTGCAAAAAATATCCGGGGCTGGTGCTGGCTGGCACACAGGATGGTTATTTCACCGATCCACAGACGGCGGTGGATGCGATCAACGCCTGCGGCGGCGCAGACGTAGTATTTGTCTGCCTTGGTGCACCCAAGCAGGAACGGTTCATGGCAAACTATATGGATGAGATCCATGCGAGCCTGTTTTGCGGACTAGGCGGATCGCTGGATGTTTTTGCGGGTGTTGCCAAACGTGCACCGAAAATCTTCATCAAGCTGGGGTTGGAATGGTTTTACCGGCTGCTTTGTCAACCCAGCCGTATCGGACGCATGATGAAGCTGCCTAAATTTTTGCTGATCGTCATTCGGGAGCGGCTGTTCGGCGGCAAACGGAAATAAGGCAGGGGATGCGCTCAGCCGATAAGGCTTTGCGATAAAACCCGGAAAATATGGGAAAAATGGGTCTGTAGGACAGAAAGAAAATGCAAACGAACCGGGAAACCGGGTGCGGGCGACGGGGGATCGCCGCGATAATAAAGGAAAAGGATTGTTTATGTTACCATTTCGAGAAATCACATTGGAGGACAAGCAGGCGGTAGAGGCATGTGGTTCGCACTATTATTATCATCTGTGCGAACGCTGTTTCGTGGATTTATTTATGTGGCGCAGCCACTATAACACGCAAATTTGTTTTCGGGACGGCTTTCTGCTGGTCAAGATGACGCCGCTGGACGGCGGTCACGACTGTTATCTTGCTCCCATAGGCGAGGGCGATCTGGGCGATGCGCTTGATGCACTCGAGCAGGATGCCGCCGAGCGCGGCGTCCCGTTCGTGGTCGTGTCGGTGGCAGAGCCGATGATCGAACGCATCGAGGCGGTACGGCCGGGCAAATTTGTCTTTTCGCATGATAATGAGGACGGCGACGATTATATTTATCTGGCGGAAAAGCTGCGCACGTTGTCGGGTAAAAAACTGCAAAGCAAGCGTAATCTGGTCAACCGGTTTCAGGCGGCATATGAGGGCCGCTGGAGCTATGAGGATATGACGCGTGATAACATCAAGGATGCGTTTGGGTATCATATCCGCTGGTGCAACCAGAACGGCTGTGCGCAGAGCCGGGATTTTCAGGGCGAGACCTGCGCAATCGTGCAGGCGCTGCACAACTTTGACGCACTCGAACTGCGGGGCGGCGTACTGCGGCTGGATGGCGAGGTGATCGCCTTCACGTTTGGCTGCAAGGCGGAGCCGGATATGTATGTGGTGCAGATCGAAAAAGCCGATCACACCATCCCCGGCGCGTATCAGATGATCAACCAGCAGTTCGTTTTGCGGAACTGTGATGACGTGCAGTACGTCAATAGAGAGGAAGATCTTGGTCTGGAGGGTCTGCGCAAGGCGAAAAAGTCGTATTATCCGGTCATGCGCGGCGTGAAATACACCGCGGTGCCGAAGGAGCCGCAGGCATGATCCGGTGGGCACAGCCGCAGGATATACCGGTCATCCGGCAACTTTGGGAAACCTGTTTCCCGGATGAGGGCGGTTTTAACGATTATTTTTTTGCGCACTTCTTCGACTGCGGCACGGTGCTGCTCAGTGAGGAGCAGGGCACGCTGTGCGCGATGGTGCAAATGCTGCCGTATCGGTTGCTGACTGGCGGCGGCGAACAGGAAATCACCTATATTTACGGCGCGTGCGCCGATCCGACACACCGCCGCAAGGGCCATATGGCGCGTCTGCTCGAGGCATCCTTTGAGATCGACCGGGATCAGGGCAGAGCGGCTTCGACGCTCATCCCTGCAGAGCCGTGGCTGTTTGATTTTTACCGGCCGTTCGGCTATGAGCCGTTTTTCTATGTGGAAAAGCGTGAAATCGTGCGAACAGAGGACGGTGAAGCACCGCGGCGGCTGACGCGGGCGGATGTGCCGCAGATGGCGGTGCTGTATGACCGTTTGGCGACGGATTGCCGCATTGTGCGCGACGAAGCATACTGGTGCGCACAGATCGATATGTTTGACGCGCTGGGCGCTGGTGTGTTCGGCGGGTTTACGGGGGATACCCTCGTGGCCTATGCATTTTGCTGGACGGATAGCGTGCAGGAGGCGTTTGGCTTGACGGAGGTGCGTGAGCAAGGGCTGCTTGCGGCGCTCGGTCTGGCACAATGCACGGTGACCGGCTGCGGCGCGCAGACTGCGCTCGGCTGCATCAAATGGTATGGAGAGCGGGAGGATTCCCGCGGATATATGAATTTAATGCTGAACTGAAAGGTGTGACAAGAGATGGTATATGTACTGTTAGCAGAGGGATTTGAAGAGACAGAAGCCATTACGCCGGCCGATCTGCTGCGCCGCGCAGGCGTCGAGGTCAAGCTGGTGGGTGTGACGGGCGAGCTGGTGCACGGCTCGCACGGCATCGGCATCCAGACCGACCTGCCTATGGATCAGGCGGATTGGGATAACGCGGATATGGTGGTGCTGCCGGGCGGTATGCCGGGCACGAAGAATCTATACGCAGATGAGCGCGTGACGAACGCGGTGCGCAAGTGCTATGACGAAGGCAAATATGTTACTGCGATCTGTGCTGCACCGTCCATCATCCTGGGCGGCATGGGTCTGCTCAAGGGTCGTAAGGCCACCTGCTATCCGGGTATGGAGAATGGCATGACGGGAGCGACTCCGCTGAAGCGCACCTGCGTGGTGGACGGTCGCATCATCACCGCCTGCGGCGTAGGCGGTGCGCTCGATTTCGGCTGTGCGCTGGTGTCCGCGCTGCGCGGCGAGGAGCAGGCGCGCCGGATCGCCGCCGAAGTTGTGCACCATGTCGAACGATAAGAAGACACTGCGTCGCAAATTTCTTTCCGAACGTGCTGCGCAGGATGCGACGGAGAAGCAGTCTGCCGACAGACAGATCGCTGCCCATGTGCTGGAGCATGAAAGCTATCGCCGCGCCGGATGCGTTTTTGTCTATGTGTCCACCCCGCAGGAGATCGACACCCGCGCATTGCTGCGCGCAGCGCTCTCGGCGGGGAAAACCGTCTGCGTTCCGCTTTGCGGCGCAGCGAGAGAAATGACCGCGCGGCAGATCACCTCGCTTGACGAGCTGCGGCCGGGCGCGCACGGGATCGAAGAACCGTCTGCCGCTGCACGGGAGATTCTGCCGGATGCGATCGATCTGGTGCTGGTTCCGGCGCTTGCCTGCGACAAGCAGGGCTACCGTTTGGGGTATGGCGGCGGATACTATGACCGCTTCCTCTGCCGGACGGGAGCCGTCCGCATGGCGCTTTGCGCCGAAAAGCGTCTGGTGGAAAGTCTGCCGCATACTGCCCTCGATCAAAAATGTCATTGGATCCTGACGGAAAGGCAGGTGCTGCGCACGGATGAAGAATAACAAAATCGCGTTGCTGCCCGGCCTTTCCCTGTTTCTGTGTTTTTGCCTGCTGACAGGCACCGGAAAGCTGGCGGGACACTTCGGCGGCAGTGCGCCGCTCATTGCGCTGGCGGAATTTATTTCGTTTGCGCTGCCGTTGGTTCTTCTGGTGTTTTCCATGCGGGATCAGAAGAAGCTGCGCAAACGGCTGCAGCCGCGCCGTATGCGCAAGGGGATACTGGGGCTGACGGTCCGGCTGGGTGTTACCGTGGCGTTGCTCTCGCTGTTCCTGAATTTGCTGGTTTATCACTTGGCAGGTCTGGTTGGTGCAGACTTGACGGCGACGCCGCTGGATGCGCCGCAGTCGGGGCTGAGTATGTCCGCCCGCTTTTTCATCATTGTGGTTCTTTCGTCTGTGATGGAAGAGGTGTATTTACGCGGTACATTGTTTACCGTGCATGAGGAAAGCGTCGGCACTTCTGCCTGCCTGATTTTCAGCGGTTTGGCGTTTGCCATGCTGCACGGCAGTATGATGAATTTCGCAGGTCCGTTTCTGGCGGGTATCGCCTATGCATATCTGACCTATGTATCCGGCAGCGTCTGGCCTGCGGTCTTGGCGCATGGCGTAAATAATCTGTATTATGTGTTTGTGCTTTGGATCACGGATACTTATGCGGCTTTTGGTATATGGAGCTATTTCGCGGCGATCAATGCGCTTGTGCTGCTGTTTTTCCTCTATTTGACGCTGCGTGAACTGGAAACGCTGCTGACCAGAGGCTGCATTCCTCATTTTGAAAAAAGCGCCGGTTTATATGACCTGTGGTTGCTGGTGCGCAATCCCGGTATGCTGACTTTTTTCCTTGCTTTTATCGCAAAGCTGATTGTAAACCGGGTGTTTTAACGGAAAACAGAAAAATATTGAGGTGAGACAATGGATAATAATTTCAATCAGGAAACACAGCGTATCCCGCAGCCGCAAGAGCAGCACCGCCGCCGCAGCCGCCGACAGATGAACGGCGGATGCGCAGGGACGGTGGTGTATGTCATTGCCGTGCTGGGTATTTCGATCATTTTGTCGCTGGCGGCGATTTTTGTTGCCAATGATGTGTTCGCGTTTGTCAAGGAGAATGCGGTCAAGGAGATCACGGTTTCGGAAAATACCGACCTGATTTCGCTGGCAAAGCAGCTGGATGATGAGGGCGTCATCAATTATGGCACCATTTTCAAGCTGTATGTCCGCATCAAGGGAGACAATCAGGGCGTGCTGGCAGGCTCGTACTCGCTCAACCCCAATATGGACTACGGTCAGATCATTGATACGCTGGTCAACGCATCGAGCCAGGAGACCATGAAAATCACGGTTCCGGAGGGTTACTCGGTCGCACAGATCAAGCAGCTGCTGCTTGATGAGCATGTTTGTACGGAGGATGCGCTCAATGAAGCGCTGAACGAATATCCGTTCAAGCATACGTTCCTGAAGGATGAGCTGCCGGCAACCGAAGGCTGGCTGGAAGGGTATCTGTTCCCGGATACCTATGAGATCTATAAGGGCAATGCGACGGTGGTTGACACCATCAATAAGATGCTCAACAACTTTGAGACTAAATACGACGCGGATATTCAGGCCGGTGCGGAAAGCCTTGGCCGGTCTATGCACGATATCGTGACGATTGCATCGCTGGTCGAGCGCGAGGCGCAGGCGGACAGCGAGCGCGCGACGATTGCCGGCGTTATCTATAACCGCTTGAATAACTCGAGCGAGTTCCCGTATCTGCAGGTGGACGCGTCTGTCCTGTACGGCCTTGGCCGGACAAGCGGTACGCTCAGCGAAGCGGATTTGGCATCCGATACACCGTACAACCTGTACACCAAGCAGGGCCTGCCGCCCGGACCGATCTGCAATCCGGGTTACGCTTCCCTGTATGCAGCATCACATCCGGAGCAGCACAACTATTATTACTATGTCGCTATGCCGGACGGTACGCACCTGTTCGCCAACAGCTATGCAGAGCATGAAGCGAACATTGCCAAATCCAACGCAGCACAGGCTGCCGCGGCGGCCGCAAATGCGGAGGGCAGCGGTGAATAATCAAATGCCGGAGTTGCTTTCGCCTGCGGGCGATATGGAAAAAATGCGTTTTGCCATCGCGTATGGCGCAAACGCAGTGTATTTTGCGGGACAGCGGTTCGGTATGCGGGCCGCTGCCGCAAACTTTGACGATCAGGAGCTGCGTGCGGGCATTGCCTATGCGCATGCACACGGCGTCAAATGCTATATTACGGTCAATATCATGCCGTCCGAATGCGATTTGCCGGCCTTGCCCGCCTATCTGGAACTGCTGGCAGATGCGGGAGCGGATGCCTTGATCGTGGCGGATGTGGGTGTGATCCGGATGGCACAGCGTTATGCGCCCAAGGTTCCGCTGCACATTTCGACCCAGACCAGCATCCTCAACCACGAGGCGGCGAACTTCTGGGCGGATCTGGGCGCAGAGCGCGTTGTGCTCGCGCGCGAGCTATCGCTGGAAGAGATTACGAAGATCCGTGCGAACACCCCGAAAGAGCTGGAAATCGAGGCATTTGTACACGGTGCGATGTGCATTTCTTACTCCGGGCGCTGCCTGATTTCGCAGTATATGACCGGACGGGATGCCAATCACGGTGCGTGTGCCCAGCCCTGCCGCTGGAATTACGCGCTGATGGAGGAAAAACGGCCGGGTGAGTTTTTCCCGGTTGAGGAGGATGCCCGCGGCACCTATCTGTATAATTCCAAGGATATGTGCATGATCGAGCATATTCCGGAGCTGGTGCGCGCCGGTGTGAATTCCTTCAAGATCGAGGGACGCAACAAGACGGCGTATTACACTTCTTGTGTGACCGGTGCATACCGCGCAGCGATCGACGCCTATGCCGCCGACCCGGCGGGGTTTGTGTTGCCGCAGTTCTGTCGCGAGGAAGTGAACAAGGTCAGCCACCGCGAATATTACACCGGATTCTACTTTGGTTCGGAGGAAAACGGGCAGCACTATGGCGACAGTCAGTACATCCGGGAATACGAAGTGGTGGGTATGCCGGTTGATTGCGGTGCGGACGGACATGCGGTATTCGCTTTGAAAAACCGCATTTTCAAGGGCGAAGAACTGGAGCTCATTCAGCCGGGGCAGTCTCCGTATCGTTTCCACGCAGATGACGTGGTCAACGACGAGGGTAAGGCGCTCGACTTATTTAATGTTCCGCAAATGCGGGTGCATTTCTCTTTTCCGTTTGCAGTGGATGAATACGCGATTTTACGCAAGAAAAAAGAACGGCCTTCGTAAGGCCGTTCTTTTTTCTTTTTAGTTGTGTTCTGCCCAGTCCAGACTGCGGCCGACTGCTTTTGCCCAGCCTGTCAGCAGCCGCCGGCGGGTACCCGCTTCCATGGCGGGTTCATAGAATGTATCACAACGCCAAAGCTGCGTCAGTTCCTCACGGCTGTGCCACACACCGGTGGCAAGACCTGCCAGATAGCAGGCGCCCAGTGCGGTCGTTTCACGGATGACCGGACGGCGGATAGTACACTGTGAGATATCCGCCTGAAACTGCATCAGGAAGCTGTCGCGGCTTGCGCCACCGTCCACCGAGAGAGAGGACAGCGGCACGCCGGTATCGCGCGCCATCGCGTCCAGCAGATCGTTGACCTGATAGGCGATAGACTCCTGTGCAGCGCGGATGATGTGTTCGCGGGAGGTGCCGCGTGTCAGGCCGACGAGGCAGCCGCGTGCATACATGTCCCAGTGCGGCGCGCCAAGTCCGGTGAAAGCGGGAACGAGATATACGCCGCCTGTATCCGGTACTTTTTTGGCATAGTATTCCGCGTCGCGGCTTTCCGCGAAAAAGCGCATTTCATCCCGCAGCCACTGAATGACCGCCCCGCCGACAAAGACGCTGCCCTCCAGCGCGTACTGCGTTTCGTCTCCGATGCGGATGCCGATGGTGGTCAGCAGCCCGTTTTTGCTTTCGCAGGCCTGTGTGCCGGTGTTCATCAGCAGGAAGCAGCCCGTGCCATAGGTGTTTTTGGCAGCGCCCGGCGCAAAGCAGGTCTGTCCGAATAGGGCGGCCTGCTGGTCGCCTGCAATGCCTGCGATTGGAATATCGCCGCCCGGCATGGCGACTGTGCCGTACACTTCGCTGGACGAACAGACGCGCGGCAGCATAGCGCGCGGAATATCGAGCGCTTCAAGCAGCGTGTCGTCCCAGTCCAGCGTGTGGATGTTGAAAATCATGGTGCGGGCAGCGTTTGTCGCGTCCGTGATATGTACTTTGCCGCCCGTCAGTTTCCAGACCAGCCAACTGTCCACCGTGCCGAACAGAATATCACCGCGCGCGGCTTTTTCCCGTGCGCCTTCTACATGATCTAGGATCCACTTGATTTTTGTACCGGAAAAGTAAGCGTCCGGGATCAAACCGGTCGTTTGCCGGATGTGCTCGGAAAGACCCTGCGCGACCAGTCCGTCCACGATATCGGCTGTGCGGCGGCATTGCCAAACGATGGCATTATAAATCGGGCGGCCGGTATTCCGGTCCCAGAGGATGGTGGTTTCGCGCTGGTTGGTGATGCCGATGCCGGCAATGTCTTTTGGAGATACGTCGGAAGCCGCCAGCACCTCGAGCATCGCGGCGTATTGCGTCGACCAGATATCCATCGGGTCTTGCTCGACCCAGCCCTCGTGCGGATAATGCTGCGCCAGCTCATGTTGGCGGATGGCCAGAATGTTCTGCTCGCGGTCAAACAGGATCGCGCGCGAGCTGGTGGTGCCTTGGTCCAGAGCCAAAATATATTGCGCCATGGTTTGTCGCCTCGCTTTCGTAAAAATATCATACCCTGAGGGGCTACACCTGTCAATATGGCAGCACGGTACAGGGGGCTTTATACGATTTTTGTTTACATTATAGCGGAGCGATGGTATAATTAACATGAATTTTTGCGTCCGAAAGGGGGACGAGAAGTTGAATAAGCCGTCTCGAAAAACACTGCGGTCGGGCAGCAGGGTATTTTTTGTTTTGTTTCTCCTGTTTGCGCTCGGCAGCATGTATTTTTCCGTAATATATGGATTGATCGGCCTGGTTTTAGGCGTTCTTCTGCGTATGATCGCGCTGCATGGGGAGCAAGAGTGCAGCCGCCAGATGCAGGCGCTGATGGATAACATTGTGGTTGACGGCGGAGAAATTCATCCCGCTGTGACCCATTCTCCGCTGCCGACCGTGGTCGCTTTGGCGACAACGGGCGAGATCGTCTGGGCCAACAGCGCGTTTGCGGATATCAGCGGGCAGTTTGTCGGGGCGCGGCATATGCGTTTGACCGAGCTTGCGCCGACCTTTGAGACCCGTTGGCTGATTGAAGGAAAAACCGAATTTCCCGGTGAATTGCGCATGGGGCGGAGCGCCTATCATGTGTTCGGCAGCTTGGTGCAGAGCGACGCGGGGCAGATGATGATGCTGCATTTTCTGGACTGCACGGAATATGTGCAGCTGCGCGATGCGGCAGAGACCCGCCGTCCGGCGATTGCGGTTATTGCAATCGATAACTATGAGGAACTGACCAAGAATGCGACTGATTCCGAGAAGTCAACCATTCTGGCGGGCATTGACAAGCGGCTGTTTGCTTGGATCAAGGACTGCAATGCGGTATTGCGTAAGTATGACCGCGACAAATACATTTTCATCATCGAAAATGCCGAGCTGGATAAGCTCAGCGCGCGCAAATTTGCGGTTTTGCAGGATGTGCGCGATATTCAGAATCATGAAGGTGTCATTGCGACGCTGTCCATTGGTATCGGCAAGGATGGCGAGACGCTGGCGGAGAGCTACCAATATGCGGGTCTGGCGATCGACATGGCGTTGTCGCGCGGCGGCGATCAGGCGGTCATCAAAAACCGGTATACCTTTGAGTTTTACGGCGGTCTGACCGAGGAGGTCGAGAAACGCACCAAGGTCAAAAGCCGCGTGGTGGCAAATGCGCTTTCCCAGCTCATCCGCGATTCCTCGCAGGTGCTGATCATGGGTCACCGGAACAGCGATATGGACGCCATCGGCGCAGCAGCCGGTATGGTGTGCGCTGCCCGCGTTAAGGGGAAGCCGGTGCATATCGTGGTCGATCGACAGCACACCATGGCAAGTGATCTGATCGAACGGTTGGAGACGCTGCCGGAGTATAAGGATGTGTTCATCAGCGCAGAGGACGCGATGATCCTATGCGATTTCAACACACTCCTGATCGTGGTGGATGTCAACCGACCGGCATATGTGGAAAATGAGGCGCTGCTGCAATCCATCAATAAGGTAGCGGTCATCGACCATCATCGCCGTGCTGCGGACTATATCGAAAACGCGGTCGTTTCGCTGCATGAGCCGTATGCGTCGTCCGCATCCGAACTGGTCAGCGAGCTGCTGCAATATCTGGTGCCGACCAGCGGCATTCTGACGGGCGAAGCGGAAGCGATGCTCGCGGGTATTTATTTGGATACCAAGGGCTTTTCTATGCGTACCGGCGTGCGCACCTTTGAGGCGGCCGCCTATCTGCGCCGCGCAGGTGCGGAGGCGAGCGACGTTAAGCATCTGTTCCAGTCCAGCTTCACGCAGTATATGGAGCGGCAGAAACTCATTTCTTCCGCGCGTGACTGCGGGCAGGGTGTTATTTTTGCCATCACCGATGAGGAAGTGGACCGCATAGCGGCGGCGCAGGCGGCAGATGAGCTGCTGAGCATCATCGGTACACGCGCAAGCGTGGTGGCGTTCCGCAGCGGCAACGACATGGCGGTTTCGGCCCGTGCGTCAGGACAGGTCAATGTGCAGCTGCTCATGGAGCGGCTGGGCGGCGGCGGCAACCATTCCGCGGCGGGTGCGCAATTGCGCAACACCACCCCGGAAGAGGCGGACCGCATGATTACCGAGGCGATCGACGGCTATTTTGCCGATCAGCAAACCGATAAACCGGCAGAGCATTGAACTGGCCGGCTTCTATCAGATACAGAAAGTCAGAAAAGGAGTTAATACCATCATGAAAGTTATTCTCAAGGCCGATGTCAAGGGCAAGGGTAAGAAGGGCGACCTGATCGAGGTCAGCGAGGGCTACGGCCGCAATTTCCTCATGCCGCGCGGACTGGCTGAGCCGGCAACGGCAGATAATCTGAACGTCAAGAAGGCGCAGGATGAGGCGCATGCGCGCAAGATTGCGCTCGAGCAGCAGGCAGCGCGCGAGGCGGCGGAAAAGCTCAAGGTCAGCCCGGTCAAGGTTCCGGCCAAGGGTGGTTCGGGCGGCCGCCTGTTCGGCGCGGTAACCTCCAAGGAAATCGCGGAGGAACTCAACAAGCAGTACGGTCTGAATGTGCCTAAGCAGAAGATCGTGCTGGAAGAGCCGATCAAAACCTTCGGCGTGCATCGCGTGAAGGCAAAGTTGTATCAGGATATCGCGGGTGAGATTCTGGTGCAGGTAGTAGAAGCGTAAACACTTATAGGGGGCTTCAAAAGCCCCCTATATACGAAGAGCGGTTCCGAAGAAACCGTTCTTCGATACCCGAATGACGCCGCCCAAGGCGGCTGGGTCGGGGTATCCAAACACCCGGCAAAGCTGGGTGTTTTGGATGCAAACCGCGGAGCGGTTTGCAGAATAATGGCCGCGCGGGGCGCGGCAAAGCGAATTTTCAAAGAAAGGCGGTGCGGTTTTGGATGAGCTTTTGATGCGGCAGGTGCCGCAGGACTTGACGGCGGAGCAGTCGCTTCTGGGTGCAATGCTGGTCGACCCGAACTGCATCCCTGAAGTGATCGAGCAGGTGCGTGCGGACGATTTTTATGCCGACGAGAACAAGCGCATCTTTGAGACCATCTACTCCATGTTCAATGGCGCGCAGCGGATCGACCCGGTTACGGTGCTCGATATGCTCACGCGCATGGGCTATTATGACGAGGCGGGCGGCCGTGCGTATTTGTTCCAGCTGATGGAGGTCACGCCGGGCGCGCGCAACGTGGGTGAATATGTGCGCATTGTGCGCGACAAAAGCCTGCTGCGTCAGCTGGCAGACGCAGGCAGTGAAATCCAGCAGAATGCGCTGGAAGCACGCGGCGAAGCGTCCAGCATTGCAGAATTAGCCGAGCAACGGATTTATGGCATCCGACAGGGACGCGAAATCAAGGGCTTGTCCAAGCTCAGCGAGGTCATTGCAGACCTGTACACCGAACTGGACGAGCGCGCCAAGTCGGACAGCGACATTCCGGGCATGTCGACCGGATTCCATGCGCTGGACACCGCGCTGACCGGCCTGAACAAATCTGACCTTATCCTGATTGCAGCGCGTCCCGGCATGGGTAAAACGGCGTTTGCACTCAATGTTGCGCTCAACGCTGCCAAGGCGAGCGTGAAGGATAAGCCGCGCGGCTACAAAAAAGGGACGGGCGTTTGCGTGTTCCAGCTCGAGATGGGCAAGGAACAACTCGCCAGCCGCTTTTTGTCCAGCGAAGCGCTTATCGAGTCGCAGAAGTTGAAAACCGGCAACTTGGATGAAGAGGACTGGGTCAAAATCGCCCGTGCGTCGGGCGTGCTGGCCAGACTGAACATTTACGTGGACGACAATCCTGCGATCACGGTTGCCGAAATCAAGGCAAAGTGCCGCCGTCTGGGCGAGGAATTGGGCCTGATCGTCATTGACTACTTGCAGCTGATGCATGTTGGCGGGCGGCACATGGATAACCGTGTGCAGGAGGTCGCGGAGATCTCGCGTTCGCTCAAGATTATGGCGAAGGAACTGAACGTGCCGGTTGTCTGCCTGTCGCAGCTGTCGCGTGCGTCCGAGCAGCGCTCGGACAAGCGGCCGATGCTGTCCGATTTGCGTGAATCCGGCGCCATCGAGCAAGACGCGGATATCGTCATGTTCATCTATCGAGACGACTATTATGATGATGAGAGCGAGAACAAGAACATCGCAGAAATCATCATTGCGAAAAACCGTCATGGTGCGACGGGTACGATCGAATTGCAGTGGGTGGGTCAGTATACGACCTTCTCCAACCCGGATCGCATCCATGGAGACTAAGGCCATGCTAGAGCAGATAAGGCACACCATTGCGGTATATGATATGCTGCGGCCGGGTGAACCGGTGCTGGTTGCGCTGTCGGGCGGTGCGGATTCGGTGGCATTGCTGCATATATTGCGGGCGCTGGGCTATCCGGTGCGGGCGTTTCATTTGAACCACTGCCTGCGCGGCGCAGAGTCCGAGCGGGACGAAGCGTTTTGCCGAGCGCTGTGCGCGCAGTTGGGCGTCGAACTGATGGTTAAACGTGTGGATGTTGCTACGGCGGCACGGGAGCAGGGGACTGGCGTGGAGGAAACTGCCCGCCGTATTCGTTATGTGCGGCTGCAAGATGCCGCGCAGGGCGTGAAGATTGCCACCGCGCATACCGCAGACGATAATTTGGAAACCGTGCTGTTCCATCTGGTGCGCGGTACCGGTTCCAAGGGGCTAGCGGGCATCCCACCTGTGCGTGGGCAGATCATCCGCCCGCTGCTGCGGGTAGAGCGCGCACAGATAGAAGAATATCTTGCATCAATCGGGCAGGATTATGTCACCGACAGCACGAATGCAGACGACGCTTACACTCGTAACCGCATCCGGCATACGGTCGTGCCCGCGCTGCGGGCGATTCAGCCGACGGCGGCGCAGGCTGCGGCGCGGCTGGGTGATCTGCTGCGGCAGGATGAGGACTGTCTGGACGGATTGGCGCAGGAATGTCTGGCGCAGGCGGCGCAGCCTGACGGTGCATGGGATATCGCTCCGCTGCGGCAGGTGCATCCGGCAGTGCGCGCACGCGCATTGCGGCGATTGCTTGCACAGAGCGGTATGCCGCTACGGGATCTGACCGCGCAACATATTTTTGCGCTGGAACAGCTGCTGGACAGCCCAAAGCCGTCCGCTTGTTGCGCTTTACCGCATGGATTTACCGCGCGGCGCGAATATAGTGCGTTGCGTCTGGTGCGAGAGGAAGAACAACCGGTGCGGCCTGCGGTGCCGCTTGTCGTCCCGTCCGAGCAAACGTTGTGGAACGGCAGCGTGCGGGTTTCGGTGCATGTCTTAGAAAAAAACGAAGTTTTTTACAAATCATTCAATACTTTTTGCGTGGATTGTGGTACAATAGATTTTGCATCGTTGTGCGTTCGCACACGCAAGGTGGGCGATCGGATTCGCCTGACGGAAAAAGGCGGCAGCCGGACACTCAAAAAGCTGCTGATCGACCGGAAAATCCCGCGCTGCAAGCGGGATGGGCTGGTGGTCGTGGCGGACAAAACCGGCGTGATCGCCGTGCAGGATATAGGCATGGATTGTTCGCGTTCTCCGCAGGGAGGCGCGCGGATGCAAATAAAAATAGAGGGGTATTGAAAAATGGCATATGATATGCGGGACGATATCAAGGAAATCTATTTTACCGAGCAGCAACTGGCAGATAAGGTCGCGGAAATGGGCGCACGCATCACGGAGGATTACCGGGGTAAGAACCCGCTGATCGTCAGCGTGCTCAAGGGCTCCTATGTGTTTATGGCAGACCTGACGCGCAAGATCGACACGCCCTGCAATGTGGATTTTATGGTCGTGTCGAGCTATGGCAAGGGTACCAAGACCTCGGGCGAGGTGCAGATCATCAAGGATATCGAGCAGCCGATCGACGGGCGCGACCTGTTGATCGTGGAGGATATTCTGGATTCCGGTGTGACGCTGAGCTATCTGATGCAGGTGCTCAAGGCGCGCGGCGCAAAGTCTATCCGCCTGTGCACGCTCCTGTCCAAGCCTGCGCGGCACAAGGTGGATGTGCCGGTCGACTATCTGGGCTTTGAGATTCCGGATGAGTTTGTGGTCGGTTACGGTCTGGATTATGCAGAGAGATACCGCAATTTGCCGTATATCGGCATTTTGAAGCCGAGCGTTTACGGCGGCGAGTAAATATCAACAAGGAAGAGGTGTCAAACCAATTTGAAAGGCAAAATGAAAGGCTTTGGCCTTTATCTCATCATCTTAGTATTTCTTCTGGCGGGTGTGAGCTATGTCATCAGCCAGACCCAGCAAACCGAGCCAATCACCTATTATGATGTGTTTACCTATTTCACTGAAGGTAAGGTAGACCAGTATAAGGTGGACGATTCGGTGCTGACTATGCATCTGCGCGATGAGAACCGCGTTGTCACCTATGATTTGGGTGGTTCGCGCGATATCTGGTGGGCGCAGCTCGGCGAAACTATTGATCAGCAGATGAAGGACGGCACGCTCAAAGAGGTCGATTATGTGACCACTACCATTCCGTGGTGGGCGCAGTTCCTGCCGTATATCATCCTGATTGTACTGCTTGGCGCGTTCTGGTATTTCATGATGAACAAGCAGTCCGGCGGCGGCGCAGGCCCGATGCAGTTCGGCAAGGCGCGTGCGCGGCTGGCGCAGGACGATAAGCGCAAGGTGACGTTCAACGATGTTGCCGGTGCGGACGAAGAAAAAGCGGAGCTGCAGGAGATCGTCGAGTTCCTCAAGAATCCGCAGAAGTTCGTGCAGATCGGTGCGCGCATCCCCAAGGGCGTGTTGCTGGTCGGCCCTCCGGGCACTGGTAAAACCCTGATCGCGCGTGCGGTCGCAGGCGAGGCGGGCGTGCCGTTCCTGTCGATTTCCGGTTCGGATTTCGTCGAGTTGTATGTCGGTGTCGGTGCGTCGCGTGTGCGTGACCTGTTCGAGCAGGCCAAGAAGAACGCCCCGGCCATCGTGTTCATTGACGAGATCGACGCGGTCGGCCGTCAGCGTGGCGCGGGTCTCGGCGGCGGACACGACGAGCGCGAGCAGACACTGAACCAGTTGCTGGTTGAGATGGATGGCTTCGGCGCAAACGAGGGTGTCATCGTCATCGCGGCAACCAACCGCAAGGATATTCTGGATAACGCGCTGCTGCGTCCGGGCCGCTTTGACCGTCAAGTCTATGTCGGCGCACCGGATGTTAAGGGCCGTGAGGCGATCCTCAAGGTTCATGCGCGCAATAAGCAGTTTGATCCGGACGTTAAGTTCGCAGATATCGCCAAGACCACGGCGGGCTTCACCGGCGCGGATCTGGAAAACCTGCTCAACGAGGCTGCGCTGCTGGCAGCGCGCCGCAATAAGAAGCTGATCTCGCAGGAAGAGATTGAAGAATCTCTGCTCAAGGTGGTTATGGGCGTCGAAAAGAAGAGCCACATCATCACCGATAAGGATAAGCGCCTGACGGCGTACCATGAAGCTGGTCATGCGATCTGTTTCCATGTGCTGCCGACGCAGGATCCTGTCCATCACGTTACGATCATTCCGCGTTCTTCCGGTGCAGGCGGATTTACTATGCCGTTGCCGGAGGAGGATCAGGCTTACCGCACCCGTAAGTATATGGAGGAATATATCATCGTCTGCTTGGGCGGCCGCGTAGCTGAGCAGCTGACGATGGAGGATATCTCGACCGGCGCATATGGTGACATCAAGCAGGCGACCCAGATGGCGCGTGCGATGGTCACCAGCTATGGTATGAGCGAGAAGCTTGGCCCGATCGACTACGGTTCGGACAGCGGAGAGATTTTCCTTGGTCGCGATTTTGCAGCGGGCAAGGGATATTCTGAGGTTAAGGCAGCGGAGATCGACGATGAGATCCATCGCATCATTGAAGAGGCGTATCGCGCCTGCAAGAAGCTGCTGAGCGAGCATCTGGAGCAGATGACCAACGTAGCGGAGTATCTGATCCGCAACGAGACCATGGACGGTGAGACCTTCGTCAAGGTGTTCAACGGCGAGGTCGTACCGGATAAGGTGGTCGGTGAGGACTTGATGACCGAATTGAAAGAAGAACTCGATGCGAAGGTTGGCAAGGCACCGGAAAGCGCTGCTGAAGTTGCTGATGCAGATGAGTCGGACGAGGAAGAAAAGGCCGCATTCATTCATTCGGACGATCAGAAATAATTTCTGCAATGAAAAATCCCACGGTTTTCCGTGGGATTTTGTTTTGCGTGTAAGGGCAAAAGAAAAAGGAGCGGTGAGCCGCTCCTTTTCGTTTTTTTTACTTAGCCGATGCCACCGGGAATGACAAAGCTGCAAATCACAACGACCAGCGCCAAGAAAACATATACATACTTTGCGAGGAAGTCATAAGCAGGGCTGAGGGGCTTGTCACGGCCTTCCATCAGCTCCTTTTTGATGTTCTTGACACCGAGCACCCAGTAGATCATCACTGCGCCCAGAATTGCGCCGATCGGCACAACATAGATCGTGATAATATCCATCCAGCGGCCCATCAGGGATTCCTGCTCGATGAACAGGCCGACTGCGAGCGTTGCCGCACCGGCCAGCAGAACCGCGGCTTTACGGTTCAGCTTGAGGCGGGTCTGTGCTGCTTCAGATACTGCTTCGAGCATGTTTGCCAGCGAAGTGATACCAGCAAACAGAACGGAAATAAAGAACAGGAAGGCAAACAGCCGGCCGAGCGGCATCTGCTGGAACACACGCGGCAGCGTGATGAACAGCAGCTTAGGCCCGGATGCCGGGTCCAGTCCAAAGGCGAATACCGAGGGGATAACGGCGAAGCCGGCAAGCATTGCCGCACAGGTGTCCAGCACAGCGGTCATGCAGGAGGAATGGACAACGTCCTCTTTTTTGGAGAGGTAAGAGCCGTAAATAATCATGCCTGAGCCGGTCACCGACAGCGAGAAGAACGCTTGTCCCATCGCCATAATCCAGGTGCGCGGATTGAGCAGGGATTCCCACTGCGGAACGAGCAGGTACTTATAGCCCTCCAGCGCACCCGGCAAGAAGAGCACGCGCACCGCGATGATCAGGAACAGGATGAAGAACGCGGGCATCATCACCTTGTTGATTTTTTCGATGCCGCCCGAAACGCCGAAAATCAGGATGGCAACTGTCATCACGACAACGATCACATGCCACGGAACGCTCGACAAGGGCGTTGCACTCATCTGCGCAAAGTAGGTTTCCGGTTCGGTGGTCATGAGCGTACCAGTCAGCGCACCGAACGCACACCGAACGACCCAGCCAACGATAATGGAATAGCCGATGGCGATGCCGAGCGAGCCGAACAGCGGGATCGCGCCCAGAATAGCGCCGCCTTTTTTGCCGCGCGTTTTCATCGCGTATTCATAGGAGCCAATCGGGCCGGTTCCGGTCAGGCGGCCAAAGGCGAATTCGCCCGACAGGCCTACATAGCCGAACAGCGCGACAAACAACAGATACGGGATGAGAAAGGCCGCGCCGCCATATTGTCCGGTGCGGTAAGGAAACATCCAGATGTTGCCCATGCCGACCGCAGAGCCGACCGCCGCCAGCACGAAGCCGACTTTTGAAGTAAAGGTACCATTCACACTTTTCTGATGCATTGTTTCAATCTCCGGTTTCTTTTTCACAAGTCTATATAGTATATCATACCAGCGAAAAGAAAGCCATACGCGATTTCACCAGAAAAGGATAACCGCTTTGTCATATTTGGCAAAAGTATGTAAGGAAAATCGGGAAATTTATCAGTTATTCCCTTGCACTTAGCGCTCGCTTATGGTATGATAGGAAAGCGTGAGAAAGACACATGTCTTTTTAGGGAGGACAAACAGCGCATGGTAAAACCAAAATACTATCTGGTCGAACGCACACTGCTGCCGGAAGTGTTTCAGCGTGTGATCGAAGCAAATGAGGCGATTGCCTCGGGCAGAGCGGCGACGGCAAGCGAGGCGGCAAAGATCGCCGGACTGTCACGCAGTGCGTATTATAAATATAAGGATGGTGTGCGCCCGTTTTTCGAGGCGACGACCGACCGGATCGTGACCTTCCACTTTATGCTGCACGACCAGCCGGGCGTGCTGTCGAGCATTCTGGGGCTGATGGCCCGTTCAGGTGCGAATTTGCTGACAGTCAACCAGTCGATTCCAATGCGTGGGCAGGCGTCTGTGACCATTTCCGCCCGTACCGGAGAAATGAAGTATTCGGTTGAGGATCTGCTGCATCGTGCAGAACAGATGGAGGGCGTCAGCAAGGTGGAAATTCTGGCATCTGAATAAAAATAGAACCGAGAGAAAGGAAACAGGGTTATGATAAAAGCAGCAATCATGGGACACGGTACGGTAGGCTCCGGCGTGTATGAGGTGTTCGAAATGAACGCCGAGAAAATCGCGCGCGTGGTCGGTGAGCCGGTCGAAGTCAAATATGTGCTCGATCTGCGCGATTTTTCCGCGCTGCCGTATGGACATAAATTTGTCTCGGACTTTTCCGTGATCGAAAACGACCCGGAGATCACGGTCGTGGCGGAGGTCATGGGTGGCGTGGGTGCTGCTTATGAGTTTACGCGCCGCTGCCTGCTGGCAGGCAAGAGCGTGTGCACCTCGAATAAGGAGTTGGTGGCTACCCGCGGCGAGGAGCTGCTCCGGATCGCGGAGGAAAAGGGCGTCAACTATATGTTTGAGGCTTCGGTCGGCGGTGGTATCCCGATCATCCGTCCGATGCTGCAATGTCTGGCTGCCAATGAGTTCAATGAGATTTGCGGCATTCTCAACGGCACTACCAACTATATCCTGACCCAGATGATCCATAACGGCGTCACTTTTGAGGATGCACTCAAGCAGGCGCAGCTCAACGGCTATGCGGAAAAAGACCCGACGGCTGATATCGAGGGCCACGATGCCTGCCGTAAAATCTGCATTTTGGCGGATCTGGCCTTTGGTGACAAGTTTGATCCCGATCAAGTGTCTTGCGAGGGTATCACCAAGATCACGCTGGAGGACGTTGCAAATGCCGATAAGCTGGGCTGTGTCATCAAGCTGCTCGGCCGCACGGTGCGCTGTGAGGACGGTACGGCGTATGCCTATGTTGCGCCGCATCTGATCCACAAGGAAAGCCCGCTGGCTTCGGTAGAGGACGTATTCAACGCCATCATGGTAAACGGCAACGCCACGGGCGATGTGATGTTCTACGGCAAGGGGGCGGGTAAGCTCGCCACCGCTTCGGCCGTTGTCGCGGATATGCTCGACTGCATCGAGCACGCAGACCATCGCCGTCGTATTTTCTGGGGAGACGGGTCGAAAAATCTGCTGCGTCCGCTTGACACGCTGCAAAGCGCGTGGTATGTTCGTTTCAAGGGCGCATCGCGTGATCTGGAAGCGCTGCTGCCGGTGGAAAGCCTGACCGAGCCGGTCGACGGCGTGGTGGTCGTCAAGACACGCCGCCTGTCCACTGCGGATATGCAGGAAAAGATCGAAAAGCTGAACGCTTGTGGCGAAGTGCGCGCCGCCATGCGTATGCTGTAAGAGGAGGATAACAGAAAATGGTTCGTGTGACTGTTCCGGCGACGAGCGCCAATATGGGCTCGGGTTACGACAGCATCGGCATTGCGCTGGAGCTTTATAATGTGATCGACATGGATGAAAGTGATCACATTGATATTTCGGATAAAAACGGTCAGTTTGTGCCGAAGGATGCGCGCAATCTGATTTATCAGTGTGCCAAACGGGTATATGATGAATGCGGCAAGCCGCTCTCCGGTCTGAAAATCATTGAGGACTGTGCTATCCCGCAGACACGCGGTTTGGGTTCGTCCTCGGCCTGTACAGTTGCGGGCATCATGGGTGCAAATGCGCTGTTGGGTGAACCGCTCGACCGGCAAGCCATCATCGACCTTGCGGCTACGATCGAGGGCCATCCGGATAATTCCACGCCCGCTATTCTGGGCGGCTTCTGCGTGGCGTTGCTGGAAAACGGCCATGTACATCATGTGCGCGTGCCGGTGCACGGTGCAATCGACTTTATTGTATTCATCCCGGACTTCAAGCTTTCGACCGAGAAAGCGCGCGCGGCGTTGCCCAAAACCATCGCGCATCACGATGCGGTGTACAATCTGGCGCGCGCGGCGCTGCTGGCCGGCAGCTTGACGACCGGCAAGCTGGAAAATCTGGATGTGGCAACGGGGGACTGCCTGCACCAGCCGTATCGTTTCGGCCTGATTGAAAACGGCGAGGATATCGTCCGCGAGGCGAAGGAACTCGGTGCGCTGGGCGCATTCATTTCGGGCGCCGGCCCGTCCATCGTTGCGATGGTATATAAGGGGGATCGTGACTATCTGTCGCGTGCGCAGGCGGTTTGTGCGGAAAAATATCCGCATTGGAAGGCTGTGCAGCTGCGCTGCGATGAGGTGGGTGCGACCGTCAAACGCATGTGAGCGAGGCCGCGTCTGCGGCAGGCTATATAAGGAGGAAACGGAAACAATATGAGTCTTATTGTGCAAAAGTTCGGCGGCACTTCGGTAGCTGATACCGAGCGCTTGAGAAATGTTGCGGATATTGTCACCAAGACTGCGCAGGCTGGCAACAAAGTGGTTGTTGTGGTCTCTGCGCAAGGAGATACCACCGATGACCTGATTGCCAAGGCAGCGGAGCTGAACGAGCATCCGTCCAAGCGCGAGATGGATGTGTTGCTCAACACGGGTGAGATGATCTCGATGTCGCTGCTGGCGATGGCAATTCAGAAGCTCGGCTTTTCGGTCGTTTCGCTGACCGGCTGGCAGATTGGTCTGGAAACCAACAGCAACTATTCGGATGCGCGCATCAAGCGCATTGTGGGCGACCGTCTGCAGGCAGAGTTGGATAACGGAAAGATCTGCATTGTGGCGGGCTTTCAGGGCATCAACAAGCTTGGCGATGTGACAACCCTTGGCCGCGGCGGCTCGGATACGACGGCTGTTGCCATTGCGGCGACGCTGGGTGCCGACCTGTGTCAGATTTATACCGATGTTGACGGCGTATATACCGCAGACCCGCGTATTGTACCCAATGCGCGCAAGCTGGAGGCCATTACCTATGATGAGATGCTGGAGCTGGCATCGCTCGGCGCGCAGGTTCTGCATAACCGTTCGGTTGAGATGGCGAAAAAATACAACGTCGACCTGGAGGTCGTTTCGAGCTTTACCCGCAATCCGGGTACGAAAGTCAAGGAGGGTTCTCACATGGAAAAAATGAATGTATCGGGCGTTGCCCGTGATAATAATTGCGCGCGTGTAGCCATTATCAACGTAGCGGATACCCCGGGCACGGCGTTTAAGGTATTCTCGCTCATGGCTAAGCACAATGTCAATATCGACATTATCCTCCAGTCGGTCGGCCGCGACAATAAAAAGTCCATTTCCTTTACCATCCGTGAGGACGATGCAGAGCGCGTCGGTAAGATCCTTGAGGACAATGCCGGCATGATCGGATATGAGGATGTTTCGATCAATACCAAGGTCGCCAAGGTATCCATTGTCGGTGCGGGCATGGCATCTTCCGCAGGTGTTGCGTCCAAGATGTTTGAAGCGTTGGCGATGGCTGGCATCAACATCCGCATGATCTCCACCTCGGAAATCAAGATTTCCGTCTTGATCAACGAGGAGGACAGCGAGAAGGCGGTCAAAGCGATTCATGAGGAGTTCTTCGGCGAATAAAGCGAAGCAGACAATTTGATAAAAAAATAACGAACCTGATTGACAAGAAATATCAGGTTCGTTATAATATTTATTGTTAGATTATTATCAATCGGCAGGAAAGGATGTTATGCGATGAAGAAGCTCTGGTGCTTGTTCCGGCGCCGGTTTGCTACCGGAAATGATAAAATGTGCGTTGCATTTTCCGAGACAGAGGGCCGTGTACGCGCTTGCCCTTATGAAACCGAGGAAGAGGCAAAGGCTAAGTGTCCGGAATATGCGTTCAACAATCGCAACGATGGTGAGGGCGAGGGCGTCGAATAACCCCTGCAATACTTACCCGGCAGCAAGCCCCGAAGGAGACGTCTTTCGGGGCTTTTTTCATCGAAAAAGTTCAAGGCAACCACTGGTTGACAAAAAGAAACGCCGGGTTGGTGGCGTTTTACGGGATTTTCAGGCACACTGAAAGCACAGAAAGGCAGGTGACCTCATATGACGACAGGGGAGAAGATCGCAGCGCTTCGGCGCGAGAAGGGTATGAGCCAGGAAGCGCTGGGCGAAAAGCTTGGGCTGTCCCGGCAGGCCGTGAGCAAGTGGGAGGCCGATCAGGCTGTGCCTACGATGGATAATCTGGTGGAGCTGAGCCGTCTGTTTGGTGTGCCGGTGGATACGCTGCTGCGGCCGGATGAACCATTGCCAAGCAAGGAGCAGAACCCCTCGGAGGGCGTCAAGCTATCCGCAGAGGGACTGAAAATCTCCTATGCGCCCGTCCTGACGAGAAAGACAAAGTGGTTTATTATTTCAGTGGCAATACTGCTGTTTGTCAGTGTGATAGGAAATATGATAAGCATTATACAAAAGCAAAACTATGAGCTGGAGGTTTTACATCTGCAAACACAAGTGCAGGAGCTGCGCGCACAGGTGGAGTATATGCAGGCAAATCCCAACACGGTTTATCTTCCGACGGAAGGAGAAACGGAACCACAGGGGGATTTGACGGACTGGCAATTGGATTACATGTTAGATCAGAACAATCCAGAGCAAATTATTGTGACCATGAGCGCTTTGCCGCGCGAAGTGAATGAACAGGAAATCCCGAAGTTTGTTATTCGCAGCGGAACGGAAAGCTGGTCTTGCGAAACATGGCTGGACGGTGCGTATAGCGGTCAGATTACGATACCGTTGTGTGATACCTTTTCTGCCTATCTGGTGCTAACTGCGCCAGATGGTTCGGTACGCAATTTGCTCATCAGCGCGGAAACCAATGTCAAGGATCGGTTCACTCCTGTGGTAACTGCAGGCTGGATAGAGGGGGGTATCAATTCTGCGTGGGGCAAAACTTCGGTAGCAGGAAAAATTGAAATCTCAATCGATCTACCGATACAGGATGTCCGGCCGGTCAGCGGGCGTGTTCTGCTGCTGCAGGATGGGAAGCGGGTTGCGGAGAAGTCAGTGGATGCGTTGACAATATCCCCGATTGAATCGGAGGATCATTATATTACATACTATGCGGAGGTCAATTGGCAGACGTACGATTTGCAAGATGGGGAATTAACTGTAGAAGTGGAATTGACAGATAACGTTGGTCGTGTGGAGACATATCCCGTCGATTGATTCCAGTAAAAAAGAACCGCCGTCAGGCGGTTCTTTTTACCGTTTTTGTTCGGTGCGTGCTGCGGCCAGTACATAAACCTTTACCGCGCCCATTTCGCGCAGCAGACTGACCGCCGCCGCTGCCGTTGCGCCTGTGGTGACAATATCATCCACCAGCACGACTGATTGACCGCTCACTTCGGTGTTTGCCAGAGGCAGCAGTGCCCGCTCTGCGTTCTTTTGGCGCGCGGCTGTATCCTTCTGCTCAGATTGCTTGGGCGTAAACGCGCGCTTGCGCAGCGTCGCCCGACAGGGAAGGCCAAGAGGTTCTGCGACAGCTTTTGCCAGCAGCTCGGCCTGATTGTAGCCGCGCTCGCGTCCCCGCAGCCAGCCGATTGGCATAAAAGTGACAAGGTCGGGTTGCCATACGTCCAGTCGCTCGGTCAGCAGCGGCAGCATCTGCGCCGCGAACCAGTCCGCATAGTGCTGTTTGTGTTGGAATTTAAACCGATGCATGGCATCGCGCACCTTACCGGTGTAGTACAGCGCTGCGGCGGCATCGTCCGCATCTGTTACATGTAGGACTTGGGTGCAGCGGTAGCGCTGCCGTACCTCAGCCGCGCAGGCAGAGCACAGCATGGACTTGCCCGTTCCGGCAGCGGGCAGCAATTCCCCGCACAGCACGCACCGTTTGGTGAATAAAACTCCCATGCATCCCCTCCTATTCAGACAAAAAGGGCTGTCCGACGGACAGCCCTTTGATTTTACTTGGAAAGCAGCTTTTTCAGACGCTCCGCCGCCTCGAGCGTGCGCTTCTGATCGCCGAAAGCGGTCAGACGGAAGAAGCCGTCGCCGTTCTTGCCAAAGCCTGCGCCCGGCGTGCCGACTACGTTGGCGTTCTCGAGCAGATAGTCGAAGAACTCCCACGAGCCCATGCCGTTCGGGCACTTGAGCCACAGATACGGGCTGGACTTGCCGCCGGTGTACCAGATGCCGAGCGAGTCGAGCGTTTCAGACAGCACCTTGGCGTTCTGCTTGTAATAGCCAAGGGTTTCCTTGATCTGCTTCATGCCTTCCTCGGTGAAGCAAGCCGCTGCGCCCTTCTGCACGATGTAGGGCACGCCGTTGAACTTGGTGGTCTGGCGGCGCAGCCACATCTTGTTCAGCTTGCCGTCCATCAGCGCCTGCGGGACAACCGTCCAGCCGCAGCGCGTACCGGTAAAGCCAGCCATCTTGGAGAACGAGCAGAACTCGATCGCGCAGGTCTTTGCACCCTCGATCTCAAAGATCGAGCGGGGCAGGTTTTCATCCTCGATGAAGCACTCATACGCTGCGTCATACAGGATCACAGCGTTGTTGGCATTGGCATAGTCTACCCAAGCCTTGAGGCCTGCACGGTCGTAAGCCGCACCGGTCGGGTTGTTGGGCGAGCAGAGGTAGATGATATCGGCATGTACCGATGCATCCGGCAGCGGCAGGAAGCCGTTTTCCTCGGTCGCGTTCATAAAGATGACCTTGCGGCCCGCCATGACGTTGGTGTCGACATATACCGGATAAACCGGGTCAGGGATGAGCACGGTGTTATCCGCGCCGAAAATGTCCAGAATGTTGCCGAGGTCGCTCTTGGCACCGTCCGAGATGAAGATCTCATTGGTGTCAAGGTCTACGCCGTGGGTCTTGTAGTAGCCGACCAGCGCTTCATGCAGGAAGCCGTAGCCCTGCTCGTCGCCATAGCCGTGGAAAGTCTCCTGCTTGGCCTGATCTTCGACCGCCGCGTGCAGCGCGTCAATAACGGCGGGCACGAGCGGACGGGTGACGTCGCCGATGCCCAGACGGATAATGTCCGCTTCCGGGTGAGCGGCGGAATATTCATTTACCTTGCGGGCGATGGTGGAGAACAGATAGCTC
>JAHZFK010000002.1:93559-109887 GCA_019421385.1 Clostridiales bacterium
TAGTGCTTATTGAACTGCATTGTTTTTGCTCCTTTTCAGCGATGCTGCGACAAACGCCTTGAACAGCGGATGCGCGCGGTTGGGACGGGACTTGAACTCGGGGTGGAACTGTACGCCGATGTAGAACGGATGGTTCGGAATCTCAACGGTTTCCACCAGTTCGCCCGTCGGGGAAGTACCGGTGATCAGCATACCCTTGGCTTCGATCTGATCACGGAAGTTGTTGTTGAACTCATAGCGGTGGCGGTGGCGTTCGGAGATCATCTCCGAGCCGTAGGCCGATGCCATGATGGTGTCCGGACGGATCTTGCACGGATATGCGCCCAGACGCATCGTACCGCCCTTTTTGGAAACGCCCTGCTGGCTCTCCATCAGGTCAATGACCGGATGGGTGGAATCCGGATCGAACTCGGAAGAGTTTGCATCCTCAAAGCCGAGGACATTGCGTGCGTAGCTCATGACTGCGATCTGCATGCCGAGGCAGATGCCGAAGTAGGGGATGCCCTGCGTACGGGCGTAGTTTGCCGCACAGATCATACCCTCGATGCCGCGCGGACCGAAGCCGCCGGGCAGGATGATGCCGTCGACCTCGCCGAGCAGCTTGTCCACGGTCGAGTCGTTGATTTCCTCGGAATCGACCCAGTCGATATCGACAAAGCAGCCGGTTTCATAACCGCCGTGCTGCAATGCTTCCGCAACCGACAGGTAAGCGTCGTGCAACTTGACATACTTGCCGACCAGCGCAATCTTGACATGCTCCTTGCGGGAGGCGATGCGCTCAAGCATCTCGACCCACTCGCTCATATCGCCCTTGGGCGCGCCAATGGCAAGCTCACGGCAGACGATATCGGACAGATGGCTTTCCTCCAGCATCATGGGTGCCTGATACAGCACGGGAAGCGTGCGGTTTTCGATGACGCAGTCCTCCTGCACGGTGCAGAAGAGCGAAATCTTACGCTTGATTTCGTCGTCCAGCGGCTGGTCGACACGCGCGACGATAATGTCCGGCGAAATGCCCAGACCACGCAGTTCCTTAACCGAGTGCTGGGTGGGCTTGGACTTGGGTTCGTTCGAGCCGGAGATAAACGGCACGAGCGTCACATGGATAAACAGGCAGTTGCGGCGGCCGACCTCGGTCGCCACCTGACGGATGGCTTCGAGGAACGGCTGGGACTCAATGTCGCCGGTCGTGCCGCCGATCTCGGTGATGACAACATCCGCCGAGGTCTTTTTGCCGACCGAATAGATGAACGACTTGATTTCGTTGGTGATATGCGGGATGACCTGCACGGTTTCGCCCAGATATTCGCCCGCGCGCTCCTTGTTGAGCACGTTCCAGTATACCTTGCCGGTGGTCAGGTTGGAGAACTTGTTCAGGTCCTCGTCGATGAAGCGCTCGTAGTGGCCGAGGTCGAGGTCGGTCTCCGCGCCGTCGTCGGTGACATAAACCTCGCCGTGCTGGAACGGGCTCATCGTTCCGGGGTCAACATTGATATACGGGTCCAGCTTCTGCGCGGCAACCTTCAGGCCGCGGCTTTTGAGCAGGCGGCCGAGCGACGCGGCCGTGATGCCCTTACCCAGACCGGAGACAACACCGCCGGTCACAAAGATGTATTTTGTCATAACTCGATTTCCCCCTTAAATACGGTCGTTGCCGCGCCCGTCATGAACACGGTCTGGTCGGTGTAGCGCACAGTCAGATCGCCGCCGCGCAGATGTACGGTAATATCCTCGCCTTTTTGTGTGCGTCCGGTCAGTACGGCGGCCACGCCCACCGCACATGCGCCTGTGCCGCAGGCCCAGGTTTCTCCTGAGCCGCGCTCCCATACGCGCATCTTGAGCGTGCCGTCCGGCAGGACGTTGACAAACTCGGTGTTGACGCGCTCCGGGAACAGCGCATGGTGCTCAAACTTGGGGCCGATCCGCTCGAGATCCAGCCCGTCGATGTCCTCATCGAGGAAAAGGACGCAGTGCGGGTTGCCCATGGAAACGCAGGTCATGTGGTATACCTTTTCGTCCACGACGATCGGCGCGCCGATGACCGTGTCGCCTTCGAGGTCGACCGGGATATCGGCAGGCTTCAGGATCGCCGCGCCCATGTCCACGCGAGCGGATACCATTTTGCCATCTTCGACGGTCAGTTCAAGCGTTTTAACGCCAGAAAGCGTATCGACCGTGATGGTGGTGCGTCCGTCGGTCATGCCGTTGTCGAACAGGTATTTGCCGACGCAGCGGATGCCGTTGCCGCACATTTTGCCCTCCGACCCGTCGGCGTTGAAAATGCGCATCTGCGCATCCGCCTTGTCCGAAGGGGAGATCAGGATGATGCCGTCGCCGCCGATGCCGAAGTGCGGCTCACTCAGCCGGACGGAGAGCGACGCGGGATCGGGTACCGTCTGGTCAAAACAGTTGAAATAAATGTAGTTGTTGCCGCAGCCGTGCATCTTGGTGAAGGACAGCTTCAAGCGGGCTCCCTCCTTAGAAAAAACAAAAAATGGTATATGAGCAGGACCGATCACAGACCGTTGCTCATATACCATTTAGTATATCATAATCCGCCGGGAATTTCTCTATTCATTTCAAAAAAAGGGGAAAAATTTTGTCGCAGCGGGACGGATGGTTTGAGCGGTATCGCACAAAAGCGGGTCATTCCGGTGTGCCGCCGGAGATGATGTGTTCCGCGATTTCCCGTTTGGTGCGCCGCTGCTGCATTGCCTGCTGTTCGATATAGGCGTGTGCCTCGGGTTCGCTCATCGCGCAGCATTCGATCAGCAGGCATTTGGCACGGTCGACCAGACGGATATCCTCGATACGCTGCTGCAAACGGCGGTTTTCGCGCCGCAGACCGGTCAGGCGGGAGCGCGCGGCGCGCGTCATGCGAAGCGCCTGTAAAAACAGAGTGCGGGACAGCGGCTTTGGGATAACAAATACCCCGTCGTCCTCGACCTTTTCGGCAACACTGTCAGAAACCTCGGCTTTTGCCAGCAGGATCACGCCGGCAAGCGTATCGCACGCGGCGGTTTGTGCCAGTTCATGGCCGAATTCATCCGGCAGCGGCGTGTTGACCAGAACCAGATCAAAGTCGCCGTCCACCAGTGCACGGCGGGCTTCCGAACCGGAGGAAACCGCAACGGTCTTAGCCTGCACACCGCAGGAGGTGAGGAATTGTGTCAGCATGGCATGGGATTTTTGCGTGGCGGAAACGATCATAATGCGTTCCAAGCAGCGTTTCCCTCCTTTCGGGTAAGGATGGGAGTGAGATCAATAGCGCTCGAAGTACAGCGTGCGCTCGGCGGAAAACCGGTCGTCCGCCAGCGCAATGCGGTCGTGTTCGACCTGTTTGGCGGCGAAAAACGCTTCGCGCGCTTTTTCCGGCAGGTGACGGGTGATGAAAGGACTGTCTTGCGCGCAGCGGATGGCTTCACAAAGTGAGCCGGGCAGCGCCTGATATTGGGCGCGAACCGCATCTGAGGCGGTGAACAGGTTGTCATTGCAAGCAGGGGCGAGCGGCAGCTGCTGTTCGATGCCGTCCAGACCCGCGTGGATGAGTAGAGCAAAGACAATATAGGGATTGATACAGCCGTCGAACGAGCGTACCTTCATGCGGTTTGCCAGTTTGCCGTTTGCCAGAGGTACAGCGATCAGCGGCGCGCGGTTCTGGTGCGACCAAGTAATATACTTGGGCGCTTCAAATTCGCCCAGCCGCTGGAACGAGTTGGTCAGCGGGTTGCCGAATACGGTCATTTCCGCCGCATGCTGCAAAATGCCCGCAACAAAGCTGCGTCCTTCTGTACTTTGGTCGAAGCCTGGATGGAACAGGTTTTCTCCGTTCCGCATAATGGAAACGGACAGGTGCAGGCCGCTGCCGGGAATGCTGGGCAGGGGCTTGGGAAGGAAAGAGGCGTGCAGGCCACTCGATGCGGCAATGGATTTGACCACCCACTTGAAGGTGACGAAATTGTCTGCCGCTTCGAGTGCCTCTGCATAGCGGAAGTCGATCTCGTGCTGGCCGGGGCCTTGCTCGTGGTGCGAGGATTCGGGTTGGATATTCATTTCCTCGAGCGTTAGACAGATCTGGCGGCGCACGTTTTCCGCCTTGTCCAACGGAGCCACGTCGAAATATTCGCCGTGGTCGTGCGGGATGATGGTGGGATGACCGTTTTCATCCAGTTCGAACAGATAAAATTCGCTGGCCGTTCCCATCGTGATGGAGTAGCCCGACTGACGGGCGCGGCGGCTGGCCTCGCGGAGCAGGTGGCGGCCGTCTCCCTCAAAGGGTGTGCCGTCCGGATAGCGGATATCGCAATAGAACCGCACGACGCGCCCCTGCGCGGGCCGCCAAGGCAGGACGGACAGCGTCGCGGGGTCGGGGAACAGCAGCAGGTCGGAGTCGTCGACATTGAGAAATCCGCGCAGCGAGGATGCATTGAAGTGGATGCCGTGTTCAAAAGCGCGCGTCAGCTCGGTCGGCATGATGGCAATGTTTTTCTGATTGCCGAAGATGTCGCAAAAGGCCAGACGGATGAACTTGACGTCGTTCTCCTCTATAAATTGTATGACTTCGTGCATGGTGGTATCCATAAGAGCCGCGCTCCTCTCTGATGATTTGACGGAATAGGTTGCCGTTTGCGATTAGCTTTCATAGGTATAAAGCTGATGATAACCGGCCTCCGGATTGGGGGACAGCACATAATATTGCTGCGCAAGCAGGGCGGAAGCGTCGCCGCCGAAATGGCGGCAGTATTCCTCCAGATACGGCGCAATGCCGTCGAGATCAGCCTGCGTTGCCGGGCTGACCAGCACCTGCGGCGGCAGACCGGCCGGGGCTTTATCACATCTTAACACAATTTTACCGCCGTGCATACCGGTGCCGCAGAAATTTCCGGCAGGGTAAGAGCCATCCTGTCCCTGTCCCAGCACCAGAATCAGGCCGCCGGCCTGATATTCGCCGAGGAACGAGCCGGCTTTGCCGCCGATGACGATAACGGGGAAGTGCTGTTCGTAGGCTTTCATATGGATGCCGCCGCGGTAGCCGCAGTCGCCCTCGATGAAGATGCGGCCACCGCGCATACCGTAGCCGCAGGCATCGCCTACATTGCCGTGGACAATGATATCGCCTTGGTTCATGGTGTCTCCCACGGCTTCCTGCGCGTTGCCGAACACCTCGATGGTTGAGCCGCAGAGGTATTGCCCCAGACCATTGCCGGGCGTGCCATGGATGGTGATGGTGCGGCCCGACGAGCCGCAGCCGAGATACCGCTGGCCGATCACATTTTCCACCGTGATTTCATTGTCATCAATTGCCCTAATCTGTTCATTGAGCTGCTGATAATAGGTTAGGTTTGCCTGTACAGTGGTCATCAGTGTGCGCCTCCTAACTTTTTTGCGCGTTCGGCGCGGGAGAATGCCATCAGCTGCGGTTTTTCGCGAATCAGGTCGAAGTCGATGGTGTCGAGCGGGGTGCGCTCGCGGATGAGAGAGGTATAGATGCCAGCACGGTCTACGTCACCGATCATGATGAAGCCGACCAGATGGTTGTCGCGCGTGACCAGTAGCTTGTAGTGCTCTTCGTCCTGCTCGAGATAGGTCTCGCCGTCATAAGAACCGGCGGTAATCATGTGCAGCCCCATAAAACCGGATGCGTTCATGGGGATTGCCTTGTCGAAGGATGTGCTGCTGCCCGCCATGTTGCGGCCTGCGGTTTCGCCCTGCATGTAGGCGTTGGGCAGGATGGCGAGGATGCGGTCGGTGTCCGCGGTGATATCGTGCGATACGGTGCAGTCGCCAGCCGCGTAAATGTCCGGCATGGTGGTGGCAGAATGATTGTCGATCAGGATGCCGCGGTCCACTTCGCAGCCTGCGTCGGCTGCCAGTTCGGTGTTTGGCCGCACGCCGACCGCAATCACCAGCACGTCAAAATCAATCGTGCCGCCGCTTTGCAGGGTGGCGGTGTTGCCGTCAAAGCGGGCGACACTGTCCCCGAGGACGAAGCGCACGCCCTTGCTTTCGATGTGCTTCTGGATGATGGCGGCAGGCGCTTCGGTCAGCACATTGGGCAGGATGCGGGGCGCAAGGTCGACGATTGTCAGTTCCTTAACGCGCTGATAGATGCCCTCGGCGCACTTCAGGCCAATCAGACCCGCGCCGATGATGAGCACGCGCTTGTCGTTTGCATCTCCCAGCATGTTGTTCAGCCGCTTGGCGTCGTCCAGCGTCATGAAGCTGGTCTTGTTCTGCACGGTGTCCAGCCCCTCCATCGGCGGGACGAACGGACGCGAGCCGGTGCAGATGCACAATTTGTCATAGGGAACGGTTTCGCCGTGCTCCAGCAGCACGGTCTTTGCCGCAGGGTCAATTTTGGTCACCGTGCGGCCGAGCATGGTTTTGACGCCGTTCTTCTCATAAAAGTCAGCCGGACGATAGTGCAGCATTTTGTCCTCGGTCGTTTTGCCAAGCAGGAGATAGGAGATCAGCGGACGACCATATACCGGATAGATTTCATCCGAAATGACGGTGATCGCGCTGTCGTGGTCGACCGCACGAATGCCCTCAATCGTGCCGACAGCGGCGGTGCCGTTGCCAATAATCACGTAATTCATGCCGATTTCACCTCTCTTCATAGACGATAGCCTTGTTCGGACAGCCCTGTACGCACATGGGCTGTCCGAATTCGTTCTTGGCGCACAGTTCGCATTTCTGAATCGCGCCCTCATTGGAGGTCGATAATGCGCCACACGGACAGGACAGAATGCAGGTGTAGCAGCCGACGCACTTATCCGAGTCGATTTGCACCGCGCCATCGACGATGGTCAGCGCACCCGAAATGCAGCCCTTGACGCACAGCGGGTCGGTGCAATGGCGGCAGTTGACCGCGAAGGAAATATTGTTGCGCTCCTCAATGCGGATGCGCGGCGCGATTTTATGATCTTTGAGCGCCTTGACCATCGAAGACTTGCCGGAATTAGCAAAGGCGCAGTAATATTCGCACAAATGGCAGCCAAGGCACCATTTTTCGTTAACATAAACCCGTTTCATCGTCTTTCCTCCTTATTCGCCCGCATGTTTGATGCCGAGGATATCAAGCTCCTTCTGGGTCAGGCCAAGCCCGCGCAGCATCAGTCGGTTGCCGCGCAGCGCTTCGATCGAGTTGATGCCCATGCCGCCCATCATTTCTTTCAGTTCGTGATCCCATGCGGTGACCAGATTGATCAGGCGCTGTGAGCCGATATCTGGATTGAGGCGCTTGACCAGCTCGGGACGCTGGGTCGCAATGCCCCAGTTGCACTTGCCGGTCTGGCAGGAGCGGCACAAGTGGCAGCCCAGTGCGAGCAGGGCGGAGGTGGCGATGTAGCAGGCGTCCGCGCCGAGCGCGATGGCTTTCAAAAGGTCGGCTGAGTTGCGGATCGAACCGCCGACGACCACGGAAACCTGATCGCGGATGCCCTCGTCGCGCAGCCGCTGGTCGACCGCGGCAAGTGCCAACTCGATCGGGATGCCGACGTTGTCGCGGATGCGGGTCGGTGCTGCGCCCGTGCCGCCGCGGTAGCCGTCGATGCAGATCACGTCCGCGCCCGAGCGGGCAACACCCGAAGCGATGGCGGCGACGTTATGTACTGCCGCAATCTTGACCATGACCGGCTTTTTGTACTCGGTCGCTTCCTTGAGCGAGAATACCAGCTGCCGCAGATCTTCGATCGAATAGATATCGTGGTGCGGAGCGGGGGAGATGGCGTCCGTGCCTTCCGGAATCATGCGGGTCTTGGAAATATCCGGGCCGACCTTGTGACCGGGCAGATGGCCGCCGATGCCGGGCTTTGCACCCTGTCCCATCTTGATTTCAATGGCTGCGCCCGCTTCCAGATAGTCTTTATGTACGCCGAACCGGCCGGACGCGACCTGCACGATGGTGTGCGGGCCGTACTGATAGAAGTCCTGATGCAGACCGCCCTCGCCGGTGTTGTAGTAGGTGCCAAGCGCGCAGGCGGCGCGGGCGAGCGATTCGTGCGCATTGTAAGAGATCGAACCATAGCTCATCGCGGAGAACATGACCGGTACGTTCAGCTCGAGCTGCGGGGACAGATTGGGAACCAGACGGCCGTTTTCGTCGCGCTCGATCTTGCCCGGCTTCTTACCGAGGAAGGTTTTGGTTTCCATCGGTTCGCGGAGCGGGTCGATCGAGGGGTTGGTGACCTGTGAAGCGTTGATGAGGATTTTATCCCAGTAAATGGGATATGGCTCGGGGTTGCCCATCGAGGACAACAGCACGCCGCCCGAACCCGCCTGCCGGTAAACCTCAGAAATGGCTTTGCCCGTCCAGTTGGCGTTTTCCTTAAAGGTGTGGTCGGTTTTGACGATTTTCAGCGCGCGCGTCGGGCAGAGCGAGACGCACCGGTGGCAGTTGACGCATTTCGACTCATCCACCATCATCTTTTCAAATTCCGGATCGTAAAAATGTACTTCGTTGGCGCACTGCCGCTCGCAGGCGCGGCAGGCGATGCAGCGGTCGTAATTGCGCACGACCTCATACTGCGGATACAGAAAATCAATCGCCATTACTGCTCTCCTCCTTCATTCAAACGAACGATGACCGCCTCGCCGCCGCGCGGCGCCCAGATGCGGTCCAGCTCGGGCGCGATCACACGCACCGCACATTCTTCGGACGCAATATAAACTGTCTCGTCCTTTTCGCCGACCACCATGCTGCGCAGCTTGAGGCGGTCGTTGAGCGCCATCAGGCCGCCCTCAAATCCGACAAGAATAGAGAACGGGCCGGTGACCATCAGAGAGGCGAAGGCGTTGCGCAGATAGGTGAGCCGTTCGCGCTCGGCGGGTTCCTGCTTTTCAATGGTAGACCAGAACGGCGCAGCAATGACGCGGCTGATCTCTTCCAGGGTCAGACCGAGCTTGCGGCCAAGATAATCAACGATGTAGGTGATGACCTCGGTATCGGTCAGCAGGTCGCAGGAATAGCCGAACATTTCAATGAAGCGGCGGTTTGCGTCGTAGGAGGAAATCTCGCCGTTGTGTACCACCGTGGTGTCCAGCAGCGCGAACGGATGCGCGCCGCCCCACCAGCCGGGGGTGTTGGTGGGGTAGCGGCCGTGACAAGTCCACGAATAGGCTTCGTATTCCTCCAAGCGATAGTATTCGCCAACGTCTTCCGGGAAGCCGGAGGCCTTGAACACACCCATGTTCTTGCCCGAAGAGAAGATGTAGGCGCCGTCCAGTGTATGGTTGATGCGGATGACAAAACGAGCGACGAATTCACGCTCATCCAACTGGCTGGAGGCCAGTTTGGTGTGCAGCGGGGTAACGAAGTACCGCCAGATCATCGGCTCGTCGGTGATGCGGGGGTGGCGGCGCGTCGGGATCTTAGAGAGGTTTACGATATCGAAGTGCCGCTCGAACTCCTTTTCGCATTCGTCCTTTGCGTTCTGTGTATCATAGAATACATGGAACGCATAGAAGTCGGCGTACTCGGGATAAATGCCGTAACCGGCGAAGCCGCCGCCCAGACCGTTGGAACGGTCGTGCATGGTGCGGATGGAGTCGATGATGCGCGTACCGTTTTCGCGCGTGCCGTCCTTATGGAAGATGCCGGAGATCGCGCAGCCCGCCGGAATGCGGATTTTGCCTTCTTTTTGCAACATGGTGCTTCCTCCTTTATATAAACGCGTTGCAGGGCGTTCCCTCTGCGGGGAAGCCGGCCGCCGGGCATACGTTTGCAAGCGGGATGCGTCGCCGGGCGGGGAATAGATATAAAAAAAGACGCCCGCCAGAGCCGGGGATCTTTTTCCGATCCTCGGCTCTGGCGGACGCCTTTGTCCGTGCATCTATTCTATTACAGTATAGGCGACAGCGTCAAGCGGGAAAACAGTGGAAACCATCAATTTTTTACAATTTGCATAGAATGGCCGCGATCTCTTCCGTAGGTTTTCAGAAGGTTGCATCAAATCATCCGTTTGGGTGAAAAAGAATGCCCGGAGACCTTGACAAAGAAAGGCCAGCCCGCTATAATGCAAGGTGTTAACAGCAAAGGCGCTGTGGGAACACGACCCGCAGCGCCTGTTTTGTTATATTCCATTCGTTGGGTAACAAAATTCACATATAAAGGAGCGAACATTCATGATGACAGCAAAGAATGTCCCCGAGCTGTTCGGCAGCATGGTCTTTAACGAGACCGTCATGAAGGAACGTCTGCCCAAGGACGTTTACAGAAAGCTGAAGAAAACCATGCGAGAGGGTACGGCAATCGACGCGGACGTCGCTGCGGTTGTAGCGACCGCCATGAAGGATTGGGCGGTTTCCAAGGGAGCGACCCATTACACCCATTGGTTCCAGCCGATGACCGGTGTAACGGCGGAAAAGCACGACTCCTTCATCTCGCCCACCGATGACGGCAGCGTTATGATGGAGTTTTCCGGCAAGGAACTGATCAAGGGTGAGCCGGATGCGTCCTCGTTCCCGTCCGGCGGTCTGCGCGCTACCTTTGAGGCGCGCGGCTACACTGCATGGGACCCGACCAGCTATGCGTTCGTCAAGGACGGTTCGCTCTATATTCCGACTGCGTTCTGCTCTTACACCGGCGAAATCCTCGACAAAAAGACCCCGCTGCTTCGCTCGATGGAAGCGATCAGCGTGCAGGCCTGCCGTGTGCTCAAGCTGTTCGGCAAGGACGTGCGCCATGTTACCACGACCGTCGGCCCGGAGCAGGAATACTTCCTCATTGAAAAGAAGGATTACGCGCAGCGCAAGGATCTGATCTTCACCGGCCGCACGCTGTTCGGCGCCAAGCCCCCCAAGGGACAGGAGATGGAGGATCACTACTTCGGCTCTATCCGTCCGCGCGTGGCTGCGTTCATGCAGGAGCTGGATGAGGAACTGTGGAAACTCGGCATCTTTGCCAAGACCAAGCACAATGAGGTTGCCCCGGCGCAGCACGAAATGGCGCCGGTGTTCACCACCACTAATATTGCCACCGACCACAACCAGCTGACCATGGAGGTTATGAAGCGCGTTGCGCAGAAGCACGGCTTTATCTGCCTGATGCATGAAAAACCGTTCGACGGCGTCAACGGTTCCGGCAAGCACAATAACTGGTCGATTTCGACCGATGAGGGTGAGAACCTGCTCGAGCCGGGCAAGACCCCGAGCGAAAATGCGCAGTTCCTGCTGTTCCTGACGGCGGTCATCAAGGCAGTGGACGAATATCAGGATCTGCTGCGTATCTCGGTCGCTTCTGCGGGCAACGACCATCGTCTGGGCGCAAACGAAGCGCCTCCGGCTATCGTGTCTATGTTCATCGGAGATGAATTGCAGGCCATCCTCGACGCGATCGAGTCCGGTGAGGATTACACCGATATGGCAAAGACCAAAATGGATCTGGGCGTGTCTGCCCTGCCGGATATCCCGAAGGACACCACTGACCGCAACCGTACTTCGCCTTTTGCCTTCACCGGCAATAAGTTTGAGTTCCGTATGCTGGGTTCTGCGATCAACATTGCATGTCCCAACATCATGATTAACACGGCGGTTGCCGAAGAACTTCGCCTGTTCGCGGACGAACTGGAGAAGGCGGACGACTTCAAGACTGCACTGATCGCGCTCATCAAGCGCGAAATCAAGGCACACAAGCGTATCATCTTCAACGGCAATGGTTATGACGATGCATGGGTGGCCGAGGCAGAGGCGCGCGGCCTGCACAACCTCAAGTCTACGGTCGATGCGCTGCCGCACTATACGGATGAAGCGAATGTAGAACTGTTCACCCGTCATGGCGTTTACAGCCGCGTGGAGATGGAGTCTCGTGAGGAAGCACTGCTGGAAGAATACTACAAGACGCTGCACATCGAAGCGCTGACCATGAGCGATATGGTGCGCGAGGAGATTTTGCCGGCTTGCGTGGCATATCAGAGCGATCTGGCAAAGACGGTCAAGAATAAGAAGGAAGCCGGCATTGCGGGCGGCATGGAAGCTGATCTGCTGGGCCGTGTATCCGCGCTGACCGAAGAACTGTACACCAAGGGTCTTGCACTGGATGCGGCGGTGGCAGCAGCACCTGCAGCGGATGCAGAGACGGTCGCTAACTACTATCACGATACGATTCTGCCCGCGATGGATGCAGTCCGTGCACCGGCCGATCAGCTGGAAATGCTGGTGGGCAAGAAGTACTGGCCGTTCCCGACCTATTCCGACATCCTGTTCTACGTATAAAATACGTATTTTCATCATCATTGTACACAATGGCGTGTGTTTCCTGTTCGCCCGAAAGGGCGGCAGGGGATACACGCCATTTTAATTTTTAGGGGGTTTTATCAATGGATTTCAATGCACTTGCGACTTCGATGGACGTCGGTTGGACACTGATCGCCGCAGCGCTCGTATTTTTCATGCAGGCGGGCTTTGCAATGGTGGAAACCGGCTTTACCCGTGCGAAAAATGCGGGCAACATCATCATGAAGAACCTGATGGATTTCAGCCTTGGCACGCCGATCTTCTGGCTGGTGGGCTTCGGCATTATGTTCGGTTCGATGAACGGCCTGTTCGGCGGTTTTGATTTCTTCGCGGACGGCGTTGTCGGCGAAAGCTATAACTGGACGACGCTCATTTTCCAGACTGTGTTCTGCGCAACGGCGGCGACGATCGTTTCCGGTTCGATGGCGGAGCGCACCAAGTTCTCGGCCTACTGCATTTATTCCATGGTCATTTCTGCGATTGTTTATCCGATCTCGGGTCACTGGATCTGGGGCGGCGGCTGGCTGGCTGATCTGGGCTTCCATGATTTCGCGGGTTCTACAGCGGTACACATGGTTGGTGGTGTTGCGGCGCTCATTGGCGCGGCAATCCTCGGGCCCCGCATCGGCAAGTACACCAAGGACGGCAAAGCGCGCGCGATTCCCGGCCATTCGCTGACGCTGGGCGCGCTCGGCGTATTCATCCTATGGTTCTGCTGGTTTGGATTTAACGGCGGCTCGACCGTTGCCCTGTCCGGCGAGGGTGCAGAGGTGGCGGCCCGCGTCTTTGTGACCACCAACATGGCGGCAGCGGTCGCAACTGTGACAGTCATGTGTATCACTTGGATTCGCTATAAGAAGCCGGATGTTTCCATGACGCTCAATGGTTCGCTCGCCGGTTTGGTTGCCATCACGGCGGGATGCGATACAGTAACGCCCTTTGGCGCAGCGGTCATCGGCATCATTGCGGGCTTTGTCGTGGTATTCGGTATTGAATTTGTCGATCAGAAGCTCAAGGTAGACGATCCGGTCGGCGCGGTTGGCGTGCATGGTCTGTGCGGTGCAACCGGCACACTGATGGTTGGCCTGTTCGGTTACTATGCCTACGGCAGCACCGAGATTGCACCGGTCGGCCTGTTTTATGGCGGCGGCGTGCATACACTGGCCATTCAGGCGCTTGGCATGGTAGCGGTCATTGCATGGGTCACGGTGACGATGACTATTGTATTCCAGATCATCAAGCACACCATCGGGCTTCGTGTCACCGAAGCGGAAGAAATCATGGGCCTTGATAAGCCGGAGCACGGCCTGTCCTCGGCGTATGCGGACTTTATGCCGGTCGTTCCCAATGTGCTGGGCACCAAGGCGGCGGAGAAGGCGGCATCCATGTTGGACACCATTCCGGTTGCGGTGGAGAAGGCAGTGCCGGTCACCAAGGTGACCACCGAGGGTGGCGAGCACAAGCTGACCAAAATCGTGATCGTTACCAAGCAGTCCAAGTTTGAAGTGCTCAAGGAAGCGCTGGGCGCGATCGGCGTATCCGGTATGACGGTGACCAACGTCATCGGCTGCGGCATCCAGAAGGGTGCGGCGGAGTATTACCGCGGCGCAGAGGTAGATATGACGCTGCTGCCTAAGATCAAGATGGAAGTCGTTGTGTCCAAGGTACCGGTGGAAACCGTGGTGGAGACGGTCAAGAAGGTGCTGTATACGGGTCACATCGGTGATGGCAAGATCTTTGTTTACGATGTGGAGAATGTCATCAAGGTGCGCACGGGTGCAGAAGGCTTCGATGCCTTGCAGGATGACGAATAAGTGTTACACCGATTGACAAGACGAGATCATAGCAGAAAAGCCGCCCTTTGAGGCGGCTTTTTTCTGGAATGCGACAAAAAATACGGTCGGATTTGGGTGAAAAATGAGGGGATAGGGATGTGGTAACCTTGGAAGCCGTTTAACCGTGGCTGCTATACGGTTGATATTCGCTTCTTCTATCGCATCGAGTGCGAGGTCAGCTGCGTGGTTGGCCGTCCGCGCATCATCGACGGTCTTGCCGTGTTTGACAAGCGCGTGGTGCTGTTCGGCGGCGAAGGCGGTGCCCGCATTTTCTCCTCCCGCTATGTCGAGGACGGCATGGATGTGCAGCTGGCGCCCGACAGCAACAAGCCGACCGCAGTGGTCGAGGTGGTCGATCCGATCGTGTTGGATGCACGCGTGGTTGCACCGGAGACTTCGTGCAACTGCTGCTGCTGCACCCTGCACGAGGTACCGCGTCCGATCTGCTCTTGCTTCGGCGGCGACAATCTGGTGCTGGACAACGACGGCTATCAGCTGTTCGTTACGCTCGGTCAGTTCTCCATCATCCGTCTGGAGCGCGATATCCAGCTGCTTATGCCCGCGTATGACATCTGCCTGCCGCGTCGTGACTGCTCGAACAGCGGCGTAGGCGGCGAGCAGGATCCCTGCGAGATTTTCGCAAACTTTGAATTCCCGATCGACGAATTCTTCCCGCCCAAGCAGGAGTGCGGAGAGAATTTGTGCGGCACACTGGGCGGCAATTCGAACGGCTGCGGCTGTGGCAACGGCAACAGCAATTCGGGTGGCTGCGGATGCGGCAGCAAGTGCGGCTGCTGAGCCGTATACGATTTCACAAAATGGAAAAGGGCGCTCCGCAAGGAGCGCTCTTTTTTCATGCTATGGATTTGAAGAAATCGGGGAACGGACTGGTGTGATTGAAGGCTGGAGAAGCGGCAATGCAGGACATAAGCGCGGCTTGGATCGCATAGGATAGGAATGTAGGAAGGGGGGAGGGTGCTGGATGCAGGAAGAAAAAAGTCATGTTTATACCATTATTCTGGGCGTGTGTATGCTGCTGTGCCTCATGATGATCGGCAGGATGCTGCTCGGCCATCCGGAGCAGGCAGTTCCGCCGGAAACGGACAGTCCAACTTTGCCGGAGCAGGAGGAAACGGGAATGGAATTGCGGGAAGCAGATTTGTGTGAATTGATCGGGCAGGCATTGCCCATACCAGCGCGTGAAATTACCGCAAAGATCGGCGCGGATGAAACCATTTCCGTTGTCGTTTTAGTGAGCAAGCAGGATTTGCAGGAAAGTGGGCTAGTACCGGGTGGACTGCGCACTGCTTTGATGTTTTTGCCGGATGAGTGTCGCATGTACGGTGCATGGACGGCTTCCGTGGCGGAGGGCAAGATCACGCTGCAATGTGAAAAAGCGGAGATCGGTGAGATCGCGATACCGGCAGAACTGGTCTCGACGTTGACCGATCAGGTTGCGGCTTCCATGAACGAATATTTTGCGCAAACTGGAATGAAACCGGAAAAACTGGAATGGACGGATGGTGCGCTGCGGTTGACAGCATGACGAAACAGCAAAAAGAAAAACGGCATGGCCCATATGGGTCATGCCGTTTTACAGCAATATAGCTTGTCCGTTAATCAAAAATCACACGGCCGCCGCCCTGGAAACGGGTCAGGTAAGTGCCGGACAGCGATTCATACTTGACCACTTCGCCGGTATGCGGAGAATGGATAAACGTATCGTCGCCCACATAGATACCAACGTGGCTGATAGAAGAGGCACTGCTGCCGAAGAATACGAGATCGCCCGGCTCAAGATCTTCCAGCGATACGCGCGTGGTAGCATCAAACTGGGACTGAGCAACACGCGGGATAGTGCCGACCGTGTTGGCAAAGACGTAAGAGGTAAAGCCGGAGCAGTCAAAGCCGCTCGGCGTGCTGCCGCCGTATACATACGGCGTTCCGAGGAACTGTGCAGCATATTCCAGAACCTCTGCGCGCTTTTCGCTCGTGCCAGTATAGGAAACAGCGTTGGCGGCAGGTACGATGGTTTCGGAGCTGGAATTGTTGGTAGCAGAGCTGCCGGAATTAGAGCTTGTCCCCTGCGTGGTGGAGAAGCTGATATAATCCGGATGTACATAACCGGTCTTGCCGTTATATGTAACCTTGAACCAGTTGCTCTTTACACCGGTCACGTCAACGACTGTGCCGTTTTTGAGCGACGCGAGCACGCTGGAAGAGGTGTTCGGCTGCGAACGGAAGTTTACCGTGGTATCG
>JAHZFK010000020.1 GCA_019421385.1 Clostridiales bacterium
GGACGGGTCATCTTCAGGTTGCGGTCAGCACGGTCGAGCGCGTCGATCTGTGCCTGCGGCAGGGTGGAAGCCTCCTGCAGGAATGCAGCGTACTTCTCAACGTCAACGTCGAGGTGCGTGCAGTCCGCGGTCAGACCGGTGTGCAGACGAGCTGCGCAGCGCGGGCCGAGGTCACGGCCGATGTTGGTAGCCGCGATCAGCATGATCTCCGGCTTCTTGTCCATAACGACGTCGCAAATGACCTTTGCGTAAGCGTCGGTGGTGTAGGTCTCGAGCAGGTCGTTCTCGCAAACGAGAACCTTATCTGCGCCGTAAGCGCCCAGCTCCTTAGCCATGGAGTCGCCTACGCCCTTGCCGCCCAGCAACAGGCCGCATACCTCGACGCCCATGTCGTCCGCCAGCTTGCGCGCCTCAGAGATCAGCTCGAGCACGGTCGGCTGCAGCTTGCCCTGGCGCTGCTCACAGAATACCCATACGCCGGAAAAATCGGCGAGGTTGGTGTTATTGAATTCAGCCATTATAGTTTCTCCTTTCGATCAGATGATGTGCTTCTTGAGAAGCTCAGCTGCGAGGGTCTCGCAGGTGTTCTTGTCAGCACCTTCGAGCATCTTGCCCTGGCCCTTCTGCGGGGGGGTAAAGGACTTGAAGATGTTGGTGGGAGAACCCTTCAGGCCGATGGTAGTAGGATCGATCAGCGGATCATCCTTCAGGGTGTTGTAATCATAAACGGTGACCGGCTTGGAGTAGCAGTCCATGATGCCGCTCAGAGACATGTAACGCGGTGCGTTCAGCTCCTTGATGCAGGTCAGCAGGCAGGGAGTCTGGGTCTGGATGGTCATGTAGCCGTCCTCGAGCATACGCTTAACGGTGACGGTGTTGCCTTCCTTCTTGATGTCGGCAGCGTAGGAGATCTGCGGGATGTGCAGCTTCTCAGCGATCTGAGAGCCAACCTGAGCGGTATCACCGTCGATTGCCTGACGGCCGCAGAATACGATATCGTCGTCCTCGAGGCCGATCTTGTTGACCGCAGCCGCGAGGATCTGGGAGGTAGCGAAGGTATCGGAACCGCCGAACTCACGAGCGGAAACCAGAACGCCTTCGTCAGCGCCGCGCGCGATCAGCTCACGCAGCATACCTTCTGCCGGCGGGGGACCCATGGTAACGACAACGACCTTGCAGCCGGTCTCGTCCTTGAGCTTGAGGGCAGCCTCAACTGCGTTGAGGTCGTCCGGGTTGGTGATGGTTTCCATGGATGCGCGGTTCAGAGTGCCGTCGGGATTGACTGCAACCTTACCGGAGGTATCCGGAACCTGCTTTACACAAACAATTGCCTTCATAGTTCAGTTTTCCTCCTTTACTTAGCGCAGAACCTGACCGGCGATGACCATTCTCTGAACCTGAGAAGTGCCCGCGTAGATCTCGGTGATCTTTGCGTCACGCATCATGCGCTCCATCGGGTACTCACGGATGTAGCCGTAGCCACCGTAGATCTGAACGCACTTGGTGGTAACGTCCATTGCAACCTCAGAAGCGTACAGCTTAGCCATAGCAGCTTCCTTGGTGAACGGCAGACCAACGTCGTGGTTGAACGCAGCGCGGCGAACCAGCAGACGAGCAGCGTCGATCTGGGTGTACATATCGGCTACCATCCACTGCAGGCCCTGGAACTTGTCCAGCGTCTTGCCGAACTGAACGCGCTCCTTCATGTACTGGATCGCCTTGTCCAGAGCGCCCTGCGCGATGCCGAGTGCCTGAGAAGCGATACCGATACGGCCGCCGTCCAGCGTCATCATAGCAATCTTAAAGCCGCCGTTCTCCTTGCCGAGCAGACGGTCAGCCGGCAGATGCACATCTTCAAAGATCAGCTCAGCGGTCTGGGAACCACGGATGCCCATCTTGTGCTCGATCTTGCCGATGGAGAAGCCCGGATCGTCCTTGTCAACGATGAAGGCAGAAATGCCCTTGTTGCCCTTGGTCTTATCCGTCATAGCGAAAACAACGTAAGTATCCGCACGGCCGCCGCCGGTGATGAACACCTTGGTGCCGTTGAGGATGTAAGAACCGTCCGCCTGCTTCTCAGCGATGGTCTGCTGTGCAGCGGAGTCGGTACCAGCGTTCGGCTCGGTCAGACCGAATGCGCCAACCTTTGCGCCTTCCTTGGGCTCGATCAGCGGGCGGAGCCACTTTTCCTTCTGCTCCGGCGTACCAAACGCGTAAATCGGCCAAGCACCCAGCGTGCCGTGTGCGGAGATGATCGCACCGGTGGTGCCACAAACGCGGCTCATCTCTTCGATCGCGATCGAGTAGCAAACGTAGTTACCGCCGGAACCGCCGACTTCCTTCGGGAACTGAATGCCCATCAGGCCGTACTTCATCAGCTTCTGGACAGTCTCTTCCGGATAGCGCTCCTGCTCGTCGATCTCGGCTGCGATCGGCTCAACTTCGTTAAGCGCGAACTCACGGCACATCTTCTGGAACAGTGCTTCTTCTTTTGTAAGCCTAAAATCCATGCCATATACCTCCCAAAAAATATTCGCGGGTGTACAGAAAAACACAGCGCCCGATGCCCATGGGCCGCAGCGCTGTGTCCTAAGCCAACACCCTACTTTGGAGCATGTCTATTTATATTATATCGTTTGCCGGGAATATGTCAAGGATTTAACAGACTTTTGCGCAAGAATTTCCCACCGCTTTTTTCCATTCCAACAGCGCATTTTTACCCCTTGTAAAATCCCGGCTTTTGTTTGCATTTCGTATCAACACAGCCGGTATCCCACACCGTATCCCAGCGGGTTTTTCTCATATTTCCCGCCCCTTCCGCATAATAAGCAGGGAAGGCTATCATATAAAGGAGGAGAAGTCTATGTGTGGAATCGGCGGCTTTGTCGATTATGAACACGATGCGCGCCGCTATGCCGCAGTGGCAGGGCGAATGCAGCGCAGCCTGACCCCGCGCGGCCCGGATGCGTCGGGCGACTATCAGGATGCGGACGCGGTGCTCGTCCACCGCCGCCTGATCGTCATTGACCCGGACGGCGGCGCGCAGCCCATGCACGCCCCGGACGGGAACACCGTGTTGGTATATAACGGAGAGTTATATAATACCGAAGAAATACGAAAAGACTTAATCGCGCGCGGACACACGTTCCGTGGCCATTCGGATACCGAGGTGCTGCTACACGCCTTCCTTGAGTGGGACACGGATGCGTTCCAGCGGCTCAACGGCATTTTCGCGTTCGCCATCTGGCAGAAAAAGGAGCGTCGGCTCGTCCTGTGCCGCGACCGGTTGGGCGTCAAACCCCTGTTTGTCGCACACATGCAGGACGGCATCGTGTTCGGCTCAACCATCGGTGCGGTGCTGTGCCACCCAGCCATCGAGCCCGAGGTCGATGTGGACGGTCTGCGCGCCGTATTGCTGCTCGGCCCCGCGCGTCCGCCCGCGTCCGGCGTGTTCCGGCAGATCGACTCCCTGCTGCCCGGACATTATGCGGTGCTCACCCCCGAGGGCTACACCGACCACACCTACTGGAAGCTGGAAGCACACGAACACACCGACACCCTCGAGCAAACCATCGAGCGCACGCACGAACTGATCTGCGACGCGGCAAAGCGGCAGCTGGTGTCCGATGTCCCGCTCGCCTGCTTCCTTTCTGGCGGACTGGATTCCTCCATTCTGTCCATGCTGGCAGCCAAAGACTACGCCGCGCGGGGCGAAACGCTGCACACATGGTCGGTCGATTACCGCGACAACGACAAATACTTCACCAAAAACAGTTTCCAGCCCACCAGCGACGACGAATTTATTCAAATGATGGTCTCGGCGCTCGGCACGCATCATCACAACGTCGTTATCGAGCCGGATGCCCTGTGCGCGGCGCTCCTGCCCGCGGCCGACGCTCGCGACCTGCCCGGCATGGCGGACGTGGATTCCTCGCTGCTGCTGTTCTGCGCAGCAGTCAAGCAGGGCGGCACAACCGTGTGCCTGTCCGGCGAGTGCGCCGATGAGCTGTTCGGCGGCTACCCGTGGTACCACCGCGAGGAAATCCTGTTCGAGGATACCTTCCCGTGGTCGCGCTCGGTCGATTTGCGGCTCGGACTGCTTGCGCCCGGCGTCGTGCAAAACGGCGCGGAATTTGTCCGCGAGCACTATCTTGCCACCTGCCGCCGCGCGGAAAAGCTGCCCACGGACAGCAAAAAGGACGCACGTATGCGCGAAATGTTCGTGCTCAATCTGGACTGGTTTATGGCGACCCTGCTCGAAGGAAGTGTTGCAGAAGGATACCGCAGCCTTTCGGGCGCTGCCCCTTGTTATTCCTCCAAGGTATAGCTATAGCCAAACAAAAAGTAGTTGTAATCGTCCGTGTCCGAGGTAAAGGTCAGGGGCACAGTCTCCCCAGCGGCCAGCGGCCCGACATAAGCATCATGTACTTCCAGCGGCTCGTCTGGAATCGTCGGATCATCCCCGTACTGCCGCGGATTGTCCAGCTTGTAGAGCGAAATCTCCAGCTGGATCATGCCGAAATCCACATCGGTCTGGTTGGTGAAGCTGGCGCGGTGCTCGCCCGCATACCCCTTGTTCCTGCCCGTATCCTTGTGGTAGGAAAAGGCGGTTTCGTTCAAAATCCGGTTCAGTTCCTCGCGGATCGCTTCATCAATATCCGGATTGTCTCCCGGCTCATACAGTTCCGCCTCCGGCATCGGCACATCGGCGCTGTCCGTCGGCGCGATCGGCTGGGCCTCCATCTCTTCGTCCGGCACTACCTCTTCCTGCACACTTTCCGCCTGCACCGGCTCATCCTCTCTGCCGTCGATCCATTTCACCCAAAGCTGTGATAATAGCCCATAAAGCGAAAAGGCAATCAGCAAAATCCCGATGATTGCCAGCACTAACAAACTTCCGTTCTTGACTCGTTCTTTCATAGTACACCGCTTTCCGCACCGCGGACGGAACGCGAAAGCGTTCCTCCCCACATCATTTCTCATTCCATACCTATTTCGATAATCCCTCTATTCGTATTATATCAAATCAGCACAAAAACACCAGAGCAATCGCGTGTTTATTTTCCTACTTTCACCAACCAAGGAGGGTTTTCCCATGACCACAACGGCAACCGTTTCCACCGGCAGCGCTGCGCTGACGCCGGGGGTACTCAAAGCGCAGATCGCGCGCATCCGCCAAGGATTCGACCGTCCGCTGCCCCATTCGTAACCGCCCATTGTCATGCGCATACTAAGGAAAGGAGAAAACGAATGGTCGCCGTGTACACCCGCCAATCGGTCGAACGGGCGGACAGCATTTCGGTCGAGCAGCAAGCGCAGCTCTGCCGAGACGCACTGACCGCACGCGAGCTGGAGGACTGCAAGGTATACACCGACAAGGGCTTTTCAGGCAAGAACATCGACCGTCCTGCCCTCCAACAGCTGCTGGCCGACGCGGAAGACGGACTGATCGACAAAATTCTGGTCTACCGGCTCGACCGCATCAGCCGTTCTGTCCACGATTTTACCGGACTGTGCAGCCGCCTGTCCGCCAAAGGCGTGCACTTCCAGTCAGTCACCGAGGGCATTACGCTGGATGACAGCCCATCCGGTACGGTCATGGCGCAGATCATGATGGTGTTTGCCCAGTTCGAGCGTGAAACCATCCAGCGGCGCGTGACCGACAACTACTATGCCCGCGCGAAAACCGGGATGTATCTGGGCGGTCGCCCGCCGTTCGGTTTTGCCAAAGGACAGACGATTGTCGATGGCAAACACACCGCCTGCTACGTCCCCCAGCCCGAGCAAGCCACGCTGATGTGCACGCTTTACGAGCGTTACGCACAGGATGGCGAAACGCTTGGCTCACTCGTCCGGTGGCTCAACGCCCACGAATACCGCACCGCGCGCGGCGGCAGCTGGTCGACGCTCCCGCTCGGCCGCCTGCTGCGCAACCCCGCGTTTGTGCAGGCGGATGCGGCGGTTTATCGTTATCTGCAAGGCAAGGGTGCCACCATGAATGACCCAATCGAGGCCTACGACCAGCGGCGCGGCTGCTATTGCTATTCACCGCGCGCGCACGCACCGTCCGAACGGCAGCCGACCGGACGCAAATTCACGGATTTATCGGCCTGCTGCATCACGCTTGCTCCACATGAAGGACTGATCGACGCCGCCCTCTGGCTGGAGGTGCAGCACAAGCTCGACCGAAACCGAGCGCTCAAAAGCAGCGGTTCCGGCTCACACAGCTGGCTTTCCGGCCTGATGAAATGCGCAAAGTGTGGCTATGCCATCACGGTCGTCAACAAACCCGGCGGCATACGCGGACACTACATCAACTGCGGCGGGCGCAAGCGCGGCGGTGCAGTCTGCCCCGGCCGCAGCAAAACGGTGATGCTCGAGCAGATCGAGTGTGTGGTGGAAGCCCGACTGCTGCACTTCCTACGCAGCTACCGCACAGTGCCGCTTCAGACGCCGCAGCGGCGCAGCGCGCAGGTCAACCGGCTGGAAATCGCCATCGCCCAGCACGAAGAAGCCATTGGGCAGCTGACGCAAAACCTCGCCCACATCCGAGAAGTCGATGTGATACATATCATCTCCGCGCAGATCCACAGGGAAAACGACGAACTTCGTACCTGCAAAGCCCAGCGCGACGCACTGCTGTATCAAAACCAGCCGACCGACCTCGAGCCGTTCTTTGCCGCTGTGCTGGACGAATGGCCGTCCTACACCATTGCAGAGAAAAAGCAGCTCGCCAAAGCCGCCATCGAACGCGTACTGGTCGCAGAAGATACCGTCGAAGTCGTATTTCGCGCACCATACGGCGACTGATCGCCACGCTGCTAAACAATAAAAGGCCCGCCGCAGAAGAAACTTCTGCGACGAGCCTTGCCTCATCCATTTAAGTCGGACACCGCATCCACATCATATAATTCCCGCTCGCTGCCTGCCCGCACCAGCACGCAGTCCGCGCCGCGCAGCAGTTCCCGTCCGCCCTCGTCGCCCTCGAGCGCACGCAAGGCGGGCGCGAGCGCCGCACAAAACAGGTTGGGATTGCCGCGCCGCTCCCCGAACACCACGCGCGCCATGCGCACATCGGGTTTGGCTGCATCCAGCAGCCGCTCAACCGTCTCTTTGGTCAGATACGGCTGGTCGGCCACGACAAACACGAGAAAGTCGCCGTCTTGCAAGTCCAGTGCATCCAGCCCCGCGCGAATCGTGTAGGACAATCCTTTTTCGCTCTCCGGGCTGTCCACCGCGCGCACGCCGAGCGTCTCTGCACCGGCGCGCACCGCCGCATAGCGGGAAACCACCGTCAGCGTGCAGTCGTCCCGCTCGCCCACGAGCTTTGCCAGCATGTCCAGCCCGTGCCGGTAAAGCGGCTTGCCATCCAGCTCATGCAGCAGCTTGTTTTCTCCAAAGCGGCGGCTGTTGCCCGACGCTAAAAACAGGATATGCTTCATGCCTGTCCCTTTTTGATGCCCCACAGCACCTTTTCCGGCGTGATCGGCAATTCACGGTGCCAAACACCGGTTGCGTGCGCAATGGCATGTGCCAGCGCGGGAGAGGGCGTGTTGATGACGATTTCACCGATGGACTTTGCGCCAAACGGACCGCTCTGCTCATAGCTGGACTCAAATTCCACCCGAAGCTTGCCCATATCCAGCCGCGTCGGGATTTTGTACTGCATAAAGGAGTTTTCCGCGATGCGTCCGGTCGGCTCGTAGGTCACATCCTCGAAGAGCGCCATGCCGATGCCCTGCACGATGCCGCCTTCGGTCTGCACGCGGGCAAGGTTCGGGTTGACCGGCGTGCCGCAGTCCACGACCGCAACATAATCCAGCACATCGACCTGTCCGGTTTCCTTGTCCAGTTCGATCTCGACCATACCGACCATGAACGGCGGTGGTGAGACGGGCGACGAATGGGACGCAGTCGCCTGCACGGCGGTTTCATTGCCGCACATCGACTTGGTCGCAATGTCAAACAGCGAAACCTCCCCCGTGCCGTCCAGTTTGCGCACCACACGGCCCGAAAATTCGACCTCGTTTATGTCGCAGTCCAACATACCCGCCGCAATTTTGCACAGGTTTTCCTTCAGCTGCGCACACGCCTTTTCGACCGCCTTACCGGTGATATAGGTGGTTGAGGACGCATACGAGCCGGAGTCATAGGGCGACGCGTCCGAATCCGCGCCGAACACCGCGATATCATCCACTGAGCAGTCCAGACATTCAGCCGCCATCTGCGCCAGGATGGTGTCGCAGCCTGTGCCCATATCCGCCGCACCAATCGTCAGGTTATAGAAGCCCTCGTCGCTCAGCTTGATGGTCGCGGAGCCAACGTCCACACCCGAAATGCCCGAGCCTTGCATCGCCATCGCCACGCCCGCGGTGCGCACCTTGCCGTTCCCCATGTCGCGCACAGGATATTTCTCATCCCAGCCGAACAGCTCTTTGCAACGCGCCATACAGCGGTCGAGCGCACAGGCGCTGGCAGGTTCATTATAATAAGCGTGCATGATCTGCCCCTCGCGCACCATGTTGCGCTCACGGATGGCAACCGGATCAAGCCCCAAGCGGTCGGCCAGCTCACTGACCGCGCTTTCGACCGCGAAAATGCCCTGTGTCGCGCCATAGCCGCGGTACGCGCCCGCCGCCTGCACGTTGGTGTACACCACATCATAGGCAAAGCGGTGCGCTTCGAGGTTACCAGTATAAAGCGGGATGGATTTGTGTCCGGACAGACCGACCGTCGTCGGGCCGTGCTCGCCGAATGCGCCCGTATTGGACAGCGTATACACATCAATCGCACGGATAACGCCGTCCTTGTTCGCGCCAACGCGCACCTTGACTTCCATTTCGTGCCGCGGCGAGCCTGCGATCTGGCATTCCTCGCGGGAATAGATCATCTTAGCCGCCTTGCCGGTTTTCCACGTCACCAGCGCGGGATACACCTCGGCCACGACCGACTGCTTCGCACCAAAGCCGCCGCCGATGCGCGGCTTTTCGACGTGGATCTTGCTCTTCGGGATATCCAGCGCATTTGCAATGATGCGCCGCACATGGAACACGATCTGCGTCGAGGAAATGATGTGCAGCCGTCCATAGTGGTCCATCTCGGTATAGGTGCGGAAGGTCTCCATCATCGCCTGCTGGCAGGCCTTGGTGTGATAGGTGTGCTCCACGACCTCATCACAGTCCGCCAGCACCGCATCCACATCACCGTGGCTGCCGCATTCGCTCGCGCACAGGTTGCGCTGGTTGTCCGCGCCGACCGGGCAGAGCGCACGCCAGTTGTCCTCCGGATGCACCAAAATCGGATTATCCTTTGCCTTGTGGAAATCCAGAACCGGTTCCAACACCTGATATTTCACTTTGATGAGCTTTAACGCCTTGTCAACCGTCTTTTCAGTCTCGCCTGCGACGATCGCCACCGCGTCGCCTACGAAGCGCACGCGCTGGTCAAGAATCAGCCGGTCGTAAGGCGACGGCTCAGGGAAGGTCTGCCCCGCCATGGTGAACCGCTTCTGCGGCACGTCCTTGTAAGTGAAAATGCACTCGATGCCCGGCACCTTGCACGCGATATCGGTGTTGATCTCCTCAATCAGCGCGTGTGCGTGCGGAGAGCGCAGCACCTTGACCACCAGACAATCCCGCGGGGTCACATCGTCCACATAGGCGGGCTTGCCCAGCAGCAGCTGCATGGCGTCCTTTTTGCGCACCGGCTGGCTGACTACGCGAAAATTCGTCTCCGCCATCATGCATCCCCCTTTCGGCTGTTCAGATAAGCGCGGATGCCGCGCAGCTGTCCCTCATAGCCCGAGCAGCGGCACAGATTGCCCGCGAGATAGGCGCGGATCTCGTCGTCGGTCGGGTCGGGGTTCTCGCGCAAGAGCGCAATCGTATTCATCACAAAGCCGGGGTTGCAGAAGCCGCACTGCTCCGCGCCCTGATCGGCGATAAAGCCGACAAAGTCCTCGGCCTCCTCCTGCAAGCCCTCCAGCGTCTGCACGTGATGGCCTGCCGCGCGCGCTGCCAGCACGCTGCACGACAAAACGGGCGTGCCGTCCATCAGCACGGTGCACAGACCGCAGTTTGCGGTTTCGCAGCCGCGCTTGACCGAATCGCAGCCATGCGCGCGCACAAAGTCGATCAGCAGCGTGTCCGCTTCGATTTCCGCGGTCAGCGGCTTGCCGTTGAGTGTCAGTTTGATCTCCATGCCTTATCCCTCCTTTGCCAGCGCCATCGCTGCGCGGCGCACCAGCACCTTGCAGATCTCGCGCCGATAGTCTGCGCTGCCGCGCATGTTGCCGCCCAGCACTGCACGCGACGCGATATCCTCCGCGAAGGCGCGCGCGCTGTCCTCGGTGATGCCCTGCGCCAGAATGCCCTTTTCGTCCGCGAAAACGACCGCGGGCATCGGCCGTGCGCCGACGACACAGGTATACGCCCCATCCTGCCCGGCAAGCGCCACGGTCAGCACGGGGAAATCAGTCGAAATATTGCGCTGGGACAGATAGACCACCCGCCGCGCCGTTTTGGGCACAATCACCTCGGTCAAAATGTCGCGTGTCGTGCGCGGCAGCGCCGCGAAGTCCGCAAGCGGCATCTCGCCCGCGTGGTGCAGCTTTACCCGCGCGTCCAGCGCGAGGAACAGCGTCAGCACATCGGAAAAGCCGAACCGGCCCCACAGGCTGCCGCCGAGCGTCGCGCAGTTGCGGAACTGTACACCAACAATGTGCTTGACCGCTTCCTCCATCGCGCCCTGCGTGAGTTTTGCAAACCCCTCGTGCAGCTCGAGCGCGCGCAGCGGCACCATCGCGCCGATGCGGTATTCGGTATCGGTTTCCTCGATTTTGTCCAGTCCCAGATCGCACAGGTCGATCGCCGTGCCGACCTGCCGCTTGTGCATCTTGAGCCACAGCATACCGCCCAGCACCACATTATTTTTCTTTTGACAAAGCGCGTAAGCCTCGTCCAGACTCTGCGCCCGTACATATTGATTGATCGAAAGCACCTTTCCCATCCTTCCGTCCTCAGTTTCCGTCTTTTGCCGTATCCATTCCCATTCGTCCTTGGACATTCCCGGCACGCAGCATAGCATCGCTGCCATACAATTTCCAGTCTCTTTGCAGTCATTATATCATATCGGGCCGCTTTTCCAAAGCGATTTCCACTATTTTTCCACAGAAACCGCTTTTGTATTTTCCCCGCTTGACTTTAGTCCGAAACCGTACTATACTATAATCCGAATTCGGACTATGGAGGAAATCATTTATGGAACTGCGCGCCAAAATGGAGCAGCTCAACACCTGCATCTGTAAGATGACCGAACTGTACCGCACCTGGGCCAAGCGGCACGGCATGAGCTACAACACCATGATGACGCTTTATGCATTGGGGCAGTCGCGCAAATGCACACAAAAGCAGATCGCGGACGAATGGCTCATCCCGAAGCAGACAGTCAACACGATCATCAAAGAGCTGGAGCGGCTGGGCTATATCCGCTTTGAACCGCTGCCCGGCAGCAAGCAAAAAGTGGTCTGCCTGACCGAATCCGGCCGCGCCTATGCGGACAGCTGCCTGCACGAGCTGTACGAAGTGGAAGCACGCGCGCTGCGCTCGCTCGGGCAGCCGCTGACCGATATCTTTATTGAGTGCAATCTCGCTTTTGTGGAACGGCTGGACGAGGAGGTGCGCAGTCATGCCGGAGAATAATGCGCTGGCGCGGCAGTTCACCCTGCCTTCCCTGATGCGCTTTGCGCTGCCCAATATCATTATGATGGTATTCCTCTCTATGTATACCATTGTGGACGGCATGTTTATTTCCCGCTATGTCGGCACGCTCGCGCTATCGGCGGTCAATATGACCTATCCGCTCAACTGTCTGGAAATGGCGCTTGGCATCATGCTTGCCTCGGGCGGCAGCGCAGTCATCGCGCGGCAGCTGGGCGAGGGCGACGAGGACAAGGCGCGGCACAATTTTTCGTTCTTGATCGTGGTGTCGGTCGCGGTCAGTCTGGTGTTTTCGCTGGCTGCTATCTTTTTCCTTGACCCGATCATTTCCGCGCTCGGCGCGAGCGAAGCGCAGTTTGACTTGTGCCGCACCTATGCGCGGCTGCTGATGCTGTTTTCGCCCGCGTTTTTCCTGCAAACCGCGTTCCAGACGCTGTTTATCACCGCGGGTCGCCCCGGGTTAGGTCTCGCCGCGACCGTGGGCGGCGGCCTGACCAACATCGTGCTGGATTATGTGTTCATCGCGCGTCTGCACTGGGGTATCGCGGGTGCAGCTGTCGCCACAGGACTGGGCTATCTTGTTCCCGCCGTGGTCGGTCTGATATTCTTCACATGGAACCGGCGCGGCACGCTGTTTTTTGTCCGTCCGCGCACCGACTGGCGCATGTTGCTGTTCGCCTGCGCCAACGGCTCATCCGAAATGGTCACCAACATCGCCAACGCCATCACGACCTATCTGTTCAACCTGATTTTCCTGCACTACTGGGGCGAGGACGGCGTTGCATCCATCACGATCGTTCTGTACTTCCAGTTTGTGTTCACCGCCGTATTTTTCGGCTTCTCGATGGGTGTTGCGCCTGTGTTCAGCTACAAATACGGCGCGCAGGACACGGCGCAGCTGCGGCGGCTGTTCCGCTACTGCATCGGTTTTGTGATCCTGTGCTCGGTGTTCTGCACTGTGCTCTCGCTCATGGTCATCCGGCCAAGCCTTGCGCTGTTCACCGACGCGGGCAGCCGCGTGTTCTCCATCACGATCGAGGGCTTCCCGATCTATGCGGTGTCCTTCCTGTTTATGGGCTTGAGCATCTTTGCGTCCTCGCTGTTCACCGCCTTTTCCGACGGGCGCGTGTCGGCCATCATCTCCTTTGCCCGCACGCTGGTCTTCCTCGTCGGCATGTTGCTGCTGTTGCCCATGCTGTTGGGGGAAATCGGCGTCTGGCTGGCCGTACCCGCCGCCGAACTGCTCGGCATCGTGGTCTCTATCGGTTATCTTGTCCGCCTGCGCGGCGTCTATCACTATGGAAAGAGCGAATAGCAAAAAGCTCCTCTGCATCACGCAGAGGAGCTTTTTTATCCCATTTTTAATTTTCCGCCGGTTTTTCCTTGGGCAGCAGCACGTTCAGGAGGATCGCAACGAACGCAGCCGGAACGATGCCCGAACCGCCGAACACCAGCTGCACCGCCTGCGGCAGGCCAGCCAGCACGGCGCTGTTCGCGCCGAGGCCATAGCCCAGACCGAGCGCGACCGAAACAATGGTCATGCTGCGCGCAGTCAGCGGCTCGCGGGTGATGAGCTGGATACCGCTCATGACGATGGACGAGAACATGATGACCGCCGCTCCGCCGAGTACGCTCTGCGGCATAATGGACACAACCGCCGCTAGCTTGGGGAACAGGCCGCACAGGATGAGGAACACCGCGCCACATGCCAGCGCAAAGCGGTTGACAACCTTGGTCATCGTGACCAAACCGACGTTCTGGCTGAACGAGGTGTTGGGCAGCACGCCGAATACGGCGGCGAAAGAGGAACCGAGGCCATCGCAGATGATGCCGCCGGACAGCTCCTTGTCGGTCGCCTCGCGGCCCATGCCGCCTTCCATAACGCCCGAGATATCGCCCACGGTCTCAACCGCGGTGACAACGAACATGATCATGACAGGTGCAATGGCACGCACGTCAAATACGATCGGCACCGGCATGATTTCCGGCACGGCAAACCAGCTTGCCTGGGCAACCTTGTCCCAATTGAGCACCCACGCCTTGGTGTACTCCACGCCGTCCGCAGTCACGCCGGTCGTGGACAGGAACAGCGGCAGCACCGCGCACAGCACATAGCCGAAGATGATGCCGAGCAGGATGCAGGAATAGCTCAAAACGCCCTTGGTGCAGTGCTTGAAAATCAGAATGACGACCAGCACTGCCAGCGCGATCAGCAGGTTTTCGATCGAGCCGTAGTCCTTCGCGCCCGAACCGCCGCCAAACGAAGCAACGCCCACGCTGATGAGCGACAGACCGATGGACAGCACGACCGTACCGGTCACGACCGCGGGGAAAAAGCGGCGCAAAGGCTTGAGGAAGAAGCCCAGCGCACCCTCAAACAGGCCACCGATGATGGATGCGCCCATGATCGCACCATAGGCCAGAATACCACCGCCCATGACGTTGGCCACGCTCTGGAACACGCCGATAAAGCCCGAGCTGGTGCCCATGATGATCGGCACCTTGCCGCCGACCGGCCCGATGGCGAACAGCTGCACCAGCGTGACGATGCCCGCAATCAGCATTGCATTTTGCAGCAGCGACACCTGAATCGCCGCGAACTGCTCCGCGTCGCTCATCGCGGCACACGCGCTCGTGATGATGAGGATGGGCGTTAAGTTGCCCACAAACATTGCCAGCACATGCTGCAAGCCCAGCGGGATCGCCTGTCCCAGCGGCAGCTTGGCATGAAAGTCATACGGCCCGAAAAACGCTTTTTCCGGCGCCGCACCGTTTTTCTGCTTTTCTTTTTCCATTTTATCCTCCCTGCTTACCGTTTTGTGAAATGAATCGCTTTTATTATAACAAAAACAGACGAATGCTCCCACCTGCTTTTGCTGTTTTTTGCTTCAAACCCGCATTTTCTACAAATAAGCCAACATCCCGCGCATCCGAGCGGCTTCTCTTGTCTTGTTTGACGCAATCCTCCGCCCATCCGCGCTTCCGCCAAAGACAAAACCGGCTGCATCAGCCGGTTTTTGATGTTTTCAGTCGTCCCGGAAGCGCACGGTCTGCGTGGCGGCATCCATACCGTCCACAATCGCCAGCGACTCAACGTGCAATCCCTTTTCGCGCAGCATCTTGCCGCCGCACTGGAAACCCTTTTCGATCACAATGCCGATGCCCGCAACCGTGGCGTGCGCCGCTTCGATGATCTGGCACAGGCCGAGCGCCGCACAGCCGTTGGCCAGAAAATCGTCGATGATGAGCACATTTTCACCCGGCTGCAAAAAGCGGCTGGCCACAATGACCTCGTATTTGCGCTTGTGGGTAAACGATTCGATCGGCGCGGACAGCATGGTGCCGTCCAAATTGATCGACTGCGACTTTTTGGCGAACACCACCGGCACGCCGAAATACTGCGCCGCAATTGCCGCGATGCCGATGCCGGAGGCTTCGATGGTCAGGATCTTGTCGATCTTGACATCGGCAAAGCGCCGCTTGAATTCCTTGCCGATCTCGTTGAACAACGCAATATCCATCTGATGATTGAGGAAATTGTCCACCTTCAGCACATTTCCCTCTTTGATGACGCCGTCTTTCCTGATTCGTTCTTTCAACAGTTCCATGCTCTCGCTCTTCCTTGTCCGTTTCATCCTCATTTGTTCTTTTTAAAAGCATACCATTTTTCGCGCGCACTGTATAGCTTTTTTTCACGGTTTTTTTACATAAACCTGCTTTTCCTTTTGCGGTATCCTTCTGCAACGCTGCGCGACCGCAAGGACCGCATGAGCATGTATTCCGGTCTGGAGGTGCGCGTCCCCTTCTGCGACCACCGCATTGTTGAATATGCCTACAACATGCCATGGGACTTCAAAGCGCTGAACGGGCGCGAAAAGGGCATTGTGCGCCGCGCCTTTGCGCACGAACTGCCCGACGCAATCATTGACCGCAAGAAAAGCCCCTATCCCAAGACCTTCCACCCGGTCTATACCCGCCTGTGTGCGGATTATGTCCGCCGCATCTTCGAGGACAGCGACTCGACCGCCGCCCAACTATTCAACCATGCCGCCGTCGAGGCGCTCATGGAACGGCCGGAGAGTCTCGCGGAGCCGTGGTACGGCCAGCTCATGCGCACGCCGCAGATTTTCGCCTATATCATTCAAATCGACCGCTGGCTGCGGCAGTATAAGGTGCGGCTGGTGTGACCGGACGCTCTGCGGCAGCGAAAATAGGAAATGACCGCAAAGCGGTCATTTCCTGCGGCGTTCAGGCCAGAAACTCGGTCAGCGTTTCCACCACCAGCCGATGATCCTCCATATGATCGGGCAGGCCGGATACGCAGATCGAACCGATCACACCCGTGCCGCGCACGCGGATCGGGAACCCGCCGCCGCCCGCAGCGTATTCGTTCGGCGGCAGTTTACGGCTCTCCAGCGTTTCACCGTTCTGCTCCAGCCATGCCAGAAAATGCAGCGAGGACATTTCCATCAGTGCGACTGAATTGCGCTTGCGCGCAAGCCACAGCTCACTGTCCGGCAGCGCGCCGTCCGGAAAATACCGGAACACCACAAGACCGTTGACCGTGATCTCAATTGCGACCGGAACCGGCTGCTTTTTCGCATTTTCATACAGCTTTAATCCCAGCTCCAACGCATCCGCGCGGGAGAAATGCGCAAATTGCAGCCGTTCTTCCTGCTCCTCGCACATGGCGAGCAAAGTTTTTTCGTCCTGCATCTGTTTTTCCTGCCTTTCCTGCTATCTTATGGATAGTATAATCCATCCCACACCGCTTGACAAGGAGGTTTTGCCCATGCCCAATCCTGCCGAAGATTCCGCTGTGCTGCGCGTAGTCGTCACGACTGCGCTCAGCGCGCTGCCGGTGGCCAACGCTTCGGTCACAGTGTCCACCGCGGCGGACGAGACCGGCGCGCGCGATCTTCTCTACTCGGTGCGCACGGATTCGGGCGGCATGACGCCGCCCCTGACGCTGCCCACCCCGCCGCGCTCCAACTCCATGACACCGGACGGCGGCCTGCCTTATGCGGTCTACACCGTGGAGGTCACGCACCCGGGCTACACCCCGGTCACCGCGCTGCATGTGACCATGTTTTCCGGCGTGCCCGCTGTGCTGCCCGTGCCGTTGACACCGCTGCCGGAAAACCAGTCCCCCTCCCAGACCAATCTGACGGCCACGGGCGAACCGCAAGTGCTCTACCACGACCAAACCAATCCCAATGCAGAGGAGTGATCCGTTTTGCCCCAATCCCCGGTGACCATCCCGGAAACCATCACGGTGCATCTGGGCCCGCCCTCATCCGACGCGCCGAACGTCACCGTGCCCTTTGCCGATTACATCAAAAACGTCGCTTCGTCCGAGATTTATCCGACGTGGCCGGAAGAAGCCATCCGCGCCAATATCTACGCGCAGATCTCCTATGCGCTCAACCGTGTATTCACCGAATGGTACCGCGCGCAGGGCTATGACTTCGATATCACCAACTCCACACGTTTCGACCAGTCCTTTGTCCCCGGGCGCGATATTTTCGAGAATATTTCCACCATCGTGGACGATATGTTCAACAGCTATCTGACCCGCGGCGACGCCATCGAGCCGCTGTTCGCCCAATACTGCAACGGCACAACGGTCACCTGTCCCGGCGGCCTGAGCCAATGGGGAACCGTGCCGCTGGCCGAGCAGGGCATGACTGCGGAAGAAATTGTGCGATATTACTATGGAGATGATATCAATATTGTGAGAAATGCACCCATTGCGCCCAACCTCGGCGGTTCTTGGCCGGGCGTGACCTTCCGGCTGGGCGATGTGTCCGAGGAAGTGCGCATCATTCAGAACCGCTTAAACCGCATTTCCACCAACTATCCCAACATCCCGAAAATCTATCCGGTCGACGGCATCTACGACGCGGACACCGAGCGCGCGGTGCGCGCCTTCCAGCAGCAGTTCAATCTTGGCGTGGACGGTATCGTCGGCCGCGCGACATGGTACCGCATTGCGTTCATCTATAACAACGTCAAGCGCCTGAGCGAGCTGGACAGCGAGGGCCTGCTGCTCGATGAGATTTCCCGCCAGTTCCCCGAAACGCTGCGCGAAGGCTCGACCGGCCCGGGCGTGCAGCTACTTCAGTATTTCCTCGCCATTGTGGGCGAGTATTACGACCAGCTGCCGCGCTGGCAGGTCGACCAGATCGACGGCATTTTCGGCCCGCGCACACGCGAGGCGGTCGAAGCCTATCAGCGCATGATGGGTCTGACCGTGGACGGTATCGTCGGCCGCACCACATGGAACACGCTGGTATCCACCTATCAATCCGTGCTGGCCGTGCAGCCCGATCAAGGATTTCTGGGTGAGGTCGCGGGCTTGCCGGATATTTTCCTCGTCGAGGGTATGCGCGGCGAAGCCGTGCGCGAGGCGCAGCAGCTCATCAACATCATCGCACGCGGTTATCCCGAAGTGCCCACAGTCGCGGTCGACGGCATCTTCGGCCCCGCGACACGGAACGCGGTCTCGGTCATCCAGTCGATCTCCAGTCTGCCCGCCACCGGTGCGATCGGCCCGCTGACATGGGAGGAGATGGCACTGCTCGCACGCGACGTGCTGGTATCCTCGCAGACCAACGAGGGTCAATATCCAGGCTATCCGATCGGAGAGGAGATGACCACCTGATGTATACCGACAGCCAACGCAGGACACATATTTTGGATTTGCAGCGCTTTCTGCGCCGCATCCAGCAGGCACAGGGCGCGGTGCAGCCGCTGACCCCCGATGGGATATTCGGCCCGGAAACCGCCGCCGCCGTGCGGGAATTCCAGCGGCGCAACCGCCTGCCCGTGACCGGCACGGCGAATTACGACACATGGACGGCGATCTATGCCGCGTACCTGCTTCTGACCGACCTTGATGCGCTGCCCGCTGCGGTCGACTTTTTCCCGTCGGGCATGGATGCCAAGCTCACGCGCGGCGACAAAGGCCCCTCGGTCTTTGTGCTGCAGCTCATGCTGGGCATGGCCGCGCCGCACTTCGGCAATGCGCTGCCCGTTCCACTGACCGGAGAATACGATGCGGACACCGAGACAGGTGTGCGCCGCGCGCAGGGCACGCTGCTGCTGCCGCAGACCGGCGAAACCGACCGCGCGACATGGACGGCGCTCGCCCTGTTCCACAACAGCTTTTTCGGTCGCACGCCGCTGGCATGGACGATGGCATAAAAACAAAAAGGACGCTGAAAAGCGTCCTTTTTTGCAATGTAATTGAATTATTCCGCCGTGTCTGCGGTCTCGGCGGCTGCACCATCGGTTGCCGTCGGGTCATCCGTGGCAGCTTCGTTCGATGCCGCATCCTGTGCGTTCAGGATATCCTGCACGTCTGCCGGCAGGTATTCGCGCACGTTCTGATAGGTGATCTCGTCGTACACCTCGGTCGTCTGTACGTCCGCTTCCTCCATCCACTGGGTCAGCAGATCGTCCATCGTGCCAGCTACCATGGTTGTCAGCAGAGGCTTATAATTCTCAAACTGACCGTCCACATCCAGCGGCACGCGCTTGATGATGTGATAGCCGTAGTCCGACTTGATCAGTCCGGATACCTCGTTCTCGGCCAGCGCCTTGGCGCCGTCGTAGAACTCCGTGACCATTTCACCCTCGGTGAAGATGTAGCCGTCCGGATTGCCGGCCAGCCCCGGGTCTTCGCTGTATTCGTTCATCAGCGTGTCATAATCCTCGCCCGCGTTGATGCGATCGAGAATCTTCTGCGCCTCTGCCTTGGCTTCCGCGTCCGTGCGGATGGTCTCACCAGTCATGGAGTCCACCGTGGAGATCAGGATGTGCTTTGCCGCCAGATAATTGTCGGTAAAATACTGGCGCAGCTCGTCATCGCTCGGCACATTGGCGCCGTTTTCACCGAAATAATACTCATTGAGCGCATTGTAGCACTGGCTGATATACATAAAGTTGCTGTAGCTCTGATCCGAGAAGCCGAAGTTTGCGATCTGCTTGGCGTAAGCGTCATAGCTCATCGAATCAATGCTATCCTGCCGCAGCTGGGTCATCTGCTTTTCCTGATCGTAGGTCAGCTTGAGTCCCAGTTCATTGAACTTCTGCAATACCACGCGCGCATAGACCGACTGGTCCTTAGCTGCTGCAGGCATGGAAGAACCCAGCGTTGCCGCGGCATATTCGTCGTTCCACACATCACTCATGCCAAGCTGCGCATACATATTGGCATAGTACGCCATGTTGTACAGCATGTAACCCGCGTATTCATCCGCGCACACCTCGTCGCCGTTGACCGTCATTACGACCGGCGCACCGTTATTGAGCGGACGGTAGTGGATGGTCGTGCTCGACACGCCCCAGATGGTACCGCCCATAACGACAGCCAGCATCACAACCAGCGCGACGGCGCGCTGCATCATTTTGCTCATATCTAACTCTCCTTATTGCGTAATCAAAACAGACTTTAATCAGTATAGCACCTTTCAGAGGGCGATACAAGCAAAAACACAAAAACGTCACAATCCGTCAGGCTGCCGCCGAGCGCTCCAGCTGTGTATTGAAATTGGTGTAATGTTGCAGCCGCCAATTTTCCTGCCAGCCCAGTGTACGATCTCGCGGCGCGCGGTACGGCAGGTTAAACGGCTGAGGAGCGTGATAATAATTGATCCCTGTAGCACCAAACACCCGGTTTGCGTCCAGCTGCATGACATAGAGCACATAGCCACGCGGATTATCCGCGCCCAGCGGATAGCTGATGACACCGCTGATCTGATTGTTGGTGTATGTGCCGAAAAGGTTGGTTGTCGTCACGGTATTGTCAGAAAGCTCTGGAATAGGCGCGGCATAGGTTTGGCCGTTTTTTTCGTATACCAGCCGCCCACCGAGCAGCTCATAACCATAATCGCTGTCCTCGAAAGCCGAAAACGCATCGCCCCAGTACGCGCTGCCCTGCACCCACGCAAGACGGTGCAGCACTGCCATTCGGTACTCCGGCAGTTCCATATAATAGGTGGATGCAATCATCGTGTCCGCGCTTGCTGGAATCTCCGGCTCAATCGGCGCTCGTTCGGGCGCATTGGTCTGATCGCACAGCATCATGCTTTGTGAATCTGGGCCAAACGCCAGCATTTCCGCACAGCAGGCGACATGAAACGCGCCATCCAGCGCACGTACATCCTCATCCGTGAGGTCGGCCAGCACCTCATCCGGTAAGCCGAGATCGGAGAGCTGCTGCCGCATTTCAGTTTCCCCGTGCTCCTCCATCGGCGCGGCATCCAATCGCGGATGATTGACGTACACGCTCACAGCCAGCATCAGCAGCAGACAGCCGCCGAGATACCCCCACCGGACTACCCTTGTGCTCAGACGGACAGGGGCGGCGACAAAGCAGTAACCCGCTTCGCCCATCGACTCGCCCAGTCGAAACAGCGCGCGCACGATGCACACAAAAGCAATCACCATTGGGATGGCCGCCAGCCAGCTGTGCGCCAGCGGCGAAAATGCCAGCACCAGAATAAGCGCCTCCCAGCACGCAGCTGCTTTGAGCGGATCGCTCTGCGGCTCCACGCCAGCCGTGCGGCACGTCTGCCGCAATCCGGCGCGCAGCGCCAACAGCTGCACGATCTGGAGGATCATACTCGTCAGCCCAAGGGCAATATCCAGATCACCTATTGGCAGCCAGGGCGTAGCTGACAACACCAGAAACGCGCCCACCCATGTGAGCCGTACGATGGACAGCACCCATGCCAGCCGGAAGTCCACGCCGTTGCGGCGCAGCGCACGAAAGCCCAAATATTGCAGCACCACGCCCACCGCGGGCAGCAGGTAATCCAGATACAGAAAGTTGAGTGTGATACCGGTCAGCGCCAAGCCGCCCGCAATGCGGTCGATCGGCTCATGCCATGGATTGACCTCCTCGACCACACTCTGCGAGGGTATGGTACCGGCGATCTCCTGCTCGATCATCCGGTCAAATTCGTCCCGTTCCGGTCCGGTCATAGCGCGTCACCTCCCAACGCCTGTTGCAAGCGGCGGCGCAGACGGTACAGCCGTCCCTCGACCGCCCGCTCGGTCAGTCCCATTTCCGCCGCGATCTGCGCGGTAGACTGCAAATAATAATACTTGCGGTAAAACAGCAGTTGTTCCTCTGCTCCCAGTGCATCGACCGCCTTTTGCAAAAGTCGCGTGCGCTCACGGCGCAGCACTTCCTCCTCCGGAGAGGGCGAAGCGCCATCCTGTTCGTCCCATGTCTCGTCCGGTGCGCGCCGTCGCCGCAGCCGATCGACCGCCGCATTGCGCGCAGTCGCCGTCACCCACGCGGCGAGTGTGCCTTTTGCTGGGTCAAAGCCTGCAAACCGCTCCCACACGCGCAGAAAAACATCGCTGGCACATTCCTCCACGTCCTGCGCGTCGCGCAAAATGCCGCGCACGATATAGCGCACCATCGGGCCATACTGCTTTTGCAGCAGCGTCACGCCCTCCGGATCGCGCGCAGAAAGCAGCGCGAGGATTTTCTCATCCATACCACCGCCCCCTTTCTCCCTATCCTATCTACTGTTATCTACGCAAATTTTACACCTAACCCACGCATATTTTGATAAAAAAAGGGTCTGTTGCAAAATAGGCCAAAGAAAAAAAGACAGGCAGGGCAGCCCGAAAAGGGTTGCCTTGCCTGCCTTTTTGCTTTAGGCTTAGTTTGTGAACACAAAACCAAAGCAAGACCAGTGTAACGTATATGAGCGGCGAGGTCAACTGGTACTTGCGCTGAATTGCGAAAAGATGATACCGGAGAACGCACCTGTCCGGCTGGTAAGCGCGGTGTTGGAGGAGTTGGATTACGAAAGATTGTACCGCGCCTATTCTCCCCGAGGGAGGAAATCAGCAGCCGACCCGCAGGTGTTGTTTGAGGTAATGGTGTACGGATACCTGTGCGGGATCTATTCCAGCCGCAAGCTGGAGGAGGCCTGCCGGTACCGTGTGGACTTCATGTGGCTGCTTGGGGATGAGAAAGCGCCGAACCACAGCACGCTGGCCCGGTTCCGGACGGGACGGTGCCGTGAGGCGCTGGAGGGGCTGTTCTACCAGCTGGTTAAGAGACTGGAGGCTATGGGTGAGACAGACCATCGTACAGTCTTTGTAGACAGCACCAAACTGGAGAGCCGCGCTGGACGGTATACCTTTGTGTGGCGGAAAAGCGTGGAAAAGCACCTGGCAAAGGTGAAGGAGCAGGTGCGTAAGGCGACGGGCCTGACCTCCCCAGCCGCTCTGCAGTCCCATTTGGAGAGTCTGGCTAAGGAAATCTGCTTTGTCCACGGCAAGGGGAAGCGGAAAAGCCTGAAACAAAAGGACTGGGAACGCCTGTCTGGGCTGCTGGAACGCTGGGAAGGATATGAAACACAGCTGTCCACGATGGGGGGAATGCCGCAACAGCTACGCCAAGACGGATGAGGATGCCACCTTCATGCGGATGAAGGAGGATCACATGCGCAATGGGCAGCTCAAGCCTGGGTACAATGTACAGATCGCGGTGAACAGTGAGTATATCACTGGTATCGAGGCATTTTCTGACCGGAATGACGTCAGAACCCTCAGACCGTTCCTGCGGCGGCTGGAGAAGTTCCAGCAAGCTAGATATGAGGAAGTAGTGGCGGATGCTGGGTATGAGAGCCTGGACAACTACCTCTACTTGGATTCTACCGGCCAGACTTGCCTGATCAAGCCCGCGAATTACGACCAGAAGAAACGCAAAAAGTTTCAAAAGCAGATCGGTCGGATAGAGAACATGGCTTATGATCCGGAAGAAGACTGCTTTACCTGCGCCCAAGGCAGAAAGCTTTCGCTGTGTCGGGAATACACAGAAGAAAAAGACAGCCGGTTTGTCACTACGGCCTGGTACCGGTGTGAAAACTGCGCCGGTTGCCCCTGCCGCAGTTTGTGCTGCCGAGCCAAGGACCCAGAGCAGCCGAAACAGCTGTGTCTGCAAAAGACTTTTTGGGAGAAGCGTGCGGAAACCACTCAGCGCATCACTTCCCAGCGGGGCATCCATCTGCGCCTGTGCCGCTCCATCCAGGTGGAGGGGGGCATTTGCTCTGCTCAAAAACGACTTTGGCTTCCGCAGATTCCTCACCCGCGGCAGGGCCAACATCCGAGCCGAGCTGTTCCTGCTGGCCATGGCTTTTGATCTGAAAAAGCTGTGGATGAAGCGGGAACACGGCCGTCTCCAGACCCGTGTTTCTGAAAAAATGACCGCTTAGCTCCTGACAACAGAATCATTCCACATTTGATGCTGGAATTTACCCCAGCGTCTGCTTTGCCATGCCTTTTTCCTTCCCCAAACGCTTGTTTTTCCACAACCTATCGGCTACATACTCCTTTGGACGGCGCATAAAAGGGCGCGCTGCAGATTTCATTTCTGCAACGCGCCCTTTTCTGTTGTATTCGGTTACTCCATCAGGCCGACGCAGTCGTAATACGGCTTTGCGGCGATCTTATCCTTGTTCTCCTTGAAGAGCGTGTGGCCAAGCGTCACAACCAGATAATCTGCCTTTTCGAGCACTTCGTCAAAGGAGACGTTCGGGATGCCCTGCACCTCGCTATCCTTTGCAAACGGCTCACAGGCCAGTACCTTGACGCCCTTTTCCTGCAAAATGTGGCACAGCTCGATCGACGGCGATTCGCGCAGATCGTCCACATCCGGCTTATAGGACAGGCCGAGCACACCGACCGTGTCGGTGACCTTCGCCAGCTTGGAAACGACCTTCTCCGCCACAAAGCGCGGCTTGTTCTCGTTGCGCTCGCGCGCGGCGAGGATGACCTTGGCCTCTGCCGGGAACTGCTCATAGATGAACCACGGGTCGACCGCGATGCAATGGCCGCCCACGCCCACACCCGGGGTCAGGATGTTGACGCGCGGGTGGCAGTTGGCCAGCTTGATGAGTTCAAATACATCAATGCCCATCTTGTCGCAGATGACCGACAGCTCGTTGGCATATGCGATATTGACATCGCGGAAGGTGTTCTCGGTCAGCTTGCACATCTCAGCGGTCAGGTCGTCGGTCTTGTGGACAACGCCCTTTTCCAGCACCTTTTCATAAATAGATGCCGCCATCTCTGCCGCTTCCGGCGTACGTGCGCCAACGATGCGGTCGTTGTTCTTGAGCTCGTACATCATATTTCCCGGGATGACACGCTCCGGGCAGTGTGCAACGTGAATCTTGTCCATGGCAATACCGGACTCCTCGGACAGCACGCGCGCGAGCATTTCGCTGGTGTGCGGCGGCACGGTAGACTCCAGAATGACCAGATTGGACGGCTCGAGCAGCTTGCCCGCCATGCGGCCGGCAGACTCGACGTACTTCAGATCAGCCTTATGGCTGCCGGTCTCGTCCTGATAGAACGGCGTGGGCACCGCGATATAGAACACATCGGACTTACCCAGTTCGCTCGAGAAATGCAGATGGCCGTGCGCTACTGCGGTTTCAAACGCCTCCTGCAAGCCCGGCTCGACGATGTGGATGTGGCCGCCCTGCAGCGTTTCAATGGTTTTCTCGTTGACATCAAAGCCGCAGACTTCAAAACCGGCCTCCGCGAGCGTGATCGCGGTCGGCAGGCCGATATAGCCCAGACCCATGACAGTAATTTTCATAATTTCAAAACCTCTTTGTCTACATTCTTTAATCATTATACCACTTTTTTTCTTTATTTCAATCAAAGGTTTGAATTTTCTGCCGGAAGCGTCTATAATGTATGGTATGTTCAATTCACAGTAGTTTGATAGGATGATTGCATTATGATTTTCAAAGGGCTGCTTGACGATGCGCGCTCGATCCGCGACCGCGATCCGGCTGCGCGCACGACGCTCGAAGTCTTTCTGCTTTATCAGGGGTTCCATGCGCTGATCTATCACCGTCAGGCGCATTGGCTGTACAAACACAAGCATTTCTTTCTGGCGCGCGCGCTTTCGCAGTTTGCCCGCCATATGACCGGCATCGAAATCCATCCGGGCGCAACCATCGGCCGCCGCCTGTTCATCGACCACGGCATGGGCATCGTCATCGGTGAGACCGCCGAAATCGGAGACGACTGCACGATCTACCACGGAGTCACCCTCGGCGGCACCGGCCACGACACGGGTAAGCGCCATCCGACGATCGGCAACAACGTGCTGATCTCGACGGGCGCAAAGGTACTGGGTCCGTTCACCGTGGGCGACAACAGCCGTATTGGCGCGAACGCAGTCGTATTGCAGGAAGTGCCGCCCAACTCGACGGTCGTCGGCGTCAAGGCGCGCGTGGTCAAGATCGACGGTCAGCGTGTCCCGTCCTACGACCTCGACCAGATCCACCTGCCCGACCCGCTGGCGCAGGAGCTGTGCCGCTTGCAGCACCGCGTCTATGTCAACGAGCAGAAACTCAAACGCGAAGAGATCCGCGACCGAGAAGCGGACGAATAAATCAGCAAGCAAACGTACAAAAAACGCACCATCTGCCAGATGGTGCGTTTTTTCATGCCCTGATAGCTGCAATGCCCTTCGGATATTACTGCCCCGCAGCTTCATCACCCTGCTCATCCATAAAGCGGAACTTTCCCTGTTTGTCCACATAGGCCGCACAGTCATCCGCTTTGCCAGCCTTTCTCAGCGCCTCGCGCCGGCGCTGGATCAGATCGGTGTAGAAGGTACGGTATTCCTCCCGCAGGTTGGTTTTGCGCTTCCAGATCGCTTCTTCCACTTCCTGCCGCGCCTTGTTACTCTCTGTAGACGGGCCATATTTCTGATCGAGCATTTTGGAGAAAAGGCCCAGATACTTCTCTTTTTCCATAGCTTCTACCTTGGTGACCTGCTCCAGAGAAGCAGATAGATCCAAGGTCAGGTTGCCCTTCGCAAACTCCGTAAACAGCGTGTTGTACAGGGTATCGTTGGCGTGAGGCTTGTATTCACTGCTCATGTGCTGGGCGCCTGCATCCTTGAGCTTGCTAAAGGATGCTTCTTTGTCAAAGGAACACAGATGGTTATCCGTCCGATGGAGAAAATTCTCCCCCTTGGTGTCAAAGTTGCACAGCAGCCAGTCCAGCGTATGCTCCCGCAGGATTTCCTTTTTCATTTCTGCAGGGATATTGTCCTGCGGATCGGTCTGCCAGGAAAACAAATCAAACCGCTGCGCCGCCTCGATGGTCTCTACCTTTTCCTGAAAGGAACCCAGAACCTTTTGGCCATCCATAGCGGCATAGGCCGGGATGGAATAAGGCCCGCATATCTTTTCCTGTAAGGCGGCAGCAGCTTCGGTGACCAGAGCGCCTTCCGGCTTGTACATACCGATGCAGTTGGTCGCCTCCTTAAAAAGATACTGCTTGTAACCAACGACCTGTCCATCCCGCAGGATGGGGGCGGAGCGATCCTCAAAGATGTACATAGGCTTGGTGCCGCCGAAAAAAGCCCGCCCGACATTGACAAGCGTCTTCTCTGGTGACAGCCTCCATTTGGCATCCTCATGGGAAAGGGGATTATCTTTCCGGAAGATCTTTTTCAGCCGGTCGTAGTGTCCGTGACGCGTGAGCGTCGCTTTTTCCCGCTTCTTCTCCTCGCCCTCAGGCATCTGGGCTACCTTCAGCTTGCGGCGCAGACGGTCGGCTTTCAGTTCCTGCTCTTCCTTTGTAGCCATGGCTTTGCGCCGCTGAGCAGACTCTTCCGGTAACATGCGGGCAAACGCACCTGCAAGTTTTGCCCGTTCAGCCTGTGCCTTGCACCTGACCTCCATCTGCTGAATCTCGTCGCCCTCTGCCGCTTTCAATTCGGCTTTTTCCTCCAATGCCACCGTCTTCAATTTGGCAGCTAACAGAGCCTGTTCCGCTTTGATTTCTTTCCCCAATGCTTCAAGCGGCTGGTTGTGCAGCGCCTGTTCCTGTCGGCGCACAACCTCTTTCTGCTCCGCCGCTTTTCGCCGGGCATTTTCCAGCTGTTCCCGTTTTTTACGCTCAGAATAGCTCTCTTTTTGCTGCAAGAGCGGAGCAGGCGTGTCAATCTCTGCATGAATCTCCATATTCTGCACCAGCGGCTCGGCAACTTGCTGCTGAACCTCCTGCTGGAGCTGCTCCGCTATCTGGTTCTGCTGAACCGCTTTCTGCTGTTGTATTTGGATGGGTTGCTGGATCTGCAACTCCTTTTCCTTGGTTATCATGTCACACATACAGCTGTCCTCCTTATAGCTGCATATCCCATGCCGCCTGATAGTATCTGGTCAATACCTCCCGGTTTGGCAGCAACTTGTCTACAAGAGAAACCGAAACCGGCGTGACCGCGGCAATCCGCAGATAACCGCCGCTCTGCGGTAAAAGGCTGCTCATCTTAGCCAGCAGAGCCATCAACTGACGGTGACAGCCGGCTGCACACCAGACAAAAGACAGATCGAGATCCATCCCGTCTTCTGATACAAACGCTGCGGCCTGAATATTAGTGCCGTCTGTGGCGCAGAGACACAGCGGCTGACAGCAATCCTGCCCGTCGAAGTCATCCCACAACAGCTCATGCTGCCGTTGGAGCTGGACGAAAAATTGACGGCGTGTAACCGTAGGCAGAGAAAAGAAGGAGCGGATTTGGGCGCTATTGTTCCGCAAAGCCGCCAGCCGGCTGCGAGGAAGTTCGGACAATGGCACTTTGCACATCATTCCATCTTCCAGTGTCACCGAAAAGTGTTCCAATTGGGCGAAAAACAAGTAAACCGGATCCTGCTGGTCGGGGGCGGAAAAGCTGCATACCACCGGTGTGGTGGTATCCCACGCGTAGCGACACAAATACTGCACCATGCCACGGGCAATCCCCCTACGCCGGTATTCCGGTGAAACTACCAGCATCCGGATTTCCGCTGCTGGTTTCCCAATGCAAAAAACCAGAATGCCGCAGGCAACCCTGTCCTCCACAGCTCCTATCGCGTACAGACTTTTCTGCTGTGTCAACCGCCTGCACAGATCCTCGCTCAGCAGTGGAGAAAACCAATGCAGCGTTTCGTCCGTAATCCGAATAAATTCTCTCATGATCTCATTCCTTCTGCTGAATGATTGCTTAAATTATAGCATGGGCGCATCACCGCGATGACACCAGCGTAAAATATGATGATATTTGCACAAAATTTGCTGCCCCAGTAAATGGATCAGCACAAGCGCGATGTATCCGATTTCAATGCATACCGATACTTGTTTTTTTGCAATGGCTATTGGTAAAATTGGGCTTTTCCGAGCAAGCGACAAAAAGAGCTCTCCATGCTTCCGGTTGATAAAACGGCAGAGAATACTCCCCTATGCTTTTTGTTGACTTTTCAAATTGACTTTTTACCACAAAGGCGATACCATCATGATAATAGAAAACCGGATAATCCATATAGAGCCACAACTTATGATTCGGGGGGATCACAATGAAAATCGGCATGAATGCAAGTTATTATCCGTATTTACGCAGCATTTCCCAAACCAAAACAGCTTTACAGTCCGATTTGGCTTCGGCACTCCGATCCGATCACACCAGCCCGTCTCTCTACTGCGCCGAACCGGTTTATTGGATCGATTCCACAGATGCGCTCGGCCAACCTTGCCAGATCGGTGTCACACGGGAGGACATTCTGGAGCAGTACAAGGAATGGAAAGCACAGCAGCCGCCGCTGGAGGTACCCAATCAAAACGGCTGGTCCAGCGCCAACATGAAATTCCTCGAGGAGCGGTACGGAAATTGTGAAGATCTTCCTGTTTTCCGACGTTTTGAACTGCTCGATGCCCTGCAGGAAATGAACATTTTAGACGGACAAGGATTGCAGGAAAAACTATTCCCGTCAAAAATCATAACAACGGATCCTTCCTCTTTCCGCTGCACCGGCCGCGAATTACCGGATGGATCGTGGCTTGCCATGGGTGCGGATGGAACGCAAACCGTTTTTTCCAGCCGCGAGGCATGGGAAAACGCAGAATTTACAGAACAGTTTTGGGGCGAATCCCCGATAAAAGATTTCCGTACGTTAGAGGACATACTCAATTGGGTGGAAGAAAACAAATCATAACCATGGACGCAAAATGTAAACTATGCAATAAAAAAGACGCTTTCCGTTTGGAAAGCGTCCTTTTTATTACTCTTCAAACCCCTCAGCGATGACACCGAACAGCTCATTGATACGGTCGTACCGCTGTTTCAGGTACAGCCAGCCGAACAGCGCCTCGAGCGCGGTCGCCTGCGAATACTCGGCAACCGACGCCGACTTGGGCACGCTCTTGGGCTTGGCGTTGCGGCCGTGGCGGTAAACCTCCTGCTCAGCTTCGTCCAGCAGGGGCAGGATGCGCTGCACCGCTTCCGCCTGCGCGGGCGCACAGACCAGATGGGTCGTGCGGCGGTGCAGGTTTTTGGCGGTCTGCATACCGCCGCAGGCCAAAAGCGACCGCACCAGCACCTCATAAACGGCATCGCCCACATGGGCGAGCGCGAGGCTCGACATGCGGGCGATAGCAGCGTCATCCAAAATCGGATGCAAATAATCCATTACTTGTCCTCAGCGGCAGGAGCAGCTTCCGCAGCAGCCTTTTCCGCCTCAGCCTTAGCCTTGGCAGCAGCCGCCTGCTTTGCCTGCATCTCCTTGAACTTAGCCTTTTCCTCTTCGGTCGGCACCGGCTCGATGCAGCCCTTCGGGCAAGCCTTGGCGCACATCTTGCAGTTCTTGCACTTGTCGTAGTCGATCTTGGCGACGCCGTCTACAACATGGATTGCGTCGAACTTACAGGTCTTTTCGCACATCTTGCAGCCGATGCAGCCGTTCGAGCAGACCTTCATGACCTCAGGGCCCTTATCCTTGTTGACACAGTTGACGTGTACCTTCTTGGACTCGGGGACGAGGTTAATCAGCTTCTTCGGGCAGGCCGCGACACACTTGCCGCAAGCCACGCACTTTTCGGTATCAACCTTGGCTACGCCGTCCACAATGTGGATCGCGTCAAACGCACAAGCCTTGACACAGGAACCCAGACCCATGCAGCCATAAGCGCAGGCCTTGGGGCCGTTTGCCACACGCAGCGCTGCGGCGCAGTCCTGCAAGCCCTCATACTTGGCCTTGTCAACCGCGTTGCAGCCGCCGTTGCAGTAAACGTGCGCGACCTTGCGCTCGCCTGCTTCGACAGTCACGCCCATGACCTCAGCGATCTTCGCAGCAGCAGCCGCACCGCCGACCGGGCAGCCGTTGACCGGTGCCTTGCCTTCTACGATCGCAGCCGCCAGACCGTCGCAGCCCGGATAGCCGCAGCCGCCGCAGTTTGCACCCGGCAGGCACTCACGAACCAGCGGTACGCGCTCGTCTACCTCGACCGCGAACACCTTGGCCGCGATGCCGAGCAGGATCGCGAACACAACGCCCATGATAAACAGGACGGCGACCGCAGAGATAATATTTTGCATATCCATTTCTTATCTTTCCCCCTTGCTTACCAGATCGACAGGCCGGAGAAGCCCATGAAGGACATTGCGAGCAGCGCCGCAGAAACCAGCGCGATCGGGAAGCCTTCAAAGCACTTGGGGCACTGAGCCGTTGCGTCCAGACGCTCACGGATAGAAGCGAACAGCACGATCGCCAGCGTATAGCCTACACCGGCGCACACGCCATATACCATCGAGCCGATGAACGAATAGCCGTTGTCAATGTTCGAGATCGCCGCACCGAGCACCGCGCAGTTGGTGGTGATCAGCGGCAGGAAGATGCCGAGCGCGGAATACAGCGCAGGCATTGCCTTTTTCATGAACATCTCAACGAACTGCACGAGCGTTGCGATAACCAGAATAAACGCGATGGTCTGCATGTATTGCAGGCCGAGCGGCTCAAGGATGAAATACCAAACCGCCCACGACACGGCGCTCGCCAGCGCCATAACGAAGATAACCGCCATGCCCATGCCGATTGCCGTATCGGTCTTTTTGGAAACACCGAAGAACGAGCAGCAGCCGAGGAATTGGACAAGGATGTAGTTGTTGACCAGAACCGCTGCCACGGCAAGCGACAGCACCTCGGTCAAGCTCATTGCGTCAGGGAAGTTAAACATTTACTTGCCCTCCTTTCCGGACATGATCTTCTGGATTGCCGCGAAGATAAAGCCCATCATCAGGAAGCCGCCGGCCGGCAGGATCATCATGACCGCCGGGTTTGCGCTCAAGCCGGGGATGGCGAAGCCTTCCGCCGGGATGAAGCTCAGGAACGGCAGCAGAGTGGACAGACCGGACAGCACCGTGCCTGCGCCCAGCAGCTCACGGAAGAAGCCCATGAGAACCAGCGCAAACGTAAAGCCCAGACCCATGCACACGCCGTCCAGCGCGGAGGGCAGCACCTTGTTCTTGGAAGCATATGCCTCGGCACGGCCGAGGATGATGCAGTTAACAACGATCAGCGGCAGGAACAGGCCGAGGGACGCCGCCAGAGACGGCACGAACGCCTGCAGTGCCAGATCGATCATGGTAACGAAGGTTGCAATGATCGTGATGAACGCCGCGATACGGATCTTATCCGGAATAAATTTACGCAGCGCGGAAATAACGACGTTGGAGCAGATCAAAACGATGGTTGCCGCAACGCCCATGCCGATGCCGTTGGACAGCGAGGTCGTCGTTGCCAGCGCAGGGCACAGACCGATGGTCTGCATGAAAATCGGGTTGTCGAGGATGACGCCCGCTTTCAACTGTTCAGAAAATTTCATTTGGCTCTTCCCCCTTTAACCCAGACTTGCGACACAATTTGCCGCCGTGTTGACGCCGAGGGTGACTGCACGGGAGGTAATGGTCGCGCCGGTGATGGCGTTGATCGTGCCGCCGTCCTTGGAAACAGCCAGACTGCCGTCCGCCGGCTGGCCGGCAAACTGTGCAACCCAGTTCTTATCGCTCTGCGCCTTGGCGCCGAGGCCCGGGGTCTCGGACGCTTCGGTCACCTTGATGCCGGCAACCGTGCCGTCAGCGTTGATGCCGACGATCATCTTCAGCGCGCCGCCAAAGCCCTTGGGGTTGACTTCCACGCAGTAGCCCGCTTCCGCGCCGTCCAGCGTCGCCTGATACACACCGGAAACCACCGGCTGGTTCTTGTCGGCCGGGGTCGCGAAGTCCGCCGGAACCTCTACATCGGTAAACTCCGCATCCGGGACGATTTCGCTCATCGCCGCGTTGCGGGTCTCAATGCCGTTCTGTTCAATCTTGTCCTTTGTCACACTGTTGATCACGCCCAGAAGCAGCGCGCATACAAAGGTGATCAGGCCCAGTACGACGACCAGCATCAGAATGCCGCCGCCCTTTTTGCTGCTATCCATAACTTACTGTGCCTCCTTCTTCTTATCCAGCGCGTAGCCGAACTTGCGGGGATGGGTGGCCTTGTCGATCGCCCAAACCAGCGTGTTCATGATGAGGATGGAATACGAAACACCCTCCGGCAGGCCGCCGAAGTAGCGGATGAACACGGTCAGCAGACCGCAGCCAACGCCGAAGATGATCTGGCCCTTGGGGGTGACCGGGCTGGTGACATAGTCGGTCGCCATGAAGATCGCGCCGAGCATCAGGCCGCCCGAAAGCACCTGGCTGAGCATCCACTGTACGCGGGATACGTCGCCCATCGGGAACAGGAAGGTAAGTATTGCAACCGTCAGGATGTAGGCTGCGGGGATGTTGATGGTGATAACCTTGCGCCACAGCAGGTATGCACCGCCCGCGAGCAGCGCGAGCGCCGAGGTCTCGCCGATCACGCCGCCGGTCTGGCCGAGGAACAGATCGAGCAGGCTCGCTTCCGGCAGCGCGCCGGTCTTGAGCGATGCCAGAGGCGTTGCCGTGGAGATCGCGTCGGTCACAGTGACCGAACCGATGAGCGGCAGGGAAGCGTGCGGCTGGGTCCAGGTGGTCATCAGGCCAGCCCAGGACGCCATCATGAACGCACGCGCGCCGAGCGCCGGGTTCATAAAGTTCTTGCCGATGCCGCCGAACAGCATCTTTACAATGATGATGCCGAACAGCGCACCGAATACCAGCATCCACCACGGAGCCGAAACCGGCACGTTGAACGCGATCAGCATACCGGTGACAAAGCAGGACAGGTCGCCGATCGTGTTGGGATGCTTTACGATTTTGTTATAGATGGTCTCAAATACGCCGCAGGCAACCATGGAAATCACAGTCAGCACCAGCGCGCGCGGACCAAAGGTGTATACCGCAACGCACAGCGCGGGAAGCAGTGCCACCAGCACATCCAGCATCAGGCTGCGGGTATCGTCATCCGCCTTGATATGGGGTGAGGAGGTGACGACGACTTTACTCAGATCATACATTTTCGTTTCCCCTCCTTACTTCTTCTCGGCCTCAGCCTTTGCCTTTTCGGCATCTGCTTTGGCCTTTTCCGCCATACGCTTGGCCTGAATCTTGCCCTTGGTCAGGCGGAACTGTGCGACCAGCGGGATGCGGGCCGGGCAGACATAGGCACACGAGCCGCACTCGATGCAGTCCATCATGCCGCACTCAACCGCATTATCCAGATCGTCCTTTTTGCCGTACAGGTTCATATAGTTCGGCAGCAGGTGCATCGGGCAAGCGTTGATGCACTTGCCGCAGCGGATGCACTGCGGGTTGGCAACGCGCTTATCCTCCTCGCCGCAGAAGGCAAGGAACGCATTGGTGCCCTTGAAGATCGGGATTTCGAGCGAGAACTGCGCAACGCCCATCATCGGGCCGCCCATCAGCAGCTTGTTGGGGGCTTCCTTGAAGCCGCCGCAAGCGTCGATCAGCTTTTCAACCTGCGTGCCGATGCGCACTTCGAGGTTTTTCGGCTCGGCAATGGCGGAGCCGGATACCGTTACGATACGGCGGATGACCGGCATACCGGTGGTGAAGCGACGGTAAACCGCGCCGGCAGTGTCCACGTTGAACACGGCACAGCCTGCGTCCGCCGGCAGCTTGCCGGAGGGAACCTCGCGGCCGGTGCAGGCGTTGATGAGCTGCTTCTCCGCGCCCTGCGGGTACTTACACTTGAGAGGATAGAGCTTCAGGCGCGGGTCGTCCGCGATCAGCTTTTCGATGCCTGGGAAGGCGTCGGACTTGTTTTCCTCCACCGCGATGATCGCATTCTGCACGCCCATGATGTCGGCCAGCATCTTCAGACCGCCGATCACTTCTTCCGGGCGCTCCAGCAGCAGGCGATGGTCGCTCGTTATGTATGGTTCACATTCCGCTGCGTTGATGATGACCGTGTCGCACTTGCCGATACCGGACTGGATCTTGACATGGGTCGGGAACGTTGCGCCGCCGTGACCGACAATACCAGCCGAACGAATGCACTCGATGCGCTCCTCGTTGGACATGGAAGCAAAATCATACGGATGCACAGACTCGTGCAGGCGGTCCTCGCCGTCGTTTTCGATCACAACGGACAGCACCTTGCTGCCATTGGGATGCAGACGCGGCTCCACTGCTTTCACCTTACCGGACACGGTTGCGTGGACAGGAGCGCTGACAAAGCCGCCGGCTTCCGCGATGGGCTGTCCCAGATCCACGGTATCACCGACCGAAACGATCGGCTTGGCCGGGGCGCCGATGTGCATGGAAACCGGCAGAATGACCTGATCAGGCAATGCCAGCTTCTCGATCGGCTTGGTGTTTGTCGCGGCCTTGTAACCCGGATCTGCATGAGTGCCGGGGTGAATGCCGCCACGGAACGAATACACCATGTTTTTCACCTCTCTATTTTTTTGCGCAAGAAGAACCTGCGCCGAGGGGGCGCGGCTCCATCTTCAATAAAGGAAATTGTAAGGCCGTGCCTTGGCGCAGCCTTACAAAATAGATTATACTGTTTCTTGTACCAAATTAGCAAGCCCAAAACACAAAAAATTTGACCAAAAAACAAAAAATCTTTGTATGCCTTGATAATCTGCTGGTATTTTCTCTACTTCTTTTGTGAACGAACTGTTATTTTACAGTTTTTCCACCCTTCCCCAAAGCAGTAAAAAGACGGCGCGTCTCCGCGCCGGTCTGCGTATGCCCACAAGAAGCGCCCCCGCACGTTTGTGCAGGGGCGCAGAGCACTGTCGTATATCGCCGTTTTATTCCATCTGGCTGAGATTTTGGAAATGGGTGTGCAGCTGGTTGGTGGCCTCGTTGATCTGCTGCGCCGCCGCAGCGATCTCTTCATTGCTCGCCGCCAGATTTCTCAGGCGATCGTTCACGTCAAGCGCAATGCCGCGCAATTGTTCCACATCTTCGGTAATCAGCTTGAGCACTGCGCTGATCTGATCCTTGTTGCGGTTGCTCTCGCGCGCCGTCTGCTGCGTAGACTGGCTGAGCGAACGCACCTCGTTTGCCACAACGGCAAACCCCTTGCCCGCCGCGCCCGCGCGCGCTGCCTCGACCGAAGCGTTGAGCGCAAGCAAATGGGTGTTGCTGGCGACCCGCTCGATGCCATTGTTGTTCTGTTCCAGCGCGTGCAGCAGACCGTTGATCTGCTCGACCACGTCGGTCATTTTGGTCGTGCATTCGACGACCTTCTGCATGGATTCATTGATGCCGACGCTTTCATCCGCCGTGTTGGCGTTCTGTTCGGCCATGCTGGCGATCGAGCCGGTCAGCATATCAAACTGTCCGTTGGCATCCGCTACCATCTCGCGGATCAGACGGTTCTTCTCGTGGATGTCCTCGGAAATACGCTCCATCTGCTCCTTATCCGCCTCGACCATATGCTTGATATAGTGGACGCAGCCCTGTGGGATATTGCAGCGGTTGAAAATCGCCTGCGCCATTTCCCGACAGGTCGAGTAACCGCAGGCGCCGCAGTTGATCGACTGATCCTCTTCCGTGCGCTTTTCCATCCTGCGGAAAATCTCCTGCACCTGTCCCTCCTGCGGAACAAGGAACTGGTGCTCGCGCGACCGATCGGTGTACTGCCGCAGAAAATCCTCCAACTTCAGCTTGGAAAACGCGCGGTTGAGCATACGCAAGCGCGCGCTGCAACTCTTCTTGCTGCTCCAAAGCCCTTTCCCTTTCGCCTGATGCTCGGCTTTTTGCCGGCTGATCGCATACAGCATGGCGTCGTCGCCGCGCTTGGATTCTTCAATTGCCGGGCCGTCGATACAGCCGTTTTCACAATTGAGCACGTCCACCAAGAACGGTACGGGTCGGCCACCGGTGACGCGCTTTGCGTATTTATGCAGCGTTTCGTAAACCTTTTTCTCGCCCTCGCTCTGCTGCACAAAAACCTGTTCGCCGCAGAACCAGCGCACATTCTCCTTCAAGCCGCCGGGCATGGGATAAATCGTGCCCAAACCGGACACCAGCTCCTCTTTGGCCGGTGTTTTGCCGATGCCGTGTCGGTTGAGATAGCGCATCAGATGATCGAACGTCACATTATATTGCACAAACCCATGTGTATTGGGGTCGGTGATCTCCATTTTCTTCGCAATGCAGGGAGACAGGAACGCAAATTTATCATTGATGCCCAAATATTTGCGCGCATAGATCGCCGCACAGATGAGCGGACTTTGTATCGGCATCAGCTTGGGCAGCAGCTCGGGGATAAAGTTCTCGATATAGCGCACCACTGCCGGACAGGGCTGGGAAATACCGCCCTGAAAGTTGTTGTTCTGAATATACTGGATATACGCCCAAGTGGTGATATCCGCACCAAACGCCACGCTGATGACGCGGTTTGCTCCCATTTGCTGGAGCGTCCCCAGTATGTAACGGTAATTCTGCGGATAGTTGGCGATCAGCGCCGGCGCATATAGAATGGAGATTTTCTCGCCCCTGCGCAGATCGGCAAAAAACCGTTCGGTGTCATCATCAAACTCGCGCGCATGATGCTCGCACACGTCCAGACAAGAACCGCAAGCAATACATTTGTCGTGATCGACATGAACAAATTGCTTGCCGCCGTTTTCCACGACCGAATTGGCCGTCAATACCGGACAGGCCGCAATGCACCGGTTGCAGCCGATGCAATTATCATTGGTGTAGACCAAGCCATTCCCTATATTCATGCTCTCCCCACTTTCTGCCGCTGTCATTTTGCATAGAGACACGACCTTACAATTGTCACTCCCTGTGAATATTATATAACCCCTTGCAGAAATTGTAAAGAATCCGTCCTTATTTTCTGATATGTTGTGACCCAGTTGTTTGCTTTTGCCCAGAGAAATGACCGACCGGCGCCTTGATGGCGCCGGTCAGTCGTTTCAGTTTTTCTCTTTGGGTTTCTGGCAGTACATTTCGGTATAGGCCGTGGCGGCGGGATCGCCGCGCGGCGGCGCGTCCTGCGACCAAGGCGGCACGGATGCTACCGCAGCGGAATCAATATGCGCTGCATCATCATACTGCGGAAACGGCTTCGGCTCACGCTCAGGCTTTCGCTTGTCCTTCATGCCGCGCCTCCTTATACCGCCACGCGCTTGGCCATAAACTGGGCGGCGGTCTGGCACAGCTTGACCGTCACCTCGCTCGCCGACGCGTTTTCGTCCTCACTGACATAGACCACGCAGCCGCTGACATCGCCTTCCGTGATGATGGGCACCGCCACGACTACATTATACGCGTCGTTGTCCGACACGTTCAGCTCGGGCGCATCATCCACGCCGCGTTCATACACGACGCGCTGCTCCATCATTTGCTCCAGCTCGGCCGAAATTCGTTTTTCCAGAATATCCTTTTTCGCGCCGCCTGCTGCGGCAATGACCGCGTCGCGGTCGCAGATCGCACAGCTCATTCCCGCCGTGCGGGCGAGCGCCTCAGCCAGTTCGCCTGCCACCGCGCCCATCTCTCCCATCGGGGAATACTTCTTGAAAATCACCTCGCCGTCGCGGTCGGTGAAAATCTCCAGCGGGTCACCCTCGCGGATGCGCAGCGTGCGGCGGATCTCTTTCGGAATCACGACACGCCCCAAATCGTCAATACGGCGCACAATGCCGGTTGCCTTCATTTACGCGTTCCCTCCCATACGCAATTTCTGGTTGTACAGGTAGTATGACTGGAACGCGGCGCATTATACGGCGGCAGTTCTGGCAATTTTTGACGCGTATAAACAATTTTTGTCGTCAGCGGGCAGTCACGCGCGTGCCCGTAATGACCGCGCACGGCGCACCGGTCAGCGGCACACCAGTATACGGCGTGTTGATTGCTTTCGATTTATACGTTTTGTATACCGTTTCATTCTCCCAGTCGAGCAGCACCAGACGGGCAAAATTGCCCTCCGCCACCGCACGACCGGTCAACCCGTAGATCTCGGCGGGCGATTTGCTCATTTTGTCGATCAGCTGCATCGGGGTCAGCCGTCCGGTTTTGACCAGATAGGTGTTGCAGACGGAAAACGCGGTCTCCAGCCCCGTGATGCCGCTCGGCGCTTTGGCAAACTCGCGCTCCTTTTCCTCCGCGGTATGCGGCGCATGGTCGGTGGCAATCATGTCGATCGTACCGTCGCGCAGTCCTTCGATCAGTGCCTGCCGGTCATCCTCGCGGCGCAGCGGCGGGTTCATGCGCGCATAAGTGCCATGCGCGGGCACGTCGTCCTCGGTCAGGCTCAGGTGGTGCGGCGTGACCTCGGCATAGACGCGCGCGCCGAGCGCCTTACCTGCGCGGATGAACGCGACCGACTGCCCGCAGGAAACATGCTGGAACACCACACGCGCGCCCGTGTCGAGCGCCAGCGCGATATCACGCGCGATCATCGCAGTTTCCGCCGCAGCCATCGCACCGGGTACGCCGAATTGTTCCGCTGCCGCCGAACCGTAGTTGACGCCGGGGGACGGCACGAGCGAAGGCTCCTCCTCATGGAAGGAGAGCAGGATATCCCGCGCGGCGGCCTGCTCCATCGCCGTGCGGCACAGCGCCGCCGAGGTCAGATTGATGCCGTCATCGGTCAGACAGGGCGCGCCCGCAGCGGTCAGCGCATCAAAATCGGTCAGTTCCTGCCCTTTGAGGCCCTTTGTCACCGCGCCCGCCTGCAACACTTCGACCGGACAATCCTTCGCCTTGTCAGTCACATATCGGATGATCTCAGGCGTATCACAGGTCGGCAGCGTGTTCGCCATGCAGATGACGGTCGCGTAACCACCCGCAGCGGCAGCCGCCGCACCGGTCAACACGTCCTCTTTTTCGGTCTGTCCGGGGTCGCGGAAGTGTACATGCCCGTCAACAAAACCGGGTGAAACCGTTAAACCTGTCGCGTCATAAACTTCGCAGCCCGCAGGCGCGTCGATGTGCGGCTGCACCGCGGCAATCACACCGTCGTCCCCAATGAGCACGTCGCGCGGCGCATCCACGCCGGTATATGGATCAAGCACCCGCCCGTTTTGAATCAGCAGCATAGAAAAACCTCCGTGAAATAGGATGTCCGCCCGTCTAGGCGGCGATTCTTTTCTTTTATTGTATCATGACCCTTTCCGCGCCGCAAGGCGCGCATAAAACAGAAACCGGCGGTTATACCGCCGGCTTCATAAAAAGCTCGGCTTTGCCGAGCTTTTTATACAGGGAAGAGAAAAAGTTTCGTTTATCGGAACTTTTTCTCGTGCGGGACGCATCCGCGGCAAAGCCGCGGTGCGTTCCTCTTCGACCAAACCTGTACGGTTTGGTCGAGATTTTTACATTTGGTGATCCAGCGTCACCACCGGATTATACCGCACGTCGATCTCCTTGAGGCGGTCGTACAGCTTCATCATCAGCTCACGCTTGCCGTTTTCATCATAGGTAAACGGCACGACCACGTCAAAAATCAGGTTGATCTGCCGCTCGCCGTCCACCACGCGGAAATCATGCATGGAGAGGGCTTCGTCAATGCCCCGCAGCACGCTGTCCACTTGCTCGCGCAGCGCGGCAACATGCTCGTTGTTGACGTCGATGGGGTCCATATGAATGACCAGATACACGCCCGTGCGCTGCCAAACGCGCTTTTCCGCTTCGTCGATCACCTCATGCACCGCGACAAAATCGGAATCGCTCGGCACCTCGGCATGAAGCGAAGCCAGCGAACGCCCCGCGCCGTAGTTATGTACGATCAGGTCATGCACGCCGACAATGTACTCGGATTCCCGCACGATCTCCTCAATGCTGCGCGCAACTTCCGGGTCGGCGGCTTCACCAAGCAGCGGCGCGACCGTATCGCGCACAATGCCAATGCCTGCCCACATGATGAACAGCGCCACGAGAATACCGACATAACCATCCACCGGCAGGGTGGTAAAACGGCCCGCGATCATGCCGATGACAACCACCGAGGTGGTGATCACGTCGTTGCGACTGTCCTGTCCCGCCGCCATCAGCACCGGCGACTCGATCCGGCGGCCGATGGAGGAATTGAACGCGCCCATCCACAGCTTTACCAGCATGGAAACCGCCAGAATCACCAGCAGCACCACCGAAAACGCCACCGGTTCGGGATGGATGATGCGGTCAAACGAGGTTTTGAGGAACTCAAAGCCCACCAGCACAATGATAAACGCCACGATCAGACCCGCGATGTACTCGGTGCGGCCGTAGCCGAACGGATGCTTGGCATCGGGCGCCTTGCCCGCCACCTTGAAGCCCACAATGGAAATCAGGCAGGAAAGCCCGTCGGACAGGTTATTGAACGCATCCGCCGCAATCGAGATCGAACCCGTCAGCAGACCGATCACCAGCTTGAGTACAAACAGAAACACGTTGCACGCGATGCCCACCGCGCCGGACAGAACGCCGTACCGCTCGCGCACACGCGCATCCCGTGTATTATCCGCATCACGAATGAATAGGCGGACCAATGCTTTGGTCATAACAATCCCCTCGAATACATAATATTATAAATGCCAATCAATATTACAATTTGTAATATCATAATCGCCGGAATACCCCACATGAAGCTGCGGTGCAGTGTCTTGTGACGGATGAGCAGCATGGTCAGATATACGCCCGGCCCGCCGCCGACGAGCGCCCAGAAAAACAACGTGCGCTCGGGTATCCGCCGCCAGCCGCGCGGCGCAGCGAGCTTATCATAAATGCAGACAACCGCACCGATCAGGCTGACTGCAATAAAATAGTATAATACGCCCTGCACGTCCCGCATCCCCTCCTCCGGCGAAATTTCATTTTATTGTACCACAGTCCGCTGCATATCGCAAACCATGACGGAAAAAATAGCCGCCGCTAACGTTGTTTGCCGCCCCACGCATCCTCCGCGCTGCAAGGCGCACAGTTAACAGAAAACAGGCCGCTTTTGCGGCCTGTTTTCATCAAAAGCTCGGTTCTGCCAGGCTTTTGATACCAGTGCGAAGCAAAGTTTCGCTTGTCGGAACTTTGCGCAGCTTCGGCTTTGTCCGCGTAAAACGCGGCACAGCCCCCCTCGATTGCACCTGTACGGTTCAATCGACTATTTTTTTCGGGCTGCCGTTGTCAAACGGCTGTTTGAAATGACAGTACAGCTGCAATCCCGCGTCAAACTGCGCGGCATACTGCCCCGCCAGCGCTGCTGCACTGATGCGCGCCAGCCCGAACAGCTCGGGTACGGAATCCGTGCGCGTCTCTTCCGGCCTCCACAGGTTGTGCCAAGGGGCATGCTGCTCATTGAGCGCATCCCACGCCGGACGCTCCACCTTCATATGTCCGGTCAGCAGTGCGCCGCGCCCCGCGAGCTGTTCCAGCTTCTGTGCACTACGATACACCGCGCGCTTATCCGCATAGAAGAAGTTCTCCCACGACAGCATTTCGTCAAACGAACGGCGCAGATCGCGCACCGGCACATCCTCGCCATACACATTTTCCAGCACGGCGTGCAGCAGCACCGCCAGCACCGCCTTTTCCTCTGCGGGCAGCGCATAAAGACCCGCAGGACGGAAGTTGGTCGCGGGCGCGTGATACGCCCGCTCGTAAATCAGATAGTCGATATCGCTTTCGATCTGGCAATGCACGGCGGATGCATGCAGCTTGGCATCCGCTGACCGAATCTGCTCCTGCCGGCAGTAAACATAGGGATGGATCTCACTATCCAGCGCATAGTGGCAGACAAAACCGTAAAAATACGCCGCTGCCGTCTCCTGCGCCGCGCCGGTCAGGCAATGCACGCCGCGCGCCAGCGCCGCAAACAGCTCGTCCGTCTTTTCCGAGTGCATCCGGTTGCCCAGCTTATGCAGCGGGCTGCCCAGCAATATTTTGCGGTAAAACAGCGGGTCCGGTCCCTGACAGCCCCACCGGAAGCTCACCGGATGCTTGCTTATCAGCTCCTGCACCGGTGCGGGGAATACACTCTGCGCCTGTTCTCCAAACAGATGATGCGATACAAAATCCGCCATAATATGACCTCCTTTTGTCAGAAAAGCAGAAAAACCTCAGTCGATGCCGGGAAACACAATGCCTGCATCCCGCCGCGCGCGCTCGAGCAGCTCCATCACGTCCGCACTCTTCGCCATGCGGCGGCGGCAATCTGCGCGGTCATCCGCCGCGACCAGTCCCGTGATGCCCTGCATCTCCCAGTACCACGCAGTTTCGCCCTGCTGCTCGTCAAAGACCTGCTCGCCCGCATCGGTCACGACCGTAACGCGCGTGCACATGCTGACCGGATTTTCCACCCGGATGAAACCCTTTTCTCCGATGATATGCGCGCCGTTGTCGCTTTTGCAGTCCTTTGCGCCCGTGCACTGGGCGACAAAGCCCGGATATTCCAACACCGCAACGCCGCCGAGGTCGATGCCGTTCTCGTGCCGCCGCGCGTGATAGGTCAGCTTTTCGGGCATTCCGAACAAGCCGTACACAAAATACAGGTTATACAGGTTGATATCCATGAGCGCACCGCCCGCAAAGGCGGGATTGAACACATTGGGCGTCTGCCCGGCTTTCAGCGCATCGTATTTGCTCGAATACTGGCAGAAGGTGCACGACACCTGCCGCACCGGCCCAATTTCGGTCAATTTCTCACGAATGCGCGCGAAATGCGGCAGGAACAGGGTCGTAATGCCCTCAAACAGGAACAGTCCCTTGTCCTCGGCGAGTGCGGCCAGCTCCTCCGCCTGTGCGCGGGTCGGCGCGAACGGTTTTTCGCAGATCACATGCTTGCCGCTTTCGAGCGCCGCCTTGGTCTGCGCATAGTGCAGACTATTGGGCGAGGCGACATACACCCAGTCGATTGCCGGGTCGGCCAGCATGTCTGCCAGCGCGGTATATACCTTTTGCACACCGAAGCGTTCCGCGAGGGCGCGCCCGGTCTCCTCCTTGCGCGAACAGACCGCCTCATAGGTCACGCCCGCCATGCGCACGGCTTCTGTCATCACACAGGTTACGATGTTGCCCGTTCCAATCGTTCCGATTTTCATATGCAGCCTCTTTCCCGCCTTGCGGCATTCCGTTTGCCTTTATCATGGCATATTTTTCCGCTGCGCGCAACGGATTTTTTGTCCCTTTTGCAAAAAAACACAGCCGCCTTTCCCCATGAGGAAAAACGGCTGCGCCATTGATCGTATTTTGCGGAAACGAACGCGGCTTAGCCCTCGTAATCCGCTTCGTTCTCCCAGTTGTGCCAAACCGCCTGCACATCGTCGTTATCCTCGAGGTTATCGAGCAGCTTGCGCATCTGCGCCATATCCTCCTCTTTTTCGAGCGTGATATAGTTCTGCGGCACCAGCTCGACCTCGGCTTCGACAAAGGAGTAGCCCAGCGTCTCGAGCGCTTCACGCACGGCAGAAAAATCCTCCGGCGTGGTGTAGATCTCAAAGGTATCGTCGTCAGCCTGGAAGTCCTCCGCACCGGCGTCCAGCGCCTGCATCATGACGGTGTCCTCGTCCAGCTCGCCGCGCTCCATGATGATAACGCCCTTCTTGTCGAACTGCCACGATACGCAGTTGGTCGCGCCCAGACCCGCGCCGTACTTGTCGAACAGGTGGCGCACGTCGGCAACCGTGCGGTTCTTGTTGTCGGTCAGCGTTTCGACAACGACCGCAACGCCGCCTACGCCGTAGCCTTCATAGTTGTTGGCCTCGTAGTTGACCTGACCGCTTGCACCCGAATACTTGTCCAGCGTGCGCTTGATGTTGTCGTTTGGCATATTGTTGGCCTTTGCCTTGGCGATGCAGTCGCGCAGGCGGGAGTTGAAGTCCGGGTTGGCCGAACCGCCTTCCTTAATGGCAATGGCCATCTCACGGCCGATCTTGGTGAAGATTTTTGCTTTTTTCGCGTCGTTCGCGCCCTTGCGCTTGGCAATATTATGCCACTTGGAATGTCCCGACATGGTGGAAAGTCCCTCTTTCTATCTGAAATAAATTTAATATAACCTCAAAAACGCCATACGGCGCAAAAAAATTTTATCAGATTTTTTTCATTTCCGCAATACCCGCATACATATTTTTCGCCTACCGCGTGCAAACTACGCTCGTAAACTTCAAAAAAGAGGTGATTTCCCATGAGCAAACAGAACAAGCGTCAGAATCCGTCCACTACGAGTCAGAACCCGTCGAGCACCCAGAACAAGAACCAGAATCCGTCCACCTCGAACCAGTGCCCGAACGGCACCAGCAGCAAGAAGAACGACCAGCAGTACTGATTCATGGACAGAGCAAAAGGACGTGCAAAGCACGTCCTTTTGTCATTTCTCTTATCAGTCGCCCATCGACAGGCCGAGGGCGCGTGCTGCGCGCACGACTTCGCCGTCGGGCGGAACGGTCTTGAGTTTGCCCGCAACCTCGGAAAGCGGCACGGGAACGATGCAGTCATTCTGCACCGCGACCATATAGCCGTACTTCTTCTCGCGGATGAGGTGCGCCGCCGCCACGCCGAGGCGGCTGGTCAGCAGTCGGTCAGCCGGGCTGGGCGCGCCGCCGCGCTGATAGTGACCCGGAATGGTCACGCGGATCTCCTGTCCGGTCAGCTCCTTCAGCTCGTCCGCCATGCGGTAGGAGATGGACGGATAGGCCATCTTTTCGCGCGCGGCCTTGAATTCCTTTTTGCTCATCTTGGCCTCTTCCTGACTGATCGCGCCTTCCGCGACCGCAAGGATGGAAAACCGCTTACCGCTCTGCTCGCGCTTTTCGATCGCCTTGGCGATTGCCTTGGCCGAATACGGAATTTCAGGAATAACGATGATATCCGCGCCGGACGCAATGCCCGCATACAGCGTCAGCCAGCCTGCTTTATGACCCATGACCTCGACGATGAACACGCGCGAGTGCGAGAACGCAGTCGAATGGATGGAATCAATGACCGTTGCGGCAATGTCGATCGCGGACTGGAATCCGAACGTCACTTCCGTGCCCCACAGATCGTTGTCGATCGTCTTAGGCAGCGTGACGACGTTTACGCCATTCTGGCTGAGAAGGTTGGCCGTCTTGTGCGTGCCGTTGCCGCCAAGGATGACCAGACAGTCGAAGCCCTCGTCCCGCACGGTTTTCAGCATCTTTTCCAGCTTGGTTTCCTCGCTGTCCTCCTTGGCCTTCTGCATCTCCTTGAACGGCTGGCGCGAAGTGCCCAAAATGGTGCCGCCCAGCGTCAGGATATCGGAAAAATCCTTGGGGCTCATCACATGATAGTCGCCCTCGATCAGGCCGCGGTATCCGTCCCGGATGCCGTAAATGGTCACCTTATTGCCCAGTTCATTATACAGCGTCTTTGCCACGCCGCGCAGAGCAGAGTTCAGACCCTGGCAGTCGCCGCCGCTTGTCAGCATACCAATCTTCATAAGCGCAACCTCCTTTTTGTTACCTTTATCATACGCCATTTTTTCTGCCTTGTGAAGACTCTTTCGTTAGGTTTTACATGGATGCCCCAATTCATCCGTTTTTGACTTCTGTCTCAGTCTGCGGTATTTTCTGCGCAAAATTTTTGTAGGATTCATCAGTTGCACACCATATATTGTTGTGGTATTCTTAAACCAGACAAGTTCCCTGCAACTGACGGACAAGGTGGAGCGCAAACCACCGGGGAGCAGGGGTTCCGTAAAAATGCCGACCGTCTGGGCAGTGTCGCACAAGCTACGCGATGCTGCCCTTTTTTGTATCCAAAAAAGGGCAGCCGAACCAAAGAACAGGAGGAATCTCTCATATGAACGCATGGAACACCTTCGTCGGCGGCGATTGGCAGAACGAGATCAACGTCCGCGATTTTATCCAGAAAAACTATACGCCCTATGAGGGCGACGGCGCATTCCTCGCGCCCGCGACCGCTCGCACGACCGCGCTGCGCGAAAAGTTCGACGCGCTGCTGGCAGAAGAGCGCGAGAAAAACGGCGTGCGCAATATTGATACCGACACCGTTATCACCATCACCGCGTTCGGCCCGGGCTACCTCGACAAAGAAAACGAGGTCATTGTCGGCCTACAGACCGATGAGCCGCTCAAGCGCGCCTGCAACCCGTTCGGCGGTATGCGCATGGTGCGCGAAGCCTGCAAGGCCTACGGCTATGAGGTTTCCCCCCAGATCGAAGAGGAATTCAAATATCACAAAACCCATAACGACGGCGTGTTCTCCGCCTACACCAAGGACGTGCGCGAAGCGCGTCACGTCGGCCTGCTGACTGGCCTGCCGGACGCCTACGGCCGCGGCCGCATCATCGGCGACTACCGCCGCGTCGCGCTCTACGGCGTGGAACGTCTGATTGAAGAAAAGCAGCGCGACAAGGACGCGCTGGGCGAGGTGCCGACCACCGAAACGGAGATCCGCACCGCAGAGGAGTTGAGCGACCAGATCAAGGCGCTCAAAGATATGGTCAAGATGGCAGCCTCCTACGGTTTTGATATTTCCCGCCCCGCAGAAAATGCAAAGGAGGCCGTGCAGTGGCTGTACTTTGCCTACCTCGCAGGCATCAAGGAGCAGAACGGCGCCGCGATGAGTCTCGGCCGCACCTCGACCTTCCTTGATATTTACTTTGAGCGCGACCTCAAGGCCGGCATTCTAACCGAGTCCGAAGCGCAGGAGATCATGGACGATTTCGTGCTGCATCTGCGTATGGCGCGCCACCTGCGCACACCCGAATATAACGAGCTGTTCGGCGGCGACCCGATGTGGATCACCGAAGCGGTCGGCGGCATCGGTGAGGACGGCCGCCCGCTCGTCACCAAAAACAGCTTCCGTATGCTGCACACGCTGTACAACTTAAATCCTGCCGCCGAGCCGAATCTGACCGTGCTCTGGAGCGAACAGCTGCCCGAGAACTGGAAGAAATTTATCGCCAAGGTATCTATTGACACGGACGCATTACAGTACGAAAATGATGATGTAATGCGCCCGCACTTCGGTGACGACTACGCCATTGCCTGCTGCGTTTCCGCAATGCGCGTCGGCAAGGATATGCAGTTCTTCGGCGCACGCGCCAACATTGCAAAGCTGATGCTCATGGCGATCAACGGCGGCCGCGACGAGAACAAGTTTGAGCAGGTCGGCCCGGAAATGCCGGTCATGGAGGGCGATACGCTCGATTATGACGAGGTTTGCCGCCGCATGGACTTCTACCGTCCGTGGCTGGCCAAGACCTATGTTTCCGCGATGAACACCATCCACTATATGCACGACAAATACGCCTACGAAAAGAGCCAGATGGCGCTGCACGATACCGACGTACGCCGCCTGATGGCGTTCGGCATCGCGGGCATGAGCTGCATGGCGGACTCGCTCTCCGCGATCAAGCACGCCAAGGTACACCCCATCCGCAACCCGGAAAACGGCATCATCGTCGATTTTGAGATCGAAGGCGATTTCCCGAAGTTCGGCAACGACGACGACCGCGTGGACTCCATCACCTGCGAGCAGGTCGAGAAGTTCTATCAGGCGCTGACCCAGTTCCCGCTCTATCGCGGCGCGGTGCACACCCTGTCCATCCTGACCATCACCTCGAACGTCATGTACGGCAAAAAGACCGGCAACACGCCGGACGGCCGCCGTCACGGCGAACCGCTTGCGCCGGGCGCAAACCCGATGTCGGGCCGCGACAAGTCGGGCGCGCTGGCTTCGCTCAACTCGGTGGCAAAGCTCAGCTATGACTATTGCCGCGACGGCATCTCCAACACCTTCTCGATCACGCCGGGCGCGCTCGGCAAGACCGACGAGGATCGCGTGAACAACCTTGTCGCCATCATGGGCGGCTACTTCGCGCAGAACGCGCACCACCTGAACGTTAACGTTATGAACCGCGATACCCTGATTGCGGCCTATGAGCACCCCGAACAGTACCCCAACCTGACCATCCGTGTGTCGGGTTACGCGGTCAACTTCTATAAGCTCAGCCGCGAGCAGCAGCGCGAGGTCATCTCGCGCACGTTCCACGAAGCGATCTGACCCCCTCTGATGTGGCAACCGCCCTTGCTGTTCTGATCCTGCGAGGCGGGCGGCAACCGGAAACAGGGACTTCACTTTTGCGCGCGCAGCGCGCCCTCAAGGAAAAGGAGTGATTCGCAAGAGGGGAGAAACCTTCGGTGTCTCCCCTCTTGTGCGCCCGCCGCGCGCAGCGGCAAACATACCAAGCAATGTTATTTTGAGAAAGGTTGTGGCAAAATGACCGGACGCATCCATTCCATCCAGTCCCTCGGCGCGGTGGACGGGCCGGGCGTGCGCTGCGTTGTTTTTATGCAGGGCTGCCCGCTGCGCTGCGTCTACTGCCATAACCCGGACACTTGGGATACCGACGGCGGCGAGGAAATCAGCACCGACGAACTGGTGCGCCGCGTGCTGCGCTTCCAGCCGTACTGGAAAAACGGCGGCGGCGTGACCGTTTCGGGCGGCGAACCGCTGCTGCAAGCGGACTTTGTCGAAGAATTCTTTCAAAAGCTGCACGAGCACGGCGTACACACCGCGCTGGACACCTCGGGCATCGGCTGCCCGACCGCCGCAGCCGAGCGTGTGCTGCGGCACACCGATCTGGTGCTGTGCGACCTGAAATTCCTCACCGCAGCGGACTACAAACGGTACTGCCGCGCGGATTTCACGCAGGTGGAGCGCTTTTTACAGCTGACCGCCATGAAAGGCGTGCCGCTCTGGGTGCGGCATGTGGTCGTGCCCGGCCTGACCGACAGCCTCGACCATCTGCGTCTGGTCAAAGCGCACGCCGAGCGCTGTCCCAACCTGCAAAAAATCGAATTTCTGCCGTTCCACAAGCTGTGTATCGAAAAATACGACCGCTTGGGGATCGACTTCCCGCTGCGCGATACGCCTGCGATGAACGAAGCATGGCTCAAGCAGCTGCTGGAAAAACTGTAAACAAAAACGCGGAGGAACGCTGTTCCTCCGCGTTTTGCTATGTATGCCTTATGCCTCTTCCTTCTCCGGCCGTCTGCCGCAGAAATGCACCTCGTACCGGCGCATACAGTCCTTGATGACCTCGATCGCTTTTTCCCGATTGAGTGCGTCAGAAGTGGTGGTGTGCTTGTGTTCAAGGCCCTTATAAACCTCAAAAAAGTGCGTGATCTCGTTGCCGTAATGCGGCGGCAGCTGATCCATGTCGTGATAGAAGTTCCATGTCGGCTCTTCAAACGGGATCGCAATGATCTTATCGTCGATCTCGTCCTCGTCGATCATGCGCATCACGCCGATCGGATAGCAGTCCACCTCAACCAGCGGGTCGAGCGACTCGGTGCACAGCACAAGCACATCCAGCGGATCGCCGTCATCCGCATAAGTGCGCGGAATGAAACCGTAATTGGCCGGATAATGCGTGGATGTATACAAAATGCGGTCCAGCCGCAGCAGACCGGTTTGTTTGTCCAGTTCGTACTTTTTCTTGCTGCCCGCTGGGATCTCGATCACCGCCGTGAACCGTTCCGGCGTGATGCAGCGCGGATCAATGTCGTGCCAGATATTTCTCATGCCGTTTTGCTCCTTTCTCTTTCTGTTTTCAGTATAACAGACCCTCCCGCCGCACGCAAGACTCGCAGCCCATGCAAAAAAACTGCTGCACTTTACAAGTTTTTTACAGAAAACGCATTGTCCCTACACAAAAATGCAGTATAATAGTAGTATACTGACCGATCGTATGGCCACTTTTCCGTGTCCGGCGGCCGGAATGAAAACAGGGGGAATCTCTCTCATGACACAGGCAATCTGGGAACAGGGCTATACGCAGAACCGCGAGCTGTCCTGGCTGCAGTTCAACGCGCGCGTGCTGGCTGAAGCCGAGGACGATACCGTGCCGCTTTTGGAGCGATGCAAATTCCTTTCGATCTTCACCAGCAATCTGGATGAATTCTTTATGATCCGCGTGGGCAGCCTGTGCGATATGGCAACGGTGGACAAAGACCATGTGGATAACAAGTCCGGCATGACCGCCAAGGAACAGCTGCACCATATCTACGCCGCGGTAGAGCCGCTTTATGCGCGCCGGGACGCTGCGTTCAGCGATGTCAGCGCCCGTCTGCGTGCGGAGGGGCTGCGCCGCCTTGCCATCGACGAACTCGAGCCCGCCGAGCAGAAGTACATCAAGCAGTATTTTAAAAATGTCGTTGCGCCCGTGCTTTCTCCACAGGTTGTGGATGCGCACCATCCCTTCCCGCATTTGGAAGGCAAAGTGCTGCATATCGCCGCCCTGCTCAGCCGCAAGAAAAACGAACGTCTGGGCCTGCTGCCGGTGCCGGCCTCGCTGCCGCCACTTGTCTTTTTGCCGGGTGAGGAAAAGCGCTATGTGCCCATTGAGGATATCCTACTGGAATACACCGGTCATGTGTTTGAAATGTACGACGTGCTGGAGAAAACCGTGTTCTGCGTCACCCGCAACGCGGATATCAACCCGGACGATGAAACCTTCGGCGCGGAGGAGGGCGATTTCCGCACCAAGATGGAAAAGCTGCTGCGCCGCCGCCGTCGCATGGCTGTCGTCCGCGTCGAGCTGACCCGTCCCATCAGTGACCATTTCACTGAATATTTCCGTAAGCGCTTTGACGTGACCGACGCGCAGATTTTCCTCTCGCGCAAGGCACCGCTCCAGATGAGCTATGCGTTTTCGCTGGGCGAGCATTTTCCAGAAAAGCAGCGGGCTGCCCTGTCCGATCCGGTATTTTCCCCGCAGCAGCCTGCTATGCTGCCCGCAGGACAGAGCCTTTTGAAGGCCGCACTCAAGCGCGATATCCTGCTTTCTTATCCGTATGAATCCATGGAGCCGTTTTTGCAGATGATCCGCGAAGCAGCAAACGATCCCGCTGTGCTGTCCATCCGTATCACGATCTACCGTTTGGCGCGCAAAGCCAAGCTGGTGGAATATTTGTGCGCCGCAGCGGAAAACGGCAAGGACGTGACCGCGCTCATCGAACTGCGCGCCCGCTTTGACGAGCAGAACAACATCGACTGGTCCGAGCGCATGGAGGAAGCCGGCTGCAAAATCATCTACGGCTTTGAGGATTATAAGGTACATTCTAAAATCTGCCTAATCACCCGGCAGGAGCGCGGCGCCGTGCGCCACATCACGCAGGTCGGCACCGGCAACTACAACGAAAAAACCGCCACGCAGTACACGGATGTGTCGCTTATCACCTCGGATGAGTCGATCGGCGCGGATGCGGGCGCGTTTTTCAACAATATGGCGCTGGGCAACCTCGAAGGACGGTATAACCGCCTGCTGGTTGCGCCGAGCAGCCTGAAAAACAACATTCTGGCGCTGATGGATGAGCAAATTGCCCGCGGCAGTGATGGCTATATGCTGCTTAAGTTCAATTCGCTGACCGATATCGACATCATCCATAAGCTTCGGGAAGCTTCTTGCGCAGGCGTCCGCATCGAGATGATCGTGCGCGGCATCTGCTGTCTGCTGCCCGGCGTGGAGAGACATACCGAAAACATCTCGGTCACCAGCATTGTCGGCCGCTTTTTGGAGCACTCACGCATCTTTGTGTTCGGACGCGGCTCGGAGGAAAAAATGTATATCTCCTCCGCTGATATGATGACACGCAACACCGAACGCCGCGTGGAGATCGCCTGCCCGATCGACTCGCCCGAGGTGCGCGCACGCCTGCATGATATCCTGTACGCCATGCAGCATGATACCATCAAAGCGCGCGTCTTGCAGCCGGACGGCACCTACTGCAAAAAACCGCCCGTGCACGACCCGATCTGCGCACAGGTGCTGCTGATGCAGCAGGCCATCGACCAAGCCCGCCAACAGGCGGCGCATCCTGCGCCCCCCGAGCCGGGCTGGCGCAAGCTGCTGAACCGATTGCTTGGCCGCTGAATAGGAATAGAATGCAGAAAACGCCGGAAATCCCGGCGTTTTTTTCGTGCAACGATAAAAAGCCGTCACTTTCGTGACGGCTTTAACTGGTGGGGTTGGCGGGGCTCGAACCCACGACCTCTCGCGTGTGAGGAACAGTAGCGATTTTCAGATAATCTTATGTATTAGCTCAAGTATTTTCAGATAAACTTCGTAAATTTTGCAACGAATTTGCAATATTTTTTATTTATCACCTTTGATATTCTCCAATTGCTGTTCATACGATTGCAAAAACAGTCCCATGCTATCCTTCATTTCATCAAATACTTCTTGTTTATCATCGGGTATCTCTTTTGATACTATTTCCAATGCATTATGTGCGTTTTTTATCGTGCGATAGTTTTGATCTGCAATTTTATCCAGTTTTTCTAAAATCCCAATTTTCTCATCTATCCTATCTATTTTTTGACTAATCCTTGCTATTTCAACCTCTGTAGCAGTATTGATCCTTTGGCTATCAGAATTTGTAACTATGGAATAAAACATCGCTACAATACTTAATAGTATTGATACCACTGTAGATACCGTAGACAAAAGTGAACCTATGTCATATCCATTAATGAGACAACTAGACAGAACCGCAATAATCACAATTAAAATAAAGATAATCCAACACAGATCCCGCCGTTTAAGATTTATGACATTCTTTAGATTGAACAGTTTTTCACGATTCATTTAGCTGTGCTCCATAGGTTGTCACGAATACCTTTACGTATTTCCCAAAACGGATGTAATGTTGCAGCACTTAAAAAAGCTTCAATATTTTTTGGCGAGTTCGCTCTATAGCAAAAAAGGTAAAACAAATACCCTTCTGCATCATCCCAATCGCGCAAATATTTACGCTCCAATTCTGTGTTGCAGCAAGTCACATGTGTTCTATTAAAGACAATAGTTAATACAAACAAAACACAAAAAAATTCATTGAAACTAGTGAGTCGAACTTTGGCTTTTGAGGGAATTTTCAGCTTATTTACTTTTTCAATGGCCAAAGGTTTACGCTGAATCCACCAGTACGACAAATACGCTGCATACTTAAGGGTATTGGGATGTGACACCTGATGAAATTCTTTTAGTCTTTTTAGATCGTCAAGAGCATCAATAATTGCCATTTCGAAGCGATCCATGTAAAACTGAATATACGGATCTATGTTTATATTATATTTTCGTTTATACAGGTCCACTATCTTTTTTAGAAAGGATTCTTTTTGATTCCATACCATCTCCACTACATCTCTAATCTGTTGCTCTGTAAATGCATAAGGACCTTCCATCAAATCTCGTGCTTTTTCTAACCGGATACGCATTTTCTCCCAGCTTCCCCTTTAAACTAATATACAAAAAGACTCCAACTATTGATGGAGCCTTTTTGTTGTATATTTATATTGAATCATACATTGCTTCAATCCACATACTCATATTATCTGAATAATCATCTTGCAACATACTCTCATCGCCATTGTTGGATAGAACCATTTTGACAAGTTCATCATTTTTTAACTTCTCAATAAACTTATCTGCTATCAACTGCGCGCTAGTAACTCCCCTATTCAACTCCACAGCCATTCTCCTTATTGTCGTAGTATCGTTCTTTAATAAACAATTTATGTCGCAGAACTCCGACTTATAAACTGGACAACTTACTTTTATAGTTTAACAGTATTTTACATTCTCGTCAACCTTTCTTCTTCGATTATTTTTGTGAAATATAGAAAATTTTCGACAAATTTTTTTACATTTCACTATTGATTTTTTCATACCATCTTGTCACTAATATATAAAGTTGGCTTCGTCGAGGCATTTGTTAAACGAAGCCAACTCGATTTTGCTTACTTCACAATCCGATCCAGTAAAGCGAACACCTCGCCGCGGCTGATGGGATCGTCAAACCGCGTCTCGTCGATTCGCACGCCCTTGGCGAGCAGGCTGTCGTAATACTGCTGCGCCCAATGCTCCTTGGCGGGCTGCTCCGGCTCGTCCGTGGCATCCTCCTTCCCGTCGTCCTCCGGCTCGTCATAGGCCAGACCGAGCGTATCCAGAATACCCTTCGCATACGCCACGCCGAACGCCTGCTGCTCGGCGAGCGTGTCAGCCTGCGCGGCGTCCGCCTTGATATCGACAAACACGCCCTCGCAGATGACCGCCGGTGCGACCGTCTCGCGAATGAACGCGTAGTAGTCGCCGCTCGTGCCCTGACGGGTTTTCACGCCGCGGCTGTTTTGACCCATGGCCTTGACGTGCTTCTCAATGTTCTGCGCAAGCACTTTGCCAGTGCCACCATGGATCGTGTGGAACACCTCGAAGCCGTCGCCACCACCACTGTTGTTGTGAATATCAACCGCCAGATCAGGCGCGTAGGCGTTGCACTCCGCGATCTCCTGACTGACCATGTCGTTCTCGTCCTTCGTGCGGGACATGCACACATCCACGCCGTAAGCGGTCAGAAAATCGCGGCACGCCGTCGCCATCGTGAGGTTCACGTCCTTCTCGACCAGATAACCGACCGCGCCGGGATCGCTGCCGCCGTGACCTACACCGATAAATACCTTTTTCTTGCCCATAGGTTTCTCCTCCTTGTTTTTCTTTCTCATACATACTACACTGCACACCGGTCTGCCGTCCGTACCCTCTTTCTCGGGTGC
>JAHZFK010000021.1 GCA_019421385.1 Clostridiales bacterium
TGGTTGGCTTTCTCCTGCAGAGTTCTCTGTCCAATATGTTTGACAAACCTACATCTCCTCGGTCTTTTTCTTTTTAGGACGCTTCTTATACCGATCCTCCTCGGAAAAGATGCAGCCGCAATACTTTTGCATATACAGCCCCAACTCACGCGCCTTATCCTGTCCTTCGCGGAATCGCGGGGAAAAATCGCGGTGCAGATACGAAACACCATACTTTTCGGCCGCGCGCTCAGCGACTTCGCGCATCAGTGCATGATTTTGATATGGGCTGACAAACAGCGTCGAAGTAAACTGGTCAAAGCCATGTTCCGCAGCATACCGTGCGGTTTCTTCGAACCGCAGCGTATAGCAGAACGTACAGCGATTATCGAAATTCGGGTATACGCCTTCGATAAAACGACGCAAGCCGTACTCATTTTCAATCTCTAACTTAAGGTCAATGCTTTTAGCGTATTCTACTAGCGTGTTCTTGCGCATCTTATATTCTGTAAACGGATGGATGTTCGGATTATACCAGAATCCCACCGGCTCGATGCCCTCCTGCCGCAGCGTGTCGATGCAGGCAATGGAACACGGCGCACAGCAGATATGCAGCAGCGTTTTCATCAAAAATCACTCTCCTGATTTGTTATTTTATCACATTTCCCTGCTCTTGCAAAGCCCGGTTGAAACCGTTATACTGAAACCAGGCTATAGAGATAAGGAGGCATCCACCTTATGAAGGATATTGCATATTATAACGGTACGATCGGCCCGATCGACGAGGTCAAAGCTCCCATCACCGACCGCGGTTTCTACTTCGGTGACGGCGTATATGACGCAGCCATGGTGCGCAACAAGAAAATCTTTGCGCTTTTCGACCATCTTGACCGCTTTTACAACAGTCTGAAGCTGCTGCGCATTGATCCGCCGATGGAGCGCGACGCACTTGCGGCTGTGCTGAACGATCTGGTCAGCCGTCTGGATTCGGACGATCCGCACATGCTCTACTGGCAGTCGACCCGTGCGGTCGCACACCGCATGCACGCCTTCCCCAAGGACGCAAAGTCAAGCTTGATGGCGTTTTCCGAGCCATGCGGACTTGACCGGCACGATAAGCCCTACAAGCTCATCACGGTTGAAGATACGCGTTTTTTCCACTGCAACATCAAAACGCTCAACCTGATCCCCAACTGTATGGCGATGCAGCGTGCGGTAGAAGCAGGCTGCGACGAAGTCGTTTTTCATCGCGGCGACCGCGTGACCGAGGGCGCACATTCCGGCCTTGCGATTCTGAAAGACGGTGTGTTCTGCACGCCTCCGGCAGACGAACTCATCCTGCCCAGCATCACACGAATGCACTTTTTGCAGCTGTGTGAAAAGCTTGGTATCCCATCGCGCATTGCACCATTCACCGTAGATGAACTCATGCAGGCCGATGAAATCATGATCCTGTCCACCGGCTCGCACTGCATCTCGGTCAGCCATGTGGACGAAAAACCGGTCGGCGGCAAAGCCACTGCCCTGCTGGATCGGTTGCAGCAGGCCTACCAAGACTGGTTCATGCGAGAAACCGCGAAATAACGAAAGGAACTAAGCCATGCCATCTATTCTTATCATCGGCGGCGGTCCTGCCGGACTCAGTGCCGCTATTTATGCCGCACGTGCCGGCATCCAGACCATCGTTGCCTACAAAGACGGCGGTGCACTGGAAAAGACCGATAAAATCGAAAACTATTTTGGCTTTGTCGATGTCGTTTCCGGTCCCGAGCTGCTTGCGCGCGGACGCGCACAGGCGGAACGTTTGGGCGCACAGCTGATCCAGACCGAGGTCACCGGTGTGGAATACGCGGAAAAGGGTTTTACCGTCAAAACGACCCAAGGCGTATTTCCGGCGGACGCGGTCATTCTCGCCACCGGCGCGCCGCGCGCCACACCCCCTATCCCGGGTGTACGCGAATTGGAAGGGCGAGGCGTCAGCTACTGCGCGATTTGCGACGCATTTTTCTACCGCGGCAAGGCCGTCTCGGTGTTGGGCGAAGGTGAATACGCACTCGAAGAAGCACGCACCTTGCTGCCGGTCGCGGCGTCGGTCACGCTGCTGACGAGCGGCGCTCCCACACCCAGCGAGCTGCCGGAAGGACTGCTTGTGGATACCCGTTCGGTCGCGGCGGTTGAAGGCGAGGATAAGGTCGCGCGCGTGACGTTTGAATCCGGCGACCCGCTTGCCGTCGACGGCGTGTTTATCGCCTACGGCACGGCGGGCAGCAGCGATTTTGCCCGCAAACTGGGCGCACAATTGGACGGGAACAAAATTCAGGCCGCCGAAGATGGCGCAACCGCCGTTCCCGGCCTGTTTGCCGCAGGAGACTGTACCGGCGGGCTGCTGCAGGTGGCCAAAGCCGTCTCGGACGGCGCGCAGGCTGCGCTGAGCGCCATCAAATTTGTCCGCAAAGCGTAAGATATCAAAAAATAACGGAAGCGAAAAACGCTTCCGTTTTTTTATTTTGCCTTACAGCAGCGCGAGGATGTTCTCCTTGGGCATAGCACCGACCGCCTTATTGACGATCTGGCCATTCTTCATCACGACCAGCGTCGGAATACTCATTACACCAAACTGCTGCGCCAGTTCGCCCTGCTCGTCGACATTGATTTTGCCAACCTTGATATCGGTACGTTCTTCCGCGATCTCATCCACGACCGGCGAAACCATACGGCAGGGGCCGCACCAGCTTGCCCAGAAGTCGAGCAGCACCGGCTGATCTGCATTCAGCACTTCATTTGCAAAATTTTCTTTGGTAATCGTTAAAACTGCCATATTTCGACACTCCTTTTTATCTAGTTCCTCCGCACGCATTGACATATATTTGCCGAGAACTGCGCACAGCACTCTCCGGACGCATTTTCTGTCAAACATACACCGGATTACTCTTATTATAACAGGTTTCCGCAAAAAGAAAACCTTTATTTTGCCTGCTGCATGGCTTTGTGTTCTTCTGCCAGCTCCTCATAGAGCTGATGAAACAGCCAACCCAGATTGGTTTCGGTCACAATCGCTTTATAAGGTATGGAAACACCGCTTTTTTTCATCTCCCGCAGCAAAATTTCCAGCCGCTTATCGGTAAAGCCATCCAACACCAGCACCGGCTCCGCCAGTGAAGGCGCTTCCGGATTTTCGCGCGCGTCATACCCTTTGCGGCCCAGCAGACAGCCAATCGTCTGCCCCACCACCTCGGACGAAACATTTTTGATACGCACACCCATGCGCACCAGAATGGATTTGAGCAGCGCGCCCTGCGCCCCACCCTCCGGTTCATAAAACAGCACGGTTTCTCGAGATACCGCCATGGTAGGTTCCTCCTCTGCTTTTCTTTTGATTATTTCCGGCCGATGACTTCTCATCAGCATCCATCGTCATGGCTCCAATCACTGATAATGCCGCAGCGTCTCACGATAGGATTTGACGATGTCATGCAGCACATCCATCTGTGTAAAATCGCTTTGGTACGCGATGTTGATCTCGCGCACCATGCTGAGATTCTCGACCGGCAACACAACGATTTTTTTCTTTTTCAGCTCATCCAAACATACGCTTTTCGGCAGAATAGACACGCCCAAATCGCGCCGAATCAAGTCCTTGATGGTCGCAATGTTATCCAATTCCAAAATCACATTGAATTCGCTCAGACTCATGTTGTTGCTTTCCAGATGCGCCGTGAATAGATTGCGTGTACCCGAGTTTGGCAAGCGCAGGATCATGCGCTCCTTTTTGAGTTCGGATAGCGTAATCATGCCGCGCTTTGCGTAAGGGTGGTTGACCGACACCGCAAGCACCAGATAGTCGGTATCCATCAGCAGGTAACGGATGCCCGGATCAGCGATACGCCCCTCCACAATGGCCAGATCAATTTCATATGCCTTGAGTTTGCTATAAAGATTTTTTATAGTGCCTGTAATCATTTTAATCATAATATGATCGTTTTGCTCACCATAATTCGCTAACGCCTCTGCGATGGGATTGCTTTCCGCTGTGTGCGTTACGCCGATGGTCAGATGGGAAACCAGCTTTTTGCTGTCCCGCAGATCCTGTCGCAAGCTTCGATATAGTCCCTGCATTTTCTTTGCGCATTTGATGACTTCTTCGCCTTCACGCGTCAAAACGACCTTTCCATTGCGCCGATCGAAAATCGTAACATGCAATTCCTGCTCCAACGCCTTGATGTGATGGCTGACTGCAGGCTGGGTAATCGACAGTTTTCTGGCGGCCGCCATGAAACTTCCGCACTCGTAAACTTGCAAAAGAGAATAGATCTTGGGATCAAGCATCGCGGCCTCCTATAACAAAATATTATATAGATGCAATAGAATTCTAATTTTACATTATAATCATTCTTGCATATAATTACTATACAAAATCCGACACAAAAAATCAAGAGGAACGGAAGCGATCCTATCATCACCAAAATACGCCCTTCCTCTGCTTTCTGCACACAATTACATGCAATATCTTAGATAAGGAGCTACATACCAATGACACTGACCGCATACCTCAACAGCCAATTCTCCGCCCTACAGGAACTGGACTTCTTCATCCGCATTCTGGTCGCCTGCCTGTGCGGCGCCTGCATCGGCTTTGAACGGAGTCGCCGTCTCAAAGAAGCGGGTATCCGCACGCATGTGATCGTCTGCTGTGCTGCCGCGCTGCTGATGATTGTATCCAAATACGGCTTTGCCGACCTGACGAGCGCTACCGGTGAGGTATTCAACGGCACACGCGGCGCCGATCCCGCCCGTGTTGCCGCACAGGTGGTCAGCGGCATCAGCTTTTTGGGCGCGGGCGTCATTTTTAAGCACGGCAACACAATCAAAGGCTTGACGACCGCCGCCGGCATCTGGGCCACCGCAGGAATCGGTCTGGCCATCGGCTCCGGTATGTTCGTTGTCGGCATCTTCACCACGCTCGTTGTGGCAGTGCTTCAAATCTTCATGCATCATATCGTCATCAACGAGGAACCTATTCAAACCAGCCATCTGCAATTTATCGTTACCGGCAGCGGTGAATTTCCAACCCGCTTTGCCGATTTTATTGCCGAACATAAAATCCAGCTTCTGCAAAGCACTGTCACCCGTAAAGATGATGGCAACACCTGCTATGATGTAGTCTTGCGCGCCTCGCACGACGCGATGATGCGAGGCATGAAGTATCTCCTCGAAGATCATGAGGTATCCAGTGTCAATTGTTTACCGGAAGCATGACCGACACACAGTCCGTATAAATACAACCGGTCGGCAGCAAACGCTGCCGACCGGTTATTTTTCTCTTTGCATTAGGTGCTTTTTTTACTCAAATACATCTGCTGAAACTCTGCGGCCGGAATCGGCTTGCTGTAGTAGTAGCCCTGCCCAAAATCGCAGGAAAGTTCTTTGAGCATCTGCTCACTATCTGCTGTTTCAACGCCTTCCGCAACGATGTCCATATTCATATTTTTGGACATCGTAATGATTGCGGCCAGAATCTTTCTGTGATTGCCCTCTTTGTTCTGCTTTGCCTGCACCATAAAGGAACGATCCAGCTTGAGTTCGTCAATATGAAGCGAACCGAGGGTATTGAGGGAAGAGTAGCCGGTTCCAAAGTCATCCATCGAAATACGGAACCCATAACTATGCAGCTCCGCCATAGACTGCTTGACCAGCTCCACATCCTCCAGCGTCAGTCCTTCCAGAATCTCCAGCGTAATCCAGCTGGGAGAAACCTCATACTTTGCTGCAATTTCCCGCAGCCTCTGGGGATATCCGACCTGATGGAACAGCAATCTGGTTTGGTTGACCGAAATCGGAACCAATGGGAGACCTTCATCCAGCCATGTTCTGATTTGTCGGCAAGCCTGCTCAACCATATAATAATCCAGTTGCACGCAGAAGCCGTTGTGTTCAAAGAGCGGGATGAACTGGTCGGGGAAAAAGGTCTGGATGCCATTGGTGATCCAGCGCACCAGCGCCTCAGCGCCCCCCAGAGTGCCATCCTTCAAACAAATTTTGGGCTGTAGGAACAGCTTGAACGCACCATCTTCCAGTGCCTGCTCCATGTGATTTTCGATGTAAGTCTGTAATTTTTCCTGTTTATGAAGCTGGGCATCATAAAACGAAATGGTGGTGCGCTGTCCCTGCTTAGCTTCTGCCAAAGCCATCATCACATGGCTCATCAGTTCTTCCTGCGGGTCATCTCCGGTACATCCTTCGCTGGAAGCACATCCGCAGTAAAGGTACAGCGGGTAATTGGGGTGCATGGTGTCTGCCGTCTGACTCATCTGGGTAAACAAGGGCTGCAAGCGGCGCTCGACCGCTTCCTCCCCCAACTCTTGCAGGCAGAGCAGAAATCGATCTGCCGTATCACGGCACAAGAACTCGCCGTCACGAATATCTCCTTGCAGAATCCTGCACATATGCTGCAACAGCTCATCGGAGTCTGAAGTGCCAAACAATTCGTTGCGGAATTTGAACTTCCGAATGTTGATCGCCACCACAGTGCATGGCTCTTCCTGCTCTAATTGCTCTCCCAACAGCTGGATAAACTTATTTTTGTTATAAGCGCCTGTCAGTCTGTCATGATAAGCAATGTTGGATAAGCTGCTGCGGTATTTTTGAAGCAGCCATAGGGCTACCAGCATAAAGCATACAGAAACCAGCGCAAACAGGACTACGACCGTGTACGCAAGGCTTGCAATATCGCTTACGGAGTTGCTGATCCCGTGGTCTGTATCGGTAATAACAATGCTTGCCCCCGGGAAAATGTCCATAGGCAGAACGCAGCTATAATACTCGCCTCCATCATAATCAAACTGGAAAAAGCTCGTATCCGCACTTGATAAGGCTGCTTCGTACTGCGCTTTGATATCCTCATTGATATAAGGTGAATCAAACAGATTATAAAATCCGTTCGTGCGATAGGTTCTGGTGGAAGCCACTACGTTACCGTTTTCGTAAATGATCGCAGCAGTACCTGACGAACTAACAGCCTTAATAGAAGACAAAACTTCCCCATATACGTCGCCGTCTACGGTCGAGACAAGCACCCCGCAAATTTGCCCGTTCGCGTAAACCGGCGTTGCGCTTGCGAGGACTTTGCTGCGCAAGTGGGTGTCATAAAATGCCTGCGAATAAGCACTGGTGCCCGACCAAGCCCGTGCCACCACATCCTGCAATTCTTGCGGAAGTTTGGACAAGGAAACCTCTACAACGCCTTCTGCTTCCGGAGAAATGCGGAATCCGCTGCCATCCTCTTCAAAATATCCCAAACGCACAAACTGAGAGGCATTATTTTCCTCCTGCAATCCCATCAGCAAGGTCTGGGCATCCTGTTCCGGGTGATCCTTCAGCATACCGGCCATGGCTTGCAAAGTCAACATATCCGCATCCAGCTTGAAATAGAAAGAATTCTCATACTGAATGGCCTGCTCTTCGAGCCTGTCGTGGATGGAAGTCAGATATAACTCACCCACTTCATGGGATATATAGCGCAATACCCCAAAAATGGCAATACACATTACCAAGAAGATAATAATCAGCCTGCGTAATCGTGCATGAATCTTTTTTTCACCCATAAAATCATCTGCCTATCTGTTTGGAATAGTTGCTTCGACGTGTGCATGCCTCCAAAACGAATGAAATAAGGATCAAAAGATATCCTCTGATTTGGCAGACTAGGGTTTTCTCCCAGATCAAGATTTCTTTTTATTAGTATAGCATAAAAAAACAGAATTTTATATACAAATTAAGAAAATATATATTTTTTTGTAAATCTTTGGCGACTTCTCAAATTCGGACATATTCTTTCAGATCGATTTCTTACATGCAAAGCAACGCAACCGTCTCCACATGTCCGGTTCTTGGGAACAGGTCAAATGCCTGTGCGCGCATCATCCGATACCCCGCACCGGTCAGCTCGCGCACATCACGTGCAAGAGTAGCCGGATCGCATGACACATAAACCACGCGCGGCGGTTTCATCTTCAAGATCGCGTCACGCGTCTGTTCATCCAGACCTTTGCGAGGCGGATCGACCACTAACACATCCGGCGAAACGCCGCGTGCGGCAAACTCTCGCGCCGCCTGACCTGCATCTGCACACAAAAATTCCACATTATCCATGCCGTTGCGCACCGCATTCCGCCGTGCGTTTTCCACCGCCTCAGGCACGATTTCCACGCCGATCACAGTTTTGGCCCGCTCCGCGAGTGTCAGCGTGATCGTTCCTGCACCGCAATACAAGTCGATCACCGTTTCTTCGCCTGTCAGCTCGGCAAATTCTACTGCACAGGCATACAGCCGCTCAGCCTGTGCGTGATTGACCTGATAAAACGCTTCGGGAGAAAGCAGGAACGAATGCCCGCACAGCCGATCCTCCAGCATCGGCTCACCCCATAGCACATCCGTCCGGTCACCAAGAATCACGTTATCTCCGCGCTGATTATGGTTGAGCAGGATACCGGTCAGCGACGGTTCAGCCTCCCGCAAGCGATGCACCAATTCCTCCAACGCGGGCATTTTGCGCGTCGCCGCGATCAACGTCAACTGGCTTTCACCGCTCTTTTCGCCCACGCGGACGTAAATATGACGCACAACGCCACGTCTAGCAATATAATCATACGGCGGCACGTCAAATTCCTGCATCCACTGCCGCACCGCAACCGCAATACGGTCAGCCGTCTCAGACTGGATCAGGCACCGCACAATCGGTACGATATCATGGCTGCGCGGCCGGTAAAAACCGGTCACAATATTGCCGTCCGCATCCCGACCAACCGGATATTGCGCCTTGTTACGGTAATGCTCAGTCGTGGGCGCGCCTGTGATGCCCTCCAGCACCGCGCCATCCTGCCCGCCAATGCGGGTGAGCGCATCGCGCACCTTTTTCTCCTTGGCGCGCAGTTCCTCTTCGTAAGTGATGTGCTGATAGCAGCAGCCGCCGCACTTATCCGCAACCGGACAGGCTGGCTGAATGCGTGCACCTGACGGCACGACCAGCTTTTCCAACCGCCCATACGCAATATTTTTCGTGACTTTCACAATGCGCACGTCGCACTGGTCGCCTACCGCCGTGCGCGGCACAAACACCGCACGCCCGTCGATCTTGGCAAGGCCAGTACCGTCCGCGGTGTAGTCCACGATTTGGCAGCGATAGATTTTATTTTTGATAAGCTCCATTTTGTGGCGCTCCTTTTTACTATAATATCCGTATTATATCATGTATGCGGCACATACTGCAATCGGAAAGGAGCGGTCAAAATGGAACAGGACAAGCGCAAGCAGGTATCGGCCGATGTGCCTTTTTCCTTTCTCAATGCCATGGGGCACGACACGCGTGCTATGGAGCGGTTCTTCACACTGCCGCAAGAATCGCGCGAAACGCTGACCGATGCAGTCTGTGTCTCGGATGAACCGGACGCGCGCACTGAGCAAGCGCTCAAGTCGCTGGCGAACGGCGGCGAGGGCTACTGCGAACGGTACTAGGAAAGCAGAAAAGCGTCCAGTCGGACGCTTTTCTGCTTTTTGTTCTATTTTCTCTCTATATACGGCTTTTTTCTCCGTTTAAGACTCGATAATCTCCTGTGCCATTTGGAAGAAATCATCCTCTGTCAAGTCACCCGGATCCAATGTATAGATCGAATACGAGATATCATTCTCGATCCATGACACTCTGTAGAACGTATGCTCCTCGCGCGCAGACGAGCCATACGCAATATTGATTTCGCCGCGTTCAAATGCTGCCTGCTCCTCTTCTGTTGGCTGGATGCTACCATCCGGCGGCAAGGTGATATCCTTCATGGCCCGGTAGTGTACCTCTATGTCGCCCACCGTGCGCACTGTGTCATACGGCGAAGTATACTGTCCCTCTTCCTGCACGGGCTCCGCTCCCAGTGTCACTTCCGCTCCGTGTTTTTCATAGTTCAACATTACCTCGGTAAAGCTGCCCAGTGTATTGCCACTGTCATCTCGCTTATCCACCGTGTTTTCATAGCCCTTGTCAAACGTATAGCCGTTCGAGAAAGACTCCACATATTTTGCACCCGGAACATGCTCCTGCACATATTCCGCCGTCTGCGAAAAGTCCTTCCAATTCTGATCCAGCCAAGTGTTGGAGTACCATCCCGTTACTCCGCTGCCGGCTACTGCACCGGTAACAGCCACCGCTGCCACCAGAGCAATCGCCGCCAACCGCTTGGCGAACGGACGGCGCACCTTGCTCGGTTTCACTCCGTTTTTCAGCGCAAAGTCAATACGGGTTTTGAGTTTGTCTGGAGCCTCCAGCCCTTCTGCACACTGGCGCAGCATCGTCTGCATCTCGCGTTCCATCTTCATTTCATCCATGTGTCACAGCCTCCTCTGGCTTTCCCTCTTTTTCGGTCAGCGCCTGCCGCAGATGGCGGCGGGCGGAAAACAGGCGGGATTTGACCGTCCCTTCGGTTACGCCGAGAGTGCGCGCAATCTCTTTGACCGGACGGTTGTCGAAATAGTACAGCACCAGCACGGTGCGGCGCTTTTCGTCGAGCGCATACATGGCTTGATATAGCCGCCGCTGCTCGTCTGTCCGCAGCACCGCGGACAGCGCGCTTTCACCCTCGCCGGTTTCGAAAAACTCGGCAACCGGTGTTTCACGTCTGGACTTCCGGCAATATTTCCACGCTGCGCGCGTCAGCGTCCGAATCAGCCATGGTCGGAACTTAGATCCGTCCCGCAGTGACCCGATCGACTGCACACAGGTGACAAACGCCTCCTGCGTCAAATCCTCGCCATCCGCACGGCTGCCGGTAATCAGGCAAGCCACGCGGTAAGCGTCATTCTTATATCGCGCATACAGCTCGTCGAACGCCTGCATATCACCTTGCTGCATCCGGCGGACGAGTTCTTCATCAGTCATAGCTTTGCTCCTTTGCGTTTTTGGTGCACCTGTCTATAAGAGCATCGGAACGGCGATTTGGTTCAAAAAATTTTTTGCCGCCTGTTTGGAATGCTTCCGAATATGAGAGCCTGCCCACCCGCATTCGGTTCAAAAAATATTGAACAAATCTCCCCTACTTTGGCGGTTGTGTTTTGTAAGGTCGTCCCCTATACTGTTACTATACTCCAAACGGCATAAGGAGGGAAGCCTTCATGGACAAGCAGGCATTTTTTCCCGGTCAGGTGTTTGACGCTTGGCGTTGGTTTGGCGCACATATTAAAGACCGCTCAGTCATTTTTCGTGTTTTTGCGCCAAATGCTGTGAAAATAACCGTTGCCGGTGCGTTTAACGACTGGAAAGAGGATGAGCTGACACAGGACGGCCGAACCGGTTTCTGGTCGGTTGCTGTGCCAGATGCGCAGCCGGGACAGTTCTACAAATACCGCATTTACACCCATAACGGCACGGTTATCGAACACTGCGATCCTTACGGCTTCGCGATGGAACTGCGGCCGGGCTGCTGCTCGGTCATCACTGACCCTAACGAGTATACTTTCACCGACGCAGAGTGGATGTCCTCACGTACGGCTGCGCCTGACACACCGCTGAACATCTATGAACTGCACCTCGGCTCATGGAAACGCAATCCCGCGGACGAAAACGGCTGGTATCGCTATGACGAGATTGCCGACCTGCTGATTCCCTATCTGCTGGACAACGGGTTTACGCATGTCGAATTCCTCCCCTTGTCTGAGCACCCGTTTGATGGCTCATGGGGCTATCAGAACACCGGCTTTTTTGCGCCTACCTCGCGCTATGGCACGCCCGCACAGCTGAAAATGCTCATTGACCGACTGCATCATGCAGGCATCGGCGCGATCATGGACTTTGTGCCTGTCCACTTTGCGATTGACAGCTATGGTCTGGCCCTGTTTGACGGCACACCGCTCTATGAATACCCCCACCCCGACGTAGGCGAAAGCGAATGGGGCAGCTGCAATTTCATCCACTCACGCCGCGAGGTGCGCTGCTTTTTGCAATCTGCCGCCGACTACTGGCTGGATCAGTTTCACTTTGACGGTCTGCGCATGGATGCAGTCAGTCGCCTGATTTACTGGCAGGGAGATCCTGCGCGCGGTGTGAACGGTGACACGCTGGACTTCCTGAAAAATATGAACGCTGGGCTGAAGGCGCGCCATCCCTCTGCCCTGTTGATTGCAGAGGACTCGACCGCGTTCCCGGGCGTGACCCGTCCCGTATCTGAAGGTGGACTTGGCTTTGACTATAAGTGGGATCTGGGTTGGATGCACGACACGCTCACCTATATGCAGACCCCGCCGGACGAACGTGCCGAGCGGCGCGGTCAACTGCTGTTTTCTATGGAATACTTCCCAAACGAGCACTATCTTTTGCCGCTTTCCCATGACGAAGTCGTGCATGGCAAAGCTGCCATTGTCCAGAAGATGTGGGGTGCAGACCTGACCGATAAATACGCGCAGGCGCGGGCGTTCTATCTCTATATGTTTGCGCATCCCGGCAAAAAGCTGAACTTCATGGGCAACGAGCTTGGCCTGCGCGTCGAATGGAGCGAAGCCTCCGAATTAGACTGGTCTTATGCAGACGGTCCATTCCACACGTTTTTCTGCGCGCTCAGCAAAGCATACTGCGAACACCCCGCCCTACATGCGGATTATGCCCCTGATAGCTTCCGCTGGCTGCCAGCTGATCCGGATGCACCCTGCGTATTTGCATGGGAGCGACGCAGTGCAACCGAACGGCTGATCGCGGTCTGCAACTTCTCGGACGCACCATACGATTTCCCTCTGCCCTCATCGGACTGCACCGTGCTGCTGCACACCGACTGGGAGCGCTTCGGCGGTCAGTCAAAAGAGAACAGTCAGTCATTTATTGAAATTCCAGACAGATTATCTGTTGAAATGGCGAAATTCAGCGCTATATTACTTAAAATTGACGAAACTTAGATTGCACACAGAATCGTTTCAAAAGAAAAAACAGGCCGCAAAAGCGGCCTGTTTTTGTTACCTCTCGTTTGCAAACGCTCCCCTGCAAACAAAAGTGTTATCCAATTTTCGGGAACAGCTCCTGATCAATGACGGCATCCAGTGTCATGCTCGCATAAGCGATCTGTGCCAATCCATCGATAAACCGGCTGACTGCTGCCAGCAGCACCGAGATATTATCCGCCACAAAAGGAATAATTTTCTCGAGCTCCAGCGAGCCATCGAGCAGTGTGTTATGCTTGAGGTAAATCTGCCCTGCCTGCTCATAAAAGCCGAACGCTCCGAGCGCGCAGAAGTCGTTGCAATACGTGCACGCACGGCGCAGCTGGCTTGCATTGGTATCCGGCGCACCCTGAAACAGGGTAACAAAAAATTGCAGCAAGCCGCTCTCCTCGCTCGGCAGCTGAAGCGGAATAAAGCACGCCTCGATCACCACATCCTTGGCGACCTTGCCCTGCCGCATTGCCTCGCAGCGCAGCAGCGTGGGCGCACCCTCCTTGCGCATCACCTCGGCGCGAAAGCCATTCTGGTTCAGCACCTCAGCCATGCAGCCGAGGATCTGCTCCTGTTGTTCGATCTTCATCCCTTTTTCACTCCAATATCTGTACGGTAATGTGCTTTGTCAAAATAAATCTTCTTGACATCCGCATATGCTTTCACAATAGCTTCATCGAGCGTAGCAGCAGTCGCCGTCACGCCAAGCACACGGCCACCGTTCGTGACGAATGCGCCATCCTTCACCGCTGTACCCGCGTGGAATACAAACGAATCGGTCACATCATCGAGACCGGTGATGACCTTACCCTTTTCATAAGCCTTCGGATAGCCGCCCGATGCCATGCACACGCAGCAAGCCGCGTTATCCGCCCACTGGATATCAATTTCGTCCAGCTTTTCGTCAATAACCGCATTGAAAATATCAAACAGGTCGCTTTCCAGACGAGACAGTACCGCCTGCGTCTCCGGATCACCGAAGCGCGCGTTGTACTCGATCACCTTGGGTCCCTTAGGCGTCAGCATCAGACCGAAGTACAGCACACCCTTAAACGGGCGGCCTTCCTTCGCCATAGCAGCCACAGTGGGCTTAAAAATGCTCTCCATGCAGGTCTGGGCAATCTCGTCGGTATAGAACCGCGAAGGCGAGAATGCGCCCATACCGCCCGTGTTCGGGCCTTCGTCGTGGTCATAGGCACGTTTGTGGTCCTGCGCCGACGGCATAGTCTTGAGGTGCTTGCCGTCCACAAACGCCAGCACGGACACCTCAGGCCCGGTCAGGTATTCCTCAATAACGACGCGCGCACCTGCGCCGCCGAACGCGCCGCCGTCAATTGCATCCTTGACCGCCGCGATGGCTTCTTCCTCGGTCATGGCGACCGTCACGCCCTTGCCGAGCGCCAAACCGTCCGCTTTGACCACAATCGGCGCACCCTGCTCTTTGATATAAACGATCGCCGCCGCAGAATCCTCAAAAACGGCATAGCCTGCGGTCGGGATGCCGTACTTTTTCATCAGCTCCTTGGCAAAGGACTTGGAGCCTTCGATCACGGCCGCGTTTTTGCGCGGACCGAACGCACGGATGCCCGCTTCTTCCAGCGCATCCACCATACCAAGCGCCAGTGGATCGTCCGGCGCGACCATCACGAGATCGGGCTGATGCTCTTTCGCAAAGGCCACTACGCCGTCAATATCAGTCGCCTTGATGTCGACGCATTCCGCTTCCTGCGCAATGCCGCCGTTGCCCGGCGCGCACCAAATATGGTCAACCTTGGGGCTTTTCTTCAATGTATGCACGATGGCGTGCTCTCGCCCGCCGCCGCCGATCACCATTACTTTCATGGTTTTTCTCCCTCCGTACGGATGTATTCTTTCTGCGCGCGGAACGTATCCGCCAGCAGCGCAATGTACCCGAGCACCATCAGCGTATTGACCGCCGTAACGATCAGCGACAGCACCATATCATTCAGCCAGCCGGGCGCCATGAGCAGCGTCAGGATAAATCCAGCGCTCCACACAGTAAAAATCACCCATTCGATGATAGTGCCGCGCTCCGCCGCGCGCATTTGTGCTTGATACGCCATCAGCAGCATACAGCCGGTCAGCAACAACGGCACAAGCGACGCATATTCCAGCACCATGCGAATGAGTCCCGGCGGCAGCACTGCCGGTCCGCAGACCACTTCAAAACCGATGCACACATCCGCCGCAATGCTCGCACGCAAAAACCAACGCGACACCTGCTGCAAGGACAACGCACCCGCCGAAATGAGTGCGTAGGCCACGATTTGCAGCATCCAGTTGTCCTGTAATGCCAGTTTAAGCAATAGCCCGCCTGCAATCGCAAGATAGGCATAATAGCCGCGGATCAGTTTCATTCCTCCACCTGCTCTTTCAGCAGCGTTCTGGCGCGCCACAGATAACGCACCATCCAGACATAAGACACGATTGCCGCGAGCAGTGCAATGATCTCAAACACCATCTGCACCCGGAACAGCAGCGTATATTGGCCTTGTGCGGCCGACAGTTCAGCCTGCCCCTCGAACAGCGGCAGAAAGCCCATCATCGACGCGCCACGCTGGATGAGTGTGGCCAACGACCACGTCCGGCCGATGCGCAGCGTCTGCTCAGACACATCTGCCGCGCGCAACTTTTTGTCAAAACCGCGCTGCATGGGCAGATAAATCAGCAAAAACAGCAGGTTCACCAGCATATTACCGACCCATGTCGGGTCTGTGCCGTTTGGCACCAGCAGCGCCAGCGCACAGCCGACGAGCGCCGCGCCCAGCGCGACAGGACAGCGCAGCCGCCATGCAGCCCAGCCGTTCATCAGATAGCTGGCCGCCAACAGCACCAGCTTAGCTGTCTCACCGAACGGGGTCGGGCTGAACGCTGCGGCGACCTGCACCACGAACGCAATCAGCACCCAATTCGCCGCCGATGCGGCGTTTTCCCGCATCAATGGTGGAACAGGCGCATACCGGTGAACGCCATGACAATACCGTACTTGTTGGCCGTGTCAATGACGTTGTCGTCACGAATCGAGCCGCCCGGCTGCACGATATACTGCACGCCCGACTTGCGCGCGCGCTCAACATTGTCACCAAACGGGAAGAACGCGTCCGAACCAACCGTTACGCCCGTATTCTTGGCAATCCACGCCTTCTTTTCCTCGGCGGTGAGCACTTCCGGCTTGACCTTAAAGGTGTTCTGCCATACACCATCCGCCAGCACGTCCTCGTACTCGTCCGAAATATACACGTCGATCGCGTTGTCGCGGTCGGGTCGGCGGATGCCGTCCACAAACTGCAAACCGAGCACCTTGGGATGCTGGCGCAGGAACCAGTTGTCCGCCTTATTGCCCGCAAGGCGCGTGCAGTGGATGCGGCTTTGCTGTCCTGCACCCACGCCGATGGTCATGCCATCCTTGACATAGCAGACCGAGTTGGACTGCGTATACTTGAGCGTGATGAGCGACAGAATCATGTCATGCTTTGCGTTTTCAGGCAGTTCCTTGTTTTCGGTCACGATATTGGTCAGCAGGCTCTCGTTGATCTCATAATCGTTATAGCCCTGCTCAAAGCGGATGCCGAAAATGTCGCGCTGTTCGATCGGCTTCGGCTCATAATCCGGGTCGATCTTGACGACGTTATAACCGCCCTTGCGCTTGGTTTTCAGGATTTCGAGCGCCTCATCCGTGTAGCCCGGCGCAATAATGCCGTCTGACACCTCATGCGCAAGATATGCAGCGGTATCCGCATCACATACATCGGAGAGCGCCGCCCAGTCGCCGTAAGAGCACAGGCGGTCTGCGCCACGCGCGCGAATATAGGCGCACGCGATGGGCGACAGTTCGTGATCGGCTTCCACGAAGTACATCTGCTTTTCTACTTCGGTCAGCGGCTTGCCGAGCGCCGCGCCCGCAGGCGACACATGTTTGAAAGAAGCAGCCGCCGGCATACCGGTCGCCTTTTTCAGCGCCTTGACCAGCTGCCACGAGTTGAATGCGTCACAAAAGTTGATATAGCCCGGCTTGCCGTTCAAGACCTCGATCGGCAGCTCGCCCTCGGTCATGAAAATCCGCGCGGGCTTCTGATTGGGGTTGCAGCCGTATTTGAGTGCGAGTTCGTTCATTAAAAATCCCCTTTCTGCCATAGTTGCAGCCGGATAGTCCGGTCTGCGGATCATTTCGTTTGGATAAATATGCCGCGCTCTGCGCTCCAGTCCACATGGAATCCGAGTGCATTGCCCAGATCACGCAGCTTATAGTAGGTATAGTTGCCACCTGCGTCGTCAGTCAGTACGATAGCGTCCAGATCGATTGGCGTACCGTTGACCTTAGTCATTGATTGCAGCACTGTATAAGCTCGGTTGCCGCTAAACGGTGTGCGCATCTCATCCCCGTTTGCCTGATAAGCCTTCCCGCTGATGAGACTAACCGTGCCGTCCCAACTCACATTGAACTTAGCGGAGGTACTATTCAGCACATAGGCCAGATCGCGTACCTTGATATAGTTTGTATCATTGCCATTTTTATCACGCAGGGCATACATTTGGAAAGGAACGTATTTCCCGTCGATCTCGATGTTCTGTGTGGAGGCATAGGCCAGCGTGGTCGCAGGGATATCTGTCAACGGGACAAAGGCCATACCTGCCGCCTTGGCCTTTTGCTCAGCCCGGCTGCCTGCCCGGCCATAAATTGTGGTAGTTCGTATTAAATCCCCGAATACACCGTCAAATGTACCGTCAAATTTCGTATCCGCGCTGACATCTCCATAGAAAAATACACGTTTGATATTGGTATCCCAATAAAAGAGAGAAGCAGGAAGATAAATATCGGAACCGGCGAATGTCACATCAGTCAAACTATTGCAGTGCGCAAATACCGCCCCTCCAATGCTGGTCACACTACTCGGGACAGTTACCGAGATCAGGCCATGACAGCCTGCAAATGCCTTCTCCCCAATGCTGGTCACGCTGTTTGGAATGGTCATCGAGGTCAGGCTTTCACAGTACGCAAACACATAGTCCTCAAGGCGAGTTATGCTGTTCGGGATGTTGACTGCAATCAGACCGCGGCACCCCGAAAATGCTGCCTTCTCGATGCTGGTCACACTGCTTGGAATAGCCACCGAGGTCAGGCTCTGGCAGTTATTAAAAGCAAATTCCCCAATGCTGGTCACACTGCTCGGAATGTTCACCGAGGTCAGCTTTTTGCACTCTCGAAAAGCATGGTTCCCGATGCAAGTTATACCATCTGTGAGAGTTACCGAAGCCAGCTTATTACAGTAATAAAATACATATTCCCCCATGCTAGTCACGCTGCTTGGGATGGTCACCGAGGTTAGCCAGTTGCAATGAGCAAATGCGCTGTCTTCGATAGTGGTAACACTGTCCGGAATAGCCACCGAGGTGATATCACTGCTCTTAAATGCGGACTCCCCGATGGTAATCACGCCGCTAGGAATCGTAACAGCGCCGCCATCCCCTTTGTACTCGGTCAGTACGCCGTTTTCAACCACAAAGTCGCTGTTTGCAGCATATGCCGTTACCGATACAGCGCCCACGAAAAGCAGCATGGTCAAAATACAGCCAAAAAGCTTGCGGATCATCCTTTTCCCTCCCTGCACATATTTTGCATATCCTCGCGAACATGTATGTTATTCTATATGCTTGTTGCGGATCTCCTGCCAGTATGCGCCGGTTTCCAGATCAATATAGCGCACAAACAGTGCAACCTTGTTTTGCTCGTTCATGCTCGACCAAAGCATTTCGGTGAACTGCTTGATCGGCTTTTCAATGCGGATGCACTTCGGCTCGCCGCGGAACGGCGGCAGCGGGTCACCGTCGCACTGATAGGTGTGGATGAAATGACCCAGACCCGGCACCGGCTTATCGTACTCATAGAAAAAGCGCTTGTTCGCTTCGCGGTCGGAGGTAAAGTTCTTGAGAATGGACAGGCTGTACGAGCCGTCCTCATTGATAACACCCGAAATGCGCGAGGTGTAGTTCGGCGGATCAGGCTCAAACTGACGGGTACGCAGTGCGTCGATATAGCTCTTGCCATCCTTCAAATACTCGCAGATCGTGTCGGTCTGGTCGCCGTTGGTCACGACCAGCTTGCCGCCGCACTGACGCACCGGATGGTAAATGATAAGCGAGGGATCGGTCATCTTGGACGGGTCGTAAGCCTGCGTGCAGATACCGTCCTCGGTCTCCACAAACACACGGTTGCGGCTGTTTTCCGAACGACCCATAATGAAATAAGCCACCACGTTCTGCTTGTTATCCAGCGTGCGGCCAAAGATGATGCCGCGGCCCGGATACGCATTGCTCATCAGCTCATTGCTGATATTGAACACATTTTTGCTCATAACGATTTCCTTCCTCCTTACTTTTTGGCGACCCATGCGCCGTGAACGCTGAGCCGTCCTGCGCAGAAGTCGCTGACCGCCTGCGGCAGCAACAGCCACTCCGCCTCCCGCATCACGCGCTTTTGAAGTGTCTCCGGTGTATCGCCTTCCTCCACTTCAACCGCTTTTTGCGCGATGATCGCACCGCCGTCCACCACTTCGGACACAAAATGCACGGTAGCACCGGTCACTTTCACCCCTTTGGCAAGGGCGGCCTCATGCACGCGCAGTCCATAGAAGCCTTCCCCGCAAAAGGACGGGATGAGCGAGGGATGTACATTGATGATGCGGTTTTCATACTGGCGGCAGAAGCTGTCCGACAGCACGGTCATAAAGCCCGCCAGCACGATCAGCCCGATTTCGTATTCCTCGAGCAGCGCGGTCAACGCTGCGCCGTAATCGTCCGCACTGTCAAAATCGCGGCGGCGCAGTACTGCAGACGGAATCGCGGCCTTTGCCGCGCGCTCAAGTGCAAACGCCTCCGGGTTAGACGAAACCACCAGCCGGATGCGGCCGTTTTCGATCTTGCCCGCGGCCTGCGCGTCGATCAACGCTTGCAGATTCGTGCCGCCGCCCGAAACCAAAACTGCGATGTTTGTCATATCGCTTCTCCCTTTTATTCAAGCACAACGCCCTTTTCGCCGCTGATGCACTCACCGATGATATAAGCCTTTTCGCCTGCGGCCGAAATTGCAGCCACCGCACGGGATGCGTCCTCCGCCGCGACAGCAAGCACCAGACCCGCGCCCATATTAAAGGTGTTATACATATCGCGCTCCGGAATCTTGCCGGTCTTGGCGATCAGGTCGAATACCGGCGGCACCGGCATCGCGCTCTTTTCGATTTTCGCGCAGATGCCATCCGGCAGCATACGCGGTACATTCTCATAGAAGCCGCCGCCCGTGATGTGGCTGATACCCTTGACCTCGACCTTACCCATAAGGCCCTGAATGGCCTTGACGTAAATCTTGGTCGGAGTCAGCAGTTCCTCACCGAGCGTCTTGCCGAATTCGTCAATGTAACGGCGCACAGACTTTTCGTTGATGCCCAGCGTCTTGCGCACCAGCGAATAGCCGTTGGAGTGCACGCCCGAAGACGCTACGCCGATCAGCGCATCGCCCGGACGGATATTCGTACCGTCGATCATCTTCTCTTTATCCACGATACCGACCGAGAAGCCTGCCATATCGTACTCATCCTCAGGATAGAAGCCCGGCATTTCGGCAGTCTCGCCGCCGATCAGCGCGCAGCCTGCCTGCCGGCAGCCCTCTGCAATACCGGAGACCATCTGCGCAATTTTGGCAGGGTGATTCTTTCCAACCGCAATATAGTCGAGGAAGAACAGCGGCTGCGCACCGCAGCAGGCAATATCGTTGACGCACATCGCCACGCAGTCGATGCCGACGGTATCGTGCTTATCCATCAAAAAGGCCAGCTTGAGCTTGGTGCCCACGCCGTCCGTACCGGAAACCAGAATGGGATCAGCCATGCCCTTAAAATCCGGGCGGAACAGGCCGCCGAAGCCGCCGAGCGTGCCCATCACACCCTTGGTGAAGGTCGATTCAACCATCGGCTTCATCAGCTTGACTGCCTCGTAACCGGCGGTTACGTCTACGCCGGCCGCCTTGTAGCTTTCAGAACGGCTCTCACTCATAATAATACTCCTTCGTCGTTATTTCGGCGGAACAGCTTATTCCTTGCCGTTCCAGCAGTAGGTGCAAACCTTGTCGCGGTCCAGCCCGATGGCCTCGAGCAGACCATCCAGCGACTGATAGCCCAGCGAGCTGAAACCGAACTTCTCACAGATGGTTTTCAGCATGCACTGGCCGCGCTCGGTGTTGGCGTCCGCGTATTCCTCCAGATGCTTCTGACCCTCGTCGCCCTCCAGCTCCTGCACAATGCGGCGGGCGAGCAGTTCCATCTCGGAATTCGAGGAAGAGAAGTTCAGGTACTTGCAGCCATACATGATCGGCGGGCAGGCGGAGCGCATGTGCACTTCCTTTGCACCCGACTCATATAGGAATTCGACCGTCTCGCGCAGCTGCGTGCCGCGCACGATCGAGTCGTCCACAAACAGCAGCTTTTTGCCCTCAATCAGCTCCGGCACCGGAATCTGCTTCATCTTGGCGACCTGATTGCGCACCTTTTGGTTGGCGGGCATAAACGAACGCGGCCACGTCGGCGTATATTTCACGAACGGGCGCGCAAACGGCTTGCCGCATTCGTTAGCATATCCAATCGCGTGCGGCACACCGGAATCCGGTACGCCTGCGATAAAATCCACATCTCCGGCCAGACCGCGCTTTTTGTCATCACGCGCCATGATCGCACCGTTGCGGTAGCGCATAACCTCGACATTGACGCCCTCATAGTTGGAATTAGGATAGCCGTAATAAGTCCACAGGAAGGAGCAAATTTTCATCTCCTTGCCCGCGGGCGAAAGCGTTTCAAATCCGTTTTCCGTCACCTTGACGATTTCGCGCGGCCCTAATTCGTATGCGTCCTGATAGTCCAGCTTGTGATAAGCGAACGACTCAAACGAAATGCAGCAGCCGTCCTCGTTCTGTCCGATCAGTACGGGCAGACGGCCGACCTTATCGCGCGCGGCGATGATGCCGTCCGGTGTCAAAATCAGCACAGTCAACGAACCGTCGATCAATTCCTGTGCATGTAGGATACCGGAGATCAGGTCATCCTTTTGGTTGATGAGGGCTGCCGCCAATTCGGTGGAGTTGACCTTGCCCGAGCTCATGGCCATAAACTGATGGCCATGATCGGAAAAATAGCGGGACACCAGCTCTTCCGCGTTGTTGATAATACCGACCGTAGTCAATGCATACAGGCCGAGGTGCGAGCGCACGAGCAGCGGCTGCGGGTCGGTGTCGCTGATGCAGCCAATGCCGCTGCAGCCGGAAAAGTCCGGCAGATCCTTTTCAAATTTCGTACGGAACGGGGTGTTTTCAATGCTGTGGATCTGACGCTGGAAGCCGCGTTCCTTATCATACAGGATCATACCGCCGCGGCGCGTACCCAGATGCGAATGATAGTCCACACCAAAGAAAATATCCAGCACGCAGTCCTGTTTGGAGACTACGCCGAAAAATCCTCCCATTTGTTACTCCTTATCTTTCCTCCCGCCGAGCGGGATCTCATTTTCAAACATATTCTTTTCCGCCTGCTCGGGCACCGGAATCGGGTATTCGCCCGAGAAGCAGGCGTCGCAAAAGTCCAGTTTACAGCCCACGGCAATCTTACGCGCCGCTTCAAGTGACAAAAACCCTAGGCTGTCCACGCCGATGATCTGACGCATTTCCTCAACCGTGCGGCCATGCGCCAAAAGCTGGCTGCGCTCCGGGATATCCGTGCCGAAAAAGCAGGGATGCCGAAACGGCGGCGCGGAGATGCGCATATGCACCTCGGCAGCGCCTGCGTCGCGCAGCAGTTTGACCAGCCGTGCGCAGGTCGTGCCGCGCACAATCGAATCGTCAACCATAATGACGCGCTTGCCCTCGACCGCCGTACGCAAGGCATTCAGCTTTAAGCGCACCGAGCGCTCGCGCTTGTCCTGACCGGGCTGAATGAATGTGCGGGCGATATAGCGGTTTTTGATCAGGCCCACACCATAGGGAATGCCGGAAAACTTAGCGTAACCGATCGCAGCAGGAATGCCGGAATCCGGCACACCGATGACCACATCCGCACCGACCGGGTGCTCGATGGACAGGTACTTGCCGGCCTCCTGACGGGCAAGCTCCACGCTTGCGCCGTCGATGATCGAGTCCGGACGGGCAAAATAGATATACTCGAATACGCAGGCAGCGCTCTTGCACTGCACGCCGCAGTGCATCGAGCGCAGCTCGCCATCCTCCACCACACAGACCTCGCCCGGCTCCACGTCGCGGACGAACGTCGCGCCCAGCGCGTCGAGCGCGCAGGTCTCAGAGGCGAAGATATACGCTCCATCCAGCAGGCCGATGCACAGCGGACGGAACCCGTGCGGGTCACGCGCGGCAATCAGCTTGCGCGGGCTCATCACAACCAGCGAATACGCGCCTTGGATGATGCCCATGGTGTTTTTGACCGCCTCTTCGATGCTGCCGCATTTGAGACGCTCATTGACGATGGTATACACCAGCACCTCGGTATCGTTTGAGGAGCGGAAGATGCCGCCGTTTAACTCAATGCGGCGGCGCAGCTCGCCCGCGTTGACCAGATTGCCGTTGTGCGCGACGGCAAGGTTGCCCTTGACATGCGTAATGGCGATCGGCTGCGCGTTTTCGCGCGACTGCTTACCGGTCGTCGAATAGCGGACGTGGCCGACGGCCATCGAGCCGGGCATACCGTCCAAAATATCCTGATTAAACACTTGGCTGACCAGACCGACGTCTTTATGGCAGCGAATCACGCCGCGATTGTTGACCGCGATGCCCGCCGCCTCCTGTCCGCGGTGCTGTAAGGCAAAGAGCGCAACATACGCTTCATGCGCGGCTGCAATCTCTTTGCCCGGAGGGGCGGCGATGCCGAACACGCCGCACTCCTCATGTACCTTATCAAACGGGGTTTTACTTTGCTTTAGAATACGATATTTCATGGATTTGCCTTTTTTCAACCGGGAGATTACTTACCCATTACGCGCTTCATGATTTCCTGATACGCTTCCTCAACACCGCCAAGGTCACGGCGGAAACGGTCCTTATCGAGCTTTTCGCCGGTGGTCTTGTCCCACAGGCGGCAGGTGTCCGGGCTGATCTCGTCGGCCAGCACGATGGTACCGTCCGCGGTCTTGCCGAACTCCAGCTTAAAGTCGACCAGCGTGACGTTGAGCGTATCGAAATACTGCTTCATGACCTCGTTGACCTTGAAGGCCATGCCCTTGATCTGCTCGATTTCCTCACGGGTGGCGAGCTTCAAAGCAATTGCATGGTAAGCATTCATGAGCGGGTCGCCCAGATCGTCGTTTTTGTAGGAGAATTCAATGGTCGGCTCGTCAAACACGATGCCTTCGTTTACGCCGTAACGCTTAGCGAACGAACCGGCCGAAATATTGCGGATGATAACTTCGAGCGGTACGATGGACACCTTCTTGACCACGGTTTCGCGGTCGGAAAGCTGCTCGACGAAATGCGTCGGCACGCCCTGCTGCTCCAGCAGCTGGAACATGTGATTGCTCATCACATTGTTGATAACGCCTTTGCCTGCGATCGTGCCCTTCTTTTCGCCGTTGAAGGCAGTCGCGTCGTCCTTATAATCCACGATGACCAGATTTGCGTCGTCGGTTGCAAAAACCTTCTTGGCCTTGCCTTCGTAGAGCTGTTCTTTCTTTTCCATGTCCATATTCCTCCATTTATATATGTAATTTAAAACAAACTGATTTGTTTTGGGTTTTACCCGGCCGGTGCAATGGTCACGCCCGCCGCGCCTTTACCCTTTTTACGCAAACTGCGTCTTGATTTTTTCGTCCTTGGCCATGACCTCATTTGCCATGTCCGCCTTGAACTGCGCAAGCTTGTCCGCGAGCGCATCGTCCGACAGCGCGATCATCTGCGCGGCGAGAATGGCCGCGTTGTCCGCGCCGTCGATTGCCACGGTCGCCACCGGAATGCCCTTGGGCATCTGTACGATGGACAGCAGGCTGTCCATGCCGCCCATCACGCTCGTACCCATCGGCACGCCGATGACCGGCAGGGTCGTGTTCGCCGCCAGCACACCGCCCAGATGGGCCGCCTTGCCCGCTGCGGCAATGATCACACCGAAGCCATCCTCCTTGGCGTTTTTGGACAGCTGCTCCGCCACCGCAGGCGTGCGGTGCGCCGAGCAGATGCGCACTTCGGTCGGGATGTCAAACGACTTCAAGCGGTCGATGCACTTTTCCATCACCTTCAGGTCGCTGTCCGAGCCCATGATGACCAGAACTTTTTTCATCAGCAATTCCTCCTCAAAAACAAATGAGGACACGGATAGACCCGTGTCCTATATGTGCTCAATTTGCTGCACCAATGCCCGAAACCGTGCACGAATGCCCGAGCTTTTCCGATGTTTGCATCAAGAAAACACTGCCGGTCATATGCACACCTCTTTCTTTCAGGCGGTCGGTGAAGATACACTATTATTTTATCCAATGCGGCTGTGCATTGCAAGCATTTTACATGGTTTTTTCGTCTTTCGTGCAAATGCCCAAAGATATCCGCGCCACGCGTCAGCTTTCGTGCAGAACGCCCCCCGCATACAGCACAGCCTCCATCTGATGCACGCGCTCAGTCCAAGAGCACTGTGCGCCGTACTCCAACCGCTTTTGTACCTTTTCCGGATCGTTTTCCGCCGCGGCCATATCGCACAGGTTAAGGAACTCGTCTTCGTTGTGCGCGATGTAGACAACATCCTTGAAATCCTCGACCTGCAGCGGCTCCCGCGTCGAAACGACCGGCTTGCCAGTGGCAAGGTACTCATAAAACTTGAGCGGTGATACATCCTTGCTCAACGCCCCCGCGCGGAACACATTCAGACACACATCCATCTGCGCAAGGTACGCGGGCAGTTCCGGCTGCGGCACCAGACCGTGAAACACGATATTGGGATATTTCTGCAAATGCGTGAGATCCACGCCCGGCAGCGTGCGGCCGATCAGGAAAATGGTCGCATCCGGGCGTTCCTTTGCCAACTTTTCAATGAGCGCATAGTCGATGCACTCCTGCAGCATACCGACGAAGCCGAACACCGGATGCTTGAGATCTTTCATATCAGCCGGACACAGCAGGCTGTCTTTTTCCTGCTGCACGCGCGAAAAAATCTCATAGGCCGCGCCGTTTGGGATCATCTTGGTGGTCGGGTTGATTTTCTCCAGCGTCTCGGCAAGGCCGACCGCTGTTGCAAACACCTGATCGGCAGGCTTTGCCAGATCGCGTTCCATTTGGTCGACCACCGCCGGATTGATATGGCCCTTATAGGCCGAGTGGCGGTCGACGCAGTCATACACCAGCGCACGGTGCGGCACATGCTCAACAATGTCGCACGAGGACGGTGAATAGCACCACAGCACGGTCTCGTCCCCGAAGCCGTGCTCGCGCATCTTTTTGCGCACAAAGGCGGCCTGCCGCTTCTGGTTGATTTTGTTCACCCAGCGGAACTTGTTGAAGAACGGCAGCACGGGCGGCAGCGCATACACCGTGATATTCTCATGCCCCTCCACCTTTTCGCCGGGCTGCTTATACTTATTGATATATGCCGAGGCTTTTTTGTCCTTGAGCGGCGCAATCAGCGAGACCGGCGGGTCAAAGTATAGCACCTCGCTGTTCCGCAGGCGGCTCATCACGTTCTGCTTGCGCGTGGGCAGCGGGTGATAATTGGTGGTTGAAAGGCAAACGACATGGTTTTTCATTCTGCTGCCTCCTCCTTTTCGTTTTCAATACCGAGCAAAACCGCCGCGCCGCGTACATTTTCATGTTCACGCTGGCGCAGCAGCTTGGCGTTGCGCCGCACCTCGTCGTCCAGCGCACCGGACAGACACTTGTCGATCAGGCTGCACAGCTCGTCCGCTTTTACCTCACGCAGCTGCAAACAGGTGCTGCTGCCGATATACTTGAGGAAGCTGTCCACCTTGATGTCATAGCTCATGCCGACCACCGGCACACCCTGCCCCGCCGAAAACATCAGCGAGTGCAGCCGGATACCGACTACGGTTTTCATGCGGGCAAGAATACCGATGGTTACCTCGATTGGCTGACGGGTACGCACTGCATACCACGGGCAGTGCAGCAGCGCACCCACCCGCTCGGCAGGCGTCAAATCGCTGGGGAACTCAATCGGCACAAACACCGGCGTCAGGCCATGCTTTTCATACGCGTAATCCGCCGCCGCTGCAATGGCGGGCAGCGCCGCGTCGAGTCCCTTCCAATTGCGAAGTCCAAAGCCAATATAGCGTCCGTTCGGATCAATACCGCTCTGCTCCATTGCCAGCGACACCACCTCATACGGCGCCGCGTCCAATATAATGGTCGGGTCGGCGGAGACGCGGATATCCGGTCGGGTCACGCCCATGCGCGCCAGCTCCTGCCGGGAGTTTTCATCGCGCAGCGTGATGCGGTCGACCGACCCCTGAATGGTTTTGGCCGCCATCTTCCGGTTGCCCGCCCGGTTGATCGGGCCGATGCCGCAGCCGTACATCATCACCTTGCAGCCGCGCTTTTTCGCCGCGCGCAAGGTGTAGCAGTAATACCAGATCGAGCGCGTCGAGGTCACATCCTGCATGAGCGTGCCGCCGCCGTTGATATAGAGCGCCGCGTGGCGGAACCGCCGCAGGATAGAGAAGATATTGAACGTATATACCGCGCCCGTGCGGTAGGTCAGACGGGTTTCCTGCGGACGGCGGGACATAACGCAGATCGTACGCTCCGGATCGAGCGCGCGCATCTCCTGTACAATTGCCTCGAGAATCGCATCGTCACCTGCGTTGCCTCGTCCATATGCGCCACAAATCATGATGCTCTCGCGCTCGTTCTTCGGACGGTGGAAACGCGCGAGCAAATGGCGGTAGTTGGCTTCCTGCCGCTCGCACATTTTGTCCTTGGAGAAGTCGCGCGACGCTTTTTCATACAACGCCTGTGCAAAGGTTTGCCGCAGCTCCGCATCGTTTGCCAGACGCACCATGTATTCGCTGAGCTTTTTGAAATCCCCGATCGGGAAGATATAGCCGTTTTCACCCGTGTCGATCAGTTCGGGCATACCGCCGACATCCGAGCAGATCGTCGCACAGCCCGCACAGATGCCCTCCAAAATGGAATACGGGAAAGTTTCGGATACCGACGACAAAAGGTTGATATCCATAGCGCGGAAAAACGGCTCCACGGGCGAGACCCAGCCGCAAAACGTCACACGGTCGGAAACGCCCAGCTGTGTGCACAGCTTTTTGAGCATGTCCTCGTCTTCGCCCTCGCCCGCGATGAACAGACGCAGCTGCGGCGCATCGTGCATCGCGGCGGCAAAGGCGCGCACGGTGGTCGCAATGTCCTTGACCGCCGTCAAACGCGCGGCAATGCCGCACAATACGTCTCCCTCTTCAATTTCCGCACCGTAGTTTTCTTTCAGATACTGTGCGCGGTCAAATTCGCCCTCCGGGCGGTGAAAATCCATGCCGTTGTACATCTTGACGATGCGTTCCGGGTCAAAGCCGCGTTCGATCAGCGTGCGCGCCATGCGATCGGCTACCGGCTGATAAAAATCCAGAAAGCGCAGCGCCACCGCGTTGGCCGCGCCGAAGGTATGCTGCTTAAACGGGTTGCCCAGATAATCCAGCTTATAGTCCGAGTGTACGGTCGTCAGAACCGGCACGCGGCGCGTGCGGCGCACCATCGCCCCCATCAGGTTAGCGCGTCCGCCGTGGCAATGGATGATATCCGGTCGAAATTCGTCCACCAGCGCGCGCATGGCGCGGGCTGCGCGGAATGGATTGTGCCGCTCGATCACGCGCACGTCAATGCCGCGTTCGCGCGCCTCATCCGCGAATGGACCGGCGCGAAAGGAGACCAGCATGACCTCGTTGCGCACACTCAAACCGGTCACCATATTCATAATATGGGTTTTGGCGCCGCCGACGTCGCCGCCGCCCATCACATGCATCACTCGCAAGGCAAATTCCTCCAAAGAGCATTTTTTCACAGATATAGACAGTATAGCACGAATCAGGCGCAAATGCAAAACGCAAGTGCCGATGTTTACAAACCGTTATTTGTTTTTCGGGGCGATCCATGCTATACTATGCTTATCTGACCGAAAGCGAGGGTTTTTCCTTTGTCCTCAAAAAACACCATGACGCGCGACGCAATGCTGTTCCTGCCGGCCAAGGTTATTGAAGGCCTGCTGGTCATTGCGTGTACATCGCTATATACCCATCTTTTTTACGAATCTACCGTCGGCACGTTCAACTTCATCAACTTCAACGTGCAAATCGCCTATCTGATTCTGGCAGGCTGGATGGCAAACGCCGCCACCCGCTATGTCGGGGAAGAATTCGGCAAGGATCAGGGACGCGGCCTGTTCTCCACGGTTTCGACCGTGTATCTCATCATCTGCGCAGGCGTTGCAATATTCTGCTGCGGCGCTGCCATTCTCCTGCATGACCCGCTGTATCTGGGATTCATGACCATGTTTTTCAGCTACACGGTCTTTCAGATCCTGAACTCCGCGCTCATCCAACTTGGTCGTATGCGCGCCTCTATCACGCTCAGCCTGACCTCGGCAATGCTCAAACTGCTGGTGGCCTACGGACTGGTATTCAGCATGAGTAACCCCGCCTCCCCTTTTCCGGCCATCTGCGCCAACACGGTGGCGGACGGAATCGCCGGCATCGGCGCGGTAATCGCGCTTGGCCTGCCGTCCATTGCGCGGTTGCGCTGGTTCTCGCGTGAGCTGTTCGGCAAATTCCTGCGCTTCGGCGTGCCGCTGATGGGCGTTTCCATCTCGGTGACGCTGCTCAACCAGATCGACAAATATCTGGTTGTCGGCTTTTTCGATATGGATATCTATGGCATCTATTCCTCCAACAACTCCATCGCTTCCGGCCTGTTCACCATGATTTCGGTCGGCATCATGCGCGGCGTTTATCCTGCGGTGCTGCGTGCATGGCGCGAGGGCGGACGAGATGCGGCCAAGCCCCTGCTCGATCAGGGCGTTCGGCTCTATCTGCTGATCGCCGTACCTGCCGTCGCGGGACTAACAGCGGTCGCGCTGCCGATGTCGCGCGTGCTGTTCGCCAAGGGATACGAAGCAGGCGCGCCGGTCATTGCGTACACCGCGCTCGCCATGCTGTTCATGGGACTGACGGAATACGCCAACAAGGCGTATGAGCTTGAGCAAGCCACGGTTTCCGTGTTGCAGAACAGTGCAGCCGCGGCGATCATCAAGGTGGTTTCCAGCGTCATCCTGCTGCGTGCTTTCGGCTTCACCGGCGGTGCTATGGGTTCGATTGTCGCCTTTGCGTCCTACTTTGTCATCACCTGCGTGCGCGTGCGGCGGCGGTTCCTGTTCCATGTTCCTGCCAAAAATCTTGCGCGTATTATCATCAGCGCTGTCTTGTGCGGCGCGGCAGCCTATGGCTGTACCCTGCTGCCCGTCAGCAATCTTGTGCGCCTAATCTGTGCAGTTCCCGCAGGTGCGATCACCTATGCTGTTTGCATCGTCGTCAGCGGTGAAGGCCGTGCAGAAATGCAAGCTGTCCTGCGCAAGCTCAAACGGTAAACCCATTTTATCCGTTGGTTTTTACCTTTTTCTCACAAAAAACTTGTCTAAACCGCAAAACAATGGTATAATATGACCCTGTATGAAAATGCTGAAATAGAGAGGCGTTAATAATTATGGAAATGATTCACGAAGCGGGCCAATATGTCGATACCGTAAAGCGTGTGTGCGATGCGGTCGGCGGCGAAGTCACCTTCCGCGGCACGGTGCACCGCGTGCGCGATATGTCGGACTTTGCGTTCGTCATCATGCGCGTCGAGCGCGGCCTGATCCAGTGCACCTTCCAGGGGGATGCAATCGGCGATATCAAGCGCGCCGACATTAAGGATGCTATGGTGCTCGAGGTCACCGGCAAGGTGCAGGAAGAGCCGCGCGCCGAACATGGTGTCGAGGTTGTGCTGAGCGCAGTCAGCATCCTTGCCCGTCCGTATGACCAGCTGCCGGTACCGCTCGGCAAGAAATACATGGGCCTGTCCCTCGATGTCGATCTGCCGCTGCGTCCGATCACGCTGCGCCACCCCATCAAGCAGGCGGTGTTCCGCGTGCAGGGCGCTATCGCGGACGGCTTTGCGCAGTATATGCAGTCGCAGGGCTTCACCCATATCCACACGCCCAAGATCGTTGTCGCGGGTGCAGAGGGCGGCGCCAACCTGTTTAAGCTGGACTACTTCGGCAACCCGGCTTATCTGGCACAGTCCCCGCAGTTCCACAAGCAGTACCTCGCAGGCGCGTTCGGCCGTGTGTATGAGGTTGGCAGTGTTTACCGCGCTGAGCGTCACAACACCTCGCGCCACTTGAATGAATATATCGGTCTGGACTTTGAGATGGCCTATATCGACTCGATGTACGATGTTATGGCAATGGAGACCGGTATGCTGAAGTCCGTCATGGCTTACGTCAAGGAGCACTGCGCTGAAGAGATCGCGCTGCTCAAGGCCGATATCCCGGAGATCACCGAAATCCCGACCATCCGCTTCCATGAAGCCAAGCAGATCATGGAGGAAAAGTACGACCACAAGTCCAAGAACCGCTACGACCTCAATCCGGACGAAGAAGTGCTGCTCTGCCAGTGGGCGAAGGAAGAGCACAACAGCGAGTTCGTGTTCGTCACCCACTTCCCGTCTGCCAAGCGTCCGTTCTACGCGATGGACGATCCGGAAGATCCCAAGCTCGCCCTGTCGTTCGACCTGCTGTTCCGCGGTCTGGAAATCACGACCGGCGGCCAGCGTATCCACGATTATCAGGAGCAGATCAACAAGCTGGAAGCGCGCAAGATGAACGTCGAACTGTTCGAATCGTTCACCATGCTGCATAAGTACGGTATGCCGCCGCACGGTGGTCTGGGCATCGGTCTGGAACGCCTGACCATGCAGCTGCTGAAGCTGAACAACGTGCGCGATGCGTCCATGTTCCCGCGTGACATGAACCGTCTCGAGCCGTAAAGTAAAATGGCAAATACCGTCGGAATGTACAATTCCGACGGTGTTTTTTTGTCTGTATCGTCCTATTTTAGTATCCATGTTTTGGAATATGGATGCAGTTTGGTAACAAAACAGAAAAAAATCCAGTTATACTGTCACAAAATGCGCCCGACTTCCGTTATAACGGGTGAACATGTTCCTAAGGAAAGGGGGCGCAGTCATGGACGCCCGCCCACTCGATGAGCGCTTTGCCGAAGGTGGCGAAGCCGCGCTCACAGATGTCATTGCATTGTATGGCCAGCCGCTTCTGCGATATTGCCATCACATCCTATGTGATTATCATGAAGCGCAGGACGCCGTACAAACCACCTTCATCAAAGCCTATGACAACCATCACCGGTTCCGTCCGGGCACCAGCCTGAGCGCATGGCTGTACCGTCTTGCCTATACAACCTGCGTCGACCTGCTGCGCCACCGCAAACGCCAGCTGGTCACGCCGCCTCCCGTGGCTAACGACCCGGATTATATCGGTGAAGACCTGCGCAACGCACTCGAAACCCTGTCGCCGGAGCAGCGCGCATTGGTATACAGCCGTGTCATTGAACAGCGCAGCTTTGATGCACTCGCCGTGATTTACGGTAAGCCAGCCGCGACTTTGCGCAAGCGGTATGAACGCGCGCGCAAAAAGCTGGCACAAGCGCTGCAAGGTACGCCGGCAGAAAGGAGGAGCAAGGAATATGAAACTCACACCGGATGACCTGCGCATCCGCGAGGCGCTGGAACAGATCGAAACCCCGATGTATGATATTGCCGGCGCTGTACGCGAGCAGCGTGCCCGCCGCAGCCGTCGTATGCCGCTGCGCAGCCCGCAGCGCATTCTGGCCGCCGTCATTGCTGCGGTTTTGCTCACTGCCACCGCAGCGGCCGCCATGGTGCAGCTTTCCGGTGGTTGGAACGCACTGTTCGGTCAAAACGTGATGATACCGGACGGACTTGCCACCCCGGTGCGGCAAACGCAGGACATTAACGGCTGCATCATCACACTGGAAGATGCCATCATCAGCGAGAACGACGTTGCCGTGCTCTATTCCTTCCGCTATGCTGACGGTTCTGTTGTCAACCGCGATTCGCGCCTTACCCTTTTGGGCAATACGAATCTGCTGATGGATGGTTCGGATGAATACTGTCTATCCTCCAGCGGAATGGGTTCGATGGACAGTCAGGACCCTTCGGTAGAATATTACTATGAAGCCTTTTCGCTGAGCGAAGATCCCGGCGACCGGCAGCTGACGCTCACCATCGATCCGGCATCCTGCATGGAGCAGAGCGACACACTGCCTGCTCCGATGGATCTTGCCGCGATCTATCGTTCTCATCCTGTCACCTATCAGGAGGAGGATGGCGGAACCGAACGTCTCGCCGCCTTGCAGCCGCAGGACCGCGCAAACGCTGTCCTGCCGCAGTCCGACCAAGCACCCGAAATCCAGTTGGCAGGCGTCGCCTTTCAGGGCGACATTTTGTGCGTTTCGCTCCACATGCCCGCCTATGACTCCTATGACAGCACCGCAGCGCAAATCGAAGCCCTGCGGGACACCCGTACCGGCCACCTGTACTACGGCTCGCTGCATAGCTACGGCACAGACGATGGCACCGAGCTTTGCGAAACCCAGTTTGAAGGCTTGACAGAAGCAGATCTGCCGTATCTGGAGCCGCAAATCTCCTATCGGCGCTATACGCCGCTCACCGAAACGGGCTGGTCCTTTTCTTTCTGCGCACCAAGCGCAAATACAATGACGCGTGAACTCAATCTGACGATGGCCGAAGGCCTTCAGCTCGATCAGCTCACCATCACGCCTTTGGGTGTGGAGCTCTCCGGCACGATGCCGGTCGATCCTGCATCCGACGATCCGCTGCAATTTGATGACCGGCAGACACCGGTGGTCACGCTTGTCCTGCAGGATGGCACCACGGTTCGCACAGCAAGTCACTCGGCTCAGATAGCGCAGATACATCCACCATTGAGTTTGGCATCGAGTACCAGTACCAAACCGGTTCGGAAAGCCGCCGGTTCCTGCAAACGGAAACGATAGCGGCCATCCGAATCAATGATATCACCATTCCGATAGAGGAGTAGAAAGCCCCGTGGGGGTAAATGAGGCCGGACAGTGTGGGGCTGCTCCGGCTCGGAATATAACAGCCTGCTGATGCGCAGGCTGTTCTTTTTTGGTTATATTCTTGTAAAATTCGCACATTGCACAGTTTTCCTGTGTATTTTTTGTGCATGAAATACAAGAAACAGAATACACACACCGCTTCCCGCTTCAAAATGATGAAAAATACCGAATAACGCAAAAAACTCTTTCCTTTTTGTATTTTTATGCTATAATGATAGCAGAAAAAGTATTCAGCGTTTTGAAATGGAGGTAATCATTATGACCAGAGGTATCCGCGTAAAGAATACGGATGACATCCAGAAGATCAACAAGATTGTCACCAAGTACGGCTTTGATATCTGGATTCACGGCAAGAGCGGTATGGTAGATGCCAAGAGCCTGCTCGGCATGTTCCTGCTGTCCCTCAACGAGCCGCTGCAGATCGTACTGGAGGACGACGTCGATCCGACCGCCCTGTTCAAGGATCTGGCTGACTATCTGGAGATTGAGGACGAGGACTAATCCCCGCTCCCGCCGTTATACTTAACAGCAAAGCACCGGAAACGCTTGCGTTTCCGGTGCTTTTTCTTTCCTGTTTGATTTTTACAGGATACGCAGCATCTTGGGGGCTTCAGTCAGATTGATACAGCCGTCCTCAATCACATACAGCATATCCTCGGTGCGTACGCCAAATTTACCCGGCAGATAAATCCCCGGCTCCGCGGTCAGGATGCTGCCCGCAGGCAGCAGTGCATCCGCACGAGAAGATGCGGTCGGCGCTTCGTGAATTTCCAGACCCACGCCATGACCGAAGCCGTGGCCAAAGGCATCGCCATAGCCCGCCGCTTCGATCACGCGACGCGCCGCACCGTCCACCTCACGGCCGGATACACCCGCCTTGCAGCAGGCGATACCCGCCAGCTGGGCGTTAAGCACTGTATCATACACGCGCTGCATCTCCTCAGTCACATGACCGACCGCGACCGTGCGCGTCATGTCTGAACAGTAGCCATCCACGATGCAGCCAAAATCCATCGTCACAAAATCGCCCGCTGCGATCGTTTTTTCGGTCGGTACGCCATGCGGCTTGGAACTGTTCGCGCCCGAAACCACGATGGGATCAAACGACATATTCTCCGCCCCATAATGCAGCATCAGATAGGTCAGGCGCGCGGCGATCTCTTTCTCGGTCACGCCCACGCGAATATCGTTCATGACCTCTTCGAGTGCCTGCTCGGCAATGCGCTGCGCCGCAACGATCTTTTCGACCTCGTCATCCTCTTTGGTCACGCGCAGGCGGGCTATGCTGTCCTCCAAACGCATAACGGTGGCATGTAACGCCGTCGCCCACTTGGTATACTCGGCATACGTCAGCGTCTCATCCTCCAGCGCGATCGTGCGAACACCGTCCTGCTCGATCAGCTCGTTGATGGCTGCGGTATAGCTGCGGCCTACGCCGATCTCGCGCACCTCAAAGTCTGTAACCGCTGCGCGCGCCGCCTCGACATAACGGAAATCCGTATAAAACACCGCCTGCTTGGCAGACAGATACACCGCGCCCGCCGTCGAATGAAAGCCGGTCGCATAGCGGCGATTGACCTCGCTGGTCAACACCAGCGCGTCATACGGCGCTTCGAGCAATAATTCCTGCAATTCCTTTCGCTTCATGCTTACCGCCTCACTCGATGATTGCCTTGACCGCATCGACAGCCAGCAGATAGCTGTGCTTACCGAAGCCCGCGATCACGCCTGCGCAAACCGGCCCGATCACCGATTTATGCCGGAACTCCTCGCGCGCATGGACGTTGGACATGTGTACCTCAACCGCAGGCAGGCGCACCGCTGCAATCGCATCGCGGAGCGCATAGCTGTAATGCGTATATGCGCCTGCGTTGATGATGATAGCGTCGCAATCCTCACGCGCTGCATGAATGCGGTCGATGAGTGCCCCCTCCGAGTTGGATTGAAAGACCGAGCACTCCATTCCCAAGCGCTGGCACTTGTTGACTACTTCCGCGTTAATGGCGGCAAGCGTCTCCGAGCCGTAAATTCCCGGCTCACGCTGGCCGGTCAGGTTGAGATTGGGTCCATGAATCAGCAGCACTTTTTTCATTTTTCTATCTCCTTGTGAAAAATTTGCATCATCGTCACAGCATCCTCGGCCTGCGTTCCGGCCGATTCACAGATAAAGGTCGGCGTATAGCCACGCGCTGCGGCCTCTTGCGCCACCGGCGTAAAGTCCGGCCCGTATTCCGTATCGGCAAAGGTCAGATGCCGTACCTCACCCTTATCGTTGTACTCAATGTGGGAAAAATGCGCGTGCAGAATGCGTGTACGCTCAACGCCGATGGTGTTTTCCATGAGATCAAACAGCCGTCTCACATCCTCACGGGTGGACATGCCGCCGCCTGTGCGGCAATTGAGGTGCCCAAAGTCGATGCAAGGCAGCAAGCGCTCGTCCGCTGCAACCAGCTCGCAGACCTCCTCCGCCGAGCCGAGCACGCTCTTTTTCCCCATGGTTTCCAGACAAACCGTGCACCCGGTCAAATGCGTTTCCTCCAAGGCACGCAGGATGTTTTTTACATTTTCATGCGTGTTGCGCATCGCACGTTCGCGCGTCAGCTTGCCCTGTCCGCCGCAATGCACCACCATGCGCGTCGCGCCAAGCGGCACCGCCAGCCGCGCCGTTTCCAGCACATAGCCAATATTCTTTTCCATCCGTTCGGTTTCCTCGGACGAAAGATTGATAAAATATGGTGCGTGGATGCTCATGCGGATATCATGCAGCGCTGCCGCCGCACCGATTTTGCGTGCGGTTTCCTCCCCGCAGCGCACGCCACGGCCGCACTGATATTCAAACGCGGTCAGGCCTTTTGCGGCCAGCCACGCTGGTGCGTCCTCGCTTTTCTTAAAGCCCTCGGCGGCAAAGGACTCGGAATTGCCCGCCGGGCCGAATCTTGCCTTACTCATGCCGTCCTCTCGCCTCCATTCTGCGCTTGCCGCGTTCGATAAAGCCGCGCTCGATCTGATAACGCACATTCACCCAAAAATAATGTCGGTCAAGGGTCTGCACATAGCAGGTCAGCGCGCCAACACAGTTTCCGCCGAGCACATCGGTAAAAATCTGGTCGCCCACCACAGCGATCTGGCTGAGCGGCAGTCCCATCTGCTTTGCCGCCCGGCGAAAGCCAAACGACAGCGGCTTGGTCGCCCGGCAGATATATTCCGCGCCAAGCGCTTCACAAAACTTGCCCACGCGCCGCTCACGATTATTGGAAAACACCAGCACCTGCACGCCCGCCTCACGCAGCGTGCGCACAAAAGGCGCCAGCGTATCCGGCGGCAGCGCGGCTTTGTGCGAGGCCATTGTGCCGTCCAGATCAATCAGCACACCGCGAATCCCATGCCGCTCGAGCAGCGCGGGCGTTATATCATAAATGGAATCAAACACATAATCCGGAATCAGTTTGCTCATTCGTTCACTCCTGCGTTCTCACTTTGGCGAATGCCACATATAGTGTAATAGAATTTGTCCAAAAAGTCCAGTGCAGCGCCACAACCTCCGCTTTGTGCCGCTGCCCCGAACACAAGGGAGTCGATCATGATGGTATATACGAAAAATCTGGTGCTGGTATGCACCGGCCGGGATACGGCACGCGCAGCCGGGCAGGGTATGCCTGTGCTGCATCTCTGTCTGGGCATTACGCCGAAGGGCGCTTTGCAGCGTCTGCAGCTGCCAACGGCACAAGCAAACTGCCTGCTCGGCCTATGCGACCCACCGCTCGATCTGGCAATCTGCAATCCGGAACGGCTGGCGGCCGATCTGGTTTTTGAGGCCAAGCGCACCGGCGCTCCCGGCGTATTTGCGGACTTTGAGCATGACACGCCGCGCGGACGCGCGTTGCTGAGCGCTTTTGACACCGCGCTGCACGAAGCGGATATTCCGTTTTTCGTCCCGCTCGCCTGTGGACGGCAGCTGACGCACGCAGTTTTGACCACGCCGACCGCACTTTCTGGCGGCAGCCTGACCGCCTACATCTCGTCCCTGCAGGGTATCTACGGTGCAGCACGCATTGCGGCGTTCCTGCAGCCGATCTCGCAGGATTTCACCCTGCCCTCTACCTCGCCAAACGGCAAAACCCTGACCAAGACCGAGCGTGAAGCGCTGCTGGCGCGCACGGGTGCGCAAGCCTTTTTCTCCCGCGAGCTGTGTGCAAAATACTTCACCTATACCGACAGCGATGGACGCGCGCACTTTGTTCTGTTCGACGATGCCTCCACCTTGGAAGCCAAGCTGGCGCAGCTCACCGGCTGCGGTGTACAGACCGTGTTCGCACTCTTTCCGGATGCCGCCGAGCTGCTCAATCCGTCGTGATCGGTGCGGTTTTTGCGCGCGTCAGGGCAATGAGATCGGCAGGAGCGCACTCGATCTGATAGCCGATCTTACCTGCTGATACGATTACAGCAGGAATGGTGTTCACACTCTCGTCAAACACAGTTGCAAACGCCTTTTTCATGCCGACCGGCGAACAGCCGCCACGCACATAACCGGTCAGCCCCAGAAGCTCCTTGACATGCACCAGTTCCACCGACTTCTCCCCTGCGGCTTTGGCGGCTTTTTTCAGGTCAAGCTCCTGTGCCACCGGAATGACAAACACATGATAGCTGCCCGAGCGGCCGCGCGCGACCAGCGTTTTAAATACCTGTTCCACGTTCTGACCGAGCAACTCGGCCACCGTCACACCGTCCACCGCTTCTTTGCCGTGCGGATATTCATGTGCGGTATATTGGATTTTATGCTGTTCCAGCACACGCATCACATTGGTTTTGTCCGAAGCCATTTTTCTCGCTCCCATCTGCGTTTTATACAGATATTATATCTTCCATTTGTGCAAAGCGCAAGAAATATCAAAAGGGTTTCTCTGATCGAGAAACCCTTTTTATGTTATACCGGTCGCGCGATGACAATGCGGATACGCCCGCCGTCCTCTGTATCCTTATCGTAATAACAGGTGATGTTATACGCGTCAAAGTTGTTTCGCAGTTCGGTCAGCGAGATCAGACTGTAATTAGAATTCTCATACAGATATACCGCGCAGTCATCCCAAAACAGCCAGTTTTCCCCGTCTTTGGTCACGCCAAGCTGGGTGATGCTGTCCGGATTTTTGATCTGCTCGAGCGCCTGCACAGACGAAAGCTGACCGTTTTCAATCGTCAGCCGGGCGGGTCCAGCCGACGCACCGAGTGAACTGCCGTTGGTAGAAAGCGTCTTCTTTTCTCCATTCACCAGATAAGTATACGCGCCTGAAATACTCATACCATCCGACTCATTCTTTGCCGAAGTAATGATGCCATACTCGTATAAATCGCCCGTGAAGTCCCGCAAAATCAAGTCCGTGATCTCGCCCGCATCATTCACTGCGCAGTAACGCACATCGCTGCTGTCCAACACCGCACCATTTAAACGGGAATAATAAACACGTACTGCTGCGGTATCATCGACATCCAGAATCCGGATATCATCCGCCATGGTACGACTGCCGATGGTGCGTCCCGATACAGTGCCGGTGACCGAAGTGGATTGCAGGATAGAAACATCGGTTTCGGACGAACCGAAACCGATAGAAACCAAATCTCCTTCATCAATCGAGGTCTTTGCACAGGGATAGACATAGCTTTCCCCGTCCGTCGCTGTAACTGTGATGGTGCGGGCGGTATATGCATTTCCGACCGCATTATGATAAGTGCCTGTACCGACCGCAGTCACCACGCCAGCAACCGATGCCGCATAGTCTTCTGCGGGCAGCGCGTAAGCCACCTTACCGTCCTGACCGAGCAGCAGCGTGACCACATCACCGATGTTCAGTCCGCCCAGCGTGGACAGTTCATACGCCGCCTCGCTCGTCTCTATTTCATAGGTATTGCCTGCAACCGTCACCGAGGTCGGCGAGGCAGTCGAAGGCGATGCTGATTGATAGGTGCCGCTCACCGCGTTGGCATATGCCCATATGGTCGAGTCGTTATAATAGATGACATCATATTTCTGCACCGCATCGGCTGTGGACGCATAGCCGTTTCGATAAACGGTTTTGTTCTCGCTCGAAACGATTTCGGACAAGCCGCCCTCTACCACAAACGGCCCTTCCATGGTATCCGATACCATGCTCAGATAGTCGATCTCACCGTCGCTGTTCAAAGTATAGCCCAGCGTTTGCGCATAAACCTGTCCGTCCTTGGTCTCTGCGTTAAGCAGATTATAGAACAAATACATCATGTTGCGGCGCGTCATAGCCGTGCCCTGAGAGGCGGTCACGCCCGTGTCTAACCCCAGCGACTCATAGAGTGCCAGCTGTCCATAGGGATAAGAGCCGGAAAAGTCCTCGGTCGTATAACCCAGCAGCTTGAGGCAGCCGGTGGCCGCCTCTTCCAGCGTTACCGTTTGATTGGGCTTATAGCTGCCGTCCAAATACCCAGTCAGCCAGCCCTGCTGCACGGCGGTTTTGATATAGCCCGCCGCCCAATGCGTGTACGGCACATCCTTGAACGGGGAGACATTGGACGTGCCCGCTACCTTGTCTTTGTAGCTGGATGCTGCGACCAGCATCTTGGCATATTCCGCGCGGGTGACAGTTTTATCCAAATTCATATTACCGCTCGTGTCGCCCACCATGATGCCGGTCGAACGGATGATCTGCTCCACCACGCTTTCCGACACCACCGACGCTGCAAACGCCATCGGCAGACTGCCTGCCAGCAGCACCGCTGCCAGCAGCAGCGAAAGTATCTTCTTCATGCTTCTCCTCCTTTTAATCATAACGCAGCGCGTCGATCGGGTTGAGCTTTGCCGCCTTATTGGCAGGCATAAAGCCGAAAAACACACCGATGAACACTGAAACACCAAAGCTGACGCCGACCGCACTCAGGGACGGCGCCGCATCAATACCGATCACTTGCCCGAGCGCAAGTGCCACACCTGCACCGAACACAATGCCGATCACACCGCCGAGCGCCGAAGTCGTACCGGCTTCGATAACGAACTGGCGCATAATGTCCCGTTTTTTCGCGCCGAGCGATTTGCGAATACCGATCTCGCGCGTGCGCTCCGTGACCGACACCAGCATGATATTCATGATACCGATGCCGCCAACCAACAGAGAAATACCTGCAATGCCGACCGGCACCATGGTCATCATGCCGGTCATTTCCTCCATGGAATCAATCATTTCCTGCATATCGGAAATGGTGTAGAAATCGTCGTTTTCAAATACGGCATACAGGGCATTGTCCAAAATGGTCGTGCCCTGTGCATTGAGAGCAGAATCCCATGTGGCAAACGTATAGGCTGAAATCTGACCGAAGCTCATCTTGGAGGCCGTGGTATACGGTAAATAGATGCAGTCATCCGCCGAGCCTTCGGTCGAGTCGTCCTGCTGCTCGATCACGCCGACCACGGTCAGTGCATTACCATTGACTTTAACCGTCTGCCCGATCGGATTACCGCCCAGCATATTGGCCACATAGGTGCCGACCACAGCCACCTTGCTGCGCGCTTCCAGATCCGCGTAGCTGATAAACCGGCCACTTTGCATCGCAAGGCCGTTGATCTCCGCATACTGTTCGGAAACGCCGCTGACCGAGGTGGACGAAAAGCTGTCCGAATCGGTTGACGTTTTGACCGAACCCATGATAATTACCGTCGGGCTCATGCCCATGAATACGTCGGTGTTTTCCTCATACAGGTCATACATATCATCCACATCCACCGTGCGGGATGAACCGCGTCCGGTGACGTTCACGGTCAGCATATTGGTGCCCATATCCTCAAACATGGAGGTAACTTCGCCTGTCATACCCTGCATGAGCGAAACCAGGATGATGACCGAACCGACGCCGATGATGATGCCCAGCATGGTGAGAAATGCGCGCAGCTTGCTGCCCGCCAGACTTTTGAGCGCCAGCTTGAACGCCTGTGTAAATCCCATCCGTCAGTCTCCTCTCGGGAAGGCCTCGCGTGCCGGGCCGTCAAAGATGATTTTTCCGTCCGCCACGCGGATAACACGCTTTGCCTCCTGCGCAATGCCGTTGTCATGCGTGATCAGAACGATCGTATTGCCCTCTTCGTTGAGCTTTTGCAAAAAGTCCAGCACCTCGCGGCTGGTACGCGAATCGAGCGCGCCGGTCGGTTCGTCGGCCAGAATGACCGATGGGTTGCCCGCAAGGGCGCGCGCGATGGAAACGCGCTGCTGCTGACCGCCGGAAAGCTGGTTCGGCAGGTTTTTCTCCTTGCCCGCAAGACCAACGCGCGCGATCTGGTATCGCGCACGCTCGGCGCGTTCCTCCGCAGGAATCCCCGCATACAGCAGCGACAGTTCTACATTTTCCTGCACATTCAACTTTGGAATCAGGTTATACTGCTGAAAAATGAATCCCAGCGTTTTGTTGCGGATCTCGGCCTGCTCGTCGTCGGTCAGCTCGGATACATCCTCACCGTTGAGAAAATACTGCCCGCTTGTCGGCACATCCAGACAGCCGATGATGTTCATGAGCGTACTTTTTCCCGAACCGGATTGACCGACGATCGCCACGAATTCACCCTTGTAAATTTTCATCGAAACGCCGTCCGAAGCATGAACATCCGTGTCGCCCATGTGGTAAATCTTATAGATATCGCGCAGCTCGATGAGCGGCGTGCCGCCAGATACTTGTTCTGTTTTCATCACGGCATACCGCCTCCACCAGAAGGCATACCTCCACCGGACGGCATACCACCGCCGCCGGTCGGCATCGCGCTCATATCCCCGCTGGGCATACCGCCCATACCGCCTCCGGTCACCATGACCATCTCGCCCTCCTCACCGGAGGACTCGCGCATCACCTGCGGCACATAGACGATGTCGCCTTCCGAAAGACCGGAAACGATCTCAATATAAGTATCATCCGACAAGCCGGTTTCGACCTCAACCGCTTTCCATCCATCAGGCAGCAGCGTGCCGTTCACCATGGTCCCGTCCGTATTCTTTGCGCTGTCATCCTTGACATAGACGACATTGCCCCGCTGTACGGCGGAAATCGGTACGGCAACCGCATCCGATGCTTCGTCTACGACGATTGTCGCGTCCACGTTCATGCCGGGCAGCAAATCCTCCGGCGGGTTGTCGATCTGCACGGTAACCGGATAGCTGGTCACGCCGTTTGCCGTCGTGCCCGCAACCGAGACCTTGGTCACCACGCCTTCGATCGCACCAGCGTTTTCCAGCGAATCACAGGTGATATTGACCGTCTGCCCGACCGCCACCTGATTGATATCCAGCTCGTCAAGCGAAATATCAAAGGTCAGATAGGACAGGTCATAGATGACCGCCAGCGTTGTCTGTCCATTGGTCGCATCAAGCGTATCGCCTACCTTGGTATTTTTGGTAATGACCGTGCCGTCAATGGGTGCGGTAATGGTATAGTCATCTAGCTTGTCGACCGTATTCTGATAGGAAAGCTGCTGCTGAGCAAGCGATATCTTACTGTTTTCCACCTGATTTTCCACCGATGTGGAGGACAGCGTCGCCACGGTCTGCCCCGCCGATACGGACGAACCCTCCCGGATGGACAGGATCGCTACCTTGCCGGCGGTGTCCGCTGTGATGGTAAATTCGGACAGATAAGTAAAGTTTGCGCCTTGGTTGCAGGCCACCCCACCCACCGTTGCGCTTGCCGCGGAAGAGGTAGACAAACCACCCGGATTGCTCACCTGAATGGTCACATAGCGCACAATCTGATAGCCGTCCAGCACGGTATCGGCAGCGTCGATCGCCGTCACGGTACCGGTCAGCGTTTCAAACGAGCCGTCCATCGTCACTGTCGCCGTGCTGCCCACGCTGAATGTGGCTGCATCCGAGGCATTAAACGGCACGGTCAGTTCCATGGTGGAGGAATCGCGCACATCCGCGATCGTCGCACCCGCTTGCACCTGATCGCCCACCTCAACATACAGCTTGGTCACCACGCCGGATTTGTCCGACTTGATGTTCAGGTCATCCAGACTCTCCACCGTCTGGTTATAGCTGTTCTGGCTCTGCTGAAGCGATAGCTGTGCCTGCTCAATCGAATTCTGGGCATCTGTGCTGTCGATTTCATACATCACATCGCCCTTTTTCACCTCGTCGCCTTCCTCGAATGTGCAGGAAAGTACCTCTCCCTGCACCGAGCTGGTAACGTCATACTGATTGGCCGGTTCAATGGTGCCGGTCGCGGACAGCGTCAGCTGGATATCCTGCCGGGACACCTCGCTCTCCGTATAGGTTTGCACCATCTCGCCTTTTCCCGACAGGAAAAAGTGCCGAACGCCGAACACTCCGGCCAGCACAACCACCAGTGCAACCGGAATAACCACCTTCTTTTTCAGTTTTCTGCGCTTTTTCTTTTTGCTGTGCGCACCGGGCGGCGCACTTTCTGCGGCAGCCTCTTCTTTGGCCTTGGTTCCCGCAGAGAACAGTTTTTTTCCTTTGTGAGACTTTTTATCACGCAATTTGTCAAACGGCAGTTTCACTCTTTGCTCCCTCCTGCTTGCGTTTTTTTGCCGCGTATCATCATAAGCGCGCTTGTTTGAAGAAAGATTGAAAAAACCGCAACTTAACAATTTTTCCACCACTCCTACACAAAAACTCCACATACACCGCGCAAAATAAAAACACCCCTCGCAAGAAAGGAGATTTTTCATGCGCGTTCTTCTGATTGGGGCAACCGAGAATGAAAAGATTCCGCAAGCGCTCCGGCGCGACCATATTTTATTTGACCACATCCCATTGCCCGGCACGGAGCCACTTATTTTTCCGGAGGGACTGTATGACGTCGCAGTTCTACTGACCAGCAGTGCAGGCAAAGCTGCAGCGCAGCAATTGACCGCGCTCCTGCCTTCGCTGCGAGAGGATGGCGTGTCTGTGCCGCTGCTGATTGTGTCAGCGCATCTGTCCGCGCGCGACCGCATCTTAGTGCTGGACGCCGGCGCGGACGATGTGCTGACCCAGCCTTTCCTGCTGGGCGAGCTGCTGGCACGCATCCGCGCACTCAGCCGGCGCAGCCCGGTATTGCAGCCCCGTCTGCTGCAGGCTGGTGATCTGTCGCTCGACCGCGGACACTGTATGCTGCAAGGGCCCAAGGGCGAGATCCGTCTGTCCTGCAAAGAGATGCAGCTGGTCGAGCTGTTCCTGCTGCACACCGGTCAAGTGTTGCCCCGCGAAACCCTGCGGCAAAAGGTCTGGGGCATTGACTGCGAATCCGCCTATAACGCCATCGAGGTTTACTTATCGCTTGTACGTCGCAAGCTGCGCACCATCGGCTCGGATGCGCAGATCCACGCGGAGCGCGGCGTGGGCTATTACATTGAGGCATAACAAAACGTCCCCGCAGCCACATGCATCTGCATGGGCCGCAGGGACGTTTTTCTGCGTTACCAGCCGCGGTACTTGCCGCGTTCGATCGGGCCGAACAGGACGTTTGTCCAGTGCCGGAACCAATCCCACAATCCGTTTGCTCTTCCGTTGTCCTGATTCATACCACGATCCTCCTTTGTTTTTCTAATTTTATTTTACCCTATTTTACCTTGCCTGTCCTTCACAAAACTGTGAAAATTTTCTTAAGAATTTATGAAGGGACTGTCCCATAGGACAGCCCCTTTGTCTTCATTCCTCATCCTCCGGCACATCCGCGCCGCCTGTCAGCCCGAGCACCGACTGACTTTCCTCTTCGCTTAGCTCGGTCACCCCTTTGAGTTTACGGCGAATCGCGCGTGTACGCGTGCCGACCAGCTTGTCCAGCTCGCGGCTGGCCTGATCGAGACGGGTCTGTGTCTGCGTCAGGCAGGCTTCAAACTTATCAAACTCAGTCTTGACCGCACCCAGCACGCTCCATACCTCGCCCGAACGCTTCTGAATCGCAATCGTGCGGAAAGACATCTGCAAGCTGTTGAGCAGCGCCGCCATTGTGCTGGGGCCGGCGATATTGACATGATAATCGCGCTGCAATACCTCGACCATGCCGCGGCTGACCGCCTCGGCGTACAGCCCCTCAAACGGCAGAAACAGGATTCCGAAATCCGTCGTATACGGCGGCTCAAGATACTTATCGTGAATGTCCTTTGCCTCAGACTTGAGCGTGGCAATCAGCGCTTTTGCGCAAGCGTCGATCTGCTCACGCGAGCCTTCCTCATAAGCGTCGCGCAGCGCACCGTAAGTATCGCCGGGGAATTTGGAGTCGATCGGCAGCCAGACGTGCCCGCCGTCCTCGACCGGCAGCTTGACGGCATACTCCACCACGTTACGGCTGTTCGGCCGCGTGGCGACATTGACCGCATATTGCTCGGGAGCAAGAATATCCTCCAAAATTGCACCCAGCTGGATCTCGCCCACAATGCCGCGCGTTTTGACGTTGGTCAGCACCTTTTTCAAGTCACCCACGCCCTGCGCAAGCGTCTGCATCTCGCCCAATCCCTTATAAACCTGCTCTAATCGTTCGTTCACCAATCGGAAGGACTCGTTCATCCGTTCGGACAGGGTCTTTTGCAGCTTCTCGTCCACGATCTGCCGCATATCATCCAGCTTTTTGTTGTTGTCCGCCTGCATGGCACGCAGATTCTGATCGACTGTCACGCGGATATTTTCCAGATTCTGCGTGGTTTCTGCGGTAAAGCCGTGCAGCCGCCGCTCAAACTGGCCAAGCTGATCGGTGACCGCGCTCATTTTACCGGCAAGGCTTTTGTCCATCGCAGAAAGTTGGCTTATCTGCGCCTCGCGTCCCTCGCGCAGGTTCTGGTTGACCAGCGTGCCCAGCGCGGTGATAGAGCTGTTCGCATCGCTGCCGCCGGATGGCTGCTGCCGCCGCGTGAGCAGCACGATGACAAGCACCAGCAGCACTACGACCAGCGCCAGCGTGATAACGGGTATGTATTGCATAGAGAGTAATTCCTTTCGGTTCAGAGTACGTGTAATTCCTTGGCGATACGCTGCATTTCTTCATCCGTCGCGGCAATCACATCCGCACAGGCCTTCAGGTCATCCGAAATATATGCAGGCACCTTAACATCGGACTTGTAACGCAGCTGATGCTCCAAACTTGCCCAAAAATCCATGGCAATGGTGCGCAGCTGCAATTCGATGCGCACCGGCTGTGTACGGTCGGACAGGAAGATCGGTACCTCCAAAATTAGATGCAGGCTGCGGTAGCCATTCGGCTTGGGCGTTTCGATATAGTCCTTGCGCTCGATCAGCGTCAGATCATCCTGCCGCATCAGCATATCGGCCACCGTATAGATATCCGCAATGAACGGACAGATCACACGGATGCCGCCGATATCATTGAGGTTTTCCATCATGGATTGCAGAGAAATGGGAAAACCGCGCCGTTTCAGCTTATTGATGATGCTGCGCGGCGTCTTGATGCGGCTCTTGATTGAGTCGATCGGGCTAGGCTTGCCGGAAATGCGCGATTCATCGCTTAAAATATCCAGTTTGGTTTTGATTTCACGGATGCCTGCTTCGTAAAGCATCATCATCTGCTGCAGCTGCATCGCGGATTCGAGCAGCTGTTCCTCGTCATGCTGCGACAATTTATCCATCGCAAAAAAATCTGCAAAATCCATGCGTTCCCCTCCTCCTACAACTGCATGATTTTTTTCTTATTATACCATATCTCCGCAGCATGTACAATCGACCGGCAACAATGCTGTTTTCTCGCACAGCATACGAAATGTTTTACTCTGTTTGAAACAGAGGTCACGCCGGACGGCTTGCTCTATGGCAGAGCGTCCATTTTTGACAAAAAATATATCTGCCGCTTTTGCTGGCTTTTTACAAACGTTTGCGGTATACTATGGATAATGTTTTGTCAAGGCCGTGCCGCATACACCGCGGCATCGCCGAAAAGCTGTTTGCGGAAGGTGAACTGTTATGCCCTCTTTTGCCACCCACCATATTTTTGCCACAACCGTACAGCGTGTCACTGGAGATTCCGTGGCGCACATCGCGGATGCCTGTCCCGCGGCTTACCGCTGGGGCGCGCAGGGTCCCGACCCACTTGCCTTTTATCATGCGCCGTTTCCCGGCCCGGTACGCCGTCTGTCGCATCGCATCTGCTCTGAACCGCCCGCACCGCTGTTTGAAGCGCTTTGCGCCGCCGCTGTGCAGGAGCATAACACCGCGGCGCTCGCTTATGTGTTCGGTTTCTGCACACATTATGCGCTCAGCCGGGTGACACATGCGTTCCTTGATGCTCAGGCTGACCGTCTGGCGCTCTATATGCCCGGTTACTCCACTGAAGCCCGGCGTAAGCTGGTCGAAAGCGATATCGACGGCATCATGATTGCAGGCTATATTGCCGCCGAACCCGCAGGATACGAGGCGTTCCGCCTGCTTGACCCGAATGCCGCCGAATGCACGGTGCTGGCACGCGTACTGGCGCACGCAGCGCGCGACGCGTACGGCGTGCGCGTTTCTCCTGCTGCGGTATACCGCTCACTGCACGATATGCGCCGTGTCCTGCACCTGACCCACAGCGGCAGCCACATCCGCAGCCGCCTGCTACATCTGGAGCGTCTGATGGGCAAGACCGGTCTGGCTTCTGCGCTCATCCGTCCGGATGAGCCGCTGCCCGCCGACTGCGCCAATCAGGAACACCGCGTCTGGACGGCGAACGGAGAGGAACGAACGGATTCGTTCTGCGATTTGTTTGATGCCGCCGTGCCGCTGGCTGTTTCACTGCAGCGCGCCGTGCTCGACCGCTATTATCAACAAAAACCACTTGATCCGCGTTTTTTCCCCACAGATTTCACGGGCAACGCGCCAAGAAAATAAAATATTTGAATCATCCGACAGGTTTCGTATGACTTCGCCCTCCTGTTTTCGTAAGCTATCAATTGTTACCAAACTGTAACCTTTGAATTGCGAAAGGAGGGAATATGGGGAGGACATTTTCTCCATACTACCATCATGCGAAACCTGTTATCTTTTGTTTTCGGCCTGTCTTCCGGCTTGCTGTACGGGCTGGTCCGTGCCGTATTGCTGCTCGACCGGCTGATCTGCCTGCTGTATGATCTGCCGTTATGGTCGGCCATTGGACGCGCCGTGCGCACCGCCGGACGACAACGCGCGGTCTGCGCGCTCGCCGTGTTTGTGCCGCTGTTTTTCGTCCCCAGCGCGCTGCTCACGCAAACCGGCACAATGATCTATGCCAATGACCGTCCGCTTGGACTGGTGGAAAATTCGGACACGCTTTCCGCAGCAGTCGCGGAAATTGAGCAAAGTGCTTCTTCCCTGTCCGATGAAGCATACACTCTCCCCGTCTCGATCGAGACCCGCACGCTGCGCGCGCCTGCATCCCAATTCCTGACCGAAGAAGAGCTCAAAAGCGACTTGATTGGGGCCAGCGGAGAACTGGATACGCTGGCAGTCATCTCAGTCGACGGCGAGCGCGCCGGTGTGTGCCGTTCCGCTGAAGATGCGCAAGCGCTGCTCGACCGCGTCAAAGCTCAATATACCACTGCAGCAGACGAAAACACCGACTTCCTGCAGGCCGTTCGGGTGGATGAAGTCGTAGCGGAAACCGCGCTGATTTCCGACCTGTCCACACTGTATGAGCAGTTATCCCCGCGGCTGGATGTGACCTCCACCCGTGCGGTGACCTACACCGAATCCATCCCCTATGAAACCATCACCCGCGAAAACGACGAACTGGATCAAACCTACTGCGCTACCATTCAGGAAGGCTGCGAAGGCGAAGCGGTGGTCACCGCCGAGATCCAGACTGTGGACGGTCAGGAGCACGGACGCACCATTCTGGAGCGCACGGTGCTGAGCAACGCCACCGACGAGATCATCGAAGTCGGCACGCGCAACATCGGCATCGGCACGGGCGAGTTTATGGTGCCCATCAGCAATTATACCTTTACTTCGGGCTTCAAATGGCGCTGGGGCAAGCTGCACAGCGGTGTCGATCTGGCAGCTGACGAGGGAACGCCCATCTATGCTGCGGACAACGGCAAGGTGATCGTTGCCGAGGATTCAGGCAACGGCTACGGCAACTATATTATCCTCGACCATCAGAACGGTTACAAAACCCTGTATGGACACAACTCGCAGCTGTTGGTTTCGGTCGGTGACATTGTTGCCAAGGGCGACAAGATCGCGCTTTCCGGCAACACCGGCAACTCCACCGGCCCGCACCTGCATTTTGAAGTCCATGTGGGCGATGAAAAGGTCGATCCCCAGCAATATATCAGCATCGTCTGACATACAAAAAACGAGCCGTCGATAACGGCTCGTTTTTTGTGTTTGCTTTCGTGTATCAACATCTCAAGTACGGATGCGCGCGCCCATTTCCGCGCTGGCATGACTGAGCACCGGCAGCAGCACCGCGCATACGATCACGCCGGCAAGTCCCTGCACCAGATTGAACGGCACACCGGCCAGCACAGCCGTCGCCGCAGCACTTGCAGCGCTGCCCGCAAGCAGCTCCATGCCGACTTCATAGGCAAAATAGCCTGCGACCATCACAAGCTCCGCCGGAATCCCGCAAAGCGCCACACGCACCGGCGTAGACATACGTTCCCGCTTCACCATATGATGGTATAGCCAGCCGCCGACCAACGCGGTCAGCGCCTTGATGGCAAACGTTCCCGGCACCCATGCCATATAGCCGCCGAACAGGTCTGCCAGCATAGAACCGATGCCCGCAGCAACCGCCCCCAGCCCCGGCCCGAGCAGAATGCCGCAAATCAGCACCATGCCATCTCCCAGATGGATGTAGCCCAGCGTCGGAGTGGGAATCCGGATCACCATGGTGGCAACCGTGGTCAATGCTGCCAGCAGCGCGGCTGTGATAATGGTTTTGGTTTTATGGGTCGCCATATTGAAACGCCTTCTTTCGATTGATCGCTTTTGATGTTCCTATTATAGTTTGCTTGTGGCATTTGAAAAAGCGCCAGTTTTCGCATTTTATACAATGCCAGTTTAACACGCAAAAAACAGCCGCCCATCGGGCGGCTGTTCTGCTGTGCATCTTGTTTACGTCTTAGCGCTTGTTGGAACGCTTCCAGATATGCATTTTTTCCGCATCTGCGATCAGCTGCTCGCGGAAGTCCGGATGCGCCACCGAGATCAGATCCTCGGCACGCTGCCACATGGACTTGCCCTTGAGGTTGACCATACCGTACTCGGTCACTACATAATGAGTAGCGGAACGCGGATCGGTCACCGTCGAGCCGTTTGCCAGCGTCGGGCGGATGCGGGAAGCCACCGTGACATCCTTCTGCTTGAAAGTGGAGGACAGGCAGATGAAGCTCTTGCCGCCCTTGGACAGGTAAGCGCCCATGACAAAGT
>JAHZFK010000022.1 GCA_019421385.1 Clostridiales bacterium
ACTCTGATGCTTTGCAAGTCTTTTTTCTGCACAAAAACCAATATTTTCACTTTCGCTTGTATTTTCTTCAAATCATAGTATACTGGTAGTGACTCTATTTGTAAAGGAGCAATTACCATGTGGGCTTATGAAAGCGTTTTCTACCAAATCTATCCGATCGGGTTCTGCGATGCGCCGCGCGTCAACGACGGCATTACCGTCCCGCGCATCCGCAAGGTGGCAGATTGGGCCGAGCACATCGCAAAGCTCGGCTGCAATGCCGTTTATTTCTCCCCGATCTTTGAATCCGACAGCCACGGCTACGATACCCGCGACTTCCGCAAAATCGACTGCCGCCTTGGCACCAATAAAGACTTTTCCGCTGTCTGCGAAACACTGCATGAGAACGGCATCAAAGTTGTGCTCGACGGTGTATTCAACCACGTCGGCCGCGGCTTCTGGGCATTCCGCGATGTGCAGGAAAAGAAATGGGATTCCCCTTATAAGGATTGGTTTCATATCTCTTTTGACGGCAACTCCAATTATAATGATGGCTTCTGGTATGAGGGCTGGGAAGGCCATTATGAGCTGGTCAAGCTGAATCTGAAAAACCCCGCGGTTGTGCAGCACATTTTTGACTGCATCCGCCTGTGGGTAGAGGAATTCGACATCAACGGTCTGCGTCTGGACGTTGCCTACTGTCTGGATAAAGACTTCCTCCGTCAGCTGCGTGCGTTCTGCGACAGCTTCGGACGCGACTTTTTCCTCGTGGGCGAGCTGCTGCACGGTGATTACAACCAATTCGTTGGCGACCAGATGCTGCACTCCTGCACCAACTATGAATGCTACAAGGGTCTGTACTCCTCCATGAACAGCTTAAACCTGTTCGAGATCACCCATTCCCTGCTGCGTCAATTCGGCCCGGAAAACTGGACGCTGTACCGCGGCAAGCATCTGCTGGATTTCGTGGACAACCATGATGTCACCCGCATCGCTTCCATCTTGCAGAACCCCAAGCATCTGCCGCTCGTCTATGCGCTGCAATTCGGTATGCCCGGCATCCCTTGCGTGTACTACGGCAGCGAGTGGGGCGCGATGGGCGAAAAGCATCAGGGAGACGACGCGCTACGTCCTTCTTTTGAGCAGCCGCTGTGGAACGACCTGACCGACTGGATCGCTGCGCTTGCCAAGGCGCACCGCGAAAGCAAGGCATTGTGCTACGGCGATTTTAAGCAGGTTGTGCTGACCAACAAACAGTGCATCTGGGAGCGCATTGCTGAGGGCGAGCGTGTGTTAGTCGCTGTCAACATTGACGACCAGCCTTATGTTGCGCATTTCGATGCAAAGTGCGGGCAGGCGATCGACCTGATTACCGGCAAACCGCACGACTTCGGCGGCGGCAGTGAGCTGCCCCCCTATTCAGCTTTCTTCTGGAAGTGCGAACGGTAAAACGAAACGCAAAAAAAGACGACGCCAGCAAGCGTCGTCTTTTTTATGCTGTTGGGTCAAATGTAGTCAATCACCAGTGTGTAAACCGAATCATCGCTCATCGTCACGGCGAATTCCACCAAACCGCCTGTCTGGCGGAACTTCTCCAGTCCTGCCTTGGTCAAGGTCAGCGAATGATCCGATGTTGTGTAATCCGTACCGGACTCCAATTCGGTTGTCTCGCCCTTCTGGGTCGCCGTCACACTGTTTATGGTCAGGCTGCTCAGCGGCAAAGCAAAGCTGGGCTCAGTCGGTGCATATGTATTATACTCTGCCACATATGTATGCATTCCAGCCGGTGTCGAATCCATCACCGTCAGGTTGAATGTACTGCTGCCGCCATTCTTGAGGTCTGCCGAAACCGTATAGGTGCCTGTCCGCAGCTGCGCCAGCACACCACGACGCAGCACAAGCGTACGGTTTACATTGTTAAACTCGTAATCAATTTCAGAGAATCCCAAAACCACACGCAGGATATCACTTTCCGATGCCACACCATCCAGCTTCACGCGTACATTCTGGAAACCACCCGAGCGGTAATACCGGTCAAATGTGACCGCCTGCATCTGTGCATCCTCTTGCGAATTGACAACGGAAAGCGCAATGCTTTCCCGCTGTCCATCTGAGAGCGAGAGCGACAACGTATAGTTCCCTTTGGCAAGCGAAGTCAAATAAGAGGCTGAAATCGTAATACCGGAAGCCGTTTTGTTGTAATCCGAAGATTCTTTCAGACTTTTTCCGCTATTGAAAACCGAGGATACGGTCAAGCCGTTCGGCACATTGACTGTTACCTCGTTTCCCAGCGCAGACGGGTTCGCCAAATCCACCGTAATGCTTTTCGGCACCACTCCCGCCGTGCTGATACCGCTCACGGACTGCCCGCTAATCGTCGCGGAAACACCGTTTGCCATTGCGTAGCCAGATACGTCCACACTGCTGGCAAAGCTCACGCCATCCGTTCGGATATCCGCCTGATAGACCGAGCCATAGCCGGTCACCGAGGCTGCTTTTTCGACCGTCATCTGATAGACCTGTGTGTTCGCCGTTGTGCTGACCGTGGACTCTCCGACCAGGGTAAGCTGCTCCACGTTAGCATCAAGTGTCAGGGAAACCCGTTCCTCACCATTCACCACAACCTCGGAAAATCCGCTGTCGCCCGCCGCAAGAGATCGCTCGTGCAGCGCTGCCGCAGACTGCACCTCGGTCTTCCCGATGCGAGCAGCGCCCGTTGCAGTAACCTGCAGCAGGCGCGCCATGGGTGACGAAACGATCATATGATCGCTCGACGTATTCATCATTGTAACCGTACCGCCGGACACGATGACAGAGCCCTTGACCGTTACATTATTCAGCGTAACGGCATCAGAGCCAAGCCCTTCCGTAATGTACAGGTCGCCTTCAATCGTTGCATCGGACAGCGAGCAGCTTTCCGAAATCGTGACGTTGGTAGTATCCGTTTTCAGATCGGCCCCCGTATATGCCTTGCCCGCAGTGGACAGGGAGGTTCCTAAATAATAATACAGGATTTTTGCAACCTCACCGCGCGTGACCACGCGATCGGGTTGGAAGGAACCGTCCGAATATCCTGCCAGAAAGCCTTTGTCGGCCGCGGCCTTAATGTAACCCGCGCTCCAGCTGGAGATCTCATCGCGGTCGGTAAACGGCAGATCAGCGGAAGCCACATTGCCGGGATCCGCCTTGAACAAACGGCCGACAATGACCGCAGCCTGTTCGCGCGTGACCTTTCCCTCGGGGTCCATTTTATTGTCGCCCACACCGTTGATGTAACCATATTTTTGGGCAATTCGCACGGTATCATAATACCAGGCGTTTCTCGGCACGTCGGTATACGAAATCGCTGCCATTTCCGTAAAATGAAACGCGCGATTGATGTACCGCATGAATTCCGCACGGGTCATATCACGGTTCGGTTCATATTTTCCCGTTGTTGCACTCGGATTGATAACGCCTTCCCGATCGAGATATTCAATGTACGTTTTTGCCCAGTGTCCATCCAAATCTGATGCAGCGGATGCAAATGGAAGCATTGCCGTCAGCATAAACATGCACAGGAAAGCGGATAACAACCGTTTTTTCATTTTCTATACAACCCCTTATTGATGCTGTCAATAGTATACCATACCCAATTGAACTTGACAACCACCATTCTTTTCATACGTTTTTAACAAATTCCACAAACAGCCGCCCTTTTCTGCTGGTTCCCCCAAACGCAACAATCCGCGCGCGGCCTATTCCGCGCACCGTCAGCTTGTCCCCCTCGCCAATCAGCCGTTCCGGTTTCAGACACGGTGCATGATTGACAAAAACCAATCCTTTCTCAATGCGCTCCTGCGCGCTTTTACGCGACATGCCGAACACCAGCGCCGCCATACTGTCCAGCCGCGGAGAAGCAACCGAACCGTTGCCCTCTATTTCTTGCGCGGGTTTACAGCGAAGCGCTTCCAAAGGCTCCCGCGTCAGAGAAATCTGTTTACGCCCCGCCTTGGCAAAGTGCAGCAGGATGAACTCCGCCATATCCTCCAAAACCAGAATATCCGCGCCTTCCTCATGCACCAGAATATCGCCTATCACACTGCGGTCAATTTGCAGACCCATGAGCGCGCCCAGATAATCGCGGTGCGCCAAGGTATCCTCTTTGCGCTTATGCGCGCGGAGCAATGCAAGCGGAGCGGCCTGTTTTGCGCTCTCTTCATCCAGATAGTCCGGGTAGAACACATATATGCCGCGTTCCGCATCCTCATATCCGCCCCAGAACAGCGCATGTCCTGTTGCGCCGCAAAGACGCACCGCCTCCGTGCACAGCGCACGTTCACTCATGCTGAGGAACTTGGTGTGCGTCAGATAGCCGCGCGTTGCACAGGTCTGCTCCTTGTCCAGCAGTCCGGCCAGCAGCAGCCGCTCTTCTCCTGTTCCGCCCAGCGCATTCAAAATCTCATTCTTGCTTTTCAACCCTTTTTCCTCCGCTCACCGTCGTCGTTTTCTGCAAAGCTATTGTACTATTTCTCACTTTCGTTTACAATAGAATTATTGTTCACCAAGGAGGCAGAAAGCACATGTCGGTCAAAGATGCGGTATTACAGGCACTCGAACAGGCGCGAGGGGAACGGTTGTCCGGCGGACAGCTTGCCCAGCAGCTTGGCGTATCACGCGCCGCCGTACACAAGGCGATCGCTGTGCTGCGCAGCAGCGGCATGACCATCGACGGCGTACCGGGTGAAGGCTACCGCCTTGCCCCCGAGGATGACAGCCTGACCGCCGCCGGTGTGCAGGCATTGCTGCGCACCCGCTTTGTAGGACGGGACATGGTTGTATTGCCTAGTCTCAGCTCCACCAATACCGTCATCAAGGAGCGCTATCTCGACCGTCCACATGGTTTTGTCCTGCTGGCAGAGGAGCAGACCGGTGGCCGCGGCCGTCTGGGACGCACCTTTGTCTCTCCCGCCGAAACCGGCGTCTACCAGACGATTCTGCTGCACCCCACCCTGCCCATCAGCCATATCCAGTTCGCCACGATTGCAGCGGCTGTTGCCGTGGCGGAAGCAATCACGCAAACCGCTGGCTTCTCTCCGGAGATCAAATGGGTCAACGACGTGCTGCACGAAGGGCGTAAGCTGAGCGGCATCCTGACCGAAGCGACCATCGAGGGCGAAAGCGGTGCGGTCAGTTCGCTTCTGGTCGGCATCGGCGTCAATCTGCGCCCCAATCCCGCGTGGCCGGAGGACGTGCGCGCCGTTGCGGGCGCACTCAGCGAGTTTGGCCGCACACCGCGCCGCGCAGAATTGGCAGCTGCCGTATTGACCCACTTTGAACAAGCCTATTCCCTGCTCGAGCAGGATCGTGCAGACGAACTGCTTGCGCAGTACCGCAGCCGCCTGTGCTGTCTGGATAAGGCGATCAAGGTCATCAGCCCCGCAGGAACCTATCAGGCCGACTGCATCGGCTTGGATGACAACGGCTTTTTGCTGGTGCGTGACGCGGACGGACAGACCCGCACGCTCTCCAGCGGCGAAATCAGTATCCGTTTCTGACCATGTACGACACTATATTATATAATGTAAGGAGTATCCCTCTATGTTTCAAACCGCCGCAGGCATCACCGTCCCCTTTCCGGACAAGCTGTGCGAACAATATCAGCTGGACGGAGACACCATTATCTGCAACCTCAGCTTCGAAAAACTATCCGACTTCGTCCATGCCTTTTATGCTTCGCTGACGGAACCACTGTTTCTTGCCATCCACCCAGACGCGGAAGACGAAGAAGTCTGGTATCTGGACGGCATGACCAAAAAGCAGCTGACCATGATCCTCGACGGATACGGCGAACTGCTGCTGCAGGATGGTCTCTCTGCGTTCGCCATCGGCTCCCTTGCCACCAATGAAGAGCTGTTCGTGCAGAAATACAAGGTACTGTCCATCTACAGCCCGCAGATCTCTCGCATGGAAAAACTGCTCGCTCGCTTTGAAGTGCCGCGCACCGATGCGATCGTCACCGCATGGGACACCTTTTCCGAAGAACATCCCGGCATGGCACAGCGGTTGGAGATTGCCGGCATGACCGTACCGGATATGATTGACGACCTGCAAAAAATCGGCATGTATAAAGGCTGACGCAATCGCGTCAGCCTTTTGCTTTTCTCACAGGAACAGGCTGACCGCCGCACGGCGGCGATACCCCTCCTCCAGCTCGGTTTTATGATATAAGTAGCCGGGGTCGTCATAGTATTTCGCGTTCTTGGGACACTTCTTCACACACGCACCACACTTGATGCAGATACCGGTAAACTCCCGCACATTCTCCGGATCAATCGAGCCCATCGGACAAACCTGCGCGCAAAGACCGCAATCGTCACATGCTTCGCTGGTCTTTGGCTTGACCTTGCGAATGTCCACCGGATTACCCGCACGGTCGCGCGGCTGATAATACGTCCTGTCCTCCCGTGCCCGTCCGGGCACCGCAATCGGTGGCGTATCCGCATCCACTGTCCGAACGCGCACCGCCACCTGCGCGGCAAACTCGGTCGCCAGCGCCAAATCATCCGCATCCGGCCGACCAGCGGCCAGCGTAGTAGAAAACGAGTGCTCGCCCACAAATGCCGCGGCTGCAAACGGCACAAAACCGTTATCCGCGAGGATATCCCGCAGCTCAATGAGCGAATCGTCAAAGGCGCGGTTGCCGAATGTGACCACGGGCACCGCTGCTGCACCATTCCCCTGCACGGTCGCCAAATATTTCAGCAGCACGTTTGGCACACGCCCAGCATAGGTCGGCGTGCCGAAGATCACCAAATCCTCCGCCGTAAAAGATAGGGCATCCTGCCGCGCTGCCGGCAGAGTGAAATCATATTCTGTAAGCAGCCTATCCAACGCCTGCGCCGTCTGCGTTGCAATTTCCTTTACCACACGCTTGGTCGTCCCTGTCGCGCTCCAATACACTGCCCACACGCGATTTACCTGCATATGCCGCGCCTCCCTTGTCGATATAAAATCAGTATAGCAGACGCACCTGTCACCGTCAAAGCCGGACTGTGTGAAATACAAAAAAACAGCCGCACCAGCGGCTGTTTTTCTTTCTTAAATTTCCATGATGATCGGCAGCACCATCGGGCTGCGCTTGGTCTTTTTGAACAGATAATCGCTCACGTCGCCCTTGATTGCCGACTTGAGGCTGTTCCAATCGCGCAGATTCTCCATCGCGCAACGGTCGAGCGCCATCTGCGAAATGTTACGCAGCTCTTCCATCAGCGCTTCGGCCTCCTTGACATAGACAAAGCCGCGCGAAACGATATCCGGGCCGGCGATGACCACACCCGTGGTCGCGTCCACCGTGACCACGACAACCAGCAGACCGTCCTCAGACAGATGCTTGCGGTCACGCAGCACCGCAGTGCCTACATCGCCAATGCCCAAACCATCGACCAGCAAGCGGCCCGCCGGCACGGGATTGCCCAGACGAGCAGAGTTTTCGCTGATTTCAACCGGTCGGCCAATTTCGGTAATCAGCACGTTTTTCGGGTTCACGCCCATCTCACGCGCCAGCCCCGCATGTTGCATCAGCATACGATACTCACCGTGCACCGGGATAAAATATTTCGGCTTGCACAGACCCAGCATCAACTTCAAATCTTCCTGGCAAGCATGGCCGGATACATGGATCGCAGCAGAGCGGTCGTAAATGACTTCCGCGCCCTGCTTATACAGCTCGTTGACCATATTGTTGATCGACTTCTCATTGCCGGGGATCGCAGAAGCCGCAATCAAAATACGGTCGCCCGCATTGACCTCAACCTGTTTGTGGCTGCCATAAGCCATGCGGTACAGCGCCGACATCGTCTCGCCCTGCGAACCGGTGGATACAATAATCAGCTGACTGCGTGCATAGCGCTTGATCTCGGAAATATCGATCATCACCTTGCCGGTATCGCGCAGATAACCCAGCTCACCCGCAACCTTAGAGATCTTCTCCATGCTGCGGCCGCATACGGCAACCTTGCGTCCGGCCTTGGCTGCAATGTCCAGAATCTGCTGCAAACGCGATACGTTGGATGCAAAGGTGGCGATGATGATGCGCTGATCGCTCTCCATGATGAACTTCTCCAGCGACTTGCCCACGATTTTTTCGCTCGGCGTGTAGCCCGGACGCTCCACATTCGTCGAATCGCTCATCAGGGCAAGGATACCCTTTTTGCCCAGCTCACCAATGCGCACCAGGTCAATCATCTCGCCCGAAACCGGCGTCAGATCAATCTTGAAGTCGCCCGTGTGCAGGATGGTACCAAGCGGCGTCGTGATCGCCAGCGCAACCGAATCCGCAATCGAGTGGTTCGTGTGGATGAATTCCACCTTGAAGCAGCCCAGCTTGATCGTATCTCCCGCGCGTACGCGGTTGAGTTTGACCTTTTGCGGCATCTTGTGCTCACTGAGTTTGGTCTCAATAATGCCGCATGTCAGGCGGGTCGCATAAATCGGCGCATTGCACTCACGCAAAACATACGGGATCGCGCCGATGTGGTCCTCATGGCCGTGCGTGATGACATAACCACGTAGCTTATTGAGATTGCGCTTAAGGTAGGTGGTATCCGGGATCACCAGATCCACGCCCAGCATATCGTCATCCGGAAACGCAACGCCGCAGTCGATTACCAGAATATCATTGCCGTATTCAATGACAGTCATATTCTTTCCGATCTCATTGAGACCACCGAGCGGAATAATCTTCAGTTTTTCTTTCATAACAGTTTTATCACTTTCCTTTATTCATCAGTTAAAATACCTGTAAACAACAACCCGGGGATTTTCCCCGCGTTTTTACAAAGACAGACCTGCATCCCGTTCGTCCGCCTTTATGCACTATTTTATCTCTGCGCTGCAGTCCGGTCTTACCGTTTGTCGGCAAGCATCCCCGCGCAAACTGCAAACACTTATTTTTTATGATACCACATTCCGCTTGCAGTGTAAAGTTTTTTTACAGACAGTGGAAAGCCACAGCACAGAAACCCATCGTTTGCAAACCGCCTATATATACTTTATATATAATAGTATTCTCACACAAGGATGCACTTATCCCTCAGTGGAAACTGTTCCCCACTCTACCTATTTGCACTCACCTTTGCTTTTGTCATTTCCCCACCCACAATCGAAAAATGTCATTTTGTAACCGTTCTTTGTGCACTAACAGATTCCGAGTGAAAAAAATCGACCGTTTTTTTCATGTGTCCATACAGATATTCCGTTTATGCAGAGCAGAAATTATGTAGTTTGCACAAAAATGCAAAAAAGTGTTTGACAAATACGCGATTGTAAAGTATCATAGGTTACAGATCAGAAACAGATCGACAACAAATCAGTAACAACCAGAAAACCAATCGGTTATTCCGATGTCGCGTTACCGCGGGTTTTCACCACAATGTAGGAGTGTAACACATGTTCTTTTCTTTGCGAAAGCATGCATCCAAACTGATTGCTGCAACGCTGGCAGTCAGCACGATGGCCTCCATCAGTGCTGCGGCGCTCGATCAGCCGGTTGCAATGCTCTCATCCAACCTGAACGCATCGGTCGGTACGGTTCTCAACTCCGATCAGATCAACACAGCGGAACAGGCACTTACCAAGGCAGAGGCGGAGGCTAAGAAAAAGGCTGAAGCAGAGTCTGCACAGCAGACCGCTTCCAACAAGCCCTCTTCCAATCAGCAGTCCTCCGGCAGCGATTTGCTGACCGCGCCGGTATCTGCGAAGACGGTTGCTTACTCTTCTTCTCTTCTGGCAACCGATGCGATCAAAAACAATTCGACCGCGCTGGGCAACTACAAGCTGACTTTCTATTGCCCCTGTGAGAAGTGCAACGGCGTTGCCGATGCAAAGACCGCTTCTGGCACGACCCCCACTGAGGGCCGCACGATTGCCGTAGATTCCTCGATCATCCCGCTGGGCAGCCGCGTCTATATCGAAGGCTACGGCGTGTTCATCGCAGAGGATACCGGCGGAGCGATCAAGAACAGCAAGATCGACGTGTTTGTTTCTTCGCATGACCGCGCATATGAACTTGGCGTTCAGTACGCAAACATCTATCTGCTGGGCTAAGACAAATTGATTTTAGGGACTATGCTTGCATAGTCCTTTTTCTTTTGCTATGATAGGAATACTAAGGAGTGACTGTATCATGAATGCTGCTGAACGGCGCACCAAAATCACCCAGCTTCTCATGCAAACGCAAAAGCCGCTTTCCGCCACCGCATTGGCTGCACAATGCGGCGTCAGCCGGCAGATCATCGTAGGCGATGTCGCGCTCCTGCGCGCTGGTGGGCTTTCCGTGCTGGCCACCCCCCGCGGTTACATTTTGGAGAGCGCTGCTTCTTCCTCCGTCCATCCAGAACGGCGTGTAGTGTGCCGCCATGGTGACGACCGTCTGCTCGAAGAACTGTACACAGTCGTCGATTTGGGCGGCGCCTTGCTGGATGTAACCGTCGAGCATTCGGTTTACGGCCAGATCTGTGCACCGCTCCATATTTTTTCCCGCTATGACGCCGATATGTTCTGCGAAAAACTCAAAAGCCCTGCTGCCCGTCCCCTGTGCGAGCTGACAGGCGGCATCCATCTGCATACGCTGCGCGCACAGGACGAGGAGACGCTCAACCGTGTGATACAGGGCCTAAAAGAGAAGGGCTTCCTGCTCACGGATGAAAAATAATATACGACAACAGAAAAGCCGCAGATGAAAGCATCTGCGGCTTTTTTATTCTCACTTTTGCAGCGTCTTGGCAAAGCTGTCCTTGAGCGTAACAATACGATTGAAGCGGCCCTCTTCCCTGTCCTTCACATAGTAACCCATGCGGACAAACTGGAAGCGTTCGCCCTCCTTCGCGTCCTTGAGCGACGGCTCCAGCTTGCAGCCCGTCAGCTTTTTCAACGAGTCCGGATTGAGATAATCCAGATAATCCGTACCCTCCGGAACGTCGTTGACGTTTTCCAGCGTGAACAGATTGTCGTACAGGTACAGGTCGGCATCCAGCGCGTGCGCAGCAGATACCCAATGGATCGTACCCTTGACCTTACGGCCATCTGCGGGCATACCGTTGCCTGTCTCGAGATCGGCCGTGCAGCGAATCTCGACGATATCACCGTTCTCATCCTTGACAATCTCGTTGCAGCGGACGATATATGCGCCCATCAGGCGCACCTCACCGTCCGGCTTGAGGCGCTGGAACTTCGGAGGCGGCACCTCGGCAAAATCGCTCTTTTCGATATACAGCTCGCGCGTAAACGGTACCTTGCGTGTGCCTGCATCCTCGTTACGCGGATTGTTCGGCACCTCAAACTCCTCGCACTTGTCTTCCGGATAGTTGGTGATGACAAGCTTGATCGGCTCCGTGACCGCCATACGGCGCAGCGCGGTCTCGTTCAGCTCCTCACGGATGCAGTGCTCCAGCAGCTTGATATCGACTAGAGAATCCGCCTTGGCAACGCCTGCGCGCTGCACGAAGTCCAGAATTGCGCTCGGTGTATAGCCGCGACGGCGCAGCGCACACAGCGTAGGCATACGCGGGTCATCCCAACCCTCGACGTGCTTTTCAAACACCAGCTGACGCAGGTACCGCTTGGACATAACCGTGTGCGTCACATTCAGGCGTGCAAACTCGCGCTGCTTGGGATGGTGCGGCAGCGGGCAGTTGTCCACGACCCACTCGTACAGCGGACGATGGTTCTCGAACTCGATTGAGCACAGCGAATGCGTGATGCCCTCGATCGCATCCTGAATCGGGTGTGCAAAATCATACAGCGGATAGATGCACCACTTGTCACCCTGACGATGGTGATGCGCGCGCACGATGCGGTAAATCGCAGGATCACGCAGATTCATGTTCGGGCTTGCCATGTCGATCTTGGCGCGCAGCGTCTTGGAACCGTCCTCGAACTTGCCTGCACGCATGTCCGCAAACAGCTGCAAATTCTCCTCGACCGAACGGTTACGGTACGGGCTTTCCTTGCCCGGCTCAGTCAAGGAGCCACGGTAAGCGCGCATTTCCTCCTGCGTCAGATCGTCCACATAGGCCTTGCCATCCTTGATGAGCGCAACCGCGCACTCGTAGCAGGTCTCAAAATAGTCCGAACCGTAGTACACGCCGCCCGACGGCTCCTCACCGGTCAGCCACTTGATGTCCTCCCAAATCGAGTCGACATACTCGGTGTCCTCCTTGACCGGGTTGGTATCATCGTAGCGCAGGTTGAACAGGCCGTCATACTTCTTGCCGATCGACCAGTTAATGAAGATTGCCTTAGCCGAACCGATGTGCAGATAGCCGTTCGGCTCGGGCGGGAAACGGGTATGAATGCGCTCGTTCAGTCCCGCCGCAATGTCCTCGTCAATGATTTCGGTCAGAAAGTTATTTACATTTTCCATCATAGTGTTATTCTTCCCCCAAAAACCGAATTAAAGCGCGTTCGCGCAGCGTTCCAGACGCTCCAACACCTTGTCGTGTCCCAGAATGCCCATGACCGTCTGCAAATCGGGCGCGTTCTGCCGTCCGGCAACCGCCACACGGATGACCATGGAAACATCGCCCACCGCACCCTTGTATGCGGACGGATCAGCCTTGTACGCCTTGGTATCCGCAGCATAACCGTGTGCCGATGCGATCTGCTTCATCTTTTCAAAAAAGCCATCCGGCGTGTCGTTTTCGTCAAACATCTGCGCAAAGTCCGCAAGGATCGCCTTGGCATCCTCCGCAGACACGCGCTCCGGCATGGTGTAGTCCGGCTGGAACAGTTCGTCAAACATGAAGTCCATATAGCCCTTTGCATCCGACCAGAGCGCCAAATCCTTACGCGGTTTCTTGCCGCCGCGTCCGATGGCGAGGTACGCCTTGGAGAAGGCCGGGTCGCGGGTAAGCAGGTCATGGAACGGCTTATCGTTCTGCGCGCTCCACGACGCAAGATAATCATATACCGTGTCGGCGGACATGCGCGAAATGACGTTCTTGGAAACGTCGTGCAGCTTTTCAATGTCAAACAGCGCGCCCGAACCACTCATCTTCTTGGTCGAGAACGGGAAATCGTTCATCGGCAGGTCGGGATTGGCGCGCCGCCATTCCTCGAAATTGGAGTTGAGCAGCGTCATTAGGTACTCGAGCACCGCCGGCACCGGATAACCCTCCTGCTCATAGAAGGTCAGCGCGAGTTCAGGATCCTTGCGCTTGGACAGCTTGCGCTTGCCGCCGGTCTCGGGGTCGATCTTCATCAGCTGCGCAGTGTGCGCATACTTGGGCGCCTTCCAGCCCATCGCGCGGAACAGCTGCAAATGTACCGGCAGAGTCGCCAGCCATTCCTCGCCGCGCACGACCACGGTCGTACCCATCAGATGATCGTCCACGACATGCGCGAAGTGATAGGTCGGGATGCCGTCCGACTTGAGGATGACGATATCCTGATCGTTCTCGGTGACCTCCATCTTACCCTTGACGAGATCCTCATGGCGGATCTTATTTTCGATGCTGCCCTCCGAACGGAAGCGCACGACATAGGGCGTGCCTTTGTTGAGTTCAGCCTGGATATCCTCCATCGGGCGGTCACGCCACACAGCATATTTGCCGTAATAGCCGAAATTCTCCTTGTTGGCCTCCTGCTGGGCATGTGCCGCCGCAAGTTCCTCCTCCGTGCAGAAGCACGGATAGGCCATACCGCGCTGCACCAGACTCTTGACAAAGGTCTGGTAAATCTGTGCGCGCTGACTCTGGCGGTACGGGCCATATGCGCCGTTATCGCCGTCGAGCGTTGCGCCCTCGTCAAAGTTCAGGCCGAACGCACGGAACACCTCGATGATGGTGCGCACGCCCCCCTCGACCTCGCGCTTTTTGTCGGTATCCTCAATGCGCAGATAGAACACACCGCCCGACTGGTGCGCCAAGCGCTCGTCCACCAGCGCGCCATACAAATTGCCCAGATGCATGAAGCCCGTCGGACTCGGGCCCATACGGGTCACCTTTGCGCCCTCCGGCAGCGTGCGTTTGGGATAGCGCGCCTCAATGTCCTCCGGCGTGGTGTTGATATGCGGGAACAGCAGTTCCGCCAAACGGTTATAATCCATTTTGTTCACTCCAACTTCCTTGATGGGTATTTTCGCCCATGATAGGAATATTTTATCACAGCGCAACGCGCGGTGCAAGGCACAAAGCGCATCAATCGACGGCTTCCGCGGCCCCGGTTTTTGACATAGCTGCGCGGGAAAAGGCAAAGCGGCATGGCGCATCTGCCATGCCGCTTTTCGCAAGCCCCGCTCCCTTACGGATTGACCGTTTTGGGGTTTGTGTCCGCGCCGGTATCCGCCGTACCGGTTGTCGTGCCCTTATCGTTGCCCGTTACCGCATCGCCGACTTTGTCCATGCCGTTATCAATTGCATTTCCGGCACTATCCATACCGTTCTCCACGGCATCACCCGCATTGTCCATACCGTTCTGGATGTCATCACCGACGGTGTTACCATTGTCCACCACGCCGTCATTGTTCGTGTCCTCTGTCACGTTATTGTTCGTGTCATTCGGATTGGTTTCATCCGTCGTGTTGGAGCAGCCGCAGGCAAACACCATCGTCAGTGCGGCCAGCAAAGCGATCAGCCTTTTCATTGCATTTCCTCCTTATATATTTGCCGTTAGTATAGGAGGCGCTTCGCTTTTTTATACGTTAAAATCAATTTTTTGCATATGCGATAATACCACCGAGCAGGTCAGCCCGGTCACAAGGCCGAGCGGCACGCTCATCACCAGCAGGAACGGCAGATACGCCACCACTGCGCCGGTCTGCATCCAGATGACAGCCGCGATGATCTGCCCGATGTTGTGCGCCGCCGCGCCCGCAACGCTCACCCCCAGCAGCGAACAGAACCATTCCTCTGCGCGCAGCAGCAACCACATGACCGCAAGCGACAGCAAGCCGCCGAACAACGAAAACAAAAACGCCGTCACGCTGCCCATCAGCAGGCTGGATAGCGCTACGCGGCACAGCAGCACCACCAGCGCGTCCCGCGCAGACAGGCGTGTCAAGGCAAAGAGCGTCACCACATTGGCCAGACCGAGCTTCACCCCCGGCACCGGCACGACCGCATCCAGCGGGAACAGCCGCTCCACGAGCGACAAAACGACTGCCAATGCGGTCAACATGCCGCAAAGCGTCAACTTTTTTGCTTGCACGGTCTCACCCTTCCGTTACGATACAATCGCGTCGATCTCTCCGGTCTCCCCCACGATTTTCAGCACCACGCGGTTGGGCAGGCAAACCGCGACCTGTCCCGCACGCGTCAGCGTTCCTGTGCGCACACACACCTGATCGTGGCAATCCGCCGATGCCATACGCGCGGTTTTTCCGGACAGCACAATCACATTATGTCCATCCAAATCAATGGTGCGGTCGGTTTCATCGGTCAGTGCGACGCGCTCGATGAGCGCATTGTCCTGCCAGACCTCCGCATACAGCAGGTCACCCTTTGTACCTGCGGCAAACCACACAGCGAGCGCTGCCGCGAGCATCAGCACGACACCGATGATGACAAAGTCACCCCATTTGAGCCTACTGCGCATCGGTATACCCTTTCTCCGCGCCGAGGAAGGTATAGGTGCAGGCCGAAGCGACTGCGTCCGTCGTGTAAATCTGCTGATCCGATGTGATAAATACCGCTGCAATATCGTTTTCCTCACAAAACGCCAGACCATCGTCCAAACCCATAACAAACAGCGCGGTCGTCATCGCATCCGCACGGGTCGAATTTGAGTCGATCACCGTCACGCTGCGCAGACCGGTATCCGCCGGATAGCCGGTTTTCGGGTCGAAAATATGATGATATCGCTTGCCGTTCTGCTCAAAATAGCGCTCATAATCGCCCGATGTGACAACCGAAGCATCCCGCACCTCGACCGTTGCCAGAAACTCCGCATTGTTGTCCGGGTCGGCAATGCCGACCACCCAGTTTCCGCCATCGCGTGACGGGTTTTCTCCGAACGCGCCGATGTTACCACCCAGCTGCACCAGCGCGCCGGTAGCCGCGCCCTCCGGTTGCTGCGTAAGCAACGCAAACACAGCATCAGTTGCAAAGCCCTTGCCAATACCGCCCAAATCCAGCTGCGCCCCGTTCAGCAGCTGCACCTGATTGTCTCCGAGCAGCTTGATATTCTCATAGCCCACATGGGTCAGCGCTTCATCGATCTCTGCCTGCGTAGGCACATGCGCATTTTCCGTATTGATGCCCCACAAATCGGTCAGCGGCGTCATGGTCGGGTCAAACATGCCTCCGGTCAGCTCGGCATACTGCACTGCCGCCTCAATCGCCGCATAGGTATCGTCGCTGACTTCACACACTGCCCCATCTGCATGGTTAAGACGATACAGGTCGCTGTCCTCCCGCGTGCGGGACAAGGCAGGCTCCAGCGCATTGACCGCCTGCTCGCAGGCCACAGCAGCTTTCTGCGCGTTATCCTCGCTGTCTCCGTACACGGAAACCGCCATAAAGGTATCCATGGCAAAAAAATCAGTTGTATAGCTTGCTTGCTTTCCTGCGCAGCCTGTCAATCCAATCAGCAGCAAAAATGCCGCAAGAACTCGCTTCATACCGTGCTCCTCATTACAAAAAATCATGTACCATTATAATACACCGCGAAAAAATGCGCAAGGATGGCTTTTTATGCTTTTCTTTTTCATCATTCGCCACCGCACAAGCAGCAAGGCGCTGCGGCCATTGCAGCCGCAGCGCCTTTTTCATCATGCTTAGCCCAGCACAACCTTGTGGAAGGTCTTTTTGCCCTTTTTGACCATGCGCTCCTGCTGGAAGAAGTCCTTGTCCAGCATGGTCTTGAAGTCCGCGATCTTCTCGCCGTCGATCGAAACGCCGCCGCCCTGCACCAGCTTGCGCGCTTCACCGTTGGATGCAGCAAGGCCGCACTTGACCAGCAGCGTCAGCACACCGATCTGACCATCTGCAAAATCCACATCGGTCAGGGTCGTGGTTGGCATGTTCTCGCTCGAACCGCCGCCCGCAAAGATGTTCTTGGCAGCTTCCATCGCCTTGTCTGCCTCTTCCTTGCCGTGTACCAGCTCAGTCAGCTCATAAGCGAGGATTTCCTTTGCCTTATTCAGCTGCGCGCCTTCCCACTTGTCCATCTCCTCGATCTGCTCGAGCGGCAAGAAGGTCAGCATACGGATGCACTTGAGCACGTCCGCGTCGTCTACGTTGCGCCAGTACTGGAAAAAGTCGTAAGGCGAAGTCTTGTTCGGATCGAGCCATACCGCGCCCGCGGCCGTCTTGCCCATCTTCTTGCCCTCGGAGTTGAGGAGCAGCGTAATCGTCATCGCGTGCGCGTCCTTGCCCAGTTTGCGGCGGATCAGTTCCGTACCGCCGAGCATGTTGCTCCACTGGTCATCGCCGCCGAACTGCATGTTGCAGCCGTAGTGCTGGAACAGGTAGTAGAAGTCATAGGACTGCATGATCATGTAATTGAATTCTAGGAAGCTCAGGCCCTTTTCCATGCGTTGCTTGTAGCACTCCGCACGCAGCATGTTGTTGACCGAGAAGCAGGCACCGACCTCGCGCAGCAGTTCAATATAATTCAGGCCCATCAGCCAGTCCGCATTGTTGACCATCTGCGCCTTGTCCTCACCGAATTCGATGAAACGCTCCATCTGCTTTTTGAAGCAGTCGCAGTTGTGCTGGATGGTCTCGACCGTCATCATCGAGCGCATATCCGTGCGGCCGGAGGGGTCACCGACCATGCCCGTGCCGCCGCCGATGAGCGCGATCGGCTTGTTGCCCGCCATCTGCAAGCGCTTCATCAGGCACAGCGCCATAAAGTGGCCGACATGCAGGCTGTCCGCCGTCGGGTCAAAGCCAATGTAGAAGGTGGCTTTGCCGTTGTTGATCATTTCGCTGATTTCTTCTTCGTTGGTCACCTGCGCGATCAGCCCGCGCGCTTTGAGTTCTTCGTAAAGTGTCATGTGTGTTCTCCCGCATCTATAAATAAAATTATTTTTTCCGTTTTATGCGCCGCTCTCTCACGGAGCGCGCTCCTTATACCGCTCGTCGATGATCACCATGCGTCAGTCCTCCTGCCCGGCTGCTTCCAACAGCTCCTCAGCGTTGCGGCGCGCCGCATCCGAGATCTGCTCACCGGACAGCAGCCGCGCGATCTCATCCACGCGCTGCGCCCGATCCATCGGACTGACATCGGTATAGCTGCGTCCCTCCCGCACGGATTTGGCAATGCGCAGATGGTGGTCGCCCATCGCCGCGATCTGCGGCAGGTGTGTGACGCACAACGTCTGCTTTTTCTTTGCAATCGCGGACAGCTTGCGCGCGATCTGCTGCGCGGCATGACCGGAAACGCCGGTGTCGATCTCGTCAAAAATCAGCATACCAACATCCTCGCCCTCCGTCAAGACGTTTTTGAGCGCCAGCATGATGCGGCTCAGCTCACCGCCGGACGCGACCTTGGAGAGCGGCTTTTCGGGCTCACCGGGGTTGACCGAAATTTCAAACGTCACGGTGTCGAAGCCATGCGCCGCCAGTTTGGCGCCCGTATGCACCGCTACGCGCATTTTGACCTTATCCATATCCAGCTCCGACAACTCCCGCACGATCGCCTTTTCCAGACGCGCCGCCGCCTGCCGCCGTTTCTCTGAAATTTGGGCAGCCAACTGCTTCGCCTCGGCAAGCTCCGCACGGTATCGCTCGCGCAGTTCTTCGCGCCGGTTATCTGAGTCGGCAAGCGTGTCCAGTTCTGCCGTAATACGCGCATGATAAGCGGCAATTTCCTCGAGCGTGCCGCCATATTTCTGCTTGAGTCGGTAGATCAGGTCGAGCCGCTGCTCCACCCATTCGCGCTCAGCTGATGAAAAATCCAGATTCTCGCTGCGGCTGACCACATTATCCCGCAGATCCGCCGCGAGCAGTCGCACCTCTTCCGCCTGTTCAGCCATCGCATCAAATGCCTCGGACACCTCATGCAGCCCAGCCAGAGCCGCCGCTGCCTGATCGAGCAGTGCGCACACACCACCGACCTCATCATCTCCGTTCAGTGCAAGGCGCACCTGCTCCAGCGCGCCCGCAATCTTGCCCGCGTGGTCGAAATATGCCTTGCGCTGCGCCAGCGTCTCATCCTCGTCCGGCTGGAGTGCCGCCTGCTCAATCTCCTCCTTGTGGAAAGAGAGCATGTCGATGCGCTGCAAACGCTCCTGCTCGCCGGTCTCGAGTGCTGTGATCTCACGCCGCAATGCCAGCAACGCCTGATATTTGGGTCGGTACTGCGCCAGCAGCGAGTCCAGTCCCGCATATCCATCCAGATAGTCGATATGGTGCTGCTCATCGAGCAGCTTCTGACCATCGTTCTGGCCGTGAATATCAATCAGATACGGCGCCAGCTGCCGCAGCACCGCCGCCGACACCGGCTTCATATTGACCCGACAGGTGCTTTTGCCATCCGCCGTAATCTGCCGCTGCAAATGCAGCATATCCGCTTCCTCCCCGGCCAGCGCCAGCTCATCGAGCAAGCCGGTAAGCCCCGCCGAAAGGTCGGTAAACACCGCGCTGACAAAGCCCTTCTGTGCCCCTGCACGCACCAAGTCGCGGCTGACCCGTTTGCCCAAGATCGCGCCGATCGAATCAATCACAATCGACTTGCCCGCGCCGGTCTCACCGGACAGGACGGTCAAACCGCTTTCCAGTTCGATGTCTGCCCGTTCGATGACCGCGATATTTTCAATATGGAGTAATTGCAGCATTGCCGCTTCCTCCCCTGCTTTTACTTTAGAATGTCCTGTGCCTGCTGGCAAAAACGCGCCGCGCTTTCATTATCGCGCATCACCGCAAACACCGTATCGTCTCCGCCGAGTGTACCGACAACATCCGTGGCACGCATTGCGTCAATCGCCATCGCGGCCGCCTGTCCCAAGCCGGGCAGCGTTTTAATGACGACCATATTCTGCGCAGCAGCAATTTCCGTGACGCATTCGCGGAAGATATTGCGCAGACGGGTGGTGAAGCTGTCCGCTGCGCCGCCAGCCGCTGCGGTATACTTATATTTTCCGGTTTCAGCAGAAAGCGACTTAATCAGCCGCAGCTCTTTAATGTCACGCGAAACCGTCGCCTGCGTCGTATTATAGCCAAACGCGCGCAGATGATCGGTCAGCTCTTCCTGTGTCTCGATCTCAAATCGGTCAATCAATTCGAGAATTTTTGCCTGTCTTTGAAATTTCATATCTGCGCCCCCTTGTCAAAGCTTTTTCTGCAAGATTTTATAAAAGCTGATTCCCTTCAGCCGCACCAAACGGGTGCGAAGCGACGAACGCGTGATCTCCACCCGGTCGTCCGGCCGGATGGCAAAGCCCTGCCCGCCGTCCGCAGAAAGAAACACCTCGCTGCCGCCTTCACAGGCCGCAGAAAGCGCGATGCGCCGCTCCGGTGCAAACACAAACGCTTTTGCCGCCAATGCATGTGCGCAAATCGGGATGACCGCCAGATTTTCCGCGCTCGGCTCGATCACCGGCCCGCCAGCGGACAATCCATAAGCCGTCGATCCGGTCGGCGTGGCAACGATCAGGCCGTCGCCGTTAAACTGTGTCACCTCTTCATCATCCGCTGCAATGCACACGCGCACCACACGGAACGCCGTACCCTTGGCCAGCACAATGTCATTGAGCGCATCGTTTTCATAAACCAGCCGTCCCTGCCGATATACTGCCACATGCAGCATCATACGGCTGTCGATCGTATAATCGCCGCTGAAGAGTTTTTCCATCCTGTCCAACTCGCCCGGCTCCAGTTCGGTCATGAAACCGACATGACCGACGTTGATGCCCAGCATCGGCAATTTCTGCTGCGCAGCCGCGCGTGCCAGGCGCAGCATCGTGCCATCGCCACCCAGCACGACCGCCAGATCGGCAAACTGCACTGCGTCGCCGGTTTCCATATAATCCACGCCGTCCAGCCCCAGCGCCGCCGACCGCATCTGCATGGGCAGCATCAGCCGCACGCCTTCTCGCTGCAGCTGGTCGCAAACCTGCGGCAGCACGGCATATGCGCCCTCTTTTCGCATGTTGGGATAGATAAAAAAACGCTTCATTGCTGCCTCAGCCATCCAATTCCTCATGTGCCTGCCGCACGATCTCGCGCAGATCCGGCACGCTGTCCTCTCCCTGCTTCCATAAGTAGCCCAAAAACTCGATGTTCCCTTCCGGCCCCTTAATGGGCGAGAACGTGATATCCTGCACGGCGAAGCCTGCCGTGTGCGCATTTTCCACAAACTGCTCGAGCACTTCCATGTGGATCTCCGGCTCGCGCACCACGCCTTTTTTGCCGACCTTGCCTTTTCCTGCTTCAAACTGCGGCTTAATCAGACATGCCACACGTCCATTTTCGGTCAGCAAACCGGAAACGACCGGCAGAACCAGCCGCAAAGAGATAAACGACACGTCGATTACGCACAGGCTGGGCGTTTCCTCAAGCATTTCCGGGGTCACATAGCGAATATTCGTGCGTTCCATACACTTGACACGCGGGTCTTGGCGCAGACTCCATGCGAGCTGCCCATAGCCGACGTCAATCGAATAGACCTTGACCGCACCACGGCGCAGCAAGCAATCGGTAAAACCGCCGGTGGATGCACCCACGTCCATCACGACCAGCCCCGCTGGGTCGATCGAAAAATAGTCGAGCGCTTTCTCGATTTTTTTGCCGCCGCGGGAGACAAAGGCATTTTCGTTGCCGCGCACTTCCAGCTCGGCATTTTCATCCACCATATCGCCCGCTTTGCCTGCTTTCTGCCCGGCAATGTAGACAATACCTTCCATTATCGCCGTCTTTGCACGCTCCCGCGAGGGGCAAAGACCTTTTTCAAACAGCAATACATCCAAACGTTTTTTAGCCAAGGTCGTTTTCCTTTCCCTTTCGGTTTTTGATGACAAACGAAGCGATGCCTTCGGCATCAATGCCGCAATGACGGTATACGTCACTCACACCACCGTGCGGCAGAAAACGGTCGCCGGTATTCAGGCAGTCCACCCGACCATCCCGATGAGCAGCCACCCATTCACCCAAGCCGCCGCTTTCTACAACATCCTCGACGACCACACACCAGCCGGAGAGCACAGCCTGCTGCTCACAGAAAGCATCCGCCAGTGCATCGCTGATCTCGTTGACCTTATAAACCTGCGCGTGCACACCTTTTTTCTCCAGAATATCCGCTGCAGCAAGCACTTCATTGACAAGAGCGCCGTGCGTCAGCAGCGTCACCTCTCGGCCTGTCGTTTCATGCACACAGGCAAGCGTCTCGCCTGCCGTATCCTTTCGGAACGCACCCTCACCGCCGCGCGGATAACGGATCGCGACCGGCCCGTTCTCATGATATAACGCACGCGACATCATACTGCGCAGCTCGGCAAAATTCGACGGACAGAAAATTTTCACGCCCGGAATGGACCGCAAAAACGCCACATCCAGCACACCGTTGTGCGTTGCGCCATCCGCGCCAACAATGCCTGCACGGTCAACGCAGAACACGACATGCAGCCCTTCAATCGCCACATCATGCACCATTTGGTCATAGGCGCGCTGCAAAAAGGTCGAATACATCGCGACCACCGGCACCAGCCCCTGCGCCGCCATACCGGCCGCCATGGCGACCGCGTGCTCCTCCGCGATGCCAACATCGAAAAAGCGGTCGGGAAAACGGGACGCGAACCGCGTCAGCCCCGTGCCGGACGGCATTGCCGCCGTGATCGCGCAGATACGCGCATCCTTTTCCGCAAAAGCACACAGTTCACGGCCAAAGCAGGCGGAAAAATCCTCTTTCTTGCCCGCCTGAAACACACCGGTCAGCGGATCGAACGGAGAAACGCCGTGGTATTTCTCCGGCTCGCGCTCACTTGGCGCATAGCCGCGGCCCTTTTGCGTCATCACATGCAGCAGCACCGGCTTCTTGATCTTTTTGGCCTGAGAAAGCAGCTCGCATACGCTTTTCAGATCATGCCCATCCACCGGACCAAGGTAGATGAAACCCATCTGCTCAAACAGAGAGGTCGGCAGCACCAGACGCTTGACGCGCGCCTTGACCCGTGAAATCGCACGCGATACCGCGCCGCCGCCCGGGATGCGAGCCAAACGCTCCTTCACGCGCGCCTTGGCATGAAGATAACGCGGACTGACACGCAGACGCGACAAATGCCGGCTCAGCCCGCCGACATTCTGCGCAATGGACATGTTGTTGTCGTTGAGCACCACCAGAAGCGGCTCACCCGAAGTGCCCGCATTGCTGAGCGCCTCATAAGCCATGCCGCCGGTCAGCGCGCCGTCCCCAATGACGGCAACCACATGATATTTCTGGTTTTTCAGGGTGCGGGCATGTGCCATACCCAGCGCCACCGACACCGAACCCGAAGCATGTCCGGTCACGCAGGGGTCGGAAATGCTCTCCTCCGGTTTCATGAAACCGGAAAGACCGCCGTATTGCCGCAATGTATCAAAGCGGTCACGGCGGCCGGTCAGAATCTTATGGACATAGCTCTGGTGTCCTACATCGTAAATGATGCGGTCACGCGAGGAGTCAAACTCCCGCTCCAGCGCGACAGCCAACTCTACAACACCCAGATTGGAGGCCAGATGGCCGCCTGTGCGCGAAACCGAATCGACGATAAATTCGCGCAGTGAAGCGCACAGCACACCGAGCGTGTCATAAGACAATCCGCGCAGATCCGCGGGGCTTGTAATATTGTCCAGAATTCCGTATCTTTTCATAACTTCATTCCCACCACGGAAGCATTTTCTATCTCTTGCTATCCAGCGAAAACGGCAGCACCGACAACACCCGTCCGCAAATGGCCAGCACACGGCTGCTAAACGCCATCGCTACACCTTTACCGGCAGCCTTGCCGCCAATGGTCAGCGCCGAGATCAGGCCGGTGACCAGAAGCGAAACCAGCACCACCTGCACGCCGTTCATCCCGGCTGTAATGTTGGTGACGATCAGTGCCCCTGTTGCACCGGAAATGATGCCGCAGATATCACCGACCACGTCGTTGCAAATGCTCGACACCTTTTCCGCATTGCGGGTCATCCACACCGCTTCCTTTGCGCCGCGCACACGGTGCGCCGCCATGGAATGGAACTCCTTCTCGGTTGCGGATGCCGCGGCAATGCCGATCATATCGAATAGGATGCCCAGCGCGATAAAGAAAAACAGCACCACAAAGGACAAAATTGTGCCCGCGCTGTTCAGCGCCTCATTCGATATATAGCTCATCACGACCGACAGCACAAAGCTGATCGGCATGATCGTCGCCACCCATTTGGTATTGATCAGCCGCGGTTTTTGCGGCGGCTGGTTCTTTTTCCTCGGTTTATCGGATGCTTCCAAAAGAATACTCCTTATTGTTAAAACCATTCGGTCGTTGTATGCATATAGAAGTGACGGCAGGCCGAGTTAATCTTGCGGCTTGAGGTTCGGTTGGCTTTCCCCGCGGACTGCCACGCGTCGCCGTCGTGGGGGTTTCCCATTAAAGTCCGTGCCGGGATGTTACCATCACCGGGACCGAATTGCCACTGAGTCCGCACTGCAATCCTCTGCCTGCCTCATTGCTGAATAGCCTAGGTGATTTCCACTGCAGGCAACACGATTCTTAGCCTCTTTTGCAGACATGGTTTCAACCGTCAATTCCCGCGTTTTCCTGGCCGGGAAACCGCAGGCGGATACGATATCCACCATGGCCACGCAAGGCAGGCTACACTGCACACAGCGTTTTGGGCACCGCACGGGCCTCCGGCCGCAATGGCCGGCGTATTCCGTGCAGTCCCCTCCGCACCGCAATACAGGTTTCATCCTGCACCGTAGGGCATCCGTCAATCGAAGCGATGCTATAGGTGCCCCACGCATACAGGTCTCCACGGCAGGCGGGTCGGTACTTCATGCCATTGAAGCGCGCCCGCAAGCATCCACCCCAAACTGGGCGTAAGAAGCAAACACCAGAGACTTCATCGATATGCCCTTCTACGGATTTTTAGGCCCGTCCTGGGAATCGTATGCGCTGACTAGGATACTACGTCACTTATTTTATATTTTATCATATAAATCCATCGGATTCAAGAAAACCGCGCAAAAAACCGCATTCAATTCGTCCGATCGGTCAGGCTGCGCGCCAATTCGACGAGAAATGCGCTCTCCGGCCTGCCGGAAACCGCCTGCACCGCCTCGTCAGTCAGGCTGGCGACCAGCCTGCGGCACTCCTCCATGCCAAGCAGCGCCGGGAAGGTGGATTTTTCGCTCTTTTCGTCCTTGCCGACCGTTTTGCCGAGCGTGGCGGTGTCACCCTCAATGTCCAGCATATCATCCCGGATCTGGAACGCAAGGCCAAGCTTGTCCCCATAGGTGCGCGCCATATCGAGCGTCTGCGCGTCGGTTTTGCCCGCCGCAACGCAGCCCAGCTCGCACGCTGCGCGCAGCAGACAGCCGGTCTTGAGGCTTTGCAACAAGCGCAGCTCATCGAGCGAAATTTTCCGGTGTTCCGCACCCATGTCGAGCACCTGACCGCCGATCATACCATTCATGCCCGCGGCTTGTCCTAAAATGCGGATGCAAGCCAGCACAGTCTCAGCGGACACGCCCTCAGCTGCCGCCGCCGTCTCAAACGCCGCGGTCAGCAAGCCGTCGCCCGCAAGCACAGCGGTCGCCTCATCAAACGCTTTGTGACAAGTCGGACGGCCACGGCGCAAATCGTCATTGTCCATACACGGCAGATCGTCGTGGATGAGCGAATAGGTGTGGATCATCTCAAGCGCGCACGCAAATGGCAGCGCCTTTTGCGTGTCACCGCCGCACAGGCGGCAGAACGCCAGCACGATCACCGGACGCAGGCGCTTGCCGCCCGCCATTGCCGAATATTTGACGGCTTCAAAGATGCGGTCGTACCCCTCGCCCATCTCGCGGGACAGATATTTCTCCAGCGCAGGCTCAATAACTGCAATATCCGCTTTCAGCTGCTCTGCAAACGTCATTTCCCTGCCTCCTCCGCGTCAAACGGCTGCTCGGTCAGTTCGCCCTGCATGTTTTCCTGCAGGATCGTGACCTTTTGCTCGGCCTTGTCCAGCATCTTGCCCAGTGCCGCGGACAGCTTGGTGCCTTCCTCGAACAGCTTGATGCTGTCCCCGAGCGGCGCTTCGCCCTTTTCCAGCAGGCGGACGATCTCCTCGAGCCGCTCCATCTGGCTTTCAAATGTCTTTTCCGCCATTGTTCTGTTCCTCCTCGATATCGGTCACGCGGCAATTCGCCGCGCCTTTGGCAAATCGGATATGCAGGGTATCTCCTGCCTTGAGCATCGCTGCATCGGTGATGACCGCGCCGCGCACACCTTTGTTCGCGACCGCGTAGCCGCGTGCAAGCACGCGCAGCGGGCTAATTGCGTCGAGCGTGGCAACCGTCCTTGTAAAGCGCAGACGGCGGCGCTGTACGCCGTCCCGCCCGGCCGCCAGCAAACGGCGGCGCAGCAGGTTCAGCTTCTGCTCTTCCCGCGCGAGATACGCCGGGAATGCCGCCAGCAAACGGTCAGTCGTCCGGTCGAGCAGCACGCGCTTCTCTTCGATATACCGCGTGGGGCTGCGCGCTTCCAGCCGCTGCTGCAACGCCTCCAATGTGCGCTGCTTGTGCTGAATCTGCTTATGCGCCGCCGCATGAAGCCGCGTATCCAGCGTGCGCAGGCTCAGCGCATATTCCGCGCGGTCGGGGACGGCAAGCTCTGCCGCGCCTGACGGCGTGGGCGCACGCAGATCGGCAACAAAGTCCGCAATCGTCACATCCGGCTCATGGCCGACCGCCGAAATGACCGGAATCTCGGACGCAAAGATCGCCCGCGCGACCGCTTCCTCGTTAAATGCCCACAAGTCCTCCATCGACCCGCCGCCGCGTCCGCACAGGATGACATCTGCCTCGCCCATCGCGTTGGACAGACCGATCGCCCGCGCGATGCTTTCCGCCGCACCCTGTCCTTGCACCTGTGCAGGATAGAGCGTGACCTCAGCCAGCGGCCAGCGGCGACCCAGAATACGGATCATATCGCGTACCGCTGCGCCGGTCGGTGAGGTGACGAGCGCAATTTTGCGCGGCATACGCGGAATCGGCTTTTTATACATCGGGTCAAACAAACCCTCAGCCTGTAATTTGGCTTTGAGTTGCTCGAAAGCTAAATTGAGTGCGCCCGCGCCGTCCGGAATCACCTCGGAAATATAAAGCTGCACCTGTCCCGTGCGCGGAAACGAGCTGACGCGCGCCCGCACAATGACCTTCATGCCGTTTTCCAGTCGGAATTTCAGGCGCATCGCGTCCGAGCGGAACATCACCGCGTTGATGGACGCGCCCTCGTCCTTGAGGCTCATATAGTGATGCCCGGAGGAATGCGCCTTGTAGTTGGATATCTCGCCTTGCACCAGCAGATTGCGGTAACCCGGCACGGTGTCCAGCAATTCTTTGATTTCGTTATTCAGTTGTGTGACCGAATAAATCGTACTCACGTTTTGTTCCTTTCATAAAGCCGCGCAGCAAGCACCGCCACGCCGACTGCATTATCGCCCGACAGCACCGGCTCAGCAAACGAGACCCGCTCCCCGAACGCCTGCTGCATACGCGCACGCAGCACGCGGCTTGCCATCACGCCGCCCGCGCACAAAACCGGGCAATCGTATTGTTTTAGCGCCTGCTCGGTTGCTTTGATGACCGCATTGGCGACCGTTTCGAGCGTGAACCGCGCCATCTGTGCAGGCTCTGCGGTCTTATGTTTGTTTTCCACCTGATTCTGCATACCGGATAGCGAAAACCGGCAGTCCGTCACCTTGGGACGATAGCCCTTTTCCGGTTCTGCTTCGACGGCCAGCGCGTCAAGCGCCGCACCCGACGGAAACGGCAGTCCGAGCAGCACGCCCGCGCGGTCGATCAACTGTCCCGCGGCGAGGTCGGTCGTGCCGCCGATACAGGTGCAGTCCGGCAGGCCATCTGTCCCCGGTATTACATACAGCAGCTCGCTCGTTCCGCCCGACAGATGCCACGCGAGGAACGGCTCGTCCAGCAGGTGCAACCGTTCTGCGCTCAGCGCGGCCGCCGCGATATGCCCCTGTTGATGCGACACAGCAAAAAGGGGCACAGATAGCAAATGCGCCGCGCTGCGCGCGACGCTCTGACCCGCCAGAAAGCAGGGCATATACGAACCCTCGACCGCGCGCGGGCGAGTGCTGACGCCGATGGCGCGCACCTCCCCCTGCGGCAGGGCTTCGATTTTCTCATGCAGATGCACGGTATGCTGAAACAGCGCATCCGACTGGCGCAAGCCGATTGCGCCGTCCGGCACGGTCAGCAAGCTGCCCTCGTTTTGCCATGCGCCGCTTTCGGCGTCATATATCGCTGCCGACGTGCGGTAATTCGAGGTGTCGATCCCCAGAAAACGCTCAGGCATCGGCATTCTCCGCCGGCGCTGCCGCAGCATCGGCTGCCGGGGCTGCATCTGGCTTGGTCGCGCGCGCGACCGAACCCAACACACCGTTGATGAAAGCGGCGGCTTCGTCTGTATCGTATACCTTAGCCAGCTCGACCGCTTCGTTGATCGCGGCACCCACCGGCACATCTTCCACATAGCGCATCTCGTAAATGGCAAGACGCAGCACCGCTACCGTTATGCGCGACATGCGGCTGATCTTCCAGCCCTTGGAATAGGCCGTGATCGTCTCGTCCAGTTCGTTCTGATGCGCGGCCACGCCCTTGACCACCGCGCGGATGTACTCAGTCTGCACAGGCGACAGCTTGCCCGCATACAGCGCAATATCGCCGCTGATCGAAGCCATAATGGACTCGTCCAGCCGCTCTTCCAAATTTTCGTCCTCAAACTGCTGGAACCCCATCTCAAAAATCAGGTGCAGCGCAATTTCTCTTGCTTTTGTTCTGCTCATCACACTCACGGCGGCAGTTTCCTCCCATTTTTCGGTTACGCTTATTTTATCCTATTTTCGCCAAAGTTGCAAGGTGCTATTCCCGAAAAGGCACATCCAAACAAAAGAAAACGGCAGGGCGATCATGCCTTGCCGTTTCAATGCTGTTCTTATTCCTGCTCCGCAGGCTGTTCCTCAACCGCCGGTGTAGGCGCAAACGTCACGCCGCCGACATGCACATTGACCTCGGTGACCTTCAGGCCGGTCATGGATTCGACCGAAGACCGCACGCTCTCCTGCACCTGCTTTGCCACCTCGCAGATGTTGTGGCCGAACAGCGCAAGGAAGCCGATCTCGATCTTGACCGTTCCCTCTTCGCCAATTTCAATGCGGACGCCCTTGGAAAGGTTCTTTTTGCTCAAAAAGCTCACGATATCGCTGGTCAGCGTGGAATACAAGCCACTCACGCCTGCGGTTTCCGAAGTAGCCAGCGCCGCAATGGATGCGACAACATCCTCGGAAATCCGGATGGAACCCTGATCGCTCTCGGTCGACCAATACTCCTTGTGATCCGCCATAGTGCTCACTCTCCTTTAAACGGATTATAGCACAGTTTTGGCAAAATGCAAAGCAAAAATACGCGCTGCGGCTGCTTACTCTGCTTCCACGATCTTGACCTGTCCTGCGGTCATGCCGGTTTCACTGACCACGATGTCCTTGATAACCGTCACATCGGTTGCCTGCAATCCGCCGTCCGGCGGCGCGACAACCACATTCACGCTGCTGTCCCCAATCATCACGACCGCATCCGCATAGCCTTTGGCGCGAATCAGGCTTTCGATATTTGCCTCGGCAACCGAATCATCCGCGAGCGCCGAGATCTGAGCCGCCGCCTCATCTTTGGCCGCCTGATCGGCGTCCTCGCTCTCACTCAGCTCGCGCAGCGTACTGACCGCCTCATCGCGCGCCTGCTCGCGGGTCAGACGCGAGGTGGCGAAATAATCCTCCCCCTCTGTTCCTGCCGTTTCTCCCGCATCCGACCCGGTCGTATCCGCATCGGTCTGCCCTGCCACCAGCAGCTCATCCGGCGCATCGACATAACTCCAGTTCAAATAAACCGCCGCGCAAAGCAGCAGCGCGATCACACCGTATACCGCGCCGCGTTTCTTGATTTTTTTCATCACTGCTCGCCCTCCTGTATTTGGTTACTATGTTTTATGATGCATCGGACATTTTCAGAACCGTAACTTTGTCCGAACCGATGCCGCACACCGTGCTGACCGCCTGCGTCACCGCCAAACGCACCTGCGCGTTGTCCGCGCCGTCGCACAGAACGACCGCGCCGCGAAACGTCGGCAGCAGATTTTTGACCGTCACAGGCTTTTCCCCGTAGCTGCCGTCGCTGAGAATGGTCAAATCACTTTCGTAGCTTTGACTGCTGTCCACCCCGGTGGTCTGACGGGTGTTGACCGCGTAAACCGCTTCGCCGCTCTCCTCGAGCGACAGCATCAGTTCAACCCGCCCCACGCCATCCACCGCAGCCAGCTTGTCGCACAGCGCTTGCTCAAACGCGGCAAGGTCGAATGCAGATGGCTCGGCAGACGTATCCGATGCCACAGCCTCCTCCTTTGCACCGCGCCCGCCCGAAGCCAGCAGCAGCACCCCTGCCAGCAGCACAATCAGCACCGCGCGGTATTTGACCGCGAGCGGTACGATCTTTTGCTGCGCAGCACACAGCCACACCTTCCATTGTTCTTTCATTGCGCCACCCACTCCTGTCTGTCCGCATCCACACCGCACCCCTCGGTCACCAGCGTTTTCAGTTCATCCAGCCGCGCCGCATCCGTGCTTTGATAATACACCGTTACCTTTCCCACCTGCAAAATCCCGTTTTCGTCGTTCTCCATTGTCACATGTACTGAACAGTCGAACCCCTTCGCCTGCGCACTGCTCTCGAGCGCGTCCGCAATACTGGCCGCGATCGTGCTCATGGTCGTCTGCGCGTTTTGCTCCTGTATCGCATCCACGTCAACGCCCGCAAGTGCGCCGTCACGGATGCCGTCCCAACCCGTCAGGCGCAGCCCCGCCAACGGCTGGAGCAGCGCCAGCAGCATGAGCAGCCCCGCCGCCAGCTTAACGATCTCGCGCAGCGCGCCACCCTCCACCACACGCAGCGCCACCGCGGACGCCACGCCCGCCAGCGTGACACGCAGCAAAATGGTATGAAACAATTCACTCATATTGGCTTCACCATCGCAACCACATAAACCAGCTCCAAATACAGAATCAGACAGCAGGTGCTCAGCATTCCGAGCAGCAGACCGAAGCCCGTGCTCACCCCTTCCAGCATCTGCCGCAGACTGTTCGAGCAAAGCGGCGAAAGCACCGCCGCGCCCGCTTTATAGCACAAGTAGCTTGCGCCCACGCGCAGGAATGGAATGAGGCAGATCGCCGTCACGCACAGCATACCGAATACGCCGATCGAGCTGCGCAGCAGTGCCGCGCCGGAAAGCACGGTTTCGGTCGCGTCCGAAATCACGCCGCCGACCACAGGCACCGCACCTGAAACCGCGAATTTCGCTGTTTTGAGCGCCATGCGGTCCACGCTACCCGATACCCCGCCCGCAATGGTCAGATATGCCGTGAACACAGTCAGGATCAGCTTGAGCGCCCCCGAAGTCAATCCCTTGATGCCGTCCGCGATGCCGTGCAGCATACCGTTGCCGGTCGCCGCATCCACCGCAACCACCGCGAGATAGGCGCAAGCCGCAGGCACCAGCAGCACATTGATGAGCCGAATCACCAGATCGAACACCACCATCGTCGCCACCTGCAAAGCAGTCGCCGTTGCGGCGTTGCCGCCTGCTGCCAGAACGGTTGCCAATACCGGCTGCAGCGTGCCGGAAAACAGGCTGATCTCGGAAAGCGTTTCGCGGCACAGCGCGAGCACGCCGGTGAAATCCTGCAGCAGCACCGCCGCACACCCCAACGTCCCCGCCATATCGATCCACGCATCCGCCGCACCGCCCGCCGCCGCGGAAAAGCCCCGCCCCGCTGCGGTCAGCACCACCACGATTGCCACCCGTATCAGCCCGTTCAGCGCATTTTTGAGCGCGCTGCGGCTGTCCTCCGCCGTGTTCGCGAGCAGGCGGGCAAAAGAAGCCCCCAGCTCGTCCGCTGTGTCTATGTCAATGCCGTCCAGGTACGCGCGCTGCTCGCCCGGCACTGCCCGCAGAAGGGTATCCCCCTGTGCTGCGCCCTCCCCCTCTGCCGCGGCTGCCGCCGTCATACACGCGAGCAGCACCAGCAGCACTGCAAACACCTTTTTCATCCGTCCGTTCCCTTTCATATCGTCCAGTCTGCCACCAGCACAAGCACCTGCTCGAGCAGCGGCAGGCACATGGAAAGCGCCAGCACCGCACCCATGATTTCCAGCTTTGCCGCAAGCGCAGACTGTCCGCTGTCCCGACAGAGTGCGCTCATGATGCGCACCACAACGGCCACGCCCACCGTCTTGAGCACCGGCAAGTACAGGCTTTGCGTGATACCGCCTTGCATCAGCAAATCGGAAAACCGCTGCATGGTACCGCCCACCAGCGCAAAGGCTCGCAGCAGGATGAGGACACCCGCCGTCAGCGTCAGCAGGAGCGCAATGGCAGGCGCATCCTTTTTGAGTGTCATTGACAGAACCAGCACCAGCAGCACCAGCCCGCAGGCCGCGATCAGGCTGTTCAAAACCCGAACACGCTTTTCATCATCGAAAACAGCTGGCTGATCTCCTGCACGATCAGCATCAGCACGACGATCAGCCCCGCCAGCGTGGTCATCAGCGCCTGTTCTTCCCGTCCCGACCGTGTCAGCAGCTGGCCGAGTACTGCCACCAGAATGCCGACTGCCGCAATGCGGAAAATCAGATCAACGTCCATATGTTCCTCCGTCCTCAGATCAGCACCAGCACCACCAGAATGCCCAGCGCAATGCCGCAGGTGCGGTACAAATTCCCCTTGTTTTGCAATTCTCCCGCTGCGGTATCACGCGCCGCCGCCAGCCGCCGCGCGATCTGCTCGAGCCCTGCGACCTGTTCGGCAGCGTCATACCGGCCGAGCCACGCCGCCGCTTCGGACAGAATTTCGCACTCCGTTTGTCCCAGTCCGACCTGATCCCGGCAGTCCCGCAGAGAGGCGCGCCACAAATACCCCAGCGACAAACCGTTTTCCTCCCGTAACCGCCGCTGCAAATGGCGGAACACCGTATAAATAATCCGATTGTCGCTTTCAGCCAGCTGGCCGATGATCTCAGGCGCAGGCGTGCGGCGGCCGGAAATTTCGCCGCTCATCAGACTCAGCGCCAGCAGCATCGCATCCGCTGCCGCCACGCGCCGCCGCAGTCCCTGCCGCGCAGAAAGGCCAAGCGCCGCGCAAGCACCGAATATCATCACCGAACCCATCAGCTTGAGCATATGTCTCCCTCCAATTCCTCCATCCGGTAGTGCCGCTTTCCCTCGTCCCTTGTAATGATGACCGCCCGCTCGAACACATGCAGCTCCAGCAGCGCACGGTACAGCGGTCTGCGGCACAGATCGTCCACATCCGCTGCATGTGCGCTGGCCAATACCGCGGTGCCGCAATGAGCGCACAGGGAAATCGCCTCCACATCCTCGGGCGCTGTGATCTCGTCAAACGCGATCAGCTCCGGCGACATGGTTTTGAGCAGCATGAGCGCCGCCTGCCGCTTTGCGCAGTTTTCCAGCACATCCGTGCATCTGCCCACTGCAAACTGTGGTGCGCCGTCTGCTAGAGCAGCAATCTCGCCGCGTTCATCCGCCACGGCAACCGGATGTCCCGCATCCGACACCAGCCGCACCCATTCACGCAGCAGTGTTGTCTTGCCAAAGCCGGGCGGCGACAGCAGGAGCACACTCCGCAGCTTTTCCGTTCCGATCCACGGCCGGATGATCTCGTCCACATCCGACCGCTGCCGCGCCACGCGCAGATTAACCGACGACAATCCACGCACCCCGATCACCTGTCCGTTTTCCTCCGCCACCGTGCCGCACAGACCCAACCGATGGCCGCCGCCAATCGTCACAAACCCGTGTCGCAGGCTTTCCGCATAGCTATGTACCGAATACCGTGCCGCCCGGCTGAGCGTCTCGCGCAGCTCCGACGCCGTGACCGATGGGAAACCCGTCTCCCGCTCGCCGGTGGCCGTGCGCACGGCCGGCGGCCGCCCTACGCGCAAACGAACCTCCTCCACCGTCTGCTGTCCGTCCAGCCGTGCCAGCTCTGCTGCGCGCGGCGGGGGCAGACAGCCAATCGCCTGCATAAACATTCCGTCCTGTTTTACTTCCATTTGCATCACCTGTCCTACTCTATGCCCGGCCTGTCCCGAATATGACTGAAACACAACCGTAACAAAAACGCCATTGACAATCCGGCTCGACAGGCATATAATAGGTACAAATATTGCACAAAGCGATGACAGAGGAAAGTAATTGTTCCAAGTGCGGCTTTCAGGGAGTGTCCGGCATGACTGGAAACGGACGCAGGCGCCGGCACAATGAAGTTCCCTCTTGAGCTGCGGCGCTGAAAAGCAGTTTCCAGTAGGCGCCGACGGACTTCCTCCGTTACAGGGATAGGATATTTTTGTATCCGAAAAAAGTGCGGCATCTTTCATAAATTATGCCGAATGTGGGTGGTACCGCGGAACCGTTTGTCTTTCGTCCCTCTTTGTGGATGAAAGGCTTTTTTTGTGCTTTTTCCGCCGGACAAACACCCCCACATCATTCCAAAGGAGAGATATACATGATTATCATTATGAAGCAGGGCGCGACGCGCGAACATGTTGAGGAGTTGTCCCGCCACATTGAACGCTGGAACGTCAAGGCCAACCCGATTTACGGCGCAGGCACGATCGTCATCGGTCTGGTAGGCGACACGGGCGCAGTCGATAAGGACGCGCTGCTGCGCGACCCGCAGGTTGAAAACATCCTCAAGGTGCAGGAGCCGTTCAAGCTGGCAAACCGCAAGTTCCATCCGGACAACACCGAGGTAGAGATCGCGCCGGGCGTTGTCGTCGGCGGCAAGAAGCTGGTTGTCATGGCAGGTCCCTGCTCGGTCGAAAGCGAGGAGCAGATCATCGACGTTGCCAAGCATGTGCAGGCTGACGGCGCAACCGTGCTGCGCGGCGGCGCATGGAAGCCACGTTCCTCCCCGTACTCGTTCCAAGGTCTCAAAGCGGAGGGTCTGGAGTTGCTGCACAAGGCGCATGAGGAAACCGGTCTGCCGGTTGTCACCGAGATCACCAATCCCGCACACATCGACCTGTTCATGGACAAATGCGATTGCTTCCAGGTCGGCGCGCGCAACATGCAGAACTTCGAGCTGCTCAAGGAACTCGGTCAAACTGACAAGCCGATCCTCTTAAAGCGCGGCTTTGCCAACACGATGGAAGAATTCCTGATGAGCGCCGAATATATCATGGCGGGCGGCAACGAAAAGGTCATCCTGTGCGAGCGCGGCATCCGCACCTATGAAAAGTACACCCGCAACACGCTGGACATTTCGGCAGTGCCCGTGCTCAAGCGCATGAGCCATCTGCCGGTCGTGGTTGACCCCTCTCACGCAGGCGGCATCTACTGGATGGTCGAGCCGCTGGCAAAGGCCGCGGTCGCCGCAGGTGCGGACGGTCTGATGATCGAGGTGCACAACGATCCCGCGCACGCACTGTCGGACGGCGCACAGTCGCTGACCTATGATTCTTTCCACGAGACCATGCACAACCTGCGTGCCGTCGCACAGGCTGTCGGCCGCGAGATTTGAGGCGCGCTATGGATATCAAAGGCGCTGTTCCCCCGCGCGAGCCGCTGACGCTGCAGGGCGCGGCGGGCATTTCGGAAATTTATATTGACGCCGGCCTGCTGGGCCGCGCGGGCAAAGCGATTTTAGACGTGTTCTCCCCTTCCCGTGTGCATATTGTAACCGACTCGACGGTTGCGCCGCTCTATCTGGAAGTGCTCGCGCAGCAGTTTACCCTGCCGGTCAGCTCGACCGTCATTCCCGCGGGCGAAGAGCATAAGCGGCTTTCTACGGTTGAAAACATCTACCACGACCTGCTCGCCGCAGGCATGACGCGCAAGGATCTCATCATTGCGCTTGGTGGCGGCGTGGTGGGCGACATCACCGGCTTTGCCGCCGCGACCTTCCTGCGCGGCGTATCGCTGTGCCAGATCCCGACCACTCTGCTGGCGCAGGTGGATTCCTCGGTCGGCGGCAAAACAGGCGTGGATCTGGCCGAAGGCAAAAACCTTGTCGGCACGTTCTACCAGCCGCGTCTGGTGCTGATCGACCCGGAGGTGCTGCGAACCCTGCCGGACACCACCTTTGCCGACGGCATGGCCGAGGTTGTCAAATACGGCTATATCGCCAATCCTGCGATTTTGGAAATGGTGTCGCAGCCGGATTATAAGGCGCACATTGGCGACGTGATTTATGAATGCGTCAAGATCAAGCGCGATGTTGTCGCCATTGACGAGCACGACACCGGCCTGCGTATGATCCTCAATTTTGGCCATACCGTCGGCCATGCGGCGGAAAAGCTCGGAAATTACACCGAGCTGACCCATGGGCAGGCCGTCGCGATCGGCATGGTCGCTGCGATGCGCCTGAGTGCGCTGCGCGGTGATGCCGACCTGTCCGCGCCGCTCATTGCACTGTTGCAGCAGCTTGGTTTGCCGACCGAGCTGACACATGACCGCGAAGCGATTTTCCACGCGTTGCTGTCGGATAAAAAGAAGTTCGGCAGCACTGTCAATTTCATCCTCGTGCGCGAGCCGGGACGGGCGGAAATCACGCCGATCGAAGCGGAAACGCTGCACGAATACATTCTCAAACTATAAGGAGGCTTGTCTGATGGGTTCCACTTGGGGTAGTGCTATTAAAATTTCCATTTTCGGTGAATCGCACGGTGCAGGCATCGGCATCGTGATCGACGGTTTTCCGGCAGGCGTTACATACGATGAGGCCTTTGTACTGCGGGAAATGGAGCGCCGCGCTCCCGGACGCAATAAGCAGTCCACCCAGCGCAAGGAAGCAGATGCACCGCTCATCCAATCCGGCTTTTTGCACGGCCAGACGACCGGCGCGCCGATCTGCGCCATCATTCAAAACACCAATCAGCACTCCGGCGATTATGCCGATCTTGCCGCGCAGCCCCGTCCGGGCCACGCGGATTATACCGGCATGGTGCGCTACCATGGCTGCAACGACCTGCGCGGCGGCGGACACTTTTCCGGCCGTCTGACCGCTCCGCTGGTATTTGCAGGCGCGCTGTGCAAGCTGTGGCTCAAAACACGCGGCGTGACGATCGGCTCGCACATCCAGTCGATCGCCCAAATTCAGGATATGCCGTTTGATGATGTGGACATTCAGGCTTCGCAGCTGGACGCGCTGCGCGAAGCAGACTATCCGGTCAACAATCCGCGTGCGCTGGACGCCATGCTTGCCGCCATTGAAGAGGCGCGCGAAGCGCAGGACTCGGTCGGCGGCGTGATCGAGTGCGCAGCTGTCGGCCTGCCCGCCGGCATCGGCAGCCCGATGATGGACACGGTCGAAGGCCGCCTATCCTCCATCCTGTTTGCCGTACCCGCTGTCAAAGGCGTGGAGTTCGGCGCAGGCTTTGCCTTTGCGGCTATGCGCGGCTCTCATGCAAACGACGCCTTGTATCAGGATGGCAACACGGTCAAAACCGAGACCAACAATAACGGCGGTGTCAACGGCGGCATCACCAACGGTATGCCGCTGATCCTGCGGGTTTGCATCAAGCCAACGCCCTCTATTTCCGTCACGCAGCAGACCCTGAACCTCCAAACCGGCAAGATGGAACCGCTCTCGATTCACGGACGGCACGATCCTTGTATCGTCACACGCACCGCACCGGTCATTGAAGCGGCCTGCGCGATTGCGCTGGCAAACCTCCTCCGGGAGGCAAACGGCTATGCGTGACCTTTCCGAGATCCGACAGGATATCAACCGTGTCGACGAGCAGATCCGTGCGCTTTTTCTTGAACGCATGGAGCTTGCCCTTCAGGTGGCACAGACCAAGGTCGAAACAGATGACCAAATCTATAAACCCGACCGCGAAGCCGAAATCATCGAAAAGCGCACCGCAGGCATGAGCGATGAATTGCGTCTGAAATATACCGCGCTTTTGCAAAGCATGATCCGCGCCAGCCGTGAATATCAATACAGCGAGGTGCTGCGCCAAAAACCGGAACGGTTCCCGCTGCATCCTTCCGGGAACGAACTCGCCCCCAAAACCGTCTATTATCAGGGTGTTCCGGGCGCGTATCAGGAACTGGCCGCGCGGGCGCTCTTCCCGAATTGCGAGCCGCAACATGTGCCGACTTGGGAACAGGTGTTCCAGTCTGTGCGCGACGGCGTGGCCGACGTGGGTGTTGTCCCGGTCGAAAACACGACCGCGGGCACGGTCAGCGAAGTGTACGACCTGCTGCTCGCCTACGATCTGTCTATCAACAAATCGTATATCAAAAAAATTTCGCACTGTCTGGCCGCCGTGCCGGGCGCACAGCTGTCGGATATCCGCAGCGTCTGCTCGCACCCGCACGCCCTGCCCCAGTGCCATGCCTTTATCACCGAACACGGACTGGAGGCCATCGAGGTCGCCAACACGGCGATCGCGGCGCAGAACGTGCAGAAAAAAGGCGACCCGCATCTGGCGGCGATCTGCTCGCGCGAAGCCGCCGAGCGATACGGCTTGACCGTTCTTGCCGAGGGCATCAACGATCTGAAGCACAACGAAACACGGTTTATCGCGGTCAGCCGCACCCTGACCAGCCGCCCCGAGGACAACCGCATCGAGATCGCGTTCCGCATCCCGAATGTTGCCGGTTCGCTCGGCCGCGTGCTGGACGTTTTTACGCATTACGGCATCGACATGACCGGCATCTATTCCCGTCCGGTCAAGGATAGCCCGTGGTGCTATGTGTTCTATGTGGACTTCACCGGTAATATGCAAGACCATGCCGTGCAGTCCCTGCTCTATCAGCTCCATGAGGAGCTGCCCTACATCAAAGTCATCGGCAGCTATCCGGTTTCCGATGCAACGGAGGAGTAAACAAATGCAAATCCAACCTTGCGGCCCGCTGCGCGGCGAGATGACCGTGCCGGGCGACAAATCCATTTCGCACCGCGCGGTCATGCTGGGAGCGCTGGCAAACGGCACAACCCATATCACCGGCTTTCTGATGGGCGAGGACTGCCTGTCCACCATCGAATGCTTCCGCAAGATGGGCGTGGAAATCGAGATCACGGAGGATGAAGTGATCGTCGAGGGTGTTGGCCTGCACGGCCTGTGCGAGCCGGAGGAAACGCTCTACACCGGCAACAGCGGCACCACCACCCGCCTGCTGTGCGGCATTCTGGCCGGTCAGCCGTTCACCGCAACGCTGAGCGGCGACGCTTCCATCCAGAAGCGCCCGATGGGCCGCGTCATCAAGCCGCTGCGTGAAATGGGCGCATCCATCGAGGGCAAAAACGATAACTACTGCCCGCTGACGCTCTATCCGAGCGAGCTGCACGGCATTGAGTACCGCCTGCCCGTGGCATCTGCCCAGCTCAAGAGCGCCATTTTGCTCGCAGGCTTGTATGCCGAGGGACAGACCACGGTCATTGAGCCTGCCCCCTCGCGCGACCATACCGAGCGCATGTTCCGCGCGCTGGGTGTGGAGGTCGAGACCGAGGGCAACACGATTACGCTCGACCCGCCCGAGGATCTTCATGCGGTGGATATTGCCGTGCCGGGCGATATTTCGTCCGCTGCGTTCTTTCTGGTCGCGGGCGCGATCGTGCCTGGCAGCGAGCTGACCATCAAAAACGTCGGTGTCAACCCGACGCGCACGGGCATTCTGGACGTGCTGCGTGAAATGGGTGCGGACATCACAGAGTCTAACTTCCGAGACGACGCAGAGCCGGTCTGCGACCTGACCGTGCGGCACAGCCGTCTGCACGGCGTCGAGATTGGCGGGTCGATCATTCCGCGCCTGATCGACGAGCTGCCGGTGCTCGCGGTTGCCGCTGCGTTCGCGGAGGGGGAAACCGTCATCCGCGACGCGCAGGAACTGAAGGTCAAGGAATCCAACCGCATCGCGGCCATGGTGACCGAACTGACGCGCGCGGGCGTAGACGTGGAGGAAACCGACGACGGCATGATCATCCGCGGCGGCAAAACGCCGCGCGGCGCTTCGTTCGAAACCTATAAGGATCACCGCATTGCCATGAGCCTTGCGGTGCTCTCACTGGCGGCGCAGACTGCCAGCCGCATCAACGATCCCGAGGTTGTTTCCATCTCCTACCCCGACTTTTTCGATACGCTCGAAGCATTGGGAGGCTGAGCACATGCTGCTATCCATGGAAGAGTTCCGCGCCTTCGAGCCGGAAAAGCCAACCTATGCCCTGTTCGGCTGGCCGCTCGGACACACAATGAGCCCGGAGCTTCATGCGCAGCTGTTTGCCGCCTCCGGACAGGACGCGGATTACATTGGCGTTGCAGTGCCGCCCGAAAACCTGTCCGAGGCCTTTGAACTGGCAAAGCGCAAGCTCAAGGGCATCAACTGCACCATCCCGCACAAAAAAGCGGTCATCGACCTGCTCGATGATGTGGACACCGCCGCGCGTGACCTGCATTCGGTCAACACCGTCGCCTTTCGGGACGGGCGTGCGGTCGGCTACAACACAGACATCCTCGGCTTTGCCGAATCGCTTTCGCGCGACGGCGTAAAGCTGCGCGGCAAAAAGGTACTGCTGCTGGGCTATGGCGGTGCGGCCGCGGTCATGGCTTACCACTGCATCACACAAGGGGCATACCTGACCATCACCGGGCGCAACATGGAAAAGGCTGCCGCGCTGCAAAAGCAGCTGTGTGAAGCCGTGCCCGGAGCACATGTATCGGTATTCAGCCGCCGGCACATCCCGCGCGACATTCAAATCGTCCTCAACTCCACGCCGGTCGGCATGTTTCCCAAGGAAACCGCCGCTCCCCTGCACTATTTGCCGCACAAAACCGAATATGTGTTTGACGCGATTTACAACCCGCCCGTCACGGCGACGATGAAGCTGGCCAATCCCAAAAAGACCCGCACACGCGATGGGCTGTTTATGCTGGTCATGCAGGCGGCACATGCGCAAACCATCTGGTCGGGCGTGCAGTTTACGCCGCAGGCCTGCGAGACCATCCTGCGCCGCACCTACGGCAAAATGGCGGTCAAGCGGCTGCACGAAAAGCACGGCAAGCGCAACATCGTGCTGTGCGGCTTTATGGGCAGCGGCAAAACCACAGTCGGTCGCAAGCTTGCCCGGTTGACCGGATTGGAATTTGTCGATGCCGACCAATATCTGGAGGCGCAGGAAGGCAAAAAAATCTCGGACATTTTTGCAGAGCACGGGGAAGCCTATTTCCGTGAGCGCGAAAGTGCTTACATCCGTGAATTGTCCCAGCGGGACGGCATTGTGCTGTCGCTCGGCGGCGGCGCGGTGCTGCGGCAGGAGAACGTCGAGGCGGTCAAGCAGACCGGTCTGCTGATCCATCTGGACACGCCGTTCTACCGCATTGTCAAAAACCTGTCCTATTCCAACACCCGCCCACTGCTGGATAAACCGGATAAACAGGCCGAGACCCGCCGCCTGTACAATGCACGCAAGGGCATTTATCACCGTGTTTCGGATGTTTCCGTGCGCAGCCCGAAAATTTCCGAAGTGCTGGAAAAGCTCGTCAAGAGCATCTGAAAACGCCGCAGCCGCGGCGCAGCAATCGTTACACCATTCTGAGAAATCGAGGAGGACTATGAAACATTTCGTAAAACTTCCCATCCGCCTGCTGGCGACTTCTCTGGCCGCTGTGCAGCTGTTTTCCGCAGCCGCCGGCGCCGCCTTCACCAATTCATTCTCTTATTCCTATCCGGTTGGCGAAGGTCTGCAATATACCCGCTATGAAGGCAAAAATTCAGCTGGGCTGCAAAAGGCCAATATTCTGACCTATATGCCCAACACCGGCGTTTCACCCATTATGGTATATGCGGACGAGCAGCTCTACGGCAGTCAGGCAACCATCACCAATGCCGTCAAATATCTGGAAAGTCAGGGAAAGACCGTGATCGGCGGCACGAATGCGGACTTTTTTGTCATGTCCAGCGGCATCCCGATTGGTCTGGTCATTGACGAAGGCGAGCTGATCTCTTCGGATGCATGGCAGTATGCGGTCGGCTTCAAGGCGGACGGCACCGCCGTAATGGGTCGCCCGACCATGAATATGTCGATATCGGGTGCGTCCGGTACGGTCTCCGTGTCGTATTTCAATAAGACGCGCACCACGGCAGGCGCTTACCTGCTCGACCGCAACTATGACGATTCCACGCACTTCTCCGCAAAGGGAACCTATATCGTTCTGGAGCGCGTGGACGATACGCCGGTCACCGTCAACCATTCGGTCAAGCTCAAAGTAGTCAGCAAGGGAACGGGCAACAGCCCGATCTCCATTGCAGACAACCAGATGGTTCTGACCAAATCGGATGGCGCAAACGTCCCCTCTTGGGTGGATTTCCCGGTTGGGGAAGAAGTGACGCTCTGGGTGGGTGCGAGCGACAGCAATTGGGCTGAGGTCGAATATGCTGTCGGCGGCAAGCTGCTGATTGACGACAGCACGGTCACCACCTCGGGCATTGACGCCGCCTCTTCGCGTCGTGCACGCAGCGCGATCGGTGTAAAGGCGGACGGTACTGTCGTGCTGTATGAGATCGACGGCAACCAGTCCTCGCACAGCGTTGGTCTGACCGCACAGGAACTTGGCAACGAACTGCTTGGTCTGGGCTGTGTACGCGCCATCTGTCTGGATGGCGGCGGCTCCTCGGCCATGGCGCTGCGCCAGCCGGGCGAGAGCACGACCTCACTCATCACCAAGCCGTCGGACGGCTCGCAGCGCTCCTGCGCCAACTACATTTTCTTTATCAACAACACCCCGGCCGACGGCATCACCGCACATGCGGTTCTGACGCCGAGTTACCGCTATATCATGCCCGGTGCATCCACATGGTTCTCCGTTAAGGGCGCAGATGCTTCCTACGGACCGGCAGGCGCGCCGACCGATCTGACCTACACGGTATCGGGTGACATGGGCACTGTGGACAACCAGACCTTTACTGCCGGTATGACGACCGGCAACGCCACGATCACCGGCTCGAACGGCGTGGTGGAAGGATCGATGATGGTCTGCGTCACGGGCGATATCCAATCCATCACACTGCAAAACGACGGCAAGGATATCAGCTCCATTTCCCTTAAGCCGGGTCAGAGCATCAATGTCGACGGCATTGCGTATCACCTCGGCCAGAAGATGGGGTCGATCGACACCTCGTTTACTTGGAGCGTATCCGATGGAATCGGCACCGTCGATGAAACCGGTGTGTTCACCGCAGGCAGCAGCATGGCCAGCGGCACGCTCACCTGCTCCTATGGCAACACCAGCAAATCCATTCCGGTCAATGTCGGTATGGGCGACCCGCAGGATGCGGAAACCGTTGCTGATTTTGAAAGCAGCCAGCCCTGCACGGCAACCGACGGTGTGACCCTGTCCACCGTGACCGATTATACGCAGGTCGCCCGCGGCACCGGCTCGCTCAAGGCCGCCTATGACGGCAGCAAGGTAATGACTGCAACCATTTCCGTGCCGCAGACCAATGTTTCTGATATGTCCTATCCGACGCTTTGGGCGCGCGGCGAAAACACGCAGAGCACACTGACTGCGGTCTTTACCGATGCGGAGGGCAACGAGCTGACCGCTCCCCTCTCTGCCGCAACCACCAGCAACTGGAAGCAGCTGACCGCTTCCATTCCGAACGGCGCGCAGGTGCTGACCGGCATCCGCATGGAGCGCAGCGGCTCGGGCACTGCAAACAGCGCGCTTTATCTGGATCAGATCGTGGTCTCCGCCGATCACGCCGTGACGAACACGGACGCACCGTCCGTTTCGCTGAATAGCACATCGCTGACGGTCGATGCCGGTGCATCGGCTACCCTGACCGGCAAGGCCACCATGGAAAACGGCAAATACCCGGCACGCGCCTCGAACATCGTGGTCAAGGTAGACGGCAAGGTGGTTTCCGGTGCGGCCAGCATGAGCGGTTCCTCCCTGTCGGTCACCACCGGCGCACTGAGCGAAGGCACCCACTGCGTCACGATTGATGTTTCGGACGACGCCGGCAACCGTGCACGCGCCTCGGCTACCATCACCGCCGGCAGCGCGAAAAACGTCTTTGCCGACACCGCCGACCACTGGGCACGCGGTTACGCCTCGCTGCTGAATGAAAACGGCATTATGAAGGGCGAAACCGGCAGCGATGGCAAAACCTACTTTAACCCTGACCGCAACCTGACCCGCAAGGAATTTGCCGTCACGATGGCGCGCCTGCTCGGTCTGGACACGTCCTATTCCGGTGAAACCGAATTTGCAGACGATGCCGACATCCCGAGCTGGGCACGCGGCGCGGTCTATGCCGTCTCGCAGGCGGGCATCATGCAGGGTTCGAACAATGGCGGCGAGCTGTACTTCTCCCCGGATGCGGATATGACCCGCGCCGAAGTCATGACCGTTATCGGCCGCTGCCTGCCGCGCGGCTATGCGGCCGCCACGCTGACCTATTCGGATGCATCCTCGGTTCCTTCGTGGGCGCTCGATCAGGTCAAAACCTGTGTTTCCGCCGGTATCATCGGCGGCTATAAGGACAACACCTTGCAGCCGCTCGGCAAGATCACCCGCGGCGAAATCGCCAAGATTCTGGCGCTGTTCTAAGCAAAATCCTTTTGTCCCGCCTCGTACTTTCACCAGTGCGGGGCGGTTTTTCTTCCCGCTTGACAGACGATTTTCACCATGCTATACTGAATTTCGCAAAAGTGCATCCACCCGAGTTTTTATCGCCGGATAAAAATTTGAGCGTCATTCTTTCCATCGTAGGCCTTTGAAGATGGAAAGGTTGACGCTCTTTTCAGTCTTAGGAGGAAACCCATGAACCAGACCGCAAACCTGCGCACATTCAGCCGCTATGCGTCGTTGAATATACTCGGCATGATCGGCATTTCCTGCTATATCCTTGCCGATACCTTTTTTGTCTCCCTTGGCACGGGCGCGACCGGCCTTGCCGCACTGAATATTGCCATTCCCGCATTCAATCTGCTCAACGGACTTGGGCTGATGACCGGCGTTGGCGGTGCGACACAGTTTTCCATCTGCCGTGCGCAGCAAGATACTAAAGGCGCAGACCGTGCGTTTACTCATGCGGTTTTTCTTGGCCTTGGTATCGGCGTGCTGTTCCTGCTGCTTGGCGTGTTCGGCGCTTCCCCGCTTGCCCGGCTGCTGGGCGCAGATGCAGAAACCTTTCCGCTTACCAGCGTCTATCTGCGCACACTGCTGAGTTTTTCGCCCTTTTTTGTCATGAATAATGTGCTGCTTGCCTTTGTGCGCAACGATGGCGATCCCGGACGCGCCATGCGCGGCATGGTGATCGGCAGCCTGTCCAATATCGTGTTTGATTATCTGTTTATCTTCCCGCTCGGCATGGGGATGTTCGGCGCAGCGCTCGCCACCGGTGTGTCCCCTATCATCAGCATCCTGCTGCAAATCGGCCATCTGCGCAAACCATCGCGCGGCTTCCATCTGCTGCGCATCCGTCCAAAGCTGCAAGCGCTGCCCGCATTGTGCGCGCCCGGCCTGTCGTTCCTGATCGGTGAAGCCTCCTCCGGCGTGGTGCTGCTGCTGTTTAATCTGGTTATGCTGCGCTTGACAGGCAACACCGGCGTTGCCGCTTACGGCATCATTGCTAATCTGGCGCTTGTCGCCATTGCCATCTTTCAGGGCTTGAGTACCGGTATGCAGCCGCTGGTCAGCCGCAGCAGCGGTGAGGGTGACCACGCCGCACTGCGCCGCCTGTACCGCTACGGCATCCTGACCGCTCTGGGCATTTCCACGCTGCTGTATGTTTTGGTTGCTGCCTTTGCCGAACCGATCTCCGCGGCGTTCAACAGTGCCGGTGATCCCGTACTGGCGGGATATGCCGTGCCCGGTCTGCGTATTTACTTTCTCGGCTTCTGGTGCGCAGGGCTGAACATCGTATCCGCCACCTTTTTCAGCGCCTCCAACCGCACTGCCGTCGGCTTTGCGATTTCACTGGTGCGCGGTGTGGCTGCCATTCCGCCCATTCTATTTGCGCTGGCGGCTTTGTTCGGTGTCACAGGTGTCTGGGCTGCCTTCCCCACCGTTGAAGCCGTAACAGCCGTTCTGACGCTGGTATGCGTCCGGCGTGCGTTCACTTCCGGCCAAATATGAAAAACAGGCCTTTCGGCAATCGCCGAAGGCCTGTTCTTTTTAATTCTGTTATAGCGCGTTGACCAGCGATTTGAACAGCTTGCCGCGCTCCATAAAATTCTTAAAACGGTCAAACGAAGCGCTTGCCGGGCTCATGATAACCACATCGCCCTCTTCTGCCTGTGCCGCCGCTTCGCGCACCGCGGTTTCGAGATTCTCAACCTCTAAAATGGGCGGATGCTCGCCCTCCACCGCCAGCACACAGTCGCGGATCTTAGGTGCAGTCGCACCGGTGACCAGCAGCAGCTTAACATGTTCACAGATCGGCTCACCAAGCACATCATACGGGATATGCTTGTCATAGCCGCCCGCAATCAGGATCACCTTCTGCTGGAAGGATTCCAGACCTGCGATCGTGCGCGTCGGGCTGGACGCGATCGAGTCATTGTAATACTTTACGCCATCCTTTTCACGCACAAACTCAATGCGATGCTCTACCCCGCCGAACGTGGTCGCCACTTCGCGGATATCGTCATCCGAGGCATAACCCTGTACGATTGCGGCAGCCATCATCATATTGTATACATTGTGCGCGCCGGGAATACGGATATCTGCCGCCGGCATCAACTCGCGCCGCACGCCGTTATCCGCAATATAGATCACATCATCCTTAAGGAACACACCGTTGGCAAGCTCCTGCTTTTTGCTGGTGCAGAACAGGTTGCCTGACGCATGCAGTGTGCGGGTGACCTCATCATCCAGATTGAGCACCAGACGATCGTCCTCGGTCTGATTGAGGTAAATAGCCGTCTTGGCCTGCACATACTCGTCAAAATCCTTGTGATAATCCAGATGGTTGGGCGTGAGGTTCGTGATTGCCGCCACATGGGGAGAATGCTTCATCCCCATCAGCTGGAAGGAGGAAAGCTCCACGACCGCAAGATCCTCCGGCTTCATTTCACTGACCCGCGGCAGCAGAGGCGTTCCGATATTGCCGCCCAGATGCACAGTATAGCCCGCGTGCTTCAAAATTTCACTGACGAGCGTTGTGGTCGTCGTCTTACCGTCCGAACCCGTGACACCGATGATCGGACAGGGACACACCGCGAAGAACAGTTCCATCTCGCTGGTGATCTCCGAGCCACCCTCGCACGCTTTTTGCAAAAAGCGTGGATGCACGCCCGGCGTGCGGAAAATCACATCCTCATCCAGCGCATCCAGATAATGCTCGCCAAGCACAAAATCCACGCCCAGCGTGGCCAGCGTGGCATAGCCGTCCCCCAGTTCGGTTGGGTCCTTTTTGTCATGCACGGTTACCCGCACGCCCGCTGCGCGCAGCATACGGATGAGCGGCATATTGCTCACCCCGGCGCCGATAACCCCGACCCGCTTATCCGACAGGCCGCCAAAATATTGTTCTAAAGCTGTCATATATGCGTACACCGCCTTTTTCACAGGATACAGTATACAGGATTTTTGTCTATTTTGCAAGTCCGGTTTGACGGGGCGGTTTTTTTGCGGTGTAGAGGTACAATACATCTTGGACAGTTGAATAGAAAAGGATGAAGGATAAG
>JAHZFK010000023.1:0-404 GCA_019421385.1 Clostridiales bacterium
AATTTTGCTCTATTCGCACCTCAAATGGTGTTTACACGGAATTTGGGATTGACCCGGTATTTGGAGCAAAGGCGATTGGTAGGGTAATATTCTCAGTTCGCAAAACAGCCGAGCGGCGTTCTACTGCCCGGCTGATTGCCTTCAGTGGGTTAATGAATTATTCTTTCATGACCTCCAATATTATCCTGGCACCCAGCTTAAAGCTATTTTCGAACAGTAGGCACTCTGCCAGGGTCTGATACTCACGAACGGCGTCCGTATATCGAGAGAACAGTTCTTTCTGTTCAGCCGTCATGGTAGCCTGAAGCTTTTCTTCATTTCGGGTAATCAGGTGAAGCACTTCCTTGTATTCCTTGCAGGCGTTTGTGTCGTATTCCGTCGGTTCAATGTTGCCATACCAAAAT
>JAHZFK010000023.1:414-44488 GCA_019421385.1 Clostridiales bacterium
GTCCTGCGCTTTCAGCTGCTCATTGATACCCTCTTTCTCTGCCAGCTGTGTTACAAGCAGATGGAGTTTGTTTTGTGCCTGAGTGTCAATGTCAGCCAGATAGCTGTACAATTTTCCGCTGAGAACAAGGTCGGAATAAAGCATAGGACGATGCTCTTTCAGGTATTGCTGGTGTTTCCTGCCCCACATACCAATAGGAGATGTCCCCGCTTCATCCAGCACTAAGCAGGGGATATAGTAGTTGCCTTGGAGTTCATACCAAAGGCCATTACACTGATCGAAGATGTATTTTTCCATTATGCTGTCCTCCGTGTGGAAATTTAATTTTGAGGTGATGACGAGAACAGCAACCAGGTTTCTTTCCCTACTGTTGTCCTGCGTCGCCCTGGGTAGCGACACGCAAGGCACATATAAGGAGCAAAATCTGCTTTTCGTGCACTATGCACGGGAATGAAAATTAGAACATGCTGTACGGAAAAACCGCAGTATTAAGCCAAAAATCAGGTGGAAAGCGAAGAAATCACCGGGTGTTTGGCAGGGTCAGCACCAGACCCTTGAAGTTCAGCAAGCGCTAAACTTTATCAAAAAGTTTCCAAAACCCCGAAAGCCTCTGGTTTCCGGGGTTTTCGTTTTTGTGTACAGTTTTGGATGAAACTTGGCCGAAGAGCCTGAAAAGACCTTGAGAGAAAGCGTTTCATCTGTTATAATAATCCTATTGCGATAATCGCTGTACTGAAATATGGAAAAGGTTGTGTGTGTCAAGCGCAAAAGGAGATGTGAAAATAAATGAAACTCGGTATCGTCGGACTGCCGAATGTGGGAAAGTCCACACTGTTTAACGCAATCACACAGGCGGGGGCGGAAAGTGCAAACTATCCCTTCTGCACCATCGACCCGAACGTAGGCATGGTTGCCGTACCGGACGAGCGTTTGCAGCCGCTGACAGATCTGTACCATGCGAAAAAGACCACGCCCGCGGTGGTGGAGTTTGTGGATATTGCGGGTCTGGTGCGCGGCGCAAGCAAGGGCGAAGGCTTGGGCAACAAGTTCCTGTCCAATATCCGCGAGGTGGATGCGATCGTGCATGTGGTGCGCTGCTTTGAAAATGAGAACATCGTGCACGTGGAAGGCTCGGTCGATCCGGCGCGCGATATTGAAACCATCAATCTTGAGCTGATCCTTGCGGATATCGAGCATCTGGAACGCCGTCTGGAGCGCACGCGCAAGGCGGCAAAGGCAGATAAAAAGCTGCTGGCGGATGTGGAGATTCTCGAAAAGCTCAAGGCGCATCTGGAGGAGGGCAAGACTGCCCGAACCTTTGATGGCTTTGCCGACGATGATGATGTGCAGCGCGTGATCGGGGAAAGCGATCTGCTGTCCGCGAAAAAGGTGATTTACGCCGCCAACATGGATGAGGCGGGCTTTACCGGTGATAAAACCGAAAATGAGCGCTTGGCGGCTGTGCAGAAAATTGCGGATGCAGAGGGCGCAATGGTGCTGCCGATCTGCGCAAAGCTGGAAGAAGATATCGCTGGAATGGATGCAGAGGAAAAGGACATGTTCCTGTCCGAGCTGGGTCTGCATGAATCCGGCCTTGATCGTTTGATTAAGGTATGCTATGACCTGCTTGGCCTGATGAGCTATCTGACCGCGGGCGAGCAGGAAGTGCGCGCGTGGACAATCGAAAAGGGTACCAAGGCGCCGCAGGCGGCCGGTAAAATCCATTCGGACTTTGAGCGCGGCTTTATCCGCGCGGAAGTGATCCAGTATAAGGATCTGATCGAGCTGGGTTCGCTTGCAGCGGCAAGAGAAAAGGGTCTGGTTCGCTCGGAGGGAAAGGAATATGTGATGCAGGACGGAGACGTGGTTCTCTTCCGGTTTAATGTGTAAAATTGTATATTGTGATCAAAAAGCGCCGTTTTTTACGGTGCTTTTTGCTGTTTGTGGGATAAAAATGGGCTTGTTTGTTATTTTACCGAATTGTTATTGCTTCTCCCACTATTGCAGTATATAATAAGAGCGACGAATCATGTCGAATGGATGCGGATATGCTGATTTTTGTTTTTTTCGGTAATTTGTATGATGTTTTGCATATCTGCATATATAAGTAGCGGAAAAGGGGAAGAACAAGTTGAGCATCCTGAAAAATAAACAGAAGGAAGGAACGCATGTGGCTAAGCACACAGCGCAGACGGCTGCTCCCAAAAAAGAAAAAAAGCGAAAGCGTGTGCCGCTGGCTGCGAAAATCGCGGGCGGTATTGTTGCCTTGCTGTTGGTTGCATTGTGCGGCTTCACCTATCTTTATCCGAATATTTTTCCCGGCGTCACGGTCGGCTCTATTCCGGTCGGTTCGATGGCGAAGAGTGAGGCGGAAAAGCAGGTTGCCGGCAAAAGCGAGTCGCTTTATAAAGATGCCAAGCTGTCGCTGACCATTTATGACACGACGTATGATATTCCGGTGCAAGATGTACTGGAAAGCGTGGACGAAACGCAGTCGGTGAAAAATGCCTACGCCGTGGGCCGCACGGGCAATCCGTTTGTCCGCATGTGGGATGTGGTGAAAGCGGCGGTTGGCATGAATGAGGCGCAGATCGCCGCACAGGTCGACGAGGACGGACTGACAGAAGCATTGGAAGAAATCGTTTCCAAGGCGCTGACCGAGCCGGTCGAACCGACGTGGGAGGTTGGCAAGGACACGCTGACGATCCATGCAGGCAAGCCGGGCGTGAACTTCGATACGGATGCCGTGCGGTCGCTGTTGGAGGAAAAAATCCGGCTGATGGATTTTGAGCCTTATGAGGTCTCGACCGAGCTGACCGTTGCACCGGAAATTGATATTGATAAGATCGCGGAAGAAGCGATTGGCGACCCGGTCAGCGCGACGGTCAGCAAGGAGGATGGCAAGACCATCATCCCGGAAAAGGTCGGCGTGCAGTTTGACGTGGAAGAGGCAAGAAGCATCATCGGGGACGGCTCGGCAGAGAGCTATACCATTCCGGTCAAAACAACGGCAGCGAAGGTGACGGCGGAGGATCTCAAAACCAAGCTGTTCAAGGATACGCTTGCGCAGACCTCGACCTATCTGGATGAGGGCAACGTGGCCCGCACCAATAATGTCCGGCTGGCGGCAGCATCCATCAATGGCACGATCCTCAATCCGGGTGATGAGTTCTCGTATAACACGGTCGTCGGTGAGCGCACCGAAGCGCGCGGCTACAAGCCGGCGGGTGCTTATGTCAACGGGCAGGTCGTTGATGAGTTTGGCGGCGGTGTATGCCAGCCTTCGTCGACATTGTATATGGCGGTGCTGCGCGCAGATCTGGAGGTCACCGAGCGGCACAACCATTCCTTTACCGTGGCTTACACGCCACTGGGCGAGGACGCAACTGTGGATTACGGCAATTTGGATTTCCGGTTCAAGAACAATACGGATTATCCCATCAAGATTTTGGCCGAGCAGACGGACGGCAAGATGATCATGACCATCGTTGGCACCAAGACGAGCGACAAAACAGTGGAAACCCGCACCGAGGTGCTGGAAACCTACTCCCCGCAGACGATCGAGAAAAAGGACAGCTCGATGATGGTGGGCCAGACGCGCGTTGACACGACCCCAATCACCGGTTATTCCACGCGCACCTATAAGGTGATTACGGAAAACGGAAAAACGACCGAGGTGCTCGCCAATACGTCCAACTATGTCAAGCGGGATAAGATCGTGTATGTCGGAACCAAGCAGCCGGCACCGCAAACTCCCTCGACCGGAGGAAGCGGAACGAGCAGCGGGGAAACGGCGTCGGATGGAGGCTCCGGCTCGACCGGAGACAGTGCAGCGGAATCGACAGGCGAACAAACACAGTCCGATTCATAACAACAAATTTCATCAAGGGTAGGAGGAAGACGGATGACACGAGAGTTTACCGCACAGACGCGTAAGGAGATCAAAAGAGCCTGCAAAGGCCATGTGATGAACAATCTGGGGCGCTGCATCGGCATCAACTTTTTGTATGCACTACCGTTCGTGCTGCTGTTTGCGATGCTGTATCTGTCGCTGTTTGGCCGGATGTTTGCAATGATTCTGGCTGGATATACCGATGAATATATGCTGAGCATGGCACTGGCGCAGGGCATGAACAGTGTCTGGATCGTGGTGTTCCTGATGATCGTCATCAGCGGCCCGCTTTCCTTTGGCATGATGCGGTTTTATCGCGCTTTGCAGCGTGGGGAGGAACCGGGTGTCAGCACCCTGTTCAAGCCCTTTACCTCGCTCCGTACGGTATGGGCAGGCATCAAGATGGAGTTTTGTTTGGCGTTCCGCTCGCTCCTGTGGATGATTGCGCCGACCATTGTGTACATGGCGCTGGGATTTTCTTTGGCAATCAGCGCGGCGATGAACGGCAATGCGAACAGCGTTTCCGTGGTGCTGACGGTTCTCAATATCCTGTACCTCATTGCGCTCATTCCAATCGAAATCAAGGTGATGACGTACAGCGCGGGCTGGGTCATCCTGTGCGACGATGAGACGCACAGCGTCTGGGATGCAACGCGCGAAGCGTCTGCTGCATTTAAGGGACAGTTCGGCAAGCTGTTTGTGTTCGTGCTCAGCTTTATCGGCTGGTATATCCTGCTGATGGGCGCTGTTTATCTGTGCAGTGGCCTCGGCATTGCCGGGTTGGCTCTGGTACAGGGCGGCACGGGCATTGCGATTATGGTAACGGCACTGATCGCGGCGTTTTGCCTTGGGATTCTGCTGGGCGCATTCCTCAACGCGTATGAAATGACCTCTTTCTTCGGTATGTACGAATACCTTTCCACGCCGGTGATGCCGGTCATGGAACCGCAGGATACGTCCTTCACGGACTCTTGGCCGGGACAGGGCGGAGACGGCACACCGCAATAAAACAAAATAGAGATCGAAACGGCGGGTTTTCCCGCCGTTTCGCGCGCTTGACAGCATTGGAGGGCAATGCTATAATGAAACCATTATATCGGCAACACGGCGATGAAGAGGAAAGTATGCGGTGCAGTACGGCAAAGCGAGTCCCGGACGGTGCAAGCGGGATGCGGAGGGCGCGGCGGAAAATGGCCTCGGAGCACCGCACCGACCGGCGGCAAATTACGCCATAGGCTGCGGCGGGGGATTCCCGTTATCGGATCGGGGTATGGCAGTACCCGTTAAGGCGCGCCGCCGCGAGGGGCGCGTGAAGCAAGGTGGTAACACGGAAGCGGTTCGCTCTCGTCCTTGGATGACATTCATTCGGGGAGGAGGGCTTTTTGTTTCTTTGCCAAAACGCGTATGAAAACGGATAAAATTTCGCAAACCTAAGGATAAAGGAAAAGATGGACAAGAAACCCTATTATATTTCAACGGCGATTGCCTATACCTCGGCAAAGCCGCACATCGGCAACACCTATGAGATCGTGCTGGCCGATGCGATTGCGCGCTATAAGCGCTTGACCGGCTATGATGTTTATTTCCAGACCGGCACCGACGAGCACGGCCAGAAGATTCAGGAAAAGGCTGAGGCGGCGGGCATCACGCCGCAGCAGCATGTGGACAATGTCGCAGGACAGGTCAAGGAGATCTGGGACCTGATGAACACCACCTATGACAAGTTTGTCCGCACGACTGATCCGATGCACGAAAAGCAGGTGCAGAAGATTTTCAAGAAGCTGTACGATCAGGGCGATATCTACAAAGGCAGCTATAAGGGCAAATACTGCAAGCCCTGCGAGTCCTTCTGGACCGAGAGCCAGCTCAAGGATGGCTGCTGCCCGGATTGCGGCCGTCCGGTCGTGGATGCGGAGGAGGAAGCCTACTTCTTCCGTATGAGCAAGTACGCTGACCGCCTGATGAAGCACATCGAGGAGCATCCCGAGTTCATCCAGCCGGAGAGCCGCAAAAACGAAATGGTCAACAACTTCTTGAAGCCCGGCCTGCAAGACCTGTGCGTATCGCGCACCTCGTTCTCGTGGGGCATCCCGGTTGACTTTGATCCCGGTCACGTTGTTTACGTCTGGCTGGACGCGCTGACCAACTATATCACCTTCTGCGGTTATGATCCGGATGGCAACCACGACGAGCATTACAAGAAGTTCTGGCCTGCCGACGTGCACCTGATCGGCAAGGATATCATTCGTTTCCACACGATCTATTGGCCGATCTTCCTGATGGCGCTGGGTGAAGAACTGCCCAAGCAGGTATTTGGCCATCCGTGGCTGCTGGTAGGCGAGGGCAAGATGTCCAAGTCGCTGGGCAACGTGATTTATGCGGATGATCTGGTGCGCCTGTTCGGCGTGGACGCGGTGCGCTATTATGTGCTGCATGAGATGCCGTTTGCCAATGACGGCGTGATCTCTTACGAGCTGATTTGTGAGCGCATCAACTCGGAGCTTGCAAACGTACTGGGCAATCTGGTCAACCGCACGATTGCGATGACCAAGAAATATTTTGGCGGTGTTGTGCCCACTCCGGCGGATGCCGAGCCGGTGGATGACGAACTCAAGGCGGTTGCACTCGGCCTGCCTGCTGCGGTCGAAAAGCGCATGGCCGACCTGCACGTCGCGGACGCGATCGACGAGGTGTTCACATTGCTGCGCCGCTCGAACAAGTATATCGACGAGACTATGCCGTGGGCGCTGGCGAAGGACGAGGCCAAGAAGGGTCGTCTGGGTACGGTGCTGTACAACCTGCTCGAGTCCATCCGCTTTGCAGCGACCATGCTGCGCCCGTACCTGCCGGAGACGGCGGACAAGATTTTCGCGCAGCTGGGCACGGAGGACAAGGGCGTTGAGAGCCTTGCGGCGTTCGGCGGCATGACCGCGGGCGCATCGGTGGGCGAAGCGTCCATCCTGTTCGAGCGCATCGACATTCCGAAGAAGCTGGCCGAGATCGAGGAGGAGAAGAAGGCGCAGATGGAGCCGGAAAAGCCGGCTGTCACCTTCCTGCCGGATATCCCGTTTGACGACTTCTGCAAGGTCGATATGACCGTGTGCAAGGTGCTGGCCTGCGAGAACGTCAAGAAGAGCGAAAAGCTGCTGAAGTTCCAGCTGGACGACGGCTCGGGCACACCGCGCCAGATCCTGTCGGGTATCGCCAAGTATTACAAGGCGGAAGACCTCGTCGGCAAGACGGTCGTTGCCGTCACCAACCTGCCGCCGCGCAAGATGATGGGGCAGGAGTCGAACGGTATGCTGCTGTCCGCCGAAAAGGACGGCAAGCTCAATCTGCTCATGCTCGATGATGCGATTGAAGCGGGCGCAAAGCTGTGCTAAAATGAAAGAGCGAAAGGGGCTGCGTGCTGTCGCAGCCCCTTTTCCAAACAAGGAGGGCGCGGCAGATGCGCCGGAAATGAGGAGACAACTATGCGGGCACTGATTCAGCGCGTGTCGCGCGCATCGGTCACGATCGACGGCGCGGTGCACGGACAGATCGGGCAGGGCTTTCTCGTCCTGCTCGGTATCACGGACGGAGACACGATGGACGATGCGGTCTATCTGGCGGATAAAACGGTCAAACTCCGTGTATTCACCGATGAAAATGATAAAATGAACCGGTCGCTTGCCGACGTCGGCGGCGGGATTCTGGTCGTATCGCAGTTTACGCTGTACGGCGACTGCAAAAAGGGCAACCGCCCGAGCTTTACCGCGGCGGCGCGGCCGGAGACTGCAATCCCGCTGTACGAAGCGTTTATCGCGCGCTGCCGCGAGAGCGGCCTGCCGGTCGAAACCGGCGAGTTCGGCGCGGATATGAAGGTCGATCTGCTCAATGACGGACCTGTTACCCTGTGGATGGACACCGCGCAGATGCGGTGACAGAAAGGAGAAATTGCTTATGAAAATCATGCAGCTTTGCGTTGGTGCAGTCGCTACCAACTGCTATATTGTTTATGATGAGAACAGCCGTGAGGCCGCGGTGATCGACCCGGGCGACAACGCCCCTTCGATCTTGCATGCGGCTCAGGAGGAAAAGCTGACGGTCAAGTATGTGCTGCTGACGCACGCGCATTTCGACCACATTCTCGCCGCGCACGAGGTGCTGGAAAAGACGGGCGCAAAATATGTCGTGCCGGAAGGCGACCTGTGGCTGCTCAAGCATGAGAACATGCGCCCGTTCCGCGCACTGGCGCGCGGCTATATCGAGGATACGCCGGATATTGTGGCAACCGAGGGCACACAGGTCACGTTCGGCAACCTGACCGCGACCTATATGAACACCCCCGGCCACACGCCCGGTTCGTCGGTTATTCAGATCGAGGACTGCCTGTTCACGGGAGATACGCTGTTCCGTCATGAATGCGGCCGCTGCGACCTCGAGGGCGGCGATTTCAGCCAGATGCTGCACTCTTTGAAGCGTCTGCACGATCTGGAGGGCGACTATAAGGTGCTGCCTGGACATGAGGGGCTTTCTACCTTGGCCGAGGAACGTGTCGCCAATTCGTATATGCTGCAGGCGGTTGGTAAGTGATGGTTTACACCATGGAAGGGCATGTGCTCAAACATGCCGTGGAGGAAATGCTGTTTCATCTGCTGCCGACCATTACGTTGACGCGCGTGGATGCGGTAGAGGACGGCGACTGGTGCCGCAGCATTTTAACCGAGACTGATGGACAGGCGCAGGCAAAAGCAATCGTCTGTCTGGACGGTACGGTGCGGGAAAGCGTGCGCAGTGCGTCGGTTGCAGGTCTGGAACCGCTCGACTACAAGCGCACGATCACCGAACTGGTGAAAACGACCGTATACGACGCGGTCGTGCCCGCGCTGCCCGAGCCGCCCGTCTGGGGTAGCCTGACCGGTGTGCGTCCGGCAAAGCTGGCGCGCGGACTGATTGAGCGCGGCATGAGCCGCGGCGAGGCCGCCCAGTATCTGCGGGAACATTTCCATGTTTCTCCTGCACGCACCGCGCTGACCATCCGCGCAGCGGCGACTGCGATGCAGCTCGACCGCGCCATCGGGCCGGACGATATTTCGCTCTATGTGGGCATTCCGTTCTGCCCGTCGCGGTGCTATTACTGCTCATTCGTTTCGTCCACGACCGCGCAGTCCGGCCATTTGATCGAGCCATACCTCGATACGCTGTGCCGCGAGATCGAGGAGACTGCCGCGTTAGTGCGCGAGGCAGGTAAGCGAGTGCAGAGCGTGTATATCGGCGGCGGTACGCCGACCACGCTGGACGAAAATCAGCTTTCGCGCCTGCTGGCGGCGCTGGAAAAAAGCTTTGATTTTTCTGCGCTCCGTGAATATACTGTGGAAGCGGGGCGGCCGGATACCATCACGCCGGAAAAGCTGGCGGCGCTGCGGGCGGCAGGCGTCGGGCGCGTGAGCATCAATCCGCAGTCGATGGAGGATGCGGTGCTCGCTGCTATCGGACGGCGGCACAGCGCACAGGACGTGCTGCGTGCCTATGACGAGGCGCGGCGGGCAGGCTTTGATGCAATCAACATGGATGTGATCGCGGGTCTGACCGGAGATGCGGCGGACAGCTTCGCCCGCACGATCAACACGCTCATCGGTCTTGCGCCCGAAAATATTACGGTGCATACGCTGGCGATCAAACGCGGCGCAGATCTGACGGATAAAGCAGCGGCCTCTGCACAGCGCGATACGGTTTCTCATATGCTGGATGGCGCGGCGCAGGCGCTGCAAACAGCAGGCTACGGGCCGTATTATCTGTACCGGCAGAAGTTCACCGCCGGCGGTTTTGAAAACGTCGGCTGGTGTAAGCCCGATACCGAATGTTTTTACAATGTGACCATGATGGAGGAATTGCAGACCATTCTGTCGCTGGGCGCGGGCGGCGTATCCAAGCGCGTTGAGCGCGCGACCGGCTGGATCGAGCGGACGAACAACCCCAAATATCCGCTTGAGTACATCCGTGCAGCCGACCGACTGGCAGACGGCAAACGCAAGCTATTATTTCCCAAGCAATAAGGAGGGAACGGGTTATGGCGGAATACACGCTCAAATATATCAATCACCGCGCGCGGTATGAAGCGGCGGAGTTTATTCGGGATTGTGAACAGCAATATCATGAGCAAGTGCTTTTCGTGGCGGAGGAGATTGCGCGCAACAGTGCGCAAAAGCCGATCGTGCTCATCAACGGGCCGTCCTCTTCGGGCAAGACCACGACCAATGACCGGATTGCGCGCGCGCTGCAAACGCATGGCATCCATGCAGAGATGATCTCGATGGACGATTATTACCGCACGGTCGGCACTTACGAGATTCCGCTTGACCCGGAAAACAATGTGCCCGATCTGGAAAGCCCGGACTGCATGAACCTGCCGCTGCTCAGCCAGCATCTGGCGCAGCTGGTGGAAGGGGAGGAAATCAGTCTGCCGCGGTTTGATTTTGAAACGCGCACAGCGATTCCCGATGCGCGCACGCTGCGGCTCGACCCGGACGAGGTGGTGCTCATCGAGGGCATCCATTCGTTCAATCCCGTCATTATGGGCGATCTGGCCCATGCGGCGACCGGCGTGTATTTGTCGGTGGCCAGCGCGGTCGTATCCGAGGAGGGTGCGCGGCTGGAGCCGTATATGATGCGCTTTCTGCGCCGTGCCATGCGCGACAGTTTGTTCCGCAACTCCCCGGTCGAGGAAACCCTGCATCAGTGGAATTCCGTGCGTCGGGGCGAGCGGCTGTATATCGCGCCGTATCGTGGGCAGGCTAACCTGACGGTGGATACGTTTTTACCGTATGAACTCTGCATCCTGATGCAGCAATTGACGCTGCGGCTGCGGCAGTATGCAGAGGAACTGCCCGGCGCGGATCTTACGCCGATTGGCGCCGTGCTGGGGCAGGTGGCGCCGATCGATTATATGGATTTTCTGCCGGAGGATTCGGTGCTGCATGAGTTTATCGGCTGAAAAAGGTACAAAACCTTGCTTTTTGGCAGGGTGTGAAGTATAATAAACCAAATATGGCGGTCTTTGGCCGCGCGGAAGGAGCGATGGACGATGGATGCAAAGGTACAATCGTTTCTGGACAAAATCAAGGTGATGGCGGAAAAAACCGGCAAGGCTGCCGGCCGTGCGGCGGATGTCGCAGGCAAAAAGGCGACCGAACTGGCCGGTGCGACCCGCATCAATTTGCAGATTTTCGATCTCAATACCGAGTGCGAGGTGCTCTATAAGGAGATCGGACGGATGGTTTATGAGCTGCACCGCGGCAGCGAGGTTTCAAACGACGAAATGGATGAAAAAATCGCCGCGGTGGACGCAAAGCAGGAGAAGATTGCGGCTTTGCGTGAGGAGCTGGCGGGCATGAAGACGATCGTGGTCTGCCCGCACTGCGGCAAAACATGCAGCCGGGAGGATGCGTATTGCTCGGGCTGCGGCGGCGCGCTGTGAACACATATTTCGGAGCGCCCTGCCATACGGTAATATAAGAAAAAGCAAAGGGCGTGTATCGTTTGCAGCGAAAAAAACAGAATTTTATCCAAGGCGCGGTCATTTTGATGGTTGCGAGCCTGATCGTAAAGGTAATCGGCGCGTTTTTCCAGATTCCGCTGCAGAACATGATCGGCGGGGAGGAATCCCCAGCGTTTGGCCTGTTCAGCGCGGCTTACCGCATCTATACCGCGATGCTTATTATCTCGACGGTCGGCTTGCCGGCGGCGCTGTCCAAAATGGTGGCTGAGGCGACCGCTTGCGGGCGTGAGCGCGAGGTACGCCGCATCGTGCGCGTGGCGGCGGGCATTTTTGTGCCGGTCGGCGTGCTGGCGACCGTGGTGCTGTTCTTCGGTGCGGGCACATTTGCGGGCTGGATCAAGAACCCGGATGCGCAGCTGGCGGTCATGGCGATCGCGCCGAGCGTTGCGATGGTCGCCATCCTATCGGTATTCCGCGGATATTATCAGGGACGCGCCAACATGGTGCCCACCGCGGTTTCGCAGGTGATCGAGGCGATGGGCAAGCTGTTTGCCGGTCTGGGTCTTGCGTACTATGCCAAACAGCATGGTATGGACGATTCGGTCGTGGCAGCGCTGACCGTCTTGGGCGTTACATTGGGCGAAGTGGTGGCAGCCGGTTACATGCTGGTTCAGGCGGGCATCAGCCGCCGCCGCAGTGAGAGGGTGCAACTGCTCAGCGACGCGGTACGGCCGACACGGGAGCTGGCCAAAACGCTGCTTTCGCTTTCTATTCCAATCACGATCAGTTCGGCGGTTATGAGCCTGACTGACCTGATCGATGTGGCGCTGATTGCCGCGCGGCTGCAAAGCCCGGCGGTCGGCATGACGGCTGAGGCGGCAACGACCGCCTACGGCATCTATACGGGTACGGTGAATTTCTTCAACCTGCCGCAGACACTGATTACAGCGCTTGCGGTGAGCGTATTACCTACTATTGCCAGTGCGCGGGCATCGCAGAACTTTACTAAGGTGTCCAAAACCATGGGAACGGCTATGCGTTTGACTATGATTATCACGCTGCCGGCAGGTGCGGGATTCCTGTTGCTGTCCGGCCCGATCCTGCGGATGTTCTATTCGGTGGGCGTGTCCGAGCAGGGCGGCCCGCTCATGGCGATGCTGGGCTTTGCCGTGCCGGCGGTGGCGCTGGTTGCGGTGACGAACGCCACCTTGCAGGCGTTCGGGCGCATTGATCTGCCGCTGATCTCCATGTTCTTGGGCGCGGTGGTGAAGATGCTGGGCGATTATTATCTGATCGGCAATCCGGAGTTTGGTATTCTGGGCGCACCGATCAGCACGGCAGTGTGCTACTGGCTGATTGCGCTGCTCAATCTGTTCCATATTGCGCGGCTGTCGCATGCGCTGCCGCCGCTCGGCAAAACAGTAGGGCGGCCGCTCGCGGCTACAATCGGCATGGGAGCGGCAACCTATCTCAGCCATACGGTGCTGCTGCGGGTGCTGGATACGGCGCCCGGTACGCTGTTGGATAAGCTGGCAACGTTGATTGCAATTGCGGTTGCGGGAGTGGTGTATGTCGTCCTGCTGCTCTTGCTGCGCGCAGTGGAGCGCGAGGATGTGCTGCTGTTGCCAAAGGGCGAAAAAATTGCCAATATACTACATTTGAAGTGAGCAGGAAGTGCGAAAAATGGTTGATTTTCAGCAAAAAGATAAATATGAGTTTGAGGATCTGCTGCGGATCATGGAAATCCTGCGTGCGCCGGACGGCTGCATGTGGGATCGGGAGCAGGATCATCAATCCATCCGCCGCAATTTCATCGAGGAAACCTACGAGGTCTGCGAGGCGATCGATGAGCAGGATGCGGAACATCTGAAGGAAGAATTGGGCGACGTGCTGCTGCAAGTCGTGTTCCATACGCAGATGGAAAAGGAAAAGGGCGTATTTGATATCGGAGACGTGGCGGACGGCGTGTGCAAAAAGCTGATCTTCCGGCATCCGCATATTTTCGGCTCGGTCGAGGTAGGCTCCTCGGAGGAGATTTTGCGCAACTGGGATGCGCTCAAGCGCGTGGAAAAGCATCAGGAGACCGATACCGCCGCGCTCGACAGCGTGGCGCGCAGCCTGCCGGGGTTGATCCGTGCGGAAAAGCTGCAAAAGAAGGCGGCAAAGGTCGGCTTTGACTGGGAAAACGTGCAGGGCGCACTGGACAAGGTCGCGGAGGAAACTGCAGAATTACAGCAGGCGATGGACGGCAGCGGTGATATCGAAGAGGAATTGGGCGATCTGCTGTTTGCGATGGTCAACGTCGCGCGGCACTTGAAGGTCGATCCGGAGCGCGCGCTGGAAAAAACGTGCGATAAATTCATCAGCCGTTTCGCTTCGATGGAGCGTCAGGCGCACGCGGAGGACAAGTCGCTGTCCGATTTGCCGCTGGCAGAATTGGACGCTCTTTGGGACAAAGCGAAAGAGGCGGAATAACGAACGGAGGTACACGACATGAAGAAAGGTGAGTTTGTCACGCTGATTGCGGACAAAACCGGATTGTCGAAAAAGGATACGGAAAAGACAATGGATGCGCTGTTTGCAGCCATCGGCGATGCGCTTGCATCCGGTGATAAGGTGCAGATCGGCGGCTTTGGTTCGTTTGAAACCAAGCAGCGCGCTGCACGCACGGGACATAACCCGCGCACGGGCGAAGAGATTGAGATCGCTGCCGCGATCACGCCGGTCTTTAAGCCCAGCAAGACTCTCAAGGATAAGGTGGATAACAAGTAACGTGAGACTGGATAAATACCTCAAGGTTTCCCGCCTGATCAAGCGCCGTACCGTGGCGAATGATGCGTGCGATGCCGCGCGCATCACGGTCAACGGCAAGCCTGCCAAGGCTTCGTATCAGGTCAAAATGGGTGACATCATTGAAATTGCGTTCGGCCAGCGCACCATGAAGGTGGAAGTGCTCGCCATCGCGGAACATGCTCTCAAGGCAGACGCAGCCGCCATGTATCGGGAAATCTCCTGATTTGGTGCTAAAACATCCCGCCCCCTCATAGGATGAAGGGAGCGGGATGTTTTTTTGCAGGGAGGGAATGGCTGATGGCATCCGAAGATCGCAACAGGGAAATGCCGCACAATATCATTCTGGAAGGGCGGGAGAAGCTGTCTATTTCCGGTGTTTTGGATGTGCAGAGCTTTGATGAAGAACAAGTGCTGCTGGAGACCGTGCGCGGGATGGTGGTAGTGCGCGGGCAGGGGCTGCATGTTGAGCGGCTGCAGCTGGAGGCTGGTGAACTGATCGTGGAAGGTGAGATCGGACTGATCGAATATGACGACAGTGTGCAGCCGCGTGGCAGCTGGTTTAAGCGGCTGTTCGGCGGGTGAGACGGCATGGAGGTGTTTTCCAATCAGGAGCAGCTGCGGCTGTTTCTGCAAAGCATTCTGTTTGGCGTAGGCGTTGGCGTGGTGTATGACCTGCTGCGTGCGCCGAGGCGGGTGTTTGGGTTTGGATGGGCGGCGACGGCGCTGTGTGATGCGCTGTTCTGGCTGGTGCTGCTGGCGGCGCTCTTTGAATTCAACCTGTTGTTTGCAATGGGACAGAGCCGCTATTTTGTGCTGGCCGGTGCGGCGGGCGGCGCGGTTTTGTATTTTCAGCTGCTCAGCGTCGTGGTGCTCGCCGTGCTCGAGGGGGTGCTGCGGGGGATTGTACGGCTGATCGCCGGTCTTTGCTGGCTGGGCCGAACCATCCGGCAGCGCTGGCGGCAAAGTCCGCTGGTAGGAAAAATTCGATTTTTTGCGAAAAAGTTTGCAAAACCCTCTTCCATTTTTCGTGAGAAAGGTATAAAATAAAATTCGGATCAGTTTGACACGGACAGACAGTACGAGGTGATAAGACAGTGTCAAAGCGGAAAATGCCGGTTGTGGTAAAAATAGCGATGCTGGCGTTTTTGCTTTATGCGGTGGTCACAATCGTTCGGCTGCAATCGCAGATCGCGGATAAGCGGGCAGAGCTCGAGTCCCTGAACCAGCAGGTGCTGGAATATCAGGAAGCCAACGAGCTGCTGCGGCAGGAAATGCAAAACGGCATTACTGAAGAGGACATCGGCGAACTGGCCCGTTCGGAGCTGAGCTATGCGGAACCCGGGGAACGTGTTTTTGTGGACACCTCCAGCCGGTAAAAGGGAAAAGATTAACGGAGGCAAAAAAACTTATATGGATTTGGCAGTGGGAACGATTGTAGAAGGTAAGGTAACGGGCATTACCAAATTCGGCGCGTTCGTTGCGTTGCCGGAGGGCAAGTCGGGCATGGTGCATATCTCTGAGGTTGCGTCCAGCTTTGTCAACGATATCAAGGATTTTCTGCAGGAAGGGCAGACGGTCAAGGTCAAGATCATCAACATCGATCAGGCCGGACGCATCAACCTGTCGATCAAGAAAGCGCAGCCACAGGAGCAGCGGCCGGAGCGGTCAGGCGGTTTTGCGGCCCGTCAACCGCGTTTTCAGCAGCGTCCCGCTGCACCGCGCGGGCGTGCGGCACAGCAGCCGAAGGACCCTGCGACGATGAGCTTCGAGGATAAATTGAAAGCGTTTATGTCGGACAGCGAAAGCCGTCAGGCGGATGTCCGTCATGCGACCGACCGCAAAAACGGTTCGCGCCGCCGCAGATAAACAGAAAAACCGAGGGTGACCTCGGTTTTGTTTTTATCCCGCAGTATCCGACAGATTTTGCAAAAACACGCAAAAAATGCGCCCTTCCTTGCGGAAGAGCGCCAAAAGTAGGATTGTGGGGATAAAGATATGAACGGTGCATGGCAGCTTTTCAACTGCCATGGTTAATATACCATATTTTACTAGTTATGTCAATGCTTTTTTCAAAGAGGTTTTCATGAAACAACTGCTGATCAAAAATGTAACCGTTTGGACGATGGACGAGGCGGACACGCGCTTCTCCGGCTGGGTGCTGATCGAGGATGGGAGAATCGTCGCCACAGGCACGCAAGCACCGCCGGACTGCGAGCAGGTGTTCGACGGCGCGGGCGGTGTGCTCACGCCCGGTTTGATCGACATTCATTCCCACCTTGGTCTGTATGAGGACGGGCTGGGTTTCGAGGGCGCGGACGGCAACGAGGATACCGATCCCGTCACGCCGCATCTGCGCGCGATCGACGGCATCAACCCGATGGATCGCGCGTTCCGCGAAGCGGTCGAGGCCGGTGTGACCGCGACCGCGGTCAGCCCGGGCAGTGCTAACCCGATCGGTGGGCAGATCGCGCTCATCAAGACGGCGGGACGTCGGGTGGACGACATGGTGCTCAAGGCGCCGCTGGCGATCAAATTTGCGCTCGGAGAAAATCCGAAGTCGGTCTACCACGACAAGGATGAAAGTCCGGTCACCCGCATGGCGACCGCTGCGCTCATGCGGGAGCAGCTCTATAAGGCCAAGGAGTATCTGGCGCGGAAAGAGCGGGCCGAGAGCGACCCGGAGGACGACGGGCCGGACTACGATGCCAAGCTGGAAGCGCTCCTGCCGCTGCTTTGGGGTAAGATCGAAGCGCATTTCCATGCGCACCGCGCGGACGATATCTTCACCGCGCTGCGCATTGCCAAAGAGTTTGCCATCAAGCCGGTCATCGTGCACGGCACGGAAGCCCATCTGGTGGCTGATCTGCTGGCGGCAGAGGATGTGCCGGTCGTGAGCGGGCCGTATATGACCGACCGCTCCAAGCCGGAATTGCGGAACCTGACCGATGCAGCACCGGGGATTCTTGCCGGCGCGGGTATCGCGACTGCGATCACGGTCGACCATCCGGAGATTCCGCTACGATTGCTGCCGATGGCGCTTATGCTTGCGGTGCGCGCGGGGATGGACAAAACCGACGCGCTGCGCGCGGTCACGTCGGTGCCGGCGCAGATTGCGGGCATGACACATCGTATCGGTAGCTTGCAGACCGGACTGGATGCGGACTGTGTGCTGTGGAGCGGCGACCCGCTGGATTTTGCAACTCAGGTGCAGGCTGTTTGGGTAAACGGCGCACTGGAATACAGGAGGACAACATGAGAACGATTGACGTTTCAGAAGTAACAAAGCTGGTGCGGCAGCTGTGCATCGACGCAAACTATTATCTGCCCGCCGATCTGCGGCAGGCGTTTGTGGACGGCCAGCAGGCCGAGCAGTCGCCGCTGGGCAAGGAGATTTTCGGAGAGATGATCGCAAACTGTGATCTGGCGCGGGAAAACGACGTGCCGGTCTGTCAAGATACCGGTATGGCGATCGTGTTTGCCGAGGTCGGACAGGACGTGCACCTGACGGGCGGCGCATTTGAGGACGCGGTGACCGAGGGCGTGCGCCGCGGCTATATCGACGGCTATCTGCGCCTGTCTGTGGTGGGCGATCCGCTGCGCCGCGAGAATACGAACGATAATACGCCCTGCGTGCTGTATACCTCGATCGTGCCGGGCGACAAGGTGCGCATTACGGTTGCACCCAAGGGGTTTGGCTCGGAGAACATGAGCGCGATGAAGATGTTCACGCCTGCCGCGACCAAGGAACAGATCGTGGATTTCGTTGCGGATGCCTGCATCAACGCAGGTTCGAATCCGTGCCCGCCGATCGTCATTGGTGTAGGTCTGGGCGGCACGAGCGATAAGGCGGCCTTTCTTGCCAAGCGCGCGCTGTTGCGTCCGGTGGGCGAGCATAACGCTGATCCGCTGTATGCCGAGATGGAGCAGGCGATTCTGGACAAGGTGAACGCTTCCGGCGTCGGTCCGCAGGGACTCGGCGGCACGGTGACCGCGCTTTCCTGTGCGATCGAGCCGTTTGGCACGCATATCGCGGGCCTGCCGTGCGTGGTGAATATCTCCTGCCATGTCACGCGCCATGCGGAAGGCGAGATTTGAGGAACGCTTAGAGAAACTGCTGAACAATTTGTGAACTTGCGTAAAATAGATTGGACATTTTGCCATAAGACGTGGTATACTGAATATAGCAAAACCCCATATGGCGGCCGCAGCCATCGGCAGACGGCAACGCCAAAGTATCTTGGGCATTTCGCCCGATAGGAGATGATGTTATGAAGTTTACCATCGTCGAGAGAAAAATGAAAATTGACGACGATCTGCGGCAATACGCGCTGCGCAAGGTCGAAAAGCTGGATCGGTATTTTCATCAGGATTCCGACACGACGCTGACCTTCAGCGAGCTGCGCGGCAAGCAAACCGTGGAAATTACAGTGCGTCAGGTCGGGTTGGTCGTGCGCGCGGAGGAAACCACGACCGATATGTTTGCATCCGTGGACGGTGCCATCAGCAGCATCGAGCGCCAGATCCGCAAGCACAAGACCCGTTTGGAAAAGCGCCTGCGTGAGGGCGCGTTTGATAAGATCGCTGAGCAGCAGGCTGCATTGTCGGAAGAGGATTTCGATGTCGTGCGCCGCAAGAAGTTTGACGTTAAGCCCATGAGTGTGGACGAGGCGATCCTGCAGATGAATCTGCTCGACCATCAGTTCTACTTCTTCCGCAACGCGGATGACAACAATACTCATGCGGTTGTTTACAAGCGTGCGGCAGGCGGATACGGCCTGATTGAAGGCGAGGAATAAATACACATTGGGGCATCCAAAGAGGACAGGCTCCATTGACACAACAAAACAAAGGCCGGCGGCACTTCTGCCGCCGGCCTTTTCTGAGGAAAGGAAACAAATGAACCTTTGTGATATTGATGTGATCCGTGCGGTGCTGGCAAAGCACGGATTCCACTTTTCCAAATCGCTCGGACAGAATTTTCTGACCGATATTTCCGTGCCGCAGCGCATTGCCGCTATGAGCGGCGCGGCGGAAGCCGGAAACGTGGTCGAAGTCGGCCCGGGTATGGGCTGTCTGACCGCGGAACTCTGCCGCACGGCAGAGAGAGTGGTCGCGGTCGAGCTGGACCGCGCGCTGTTGCCTGTGCTGGATGAAACCATGGCGAAGTTTGACAATTTCGAGGTCGTGCAGGGTGACGTGCTCGCGCTCGACCTTGCCGCGCTGTGCGCAGAAAAATTCGGGGACGCACCTGCGGTTGCCTGTGCTAACCTGCCGTATTATATTACGACGCCCGCGATCACTGCGTTGCTCGAAAGCCGTGCGTTTGACAAGATCACGGTCATGGTGCAGAAAGAGGTCGCGCAGCGTATCCGTGCCGCGCCCGGCACGGCGGCATACTCCGCGTTTTCCATCTATGTGCAGTATCATGCGGCGGCGGAGATTCTGTTCGACGTGCCTGCGGATTGCTTTGTGCCGCGGCCCAAGGTGGATTCTGCGGTGCTGCGGTTGATCCCGCTGTCGCAGCCCGCAGTCGAAACACGGGACGAAAAGCTGTTCTTTGCGCTGGTGCGCGCGGCGTTCAATATGCGCCGCAAGACGCTGGTCAACGCGCTCGGCCCGGTGCTGGGCGGGGCGCTGGGCAAGGACGGCATTACGTCGCTGATCGAGTCGGTCGGATTGGATACGCGTGTGCGCGGCGAACGGCTCAGCCTTGCGGAGTTTGCACGGCTGGCGGATGCGGCAGCCGAACGCTTGCAGGCGCAATAAAGCAGTGGGCGTGCAAAAAAGGGATCTGACGTGGGTCAGATCCCCAGAACGAGCAGCACGCCGATCAGGATGAGCTGCTCCCAGTCCACCTCGCCGCCATCGTCGGAAAGCAGAAACCAGACGATGACCAGCGCGATAATGGTGTCCGCGTCCAGACGGATATTTTGCAGACGGCCGGAAAGTCCGCGTGACAGATCGACCAGTACAGAGGCGGTCTGTCCGCTCTGCGGTGGGTGCTGCTGCGGCGGCGGTTCGGTATGTAGCGGCGCGCTGTGCGCGGCTTCGGTCAGATAGCGGTTATACAAAAACGGTTGCCCTCCTTTCGCTTCAAAGCGCGCGTGTGTTGTCATCCGGCGGCGCAGCGCCGTCCGTGCGCCGCAGCTGACCGAACTGGCCGAGCGCTGCGCGTGCCATGCGCGCCATGCTGACCAGACGCATGGCGTGATCGAACTGACCTGCAACTTCATCGGTGACGAACGGCTTGAGCGCGCCCAAAAGGGCGCGCTTTTCCTGTTTCACCGCGCCTTGCCCGCTCTGGACGATCGCGCCGAACACAGGAAGCGCCCGCTCCATCCACTCGGCGGTGGGATCGTAGTCATTGGTGGAGGACGGCGCGGACTGCTCCGCACCGCCCAGCATACCGGAGACGGTTTTCATCGCATTTTTCAGTACTTCCGGGTCGCTCAGCAGGGAGGACAGCATATCGTTATCCATAGCGGGGCCTCCTTCTTATTTGCCGAAGATTTTTTTCAGCTGTGCGGCAAGGCCTGCGCCTTCCTCTGTCTGCATCAGCTGCCGCGCTAGACGGGCGGCTTCTCCCATATCGCCGCGTTGGGCGGCCTGCGCAGCGCGTTCCAGATCGGCCGCGTGGCGGTCTGAGATGATCCGGGCGGCTTTTTGCCCGTCCGGTGTGCGCAGAGCGGCTTGCAGCTGCGCAAGGGCATCGGTTTTTCCGGCCTGTTCCGCAATACGGCGGAGAATTTCCTCTTGATTGGGCATTGTTCCCATCCCTTTCCATGCATCGTTTGTTGCCAGTATATGCGGCGAAATGGAAAAATGTGAGCGAAAGGGTTTACAAGCGTGCGATCCCGTTGTAAAATACTGCTGTGTCGCCGGAAAGGAGGCAGAGCCTTGAAGATACTGATTTTTTCGGATTCACATGGCTATAATGTGAGCATGGCCTGTGCGGTTGACCGGGAGACGCCGGATATGGTGCTGCATCTGGGCGACCACACAGATGATGCACGCGAAATCCAGCAGGTGTTCCCGCAGCTGACCGTGTGCGGGGTGCAGGGCAATAATGATTTCTTTGACCGCGACATGCCGGAACATGCGGTGGTCACATCCGGCGGCGTGCGCATTTTTCTCACGCATGGACATCGGGAACAGGTTTACATGCGCGAAGGCAAGCTGGTAGCGCAGCGCGCGCGGGAAGAAAACTGCGGCCTTGCCTTTTTCGGGCATACGCATCGTATGTATCTGGAGCGCGTACACGGCGTTCTGGTCTGCAATCCAGGCAGTATCAGCCTGCCGCGCGGCGGTCCGGCAAGCTATGGACGACTGACGGTGGAAAACGGACAGCCGCAGCGGATCGAGCTGCTTGATGAGGACGGAGCATTGCTGCGGTGTGAGCAAATCGGACATTAGAAAAACTAAGGGGAAAAGAAATGCTTTTGGCAATTGACGTAGGAAACACCAACATGGTGTTTGGATTATATGAAGGGGAACGTCTGCGTGGTACATTCCGTATTTCGACCAACGCCGAGCGCACCTCGGACGAACTCGGTATGCAGATCTCGCAGTATTACCATTTTCATGGTATCGACCGCAACGAGACGCGGGCCGTGATCATCGCGTCGGTTGTGCCGCCGGTGATGTACACGCTGATCAACGCGATCCGCAAGTATTTGCAGGTGCGTCCGGTCATCGCGGGACGCGACGTGGATATCGGCATTGAAAACTGTTACGCAAACCCGCGCGAAGTCGGCGCGGATCGGTTGGTGAATGCCGTCTCCGCAGTGCGCAAGTACGGCAAGCCGTTGGTGATCGTGGACATTGGTACAGCCACCACGTTTGATGCGATCGACGAAAACGGCGCGTATCAGGGCGGCGCGATCTTCCCGGGTATCAAGGTCGCAATGGAGGCGCTGTTCCTCAAGGCCTCCAAGCTGCCGCGCGTGGATATCGAGCGGCCGGAAAACGCCATCGGCAAAACCACGGTACAGTCCATGCAGTCGGGTGCGGTGCGCGGCTATGTCGGCGCATTGTCCGGCATCATCACGGACATTCGCGAGGAGCTGGGCGGCAATGCGCGCGTGATCGCCACGGGCGGTATGGGCCGCATGATGGCGGAGTATTGCGACTTGATCGACGAGGTCGATCCTAACCTGACGCTCGAAGGATTACGGCTGATTTATGAAAACAACCGTCCGGTGTTCGAAGGGCGCAGACTGAACAGCGAAACCTGTTTGATCGAAGCAACCGAAGAAAACGGTTGGGACACCAAGTAACATTCGATTCAATAAAAAACGACGCAGGGCATACCTGCGTCGTTTTTTGCGTTTGAAATAGATTATTTTGTGACAGGATAAGAAGGGCAGACCGCGCCGAGCGGGCAGTTTTCGCATTTGGGATTGCGCGCGGTGCAATGCTCGCGGCCAAACAGCACCAGACGGTGGCAGAAGTCCGAGGACTCGGCCGGGTCGATCAGCTTGCGCAGCGCATTCTCCACCTTGACGGGGTCTTTCTCGTTTTTGACAAAGCCCAAGCGGTTGGACAGGCGGATGCAGTGCGTGTCGGTCACAATGGCGGGCTTGCCAAAAATATCCCCGAGGATCAGGTTTGCCGTCTTGCGGCCAACGCCGGGAAGCTTGAGCAAATCCTCCATATTGTCGGGCACCTTGCCGTCGTATTCGCTCAGCAGCATGATCGCGCAGGCCTTGAGGTCGCGCGCCTTGGTGCGGAACAGGCCGCAGGTCTTGATCGCTTCCGCGATTTCCTCTTCCGGTGCTTCGGCGTAGCTTTCCAGCGTGGGGAACTGCTTGAACAGCGTTTCGGTGACGATATTGACGCGCGCGTCCGTACACTGGGCGGAAAGCCGGGTGGCGAACAGCAATTCATAGTCATGCGTATAGTGCAGCGCGCAGATCGCTTCGGGATAGACCTCGCGCAGCAGTTCGGTCACCGCGCGGGCGCGTTCTTTTTTGGTCATGGAAATCCTCTCCTGACGGCGTAGATGATACTATCATACCATATCTGGTGGAGAATGCAAGACAAGTTCTCCAATTTAACATTTTCAACATAATGCGCGAAGAAGCGGGAGCAAAATCTATCTGTTTGCCAATAGCATCAAGGATTAAAATATGGTTTAATTAAATAGCAGAATGAAATCGCACGTTTTGGAGGTTGAAAAATGGTACGCGAAGCAATGGAATTTGTAAAGGCGTATGATCCCGAGTTGGGTCGTATGATGCAGGCAGAATACGATCGTCAGGCTCGCAACATTGAGTTGATCGCGTCTGAGAATATCGTCAGCGAAGCTGTTATGGCTGCAATGGGTTCGGTGCTGACCAATAAATATGCGGAAGGCTATCCGGGCAAGCGCTACTATGGCGGCTGCGAGTGTGTAGACGAGGTCGAGAATCTGGCCATCAAACGTGTGTGTGAAGTGTTCGGCGCGAAGTACGCCAATGTGCAGCCGCATTCGGGCGCACAGGCCAATATGGCGGTGTATCAGGCGCTGTGCCAGCCGGGCGATACCGTGCTGGGTATGAGTCTGGACAACGGAGGCCATCTGACGCATGGCTCGCCGGTCAACCAGTCCGGTCTGCTGTACAATATCATCCCTTACGGTGTGGACGCGGATGGCCGCATCGACTATGATGCGCTGCGTGATCTGGCCAAGAAGGAAAAGCCCAAGATGATCATTGCAGGTGCGTCTGCGTATCCGCGTGCCATCGACTTTGCCAAGTTTGCAGAGATCGCGCACGAGGTTGGCGCATACCTGTTTGTCGATATGGCGCACATTGCGGGTCTGGTTGCAGCCGGTCTGCACATGAGCCCGCTGCCCTATGCGGACGTGGTGACCACCACGACCCATAAGACGCTGCGCGGTCCGCGCGGCGGCGTGATCCTGTCCAACAATGAGGAGTTGGGCAAGAAGTTCAACAAGGCGATTTTCCCGGGCACGCAGGGCGGCCCGCTCGAGCATGTGATCGCTGCGAAGGCGGTCTGCTTTGGCGAGGCGCTCAAGCCCGAGTTCAAGGCATACCAGCAGCAGGTCGTCACCAATGCGCGCGTGCTGGCAAAGGCGTTGCTCGATCAGGGCTTCGATCTGGTTTCCGGCGGCACGGACAACCACCTCATGCTGATCGACCTGCGCAAGACCGGCATCACCGGCAAGGAATTGCAGCACCGTCTGGACGAGGTGTATATCACCGCCAACAAGAATGCGATCCCGAACGATCCGGAGAGCCCGTTTGTCACGTCCGGTCAGCGCGTCGGCACGCCGGCGGTTACTTCGCGCGGCTTCGGTGAGCCGGAAATGCTGCATATTGCGGAATTCATCTGGCAGGCAGCGACCGATTTCGAAAACAAGGCGGATGAGATCCGTCACAATGTTTGCGATATTTGTGCGAACTTCCCGATTTACCGCTAAAGGCAAAGCCGCTCCCACAATGGGAGCGGCTTTTTACCATTTCATAGCAACAAAGTGAGCAATAATACCGTATTTGTGTGTCGGTAAAGGAACGGTTTTGTAGAAGGTCAACAACCACCTTGCGCTTTTGCAAAGATATGGTATACTAATAAAAGCGTTACTGCAAGTCAATCAAGTGACTTTGGAGAATATGAACGAAGGGGAAATGCAGTTATGTCGATGGAATTGAAACTGACAGGATTACAGGGCTTTGTGGGCGAGGAAGAGCTGGCCTGCATGGCGCCGCTGGTGAAGGCGGCACAGGATACACTGCACAGCAGAAGCGGTGCGGGCAATGATTTTCTGGGCTGGGTGGATCTGCCGGAAGCATATGACAAGGAAGAGTTTGCCCGCATCAAGCAGGCAGCGAAGAAGATCCAGCAGACCTGCGATGTGCTGGTTGTAATCGGTATCGGCGGCTCTTATCTGGGCGCGCGTGCCGCGATCGAGTTTGTCAACGGCCAGATGTACAACGGCATCCGTCCGGAGGGCATCCCGGAGGTTTACTTTGTTGGCAGCAACATCTCGTCCTCCTATCTCAACGACGTCATCAAAATCATCGGTGAGCGCGATTTCTGCATCAACGTGATTTCCAAGTCGGGCACGACGACCGAGCCGGCGATCGCGTTCCGCATCTTCAAAAAGCTGATCGAAGAGAAGTACGGCAAGGAAGGCGCCAAGGAGCGTATCTTTGCAACCACCGATAAGGCGCGCGGCGCGCTCAAAAAGCTCGCGGATGACGAGGGCTATGAGACCTTTGTTGTACCGGACGATGTCGGCGGCCGTTTCTCTGTGCTGACGGCGGTTGGTCTGCTGCCGATGGCGGCGGCCGGTTTGGATATCGACGCAGCAATGGCCGGTGCGGCCGAGGCGCGCAAGGCGTTTGCCGAGGGCACGGATCACGACTGCGCCAAGTATGCAGCGCTGCGCAACATCCTGCACCAGAAGGGCAAGGCAATGGAGATCCTCGTCAACTACGAGCCGTCTCTGGTCATGCTCGGCGAGTGGTTCAAGCAGCTGTTTGACGAGTCCGAGGGCAAGGATCACAAGGGTCTGTTTGCGACCTCTGCCAACTTCTCGACCGACCTGCACTCGATCGGCCAGTTTATTCAGGACGGCACCCGCAACATGTTCGAGACCGTGGTTTGGGTCAAGGAGCCGCGTTCGGAGAGCTATATCGAGCAGACCGCTGAGGATATTGACGGCCTAAACTATCTGGCGGGCAAGAGCGTGCAGTTTGTCAACTCCAAGGCATATCAGGGTACGCTGATGGCGCATATGGACGGCGGCACGCCCAACATCATCGTGGAGATCGACAAAGCCGACGCATGGCACTTCGGCTATCTGGTTTACTTCTTTGAAAAGGCTTGCGGCATTTCGGGCTATCTGCTTGGTGTCAACCCGTTCAACCAGCCGGGCGTAGAGGCGTATAAGAAGAATATGTTCGCGCTGCTGGGCAAGCCGGGCTTTGAGGAGCGCCGCCGTGAGCTGGAAGCGCGCCTGTAAGCAAGTAAAACATTTCGGTTTACTCGAATGACACAAACAAAGGACGGCGCGGCTGCTGTACGCAGACCGCATGTGCCGTCATGGGATGTACTGCGCACCGCCGCATTTGCGGCGGTCGCGGTGCAGCATATATTGGGTGCATACGCACGCCGGTATGACATTGGCTCGAGCGAAAAGGTGATCATCGCCGTTTCGTTTGAGCCGCTTCGTTTTGCCGTACCGCTGTTTGTGATGCTGTTCGGCGCGGCGCTGTTTTATGTTTATCGGGAACCGCCGCGCTATGTGCCGTATCTGGCAAAGCGAGTGCGGCAGCTGGTGCTGCCCTATGCCGTGTGGACAGCGGTGTACCTGTGGTACGCGGAAAAGCCGGTGACGCTGCGCGGTGTGGCGCGGGGCATGGTGTATGGCGATGCAAGCTATCATCTGTGGTATGTGACGATGATTTTGCAGTTCGTCGTGCTGGTGCCGTTGTTTTTCGCGGTGCGGAACGGGCTGCGGCGGTACTGCACGACCAAGAGACGGATGATTGTGGCGCCCGCGGTATTGCTGGGGGCATGGCTGGTGCTGCTCGCCTGCCGTCCGAGTGATGGCTGGGCGCATCAGATTTTGGTCACTTGGCGCACGCGCGGCTTCCTGCTGTGGACGGGTTATTTTGCGCTGGGGGCGCTGTGCGGTTTAAGTCCTGAAGTCTTTGCCAAATGGGCGCGTCGGCTGATCGTGCCGGCGGGACTGATAAGTGTGGGCGCGGTGGGCTATGCAATGTGGCTCAGTGTGCGCACGGTGTATCAGGAGGGCGTGGTCGATTTCAACCGCGTCAGCTACTTTTCGCCCGTCTATGCGGTGCTGACCATGGTGACCATCCTGTTTTTATACGGGGCGGCGGAATGGCTGACGCGCTGGCGCACGGTGCAGCGGGTGTGCGGCTTTGTGGGCAAGCATTCCTATGAGGCGTATCTGGCGCATGTGCTGGTGCTGACCCGTTGCTCGCGCTTTTTGCTCGATCACTGGCCGGAAATGAACCGCTATGTGTTTTACGCGGTGCTGACCGTGTGTACGGTCGTGGGCGCGGTACTCATCGCATGGGCGGTGGACAGCCTGGTGTCGATAGCGCGCCGGGGGGTTCGCAACATATGCGGTCAAGCCAAAACATGATGTTACATAGAAAGCGGTCGCTTGGTGTGGCCGCTTTTGTTTTGCCCGCTTTTCCCGAATGCAAAAATATGCTATACTGCTGATACGATGGATAGAGATACGGATAGGGGGAATGGCAATGGCAGAGAACAAAACGAGGTTCGAGCGCTTCCAAACGGGTTTCCTGTATTTCTGGGTGTATGCGGCGCTGGGATGGATTTATGAAGTGTTTCTGGAGGTCGTGGTATACCGCTGGGGATTCTCCAACCGCGGTTTTCTGTTCGGACCTTATTTGCCGGTATACGGCGTCGGTGCGCTGCTGATTCTGGGGTGTCTGCGCGGGTTGTCGCGCAAGCCGCTGCAGGTTGGCAGGATCAATGTGATGCCGGTGGTGGTGTTTGCTGCAGTGGTCGTGCTGACGACCGTTGTGGAGCTGATTGCCAGCTATCTGCTCGAGTGGACGACCGGCGGCTGGCTGTGGGACTACACGCGTTACACGATCCAGTGGCAAGGTCGCATCTGCCTGTCGGCCAGCCTGCGCTTTGGTGTGGGCGGCATGGTGATTCTGTATGGCTTGCAGCCGCTGCTGGAAAAGGGTATGGCGCGGCTGAGTAAAAAATGGAGACAGATTTTGTTTACAGTGCTGTTTGTGCTGTTTATAGTCGATTGCATCTGCCGCGTACTGTGATACAGGATAGGAAAGGAGAACAGGATGAAAAAGATTTACCTTGCGGGTTTTGATGTGTTTGCGCCGGATGCGGTACAGCGCGGCGCGAAAATGAAAATGATGTGTGCGGAAAAGGGCTTTGTCGGCTTATATCCGTTTGACAACGAGGCGGATACCGCGCAGGAAATTTTTGAGGGCAACTGCGGGCTGATCGACAGCGCGGACATTGTGATCGCCAACCTCAACCCGTTCCGCGGGGCAGAGCCGGATAGCGGCACCTGCTTTGAGGTCGGCTATGCCATTGCTAAGGGCAAAACGGTGTACGGCTATTTGTCGGATGCGCGCAGCCTGCGTGAAAAACTGGGCGAGCGGGATGAAAACGGCTTTTCGGTCGAGAATTTCGGCCTGCCGCTCAATCTGATGCTTTCGTGCAGCGTGCGGATTGTTGAGGGCGATTTTGCCGCAGCGCTTGCGGTTTGCCGCGCAGAGCAGGGATAAATAAAGACAAAACAGGCAAAATAAGTTCCGGTGATTTGTGATGAAAGGACAAACAGCGGGACTTTTTTTGTTGGGCGCGGGTGGTTATTCACTTATCGAAATCCTTTGGCGCGGCTACACGCATTGGACGATGGCGCTGACCGGCGGCGCGGTGCTGGTCGGGCTGCACCGGCTGCGCAGCCATGTGCGCGAGGAGAAGCCGCTTGCGCGCTGTCTATGCGGCGCGGCATGTATCACAGCGGCGGAATTTGTGGTCGGCTGCACGGTCAACCGTGTTTACCACATGGATGTGTGGGACTATTCGCAGGAAAAAGGCAATATTCAAGGGCAAATTTGTCCCAAATATGCGGCGCTGTGGACGTTGCTTGCCGCGCCGGTTATGCTGCCCAAATAAATGCTTGCCAAGCGGGCGCGGTGGGCGTATAATAGCGGTGGCAATACGCCGGAAAGGAAGAAACACCATGCTGATCGCAGTGAACGCAGGAAACAGTCACGTTTTGCTGGGCGGTTATGAGGAAGACGCGCAGGTTTTTGCCGCTTCCATCGCGACCGAGCCCAAGCAGACCGGGGATGATTACGCCTGCAAACTGCGGCAGGTCTTTGATCTGTATGGTGTGCCGTCCGGACGCATTCGCGGCGCGGTGCTCAGCTCGGTGGTGCCGGGCATGGTGTCCGTGCTGGAGGATGCGCTGCGTCTGCTGGGTGTCACCGATGTGATCGAGGTATCCAGCGGGGTGAAAACCGGCCTGAACATCCGTTCGGAACAGCCGCGGCAGGTTGGCTCGGATCGTGTGGCGGGCGCGGTGGCTGCGCGCGCCAAAGGAAAGCTGCCCTGCGTGGTGGTGTGTCTTGGTACCGCGACGACCTTTACCGTACTCGATGCGGCGGGCGCGCTGGTCGGTTCGGCAATCACCGCGGGCGTGCGGCTGAGTGTGGAGGCTTTGCGTGAGCAGGCGGCGCAGCTGCCGTCAGTGGCGCTGGAAGCCAAAAACGATGACGTTCTGGCACGCAACACGGTCGACGCGATGCGCGTGGGCGCGGTTTATGGTGCGGCCGCCATGGTGGACGGTATGGTCACGCGGTTTGCTGATGCGCTCGGACAGACCCCACATGTGGTCATCACGGGCGATTGTGCGCCGCTGGTGCTGCCATACTTACACGTTCCGTGCGAGTATGACAAAAATCTGCTGCTGGATGGACTGCATCTGATCTGGAAACGCAACCGTTCCTGAAACGTATTGACCGAATAAGCCCTGTACCCGACGAAAAGGGCGGGACGGGAGCAGGAGGAAAACAGAATATGAATCAAAAAAAGACAGACGTAAGGCTGCTGGCGCAAATGGCGCTGCTGGTGGCGCTCGAACTGGTGCTGGCGTTTACGCCGCTGGGCTACATACCGCTCGGCTTTATGAACGCGACCACCATGCACATCCCGGTCATTCTGGGTGCATGTCTGCTGGGGCCGAAGATGGGCGGCGTGTTGGGCGCGGTGTTCGGCGTGACGAGCGTCATCCGTGCGACGGTCACCCCCAACCTGACCTCGTTCGTGTTTACCCCGTTTTACAGCTTCAGCCCGGAGTTTTCCGGCAACTGGACCAGCCTGATCGTGGCGATCGTGCCGCGCGTGCTGATCGGCGTGATTGCGGGACTGGCATTCCAGTTCATCATGCGCGTTTCGCATGACAAGCAGGCGGTCGCGCTGCCGGTGGCAGGGTTCATCGGCTCGATGGTCAATACGATTGGTGTCATGGGTCTGATTTACCTGCTGTTTGGTGAGCAATATGCAGCGGCGGGCGGTCAGAGCTTTGATCTGCTGCTCAAGGTCATTATGGGCGTTGTGTGCATCAACGGTGTGCCCGAAGCACTCATCGCTGCGGTATTGACGCTGGCGGTCGGCAAGGTGCTGATTGGCATTTTTGGCCGCCGCAGCGCAAAGAGCGCGCAGCAGGGCGCAGCTTAACGGAAGATGAAATATAAAAAAGCTGCATTTTTGCAGCTTTTTTTTCAAAGGAGGAGCGGTATGCAACAGATTGATTTTATGCAGGTCGGTGGATTTCAGGTCGGTCAGGCACAGGATGAAACAGCCGGTACGGGTGTGACCGTTCTGCTGTTTGACGAGTGTGCGCCAACGGGCGTGGATATTCGCGGCGGCGGCCCGGCCAGCCGCGAAACGCCGCTGCTTGCGCCGGTTGCGGATGCGGCAGGACTGCACGCACTGGTGCTTTCGGGCGGGTCGGCGTTCGGGCTGGATGCTGCGGGCGGCGTGATGCGTTTTCTGGAAGAGCGTGGCATCGGCTTTGATACGGGCATCACGCCCGTGCCGTTGGTGGCGCAGTCTTGTATTTTTGACCTTGGGATTGGGGACAAAACCGTGCGGCCGGATGGCGCGATGGCGTATCGGGCATGTGAGCAAGCGTCCCGCACCGAGCTGAAGCTGGGCTGTGTCGGCGGCGGTATGGGGGCGACAGTCGGCAAGTTCTGCGGCGCGCCGTATGCAATGAAAAGCGGCATCGGCGCATATGCGGTGCAGGCGGGCGCGATTCGCGTAGGTGCAATTGTCGTGGTCAACGCGCTGGGCGATATTTTTGATGTGGATACCGGCCGCCAGATCGCTGGCCTGCGCACCGAGGATGGACGCGGCTTGCGTTTGACCGAAGAGCAGATGTATGCGGGCATCGAAACGGCGCGCAACCCGTTTTCGGCCAATAAAAAGACCGCGACCAATACAACGATCGGCGCAATCGTGACCAACGCGGCTTTCAGTAAAGCGGAACTGACGCGCGTGGCTTCGATGGCGCACAACGGCTTCGCGCGCGCGATCCGTCCGGTGCACACCACGGCGGACGGCGATTCGATTTATGCGTGCTCAGTCGGTCATGAGCAGGCTGACCTTAATGCGGTCGGCACGCTCGCGTCCTATGTGATGGCAAAAGCGATCGGCTGCGGCGTGCGCGCAGCGCGCGACGGATTTGGTCTGCCTTGCGCGCAGACGCTCGGCACAGTTTAAGAAGATCAAAAAGACAGCGGTTTGTCCGGTTTGGTTCGGACAAGCCGCTGTTTTATTTTATCTTTAAGTCAATTCTTTGGTAATTTTTTAGTGAAACGGTGGTTTCTTCCAAAGAAGTGCGGGGAAACTGCTGTTTTCGCACAGGAGAAAAACTTTCCATCACCAAAGTCTTTTCGCGCAGCCAAAAAACGTATGGGAATAGCAAAGGTTCACAGGCGTTTTTGCGGCGCATCCGTGGCATAGTAAACGCGGAGGTGAAAAAATGCAGCAAAAAAATGCAAGAAAAATCGCAGTTTCCCTGATTTTGACCCTTGCGATGCTGGTTTCCGCGCAGGCGGCCGAGATTTCCTCCCTTATCCCAATCGGCCATACGGTCGGCATTCAGATGAGTGCCGAGGGCGTGCTGGTCGTGCGGCTGGATGATGTGCAGACAGCAGACGGAGCAGTCTGCCCTGCGCGGGAGGCAGGTGTGCAAGAAGGAGATCTGATCGTAGGGGCCAACGGAGCACAAATCAGCGCCAACGATGATCTGCAAAAACAGATCGCGCTTTCCGGTGGGCAACCGGTGGAGCTGACGCTCGAAAGTGACGGCAGCAGCCGTACCGTGACCGTGACGCCGTGCGCGGATGAGGACGGTGTATACCGCATTGGTGTGCTCGCGCGTGATGGCATGGCTGGTATCGGTACGCTGACCTATGTCGATCCAGAAACCGGCGCATATGGTTCGCTCGGACATGGTATCTGCGACAACGAAACCGGTGTGCTGATCCCGCTGCGAGACGGCAGCCTGATTGAGTCATCGGTCGGCTCGGTGCAGCGTGGTGAGGTTGGTGAACCGGGTGCATTGCAGGGCGAGTTTGACTCGGACAATGCGATCGGCACCGTGGACGAAAACACAGAAAGCGGTATCTTCGGCACACTGACCGACAGCTCGATCTATTCGTCGCTGGAATCCGTTCCGGTAGCTTCGGCGGATGAGATCGAGGTGGGTGAGGCGGAAATCCTGACCAATGTCGAGGGTGATGTGGTCGAAAAGTATTCTGTGCAGGTGGAAAAAATTTATCCGGAGGACGATGAGTATGGGCGCGGTATGATGCTGCGCGTGACCGACCCAGAGCTGATTGAAAAGACGGGCGGCATCGTGCAGGGTATGTCCGGTTCGCCTGTTCTGCAAAACGGCAAGCTGATCGGTGCGGTGACACATGTGCTGGTCAACGACCCGACCTGCGGTTATGCGATCGGTATTGAACGAATGATTGAGGAAATGGAAAACTAATCGGAAAAAATTGTAATTTGTCGAATTTTGTCGAATGCTGTCGAACAAAATATATGCCGGATTTCGATATTTTCCTTGAAGTATTTGGCATTATATGGTAAATTAGTGACAAGAAAGAGAGACGACTAATTTTTCGGAAAGCTGGTATAGACATCATGGAACAGAAAATCCGGGTATTGCTCGCGGACGACGACAGCGAATTTTGCGCACGTATGGCAGCGGCGCTTGAAAAAGCCGACGACATGGAACTGGTTGGAATGGCAGAGGATGGCGGAAAGGCTCTTGCAGCCATGCAGGAGCTGCGGCCGGATCTGCTCATCATTGATCTGGTGCTGCCGGTGATGGACGGCATTTCGGTCATCAGCCGCCTGCGCAGTCAGGAACAGAACAAAACGGCGGTGGTGGTGCTTTCCGCCTTTGCCAGTCCGCAGGCCGGTGCGGAATGCACGGCGCTGGGCGTGGATATGTTTCTGCGCAAGCCGATGGAAGCTGAGCGGGTGTGTGAACGCATTCGCCTGTGGCGCGCGGGAAAGCAGGAGGAAGCCCCGTCGGGGGAAGGGAAAGCGCTCGAGGTGCGCGTGACTGAGGTGATCCATCAGGTTGGCGTGCCGGCGCATATCAAGGGCTATCAGTATTTGCGGGAAGCGATCATGATGGCGGTCAATGATATGGAAGCGGTGAGCGCAATCACGAAAGTGCTTTATCCCTCCATCGCCAAGAAATTCAAAACCACTTCTTCGCGTGTTGAGCGTGCCATCCGTCATGCTATCGAAGTGGCGTGGGACCGCGGCGATATCGAAACGCTGCAAAGCTATTTCGGTTATACGGTCTCGGGCGTCAAGGGAAAACCGACCAATTCCGAATTTATCTCGATGATTGCCGACCGGCTGCGGCTGCAAATGCGGTTCGGCGCGTAAACAACCAAGGAACAGGGGACGGGGCGAAATGCTCCGTCCCTTATTTTGTCTGGAAATATGCGCAGTTATAGGATATAATAAATCTAAGCAGAAATTTGCAGAAAAATGGAGAATGATTGCATGAAAATCATGGTGATCGACGGCAACAGCATTTTGAACCGCGCGTTTTATGGTGTGCGGCAGCTTTCCAACCACGAGGGACTGCCGACCAATGCGGTTTATGGCTTTCTTGCCACACTATTTAAATTGCAGGACGATGAAAAACCCGACCGCACAGTCGTTTGTTTTGACGTGCGGGAAAAGACCTTCCGGCATTTGAAATTCGATTCCTATAAGGCTACGCGCAAGGGGATGCCGGATGAGCTGGCGGCGCAGCTGCCCGTGGTGAAAGACGTGCTGGACGCGATGGGACTGACGCGCTGCGAGCTGCCCGGCTATGAGGCGGACGACCTGATCGGCACGATCAGCCGCCGCGCGGAGGAGCACGGTGACCAGTGCGTGGTCGTTACGGGCGACCGCGACAGCTTACAGCTGGTCGGCAGCGGCACGACTGTACGGCTCGTGACCACCAAAATGGGGCAGACCACCTACGACAGCTATGATACCGAGAAATTCCGTGAAAAATACGGTTTCGATCCGATTTACCTCATCGAACTCAAGGCGCTGATGGGCGATTCGTCAGATAACATTCCGGGTGTGCCGGGCATTGGGGAAAAGACCGCGATGCAGCTGCTGCACGACTTTGGTTCGCTCGATGGTGTATATGCACATCTGGACGATGCACGCATCAAAAAAGGCGCGCGCACCAAGCTGGAGGCGGGCGAACAGTCCGCACGGGACAGCTATTGGCTGGCGACGATCGACCGGAACGCACCGCTCGAGCTGAATGTGGAAAACCTGCCAGAAGCTCAGCCTGACGAAGCGGCGCTCTATGATCTGTTGACACGGCTGGAATTTAAGAATTTTATCAAACGGCTGAATTTGAGCGGCGAACAGGCTGCACCGCGGCTGCCGGAGGTGCAGGTGCAGCGTGTGACGCAGGCGGCGGAAGCGTTTGCTCTGCTCGATGCGCTGACCGCGAGCGACCAGGTTTTTGCCGTGCTGGGTGAGACGCTGCGCGCGGCTTGCCTGCTGGATGGAGAAACAGCGTCTGTACTGTTTGCGGACGATTTTTCGGAAAGCGAGTGGGACGACCTGCTGCGTCGCCTGTTCGACGGCTCGATCGAACTGGTGCTGCACGACGCCAAGCCGGTTGCGGCTGCGCTGCTGACGCGCGGCATTGCGCCGGATGGCATCCGGTTTGATACCTGCATTGCGGCGTATGTGCTCGATCCGACGCAGTCGGGGTATGATTTGCCGCGTGTGGCGCTGGCCTACTGCAACACCGAACTGCCTGCACTGGATTTGGATGATCCGTCGGCGGTTTCGCCGCTCGGCGGGCAAGACGCGACCGCTGCGGCTTGTGCGCAGCATACGGTAGCCGTTCGTGCGATTTACGCGGAGGCGGCAGAGCAGATCGAACAGCTCGGCATGAGAAAACTGTATTATGAGATCGAACTGCCGCTGCTGCGTGTGCTGGCGGAGATGGAGGTGCTCGGCTGTGCGGTCGAGCCGGACGCGCTGCGTGCTTTCGGAGATAAGCAGGATGCGCGTATCCGCGAATTGACTCAGCAGATCTATCACGACGCGGACGGAGAGTTCAACATCAACAGTCCCAAGCAGCTCGGCGAGGTGCTGTTTGAAAAGCTGCACCTGCCCGCGCCGAAAAAGACAAAAACCGGCTATTCGACCAATGTGGAGGTGCTGGAGCGCATCGCAGACGATCACCCGATCGTGCCGCGCATTCTGGAGTACCGGCAGCTGAGCAAACTCAAGAGCACCTATGTCGAGGGGCTTCTCAAGGTCATCAGCCCCAAGGACGGCCGCATCCACACGCATTTCCAGCAGACTGTCACCGCGACCGGCCGCCTGTCCTCGACTGATCCCAATTTGCAGAATATCCCGGTGCGTACCGAGTTGGGGCGTGAACTGCGCCGCATGTTTGTCGCGCCGGATGACGACCATGTGCTGATCGACGCAGACTATTCGCAGATCGAGCTGCGTGTGCTCGCGCATATCTCACAGGACGCGCATATGATCGAAGCGTTCCGCTCGGGGCAGGACATTCATGCTGCGACCGCAGCCAAGGTCTATCATGTGCCGCTCGAGGAGGTCACGCCGCAGATGCGCTCCTCCTGCAAGGCGGTCAACTTCGGTATCGTGTACGGCATTTCGGATTTTTCGCTGGCGCAGGATATCGGCGTGACCCGCAAGGAAGCGGGCGAGTTCATCCGCACTTATTTGGCCACTTATCCGGGTGTTGCCAAATATATGGACGACATCAAGGCGAGCGCCAAAGAAAACGGATATGTGACCACGCTGTTTGGTCGCCGCCGTGCATTACCCGAACTGCAAAGCCGCAATTTCAACATCCGCTCGTTTGGCGAGCGTGTGGCAATGAACACGCCTATCCAGGGCACGGCGGCGGATATCATCAAAATTGCGATGATTCGCGTGCGCGATCGTCTGCTGCGCGAGGGATTGGAAAGCCGCCTGATTTTGCAGGTGCACGACGAGCTGATTCTGGAAGCGCCCAAATCCGAGCAGGGGACTGCCATGCAGCTGCTGCGTGAGGAGATGGAAGCGGCGTTCGCAATGGATGCGCCGCTGGTCGCGGAAGCCAAGGCGGGACACAGCTGGTACGATACAAAATAAATTTGTTGGAACCTTTGGGAGCATTGCTATGGATCACATTATTTTCATCTGCACGGGCAACACCTGCCGGTCTCCGATGGCGGAGGGCTTGTTCCGTGCGCATGGCGGCGAGCAGGAAACGGGACTTGCCGCCGCATCTGCCGGGCTGTTTACACAGGACGGCCTGCCTGCGTCGGACAACGCGGTGACAGCAGCAAAGGAACTTGGCGCGGATATTTCCGCACACCGTTCACGTGTGCTGACGCATGATATGGCGCAAAGCGCGCGCTATCTGGTCTGCATGACGGGTGCCCATTACGACCGCGTGTGCGAATTGTTCCCGGACTGCGCGGACAAGGTGTTCACGCTGACCCAGCGCGACGTGTCCGACCCGTTTGGCGGCGACCTTGAGACCTACCGCCGCGCGGCGGCTGAGATTGACGCGGGTGTGCGCAGCATCATCGGGAGACTGAGCGCATGACGATCGTGCCGATGGCGGAGCGCCATCTGACAGCGCTAGCAGCAATCGAACACGCGTGCTTTCACGCGCCGTGGAGCGAAAAAATGCTGCGGGAAGAGCTTGGCAAAGGGATTTTTCTGGTGGCCGAGCGGGACGGGCAAGCCGTCGGCTATGTCGGCTGCCAGACCGTGCTGGACGAAGGGTACATCACCAATGTCGCGGTGTCGCCGGACTGCCGCAGACAGGGCATCGCCCGCACGCTGATTGCGGAACTGACTGACGAGGCGCGTGCGCAGGCACTGGCATTTGTCACGCTCGAAGTGCGTGCATCCAATGTGCCCGCGATTGCGCTGTATGAGGGCGCAGGCTTCGTTCGTGTTGGTGTGCGCAAAAATTTTTACACCGCGCCAACTGAGGACGCGGTGCTGATGACGCTGTTCCTGAAGGAGTGACACGCATGGAGATCCGGTTTGTCGATGCGGAAAACGCAGATTTTCTATCGCTTGTGCAGCAGTTGGACGAGTATTATTTCGAGGTTGTCGGCGAGGTACACCGCCGTTATGCGAAATACAACGACCCGCACCTGCTGGATGCGCGTATGGTGGCCTACATGGATGGAAAGGCGGCAGGCTGCGGTGCGTGGAAAAAAATCGACGCGGAAACCGCGGAAATCAAGCGCATTTTCGTTTCTCCGGATTGTCGGCGGCAGGGTATTGCCAGTGCGCTGATTGGGGCATTGGAGCGGGATGTTGCCGCGCACGGTTACGCGCGCGCGATTCTGGAGACCGCGCGCACGACCGACGATTCGGCGGCGCTGTATCATAAACTGGGTTTCCGCGAAATAGCCTATTACGGCAGCCCTGCGGGCGCGGAAAACTGCAGGTGTTTTGAAAAAATGCTATAAAGAACGATTCGGATTTGGGTGAAAGCATGAGAATATTGGCAATCGAGTCCTCCTGCGATGAGACGGCGGCGGCCGTCATCGAGGACGGACGAAACATCCTTTCCAGTGTGGTGGATACGCAGATCGAAACGCACGCGCTGTATGGCGGTGTCGTGCCGGAGATCGCGTCGCGCCGCCACATGGAGGCGGTCGTGCGCGTGACCGAGCAGGCGCTGTCGGACGCCAAGATGGACAAGCATGAGGTGGACGCGGTCGCGGCGACCTGCGCGCCGGGATTGATCGGCGCGCTGCTTGTCGGCGCAAACTTCGGCAAGTCGCTGGCCTTTGCACTGGATAAGCCCTTTATCCCGGTGCACCATATTCGCGGGCATATCGCGGCGACTTATCTGGCGTATCCCGACCTCAAGCCACCGTTTTTGACGCTCATTGCGTCGGGCGGACATAGTGAAATCGTCATGGTGCGCGATTATACGGATTTTGATATCCTCGGCGGTACGCGGGACGACGCGGCGGGCGAGGCGTTCGATAAGGTCGCGCGTGTGCTCGGTGTTGGTTATCCGGGTGGGCCGAAAATCGACAAGCTCGCGCAGGAGGGCGATCCGACACGCTACAAGCTGCCGGATTCGCACATCAAGGATGCGCCGCTCGATTTTTCGTTCTCCGGACTCAAAACAGCGGTCATCAACCTTGCGCACAATGCTGAGCAGAAGGGCGAGGCGATCAACAAAAACGATTTGGCAGCATCGTTCTGCGCGGCGGTCGTGCGCACGCTGGTGCCGCGGCTGGAGCAGGCGGTCCATCAGACGCACGCGCGGCGCGTGGTATGCGCGGGCGGTGTTGCGGCAAACTCTTTCCTGCGCGCCGCGCTCGGCGAGATGGCAAAGCGCACGCATACCCAGCTGTATCTGCCGCCGCTGAACCTGTGCGGTGACAATGCCGCAATGATCGGCAGTCAGGCGTATTTTGAGTATCTTGCAGGCAACACGGGTACGACCTTGCAAAATGCTTTCGCCACTGCGGAGATCGGTGAGAATATTTGTGAAAAGCGATAGGGGAAAAGGGCTTTTCAAAACAGGCATATTGTTGTAAAATAGAAGTGGTTTTTGCACTGCAAAGGCCACTTCTGTTTTGTTTTTGGGCACGGCGTGTTTTGCGCGCCGTGGAGAAGGCTGTGGAAGCCGCAACCGCCTGTCCCTGCATCGGGATGGGGCGCGGGGCGCAGAAAGCGCTGCGCGTGTGGGACATAAAGGAGCGAAGGAAACACAAATGGGTATGACAATTGCGCAGAAAATTTTGAAAGCGCATCTGTTGGACGGCGAGATGGTACAGGGGCAGGAAATCGGCCTCAAGATCGACCAGACGCTGACGCAGGACGCGACCGGCACGATGGCCTATCTGCAGTTTGAGGCGATGGGCGTCGATCAGGTCAAGACCGAGCGGTCGGTGGCCTACATTGACCACAACACCCTGCAGTCCGGCTTCGAAAACGCGGACGACCACAAATATATCGGCTCGGTCGCGAAAAAGCACGGCATTTACTATTCCAAGGCGGGCAACGGCATCTGTCATCAGGTGCATCTGGAGCGCTTTGGTGCGCCGGGCAAGACGCTGATCGGTTCGGACAGCCACACCCCGACCGGCGGCGGCATCGGTATGCTGGCGTTCGGCGCGGGCGGTCTGGACGTTGCGGTCGCGATGGGCGGCGGTGCATATTACATCCCGATGCCCAAGATGGTGCGCGTCAATCTAAGGGGCAAGCTGTCGCCGTGGGTGTCGGCTAAGGACGTGATTCTGGACGTGCTGCGCCAGATGACCGTAAAGGGCGGCGTTGGCAAGATCGTGGAGTATGCAGGCGAGGGCGTGAAGACCTTGTCCGTACCGGAGCGCGCGACCATCACGAACATGGGTGCGGAACTCGGTGCGACAACTTCGATTTTCCCCTCCGACGAGGAGACTCGCAAGTTCCTCGAGGCGCAGGGGCGCGGCGACGTGTGGGTAGAGCTGTCTTCCGACCCGGATGCGGTTTACGATGAGGAGTATACGGTCGATCTGTCCGCGCTTGAGCCGCTGGCTGCAATGCCGCATATGCCGGACAACGTAAAGCCGGTGTCCGAGATCGGCGCGATCAAGGTCAACCAGTGCTGCATCGGCTCGTGCACCAACTCTTCTTATTACGACATGATGAAGGTTGCGGCCATCCTCAAGGGCAAGACTGTCCATCCGGATGTTTCGCTGACCATCAGCCCCGGCTCGAAGCAGGTGTTCAACATGCTCGCGCAGAACGGCGCGCTGGCGGATATCATTTCCGCGGGCGCACGCATTCTGGAATGCGCCTGCGGCCCCTGCATCGGCATGGGTCAGTCGCCGGAGTCTGCGGGCGTCTCCCTGCGCACCTTTAACCGCAACTTTGAAGGCCGTTCGGGTACGCAGGACGCGCAGATCTATCTGGTGTCTCCTGAAGTCGCGGCGGCGAGCGCGCTGGCCGGTGTGCTGACCGACCCGCGCACGCTGGGCGAGATGCCGGAAATCCAGATGTCCGAGCACTTTGCCATCAACGATAATCTGATCGTCAAGCCTGCTGAAAATCCGGACGAGGTTGAGGTCGTGCGCGGCCCGAACATCAAGCCGTTCCCGCTGGGTAAGGCGCTGGAAGCAAGCTACACGGGCAAGGTTGTACTCAAGACCGAGGACAACATCACGACCGACCACATCCTGCCGGCAGGCGCAAAGCTGCTGCCGTATCGCTCGAATGTGCCGTATTATTCGAACTACTGCTTCATCAACGTCGATCCCGAATTCCCGGCGCGCTGCAAAGAGCAGGGCGGCGGCATCATCGTCGGCGGCGCAAACTATGGTCAGGGTTCGTCGCGTGAGCACGCGGCGCTTGTCCCGCTGTATCTGGGCGTCAAGGCGGTGTTGTGCAAGTCGTTTGCGCGCATCCACAAGGCAAATCTGGTCAACTCCGGCATTCTGCCGCTGACCTTTGTAAACCCGGCAGATTATGATGAAATCAGCCTGTTGGATGAGATTTCCCTGCCGAATGTGCTGGAAGAAGTGAAAAATGGCCAGCAGGTCACTATTATGTGCGGCGGCAAAACCTTCAAGGCGGACTGCGATGTGTCCGACCGTCAGAGAGGCGCGCTGCTTGCCGGCGGCACGCTCAATTACGCCCGTCAGAACGTGAAATAAATTGCTTGTGTCAGAGGGAGCCGCAGCGCTCTCTCTGACCTGCTTTTCTTGACAGGACATAGAACTTTTGTTAAAATAATATCAATTCAGTAGGAGGACGTTCCCATGTCTATCGATCAGTCCATTCTGGAAAAGTTTGAAGCAGTCGTCGAAAGCCAGCGCAAGCGTATTGCGGATATGAAGGCGCAGGACGACTTTATTGATTATTCCAAGCTTGATAAGCTTGTCATCGGCGTGTGCGGTGGTGACGGCATCGGCCCGATGATCACCGGCATGGCGCAGCATGCGCTGGAGACGCTGCTGGCCGACAAGGTCAAGGCGGGCAAGGTGGAATTCCGTGTGATCAACGGTCTGACCATCGAGCGTCGCGCCGAGCTTGGCTGCGCGATCCCGCCTGACGTGATGGAAGAACTTAAGCAGTGCCATGTGATCCTCAAGGGGCCGACCACGACCCCGCGCAAGGGCGATCCGTGGCCGAATGTGGAATCCGCAAATGTGGCGATGCGCAAGGCGCTCGACCTGTTTGCCAACGTGCGCCCGGTCAAGGTGCCTGAGCTTGGCATTGACTGGACGTTCTATCGTGAAAATACCGAGGGCGGTTATGCCGTCGGCTCGCAGGGTATGCAGATCGACGACGATCTGTTCCTCGATTTCACGGTTGCCACCTCGCAGGGCTGCGAGCGCATTGCCCGTCTGGCATTTGATTATGCGCGCAAGACCGGCAAGAACCGCGTTTCCTGCGTCACCAAGGCCAATATCATCAAAACAACCGACGGCAAGTTCCTCGATACCTGCCAGAAGGTTGCCAAGGAATATCCGGAAGTCGAGTTCGATGACTGGTATATCGATATCATGACGGCAAAGCTGTTGGACGATAAGCGCCGCCGCGACTTTAAGGTCGTAGTGCTGCCCAATCTGTATGGCGATATCATCACCGATGAAGCCGCTGAGATTCAGGGCGGCGTTGGCACAGCAGGTTCGGCGAATATTGGTAAACGCTATGCGATGTTTGAAGCGATTCACGGCTCTGCGCCGCGTATGGTGCAGGAAGGCCGTGCAAAGTATGCTGACCCGTCTTCCGTGCTGCGCGCATCGGTCATGCTGCTGGAGCACATCGGCGAGATCGAACTGGCGAAAAAGCTCGACCGTGCACTGGATATCTGCATGTTTGAAGAGAAAAAAGTAGTTGTTACCGGTCGGGATACCGGTGCGACTGCACAGGAGTTTACGGATTACGTGCTGGATACCATCGCGAAGCTGTAATCATTACATATCGCAATTTAAGGAAGAAGGAGAGGGCCTGTGGAACGAAAGCAAGAGGTTTCCAAAGCGGTCATTCAGCGGCTGCCGCGCTATTACCGGAATATCTGTGAACTGAAGGCTGAAGGTGTGCAGCGCATCTCTTCGCGTGCGTTGGCAGAGCGCATGGGACTAACGGCTTCACAGATTCGGCAGGATTTTAACTGCTTCGGCGGCTTCGGACAACAGGGTTATGGCTACAATATTGATAAGCTGATGGAGGAGCTGGGTTCTATCCTTGGCCTTCGCTCAGGGCGCACAGCAATTTTACTGGGCGCCGGCAACTTAGGACGCGCGCTGCTCAATAACTTTGATTTTTCCGCCAGTGGCTTTAAGCTGCTTTGCGCGTTTGACGCGAATCCTGAACTAAAAGGAAAAGCGTTTGGCGGATATTCAGTGCGCAGCAGCGATGATTTACCGTCGTTTATTGCAGCGCACAAGCCGGATGTGGCAGTGCTGACGATTCCGCGCAGCAACGCGCCGGATATTGCGCGGGAGCTGGTCGATCAGGGTATCCGCGGCCTGTGGAATTTCACGGGAGAGGATCTCCACTTGGGCGGTCTGGGAGTACCGGTGGAAAACGTCCATCTATCCGACAGCCTGATGACACTGTGCCACTTGGTCAGTGCGACAGAAGAATAAAAAAGAAACGGCTTATAAGCCGTTTCTTTTTTTGCATCCAGTTACATTCTATCCAGAAGATAGGGTGTGGTCTGGTATACGTAGTAGTTGACCCAGTTGGTATAGAACAGGTGCGCATGTGCTTTCCATGTGACCAGAATCTCGTCATCTGGATCATCGTTGCGAAAGTAATGGGCCGGTACGTCGGGGTTGAGCCCTTTGGCTAAATCGCGTTCGTATTCGCGCTTGAGCGTATCGGAATCATATTCGCCGTGGCCCAGTACAAAAATCTGACGTCCGTTCATCGCTTCTACAATGTATACGCCCGCTTCGTTGGATTCAGCAAGCAGGCGAAGCCGGTCATCCCTGCGAATATCCTCGGCACGCACTTCGGTATGACGAGAGTGCGGTGCGGAGAAAACATCGTCAAATCCACGCAGCAAGGGTTCTTTGGGGGATAGGACGTGGTGACGGAAGATGCCGGACATCTTGCGCGGCAGCGGATATTTGGGGATGCCGTAATGATGATAAAGCCCAGCCTGTGCGCCCCAGCAGATGTGCAGAGTGGAATGGACATGCGTTTTGCTCCAGTCCATGATCTCAACCAGCTCGTCCCAATATTCCACATCTTCAAACGGCATATTCTCGACTGGTGCACCCGTGATGATGAAGCCATCATATTTTTGATCGCGAATGTCATCAAAGGTTTTATAAAAAGTCAGCAGATGATCTTCCGGCGTGTTTTTAGAGTGGTAGCTCTTGGTTTGGATCAGATCGACCTCGATTTGAATCGGGGTGTTGGACAGGCAGCGCAGAATCTGCGTTTCCGTAATGATCTTTAGTGGCATCAAGTTGAGCAGAGCGATGCGCAGCGGACGTATATCCTGTGTAGTCGCGCGATGCTCGGTCATAACAAAGATATTTTCGCTTTCCAGTACAGCACGCGCAGGCAGACTGTCGGCTATTTTAATGGGCAAGCCGACCCCTCCTTTTTATGTAATAGTATTATATTACTTTATTATAGCAGGGAGCGAAAAAAACCTCAAGCCGAAAAAAAGAAAATGCCGGAAAAAACTGTTGACAAAAGTAAAAAAGCGAGGTATACTATACAAGTCTCTTGTACAGAGACGATCAAACAAAGCGAAAACAAAAAGTTGAAAAAACTTCTTGACAAGTTCCGCCGAGTTTGATATACTAAATAGGCTGCTTCGGAAAGGAGCGGCGCGGGTCGAAAAAAGT